>JBBCAW010000007.1:0-119347 GCA_051382295.1 Bdellovibrionota bacterium FG-1 | reverse complement strand
TGTAACTTATTAAATCTAAGCACTTTAATAGTACCCGACTCCCCCAAGTAGCGCGGATATGATTTACCAGGCAATCCCACCATATTTGCGCACCGCGTCTTAGTGACGGATATTTTGAGGCAATTCGATAGTTACTAGTTATGCAAGCAATAACTTGACACGACGCGTCAATACCGCTATTTTGCGCCCTGTTTGAAGATAAAATCAAAAATTCTGTACCTGGAGAAAAACATGAAGACTCTAAATTGGAAAAATAGACTTTTTACTAGCACCATTTGCACGACAATTGCCTTAGGATTAGGTGCCTGTGGTTTTTCTGGTGATGTAGGCGTTCAAGGAAAGCTGTTACAGGCTGATGGAATCACGCCACTACCGAACGCTCAAATTGCTTTCCAAGGTCGGCTCGATGATCAAGTTATAAATGAGACCACAACCACCACAGTGGGCACAGATGGAGCATTTTACGAAGAGTTCTATGTCAATATCACCAGTACACAATTACAGCCGACAGGTACCCTTAAAATTACAGGTTCCATTGGACTGCTTATCGAAAACCAGTTGTCTTCCTATTCCCCAGACGTCCGAGATGCACTCACCAAAAATATTCTTACCAGTTGCGTGAAACAGTTTGAAAGCCGTGATTACCCAATCACCACTGAAACGATGGAAAAGCAGAGCAATGGTGTGTATGTTATCAAGCAAAATTTCACGGTGAATGTTACAAAGGCCGACCTTGATGCGATCACAACATGTCAGGAACAGGCGCTCAATAAAGCCATGGGTAAATAAAAATACGCGGTCCGATCGAGGGTATGAGTCTCGTTAACAGGCCCCATCATCTCTGCCTTCTCCTTCTCTGGGCCTGTTCCCTCATCGGCCTGCTATCGGCTTGCCACTCCGATCCACCGGCGCCTCCCGTTTACTACGACCATGGGCAAACGCTGCCAAAACCACCCGCGCTTCCTCCGGTTTCAAGTGATAACGAGGAATCTCAATCTTTCGACCAAACACCAAAAGCGCCAGCAGCTCCTAGCCTCCTAGCCATGGCAGGAGGTGAAATCGAAATTCGGGTGATTCAATCCAACAATCTTGCGGCCGCTACACTTCTTCACGCCACCTATGCTCCTTTCGATGCGACGCCTGGTCCCCCCTCAAAAGTAGAAAAAGCATGGAGTTTTAACGGCTCTTTTGCGTTTCCATTTTACATGAGTCGAGAAAAACAAAATTTGGCGATGACCTCGTTTCAAGTCCTCTCGGCTGAAGGCCTGCTTCTTCGAACTTACAAAGGCGCAGAATTTGAGGGGCTTCGCACCAAGGCTCGCAAAGGTCTTCGCATCACCCTCAAACTCGGAGCCCGCGGAACACTGCCTTCCACCACGATCGGGCGAAGCATCACTCTTCCGGCTGCGGCGCCGGCCGACATTGAATATGTCGCTCTTTCGTCGGTATTTTCCCATCCCGAGGCCATCCTGAACTCGACGGATATAGACAATACCCTTGAACAATTACGGAACCTCGCCACGGCAACCGAAAATTATCACAAAGATCTTTTGGCATTAGTCGAACAAGCCACAGTAATCGATTTGTCGCACCTCCAGATGTTGCTCGACGCCGTGTACTTCAACGCCAGGACCTCGGAACGCATCGAACTTGTAGCCACTGTGGTGGCCATTCAACCTACGGCCCTCAAGCCAACGCAGAAGAAAAACGTCGACAATAATCTCAAACTTGCTCGAACCTTTGCTCCGATTGCCAACCAAATGTTGGTCACCGCCCTTCCGAAAATCACCGACCTCAATGCCCAAGCCGCGCGAAGGCTCCTCCAAATGAGCTTACCCGCTACCGCTCCCACCAGCGAAGCCCTTGATTTTTACCTCACCCGATATCCCCCTGAAAATTCTAACGAACGCCTAGAATTACTCAAAATCGCCCATGAAAAGCACGATGAACGCTCGGCCAGCCATCTTGCACTGGACGAATTCCAGTCCGCCGCGAACCTCTCGGCTGCGGTCCTTTTTCATTTTGCGAAGCCCTTTCCACCCGGAAGAGGTCTGGATGATTTACTCGTAGGCGCGGTCCCCTTACTCAAAGAACTCAGCGTGAGCGACGCACGCAAGCTGATCGCTCTGCTCACGGATCCTATGGTCATCCTGACCACCGCGCCGATTTTGATCAATCGCGCCAGACCCGTCACCGGACTTCAGTGGGTGGACCTCGTGCAGGCTATTCCTCTGGGCCCCACTCGCGACCAAGTCATTCAATCCACACTCCCTTCAGTCCAAAACCTGACACAGGCGGAAGCCAAAGAGATCTTCAAATCACTCTATCTTGCTGAAAGCCAGATCGGCGCTGCAGCGCAGATTTATGAAAAACTTCCCGATTTTGGGACGGCACCCCTCATGGAGCTAGTGGCCGAGGCGCTCGGCGACCCTTTGCGGGATGGACTTCGCTTGGAGGGGGTCAAATACCTTGGACGAAAGAACAGTCTCACCGTGGCCCAAGGGTTGGAGTTCACGCAACAGTTTTCGTCGCGCTCCGCTCGCGATGCGTGTTTACTAGAAGTGGTTAATCTTGCCACGGACCTATCCTCGAATAACTTGCCCCTGATTGTCGCAATGGCCCAATCCACCGGAATCGATTTAATGCGTCAAACCGAATTCCTAAAGCGCGGAAAATTTCGCCTTTCAGATCCTAAAATTAATCCTCAAAACATTCCGCCAAAAATGGCGCCAAATCCCGGGATTTAATCATCGCCTCTAGAAACTGAATGTCATCATGAAAGGATCGATCGCCATCGGCAAAAGGGACATGCTTGCGAATTTGTCGAAGCACCTGTTCCAAAACTGCCGAGGTTCGAAGCGGCCTTAAAAAACCCAAACCCTGTGCCGCGGCTAAAAGCTCCATGGCTAAAACCCGGCGAGCATTCACGAGTACTCGTGAGGCTTTGACAGCCGCCCACGCGCCCATACTGACGTGATCTTCTTTGTCAGCGGACGTAGGAATGGAATCCACACTCGCGGGATGACACAAAGTTTTGTTCTCTGAAACGATCGAAGCCGCTGCCACTTGCACAATCATGAAGCCGCTATTCAGGCCACCCTGACTGGTTAAAAACGCAGGAAGATCAGAAATCACCGGATTGATCAATTTCTCAATTCGTTGTTCAGAAATACTCCCCAATTCAGCGACTGCAATCGAAAGCGCATCCATCCCAATCGCGATGATCTGGCCATGAAAATTTCCACCTGAAAGAATTTTTTTCTCGGCTGGAAAAACCAAGGGATTATCCGTCACCGAATTAATTTCCCGCTCCAAAATCTGTCGAACAAAAGCCAAGGTATCCCGCGAAGCCCCATGGACTTGGGGGATGCAACGCAAGCTGTAAGGATCCTGAACTTTTCCACAACCTTCATGACTCTGAGCGATCTCACTTTTTCCGCCACCACTCAGCAGAAGGCTTCGCATATGCTTGGCCGCCAAAACCTGACCTGGGTGGGGACGTACCGCGTGAATTTCGGATTCAAAGGCGGTCTCAGTCCCACGAAGCGCCTCAACCGTCATCGCACCGGCGGCCTCAGCAACATCCGCCAAGTGTTCAGCATCGAGCAACGTGAGCGTCCCGATAGCCGACATAAACTGAGTGCCGTTGATGAGAGCCAAACCTTCTTTAGGTCCCAGCCGCAGCGGTTTAAGCCCTGCAAGCTTAAGCGCTTCGCTTCCAATGACCACACGGCCATTTGATTTTGCGACGCGCGCGCGCCCTTCCCCAATTAAAACCAATGCAAGGTGCGAAAGCGGCGCCAAATCCCCACTTGCACCGACCGACCCCTGCTCGGGAATCAGCGGATGAATGCCACGATTCAGGAGCGCCAAGATCTGCTCTACCAACTTAAGACTCACACCCGAATGCCCGATCGCAAGGGCATTGGCGCGCAGTAGCATCATGGCTCGAACATATTCGTCTTTAAGATAGTCGCCAGTTCCGCAAGCATGCGATCGCAGCAGGTTGTATTGCAAAGTCTCAATATCAGAATCTGGTATACGAACATTGGACATCAAGCCAAAACCGGTATTCACTCCATAAAGGACATCGCCTTGTTTGATTTTGGAGGCTAGAAATTTATGAGCGCGCTCGATTTTTTTGACCGCCGCAGGAGAAAGAGACACCTTACGGTTTTCGGTGGCGACTTCGCGAACATTTTCGAGCGTCAGGGGCTTTTGACCTAAAAGGAGATGTGCCATAAACTCGCTTATAGCGCGCCAGGAGCCATTGCGAAAGTGAAGACATGCCTAAAATCCTCTTAGCTACCCTCAATGCCCGATACCCCCACTGCGCCTTTGGCCTGCGCTATCTTTATGCCAATCTGGGCCCCTACCAACAGGAAGCCAAGATTTTGGAATTTACCATCGCCCAAAACCCCAGGGATGTGGTCGAGGCCATCCTGGCGCAGGACCCCATGATCGTTGGTTTGAGTGTCTCGATTTGGAATACCCGACAGACTCGTGATGTGGTGGCTTTGATCAAACGAATTAGACCCGGTATTAAGGTTGTTCTGGGTGGACCTGAAGTCAGCCACGAAACCGCAGAACAAGAGCTTTGCGGCCTAGCTGATCTTACCATTCAAGGTGAAGGCGATCTGCTCTTTGCAGAAATTTGCTCAAAATATCTCGAAAATTTGATTTGGCCCGAACTTAAAACCCTCGCCGCACCGCTACCAGATCTTTCCCAAGTCAAGCTTCCCTATGTCTTTTACACGGACGAGGATATTCGCCACCGGATCCTCTACGTAGAGGCGTCTCGCGGTTGCCCCTATCGATGTGAGTATTGCCTTTCCTCCCTGGATCAGGCGGTTAGAAATTTTGATATCGATCTTTTTTTATCCGAAATGTCGAAGCTTTTGGAGCGTGGAGCGCGCCGCTTCAAGTTCGGCGATCGGACTTTTAATCTAAAAATATCGACCAGCGTCCAGATTCTCCGTTTCTTCTTAGATCGAATTTCACTGGGCTTGTTTTTGCACTTTGAAATGGTGCCGGATCGACTTCCTCTTGAACTTCGAGAACTCATTGCCCAATTCCCCCAGGGATCTTTGCAGTTTGAAGTGGGCATTCAAACGTGGACGCCGGACGTGACAAGGCGGATTTCGCGCACTTTAAATGATGAAAAAATCCGAGAGAATTTTGAATTTCTGACCACCCAAACCCAGGTCCATCTTCATGCGGACCTCATCGCGGGACTACCGGGTGAGACGTTAGAGACGTTTGCCGCTAGTTTTGACGCTTTGAGGGCATTGAAGCCCGACGAAATTCAAGTGGGGATCCTCAAACGTCTTCGCGGAACCCCGATTATCCGCCACGATCAAGAATGGGAAATGATCTATCAAGACTACCCGCCCTATACGGTCCTGAGCACCAAAACCATGAACTACGCGACGATTCAGAAAATGGCGCGTTTTGCGCATTATTGGGACCTGATCGCCAACAGTGGCGATTTTGAAAAGACCCTCCAATTGCTTTTTGAAGGCGTCCCTTCACACTTTAGGGAGTTCGACCGCTTAACAGACTACCTCCACCTCCGTCATCCCCAAGGCCACGGGATCGCTTTGCAAAAGCTAGTAGAATCTCTCTGGCTCTACCTGGAAAATCGAGGGCACACCGATGAACAGCTCGAACAAACGCTCATTCACGATTATTGCAACACCAAAACCAAACGGGACCGACCTCCATTTTTGAAGCGGCCGTCCACGAAAATACAACCGGAGGACCAAAAGTGAAAATTCTTTTAGTAGGTGCGGGCGCAGTCGGACAAGTTTACGGCTACACCCTTCAAAAGGCGGGCGCCTCGGTTTCTTATTTTGTTCGCGAAAAACATGCCGAAGAAACCCGCAGGGGCTTCGAACTCTATCCTCTCAATCGCCCGAAACCTCGCGTACAACCGGTTCATTTTGCAGGATTTGACGTCCTGACCGACCTCGAGCAAGTTCGCTGTCAAGTTTGGGACTATGTGATTTTTTGTATGTCATCGGCCGGCTTGAGGCCCCTTCAAAAAGAACAAGAATGGCTGGCCGATTTTTCGCAAGTGATTGGCAAAACTCCGGTCGTTTCCCTCCAACCGAGCCTCAATGACCGCGAATACCTAGAACGGTTTTTGCCGACCGACCAGCTGATTTTTGGAACGATTTCCTTGATCAGCTACCACGCGCCTCTTGCCAGCGAGACAGTGCCCACCCCCGGAACCGCCTTTTGGTTTCCTCCTCTCTCCAAAACTCCCTTTAGCCCAAAAGGGCGCGCCGAACCGGTCGCCAAGCTCCTCAGCCGCGGGGGGATGTGCTCCACCGTCCGAAACGATGTCACTCGCGAAGTCGCCTTCGGCGCGGCCACGCTGATGGTGTTATTGGCGGTCTTAGAAGCCGAGGAATGGAGTTTTAAAAAACTCCGTCACAGCCCAAAATTTGATAAAATGCTCCAGGCCGCACAACAAGCGATGGAAATCGTTGCGGCCAAACAAGGGGCTCGAGTTCCATTTCAGTTTCGGTTTGGACTGCGCACTTTCGTTCATGCATTGCTCCAACTCGCTCCTCACCTCACGCCCTTGCCCCTGGAGGCCTTTTTTAAGGCCCATTTTATCAAAGTCAAAACGCAGACCCTTCTTGCCATACAAGATTTGATCAAAGAGGGTAAATTTTATCAAAAACCCACAAATTTGCTCGAACAACTGACGGCGGAACTAACACCCTAACTTCGAAGTCGCTGAATAGCCTGCGGACGGTCCTTCGTATTGAAAATCGCGGACCCTACGACAAAGCAATCCACTCCAGCCTGCCGCGCTCGTGCGACGTTTTCGGCCTTAATGCCGCCATCGATTTGAATTAAAAATTTCAAGTTCAACTCCGCGCGGCGCTTAACGAGCCACTCGACCTTTCGAAGTGTCGATTCAATAAACTTTTGGCCACCGAATCCAGGGTTCACGCTCATCACCAAGACGAGATCTACGATTGGCAAAACTTCTTCCAGCGCCATCATTGGGGTCCCGGGATTGACCGCTACTCCGGCCTGACACCCTTGTGCCCTGATATGATGAACCAGGCGATCGAGATGCACCGTCGCCTCGGCGTGAACCGTAATGACGTTAGCGCCTGCTTTGGCAAAGGGGACCACCCAATCTTCGGGCTTGGATACCATAAGATGGCAATCCAAAGGGAGCTTCGTCAATGGCCGGATCGCCTCAACAATGAGCGGACCGATGGTTAGATTGGGCACAAAATGGCCGTCCATCACATCGACGTGAATCCAATCGGCGCCGGCCTTTTCGACTTCCTGAATTTCAGCACCAAGCTTTGAAAAGTTCGCTGATAAAATTGAAGGTGCGATGAGCATAAAAGCCAAATCTCCTCGGGCAAGACCCTATGAGTGCGGGCAAGGAACCGTTTGAAGGGGCAGCTTTTGTCCGCGGCCTTGAAGACCATTCAAAAACCCGATCGCATCCACTTCTTTCTTACCATCCCACTGAACTGCAATAAGCTCAAGCGAACCCGACACCGTTCCAAAAAGCAACATGCCCGCTTTTTCGAAGATTTCGCCGGGGCGACCCTTCAAATCCAACCGAGGCACAGCCCGCCTTACTTTAAGCCGATGAGGCGGTGTCCCCGCAGCGCCCGCGACCCAAACACTCGTGCCCGGCCAAGGGTTCAGCGCTCGCACCCGTTGATCCAAGACCATTGCGGTTTGGGTTGGATCGAACGCTTCCATTTCCTTGGTTAACTTGGCCGCATAGGTGACCAGAGATTCATCTTGGACTTGTCCACGAAGAGAACCATCGGCTAGCCCCGCCAAAGTGGGCAATAGAAGTGCAGCGCCCAAGTTCATCAAGCGATCATGAAGAATTCCCGCAGTGTCATGCGGCCCAATGGGCGTTCTGGCCTGCATCAAGACATCGCCCGCATCTAATTTTTCGACCAAATGCATCGTGCTTACGCCGCTTTCAGCATCGCCACCCAAGATCGCCCACTGAATGGGAGCTGCCCCACGCCATCTCGGCAAAAGTGAGGAATGAATATTGATACATCCCAAACGAGGAAGCTCGAGAAGATTTTTACGCAAAATTTGACCGTACGCCACTACCACAATGACCTCTGGCCGATAGGCCTGGAGCCGCTCAAATTCACCGGGTAAGCTCAATTTATCAGGTTGATGAACGGGAAGGCCAAGGGCAAGTGCCCTCACCTTAACGGGAGAAGCGCGCAAATCCAAACCGCGCCCCACTGGACGATCCGGTTGAGTGTAAACCGCGACAACATCGTGAACGGCTTGAACCGCCTCGAGTGCGGGAACGGCGAAGTCAGGAGTTCCCATAAAGACGACGCGCAATCTTTGATTCACGGATTAGAAATCCTCTTCCGACTCGCGTTCTTCACGCTCTTTTAAGAGACGCTTCCTCACCATCTCTTTCTTAAGGGGACTTAACCGATCGATGAAAAGCCTGCCGTCTAAATGATCCATCTCGTGCTGAATGGCGATCGCTAGCAGTCCCTCCGCCGAAAGCGTTAGGGTCAATCCGTCGATATTCTGATATTGAATTTTGATTTTTTCAGCGCGTTTCACTTCGGCGTTATATTCGGGCACCGAAAGACAACCTTCGCTGAACAAAATACTGCCTTCTCGATGAATCATTTCGGGATTAATAATGATCTGCGGCCTGCGGTTTTTGAGAATTCCGCCGCCAACGACCTCAACGCCTACCGGGGGCTCCTCGCCTTCGGGTAGCTCTTCGCACTCGTAGTCAGTATCGATGACGAGAATTCGCTGAAGAATCCCCACTTGATTAGCGGCTAACCCAACACCGGGCGCATAATACATTGTTTCCAACATATTGTCGGCAAGCTGATGCAAATCCTTTTCAACACGTTGAATAGGTGCTGCCTTTTTGGCCAGAACGAGGTCGGGAAATGTGAAGATCTTAAGCTTGGCCATTTTTTTAGGAAATTTGCATTTCAGGATTATTTTCGCTGGCGAGCAATGAGCGTTACCGCCAAGGCTACGAAGATCGTGCTTGGAAGCCATGCGGCGAGCCAAGGCGGTAACGCACCATTGGTTCCAAGAGATAATCCGATTGAGTAAAAAAGCCAATAGAAAAAAGTCACACCCAAACAAAGACCTAGATCCTTGGAGAGACTCCCCTCGCGACGGCCACGCAAAGAGAAAGGAACTCCCAAGAAACACATCACTAAAGGAATAAAGCTCAAGCTAATTCGGGAGTGAAAATCGACTTCATACCTTTTGGTGTCCGCACCTGCGGCCTTGACACGTTGGATATAATGGTACAATTCCTTGAGTCTTAAGCCCTTCACTTCTTTTTCAATTTCCTGAAAATCCTTAGGGGTTTCGTTAATCTGTAGGGTTTTTTCCTTAAACCGCTCTGTGACTGGAAAGGGATCTTCCTGGGTGAAAACCGAAAGCGTTCCATTCATGAGACGCCAACCCTGGGGAGAATACTCCGCTCTTTCGGCATCAACGACCTGAACCAACTGAAAACTTTTGTCAAAAGTATAGACGGCCATTCCATAAATCGTCTTGGCTTTAGGGTCAAAGCTTTGAAGGTTGTAAATCAGATTTTGCGACCGATACCAAATTTTGTCTTGCTTAATATCCAGAAAAAAATCGGTCTTCTTATCCATGACCCGATGCTTGTAGGTCGTTTGCTTTCGAAAAGTGGGCGGCATTATCCGATCCTGAATCACCAACATGAAGCAAGAAATGATCAAAACCATCGAAAGAATCAGGCTCACCAGACGACTCACCCCCACCCCAATCGCCATGCACGCGGTGAGCTCATTGGTGCGCGAAAGGCCCGACAAAGTCATCACGGTCCCCATCAAAACCGCAGGAGGAGCCATTTGCACCAGGACTTGGGGCAAATCGAGCAAATGGTAAAAGAGTACCTGCTCTGCTCGATAACTATGGTCCAGCAAATCCCCCAATAGAGCTTGAAACATGAAGAGCGCGGTCAGAGCCACCACTCCCAGTAAAAAGTTCTTCAGAAATATTCCAGCGACATATCGGTCCAGTGTTCGCACGCAAGCTCAAGCTTACACTATCTTTTTGCCTTCCAGAACGTGAACTTTAAGGGTTATCCTTTTGGGAGTATCCAAAAACCCAAAAAGTTAGGAATTTATGACAGACGGCAACGCTCCCAATGCCCCAAAAGCCAAGGCCCGATGGCTACTCGAGAACTTTCTCTCTCTCGGTTTAGCCTTTCTCTTGGTTTTTGTGATTCGTTCCAGCGTCATCGAAGCCTTTAAGATCCCTTCAGGCTCAATGATCCCGACTCTCCTGATCGGTGATCATATATTCGTCAATAAATTTGCCTATGGCTTCAAAATTCCCTTTTCCGACCTCATTACGAGCAAACCGATCTATCTGATCGAACGGGCCCCCCCAAAAAGAGGGGACATCATCGTTTTCATGTTTCCCAAGGATGAGTCGATCTACTATATCAAACGTGTCATCGGAGTCCCGGGTGACACGGTCGAAATCCGAAACAAGGTTCTTTACATCAATAAGCAACAAGTTCCGCGCGACCGCGCGTCTCTGGACGTTGCAGAGCGGGTATTTAAGTCTTTGGACGACCCAAAATACAGCTCTGCAAGCCTCGATCTCTATGTCGAACACCTCGACTCGACCGATCACCAGATTATGCTCGAAAAAAACACGGCCATGGGTGAAAACAACGGTCCAGTCACGATTCCGCCAGAGAGCCTCTTTGTGATGGGCGACAACCGAGATTTCTCAAATGACAGCCGATTTTGGGGATTTGTGCCGCTCAGAAACGTCAAAGGCCGAGCAATATTGATTTGGTTGTCCTTTTGGCCCAATTGGGCTGATGGCCAGTTTTCGTGGCATCCAGAACGAATAGGGACGTTGTTACACTAGCTTTTGCAGCCGTTGAGCGATGACATCCAACCCGAAGCCTAAGACCTTGCGCACCACAGGACGCTGTACCTCAGTCCAATCCGCTAAGCGAGGGCCATGTCGGTAATACCAGCGAATAAACGCCCGCCCTGGCTCGGAGCGCGCTAATTGCTCATCTCTAAAAGAACGCAGCGTAACGAGGGTTTCAGGATCGCAGACGTCCATCAATGCCGTGGCGACAAAACACGTCGATTTTCCACCCATCGCCCGGTAGGCCGCTTTGAATTCTGCGACATGCAAGCATTTGTCGTTGGCGATGTATTTACGGAGGGTTTCCGCGGCAACGGGTTCAAAACGCATGCCCCTTGAAAACAGGATGTATTTTTGAAGGTAGATATTGAATAGGTTCTGCTTCTCGGGAGACTTAGTACGATCATACAGACGCGCCAAGTCCCAATAGACCCCCGAAATGAGCAGCAACTCCGAGACATCTAACTTGGGATCAAAGAGGGCGGGAGTCAGTTTACCCTCGCCGACGCCTTTCCAATCCTCCAAAATCCGAAGGTACGCAAGAAAGCTTTTGACCGCTAAAGGAATCTGGTTTTGCTGAAAAGCATGGACCCCTGATTGGGCCAAAAAAATTCGGCGCCGAAGCAGCGCCAACCGCTGCGCCTTTTCGGCGTATTCGGCCTGAAGCTCGGCGTTTTTTCGAGCGCGGCTGAGCTTGCCTTGTTCCCTATCAGTTTTAACTTTGCTGGATGGAGTGCTCATTCAACTAGTTTACAGTAAGAATTCAGACACCGCATTTATTATGACCGTCAAAATGTAGACGCTATCCCCCCACCGGATCAACATCCACGATATAAGACCATCGATTCCGCGTACAAAGGTCACGAGCCATTGACATTGCCTTTTGAATCGCCCCCACTTGAGTAGCCTTAATTAATACATCCCAACGATAAATCCCTTTCGCTCTTTCCAAAACCGCCTCACTGGGCCCCAAAACTTCATAACGCCCCTCAGTTTGAAGGGTCTGTAAGACGGTCGCCACGGCTTCAGCGTGCGCTCGCGCCTCCGCCGTCTCGGCGCTTTCGAATCGCAGACGCAGCATTCTGCCGAAAGGAGGATAGCCCAACGCCTGTCGCAACTCCCGCTCCCCTTCCAAAAACTGATCTTCGGGCAAAATGCCGCTGACGGCTTGCAGCACCACATGATCCGGATCAAAGGTCTGAATGAGCACTCTCCCGGGGCGATCTCCTCGGCCCGCTCGCCCGGATACTTGCTTGAGAACCTGAAAAGCCCTTTCAGGTGCGCGAAAATCCGGCCATCGAAACAGGGCGTCCGCCAAGATCACGATCACCAAGGTCACGCCCGGAAAGTCGTGCCCCTTAACCAACATTTGGGTCCCCAGCAGCACGTTGGCGCGACGTTCGCGAAAGTCCTCCAAAATTTTTTCCAAGCGCTTTTGGCTGGTGACTTGATCGCGATCCAACCGAAGCGGCACGACCCCTTCCACCCATTTTGGAAGCTCTTCCTCTAAACTTTCAGTGCCCGCGCCCATGGGCAATAGCGTCGTGCCCTGGCATTTGTAACAAAAATCCGGCAGCCGTTCTTGATGTCCGCAAACATGACAAATCAAAAGGCCCCTTTTTCGATGAACCGTCAATGAAATGGAACAATTCGGACACCCAGTCACATCACCGCACTCTTGGCAGACCAAAAAAGCCGCGAAACCCCGTCGATTTAAAAAAACCATCGCTTGTTCGCCCGCCGCAAGCGTTTCTTGAAGAACCTGGAGTGTTTTTTTAGCTAAAGGCGCCTGCGTGTTTTCGACTCGTTCTTCTTCGCAAAGATTCACGATCTCAATGTGTGGCAAACCGCCCACGGCAATGCGTTCCTTGAGGGTCGCGATGCCATATCGGCCCTCGCGCACCCGCTCGCGCGTTTCAAGACTCGGAGTGGCCGACCCCAAAACCACGAAAGCCCCATTCATTTTAGCCCGGACAATCGCAAGATCCCGGGCATGATATCTGACCCGATCCTCCTGCTTATACGTAGAATCATGCTCCTCATCGATAACAATCAAACCCAAATTTTCGACCGGCGCAAATACAGCCGAGCGTGCGCCCACGACAACCCGTAATTCTCCCGTCCTGAGCGCCGCCAACTGATCGCGCCTTTTGCCGTCAGCCACGGCCGAGTGCCAAAGGCCCACGGGCACACCCAGCCCCTCCTCAAAACGGCGATGGAGTTGTGAGGTGAGTGCAATTTCAGGAACCAAAAGCAAAACACCTTTGCCCTCGGCAAGGGTGCGCCGAGCCAGCTCCGCATAGAGCTCGGTTTTTCCACTGCCCGTCACGCCGTGAAGAAGCATCACATTGGCACGCGTAGTTTGCGTATTTTTCCCAGATTTCCGCGCTTCTTCGAGCAAAGCCAAGGCAGTGGATTGCGCCTCGGTCAAGGCATGCTTAAACACTGCCGCAGCGGGCTCAAACTTTAATTTACGGGCCTCGCGCCGCGTGCTTCTCAAGCCCATCGCCGCGGGCGGCGCGGCACAATGGAGAACCTCACCTAAGGGCGAGCCGTAGTAACTCTGAGCCCAACGACAGAGTTCAAGAATTTCAGCCGAAAAAATGGGGGCCCCGCCATCGCCCACCTCCAACACGGTCTTGAGCTTCTCCTCGGCAATGGGAGAAGCCTTGGCCTTTTCGGAATCCACCTCAAAGGGAGGCTCTACCACAAAGGCATGGATAGTCTTTCGACCAAACGGTACCTTGACCCATCCCCCGACTTGCACCTGGGCGGCCATTTCGGCGTTGAGTCCATAAGTAAAAAGCCCGTCAACCGGACGGGGAATCGCCACATTCACGAAATGAGTCAGAGCTGGGGCATTCTGTGAAAAAAGGTCTGTCGACATCAAGAGTCTTTATCGGACAAAATCGAAATATTTTTTGATGAGCTCCCGAACTTCATCGGAAGCCAGCCGCCCCGCCTCCGTCAACCCGGGGGCGAGTGCGGTTTTGAATTCGGCCGCATCGAACGTGATTGAGACGTCTTGAACCTCATCTTTCAAAATCACATTCTTGTTTTTAGAAACTGAGATTAGGCGCGGAAAGGGAAATTCACGGTAATATTTTTGATTTTGAAACTGAATATCGACCAGACCCTCCTCGCCGCCGTTACTCACGAGCAGCCGCAAAGGCAAAAAAGTGTCCTTTTCCACCCAGAGTTGAGGCTCTTTGCCCTCTTTGCTTTCTTTTCCAAGCACCCAAGCGATGGTGGAGCCCAAGCGTGCCAGGAATTGTTGTTCAATCTCTGTTTCAGACTCTTCGGTTCGCACCGAAATTCCCTTCGCCTTCAGGGCGAGCGCGATATTTCGGGAATGAGACCAAAACAAGATGGCATCGGCCAAAGTGGCGTTCTCAGTTCTTCGTTCAATGGCAAAAAGCTTGTGATTAGATTCGCTCAAGGCGTAAGCCCGAATCACCCCGGTTTGGGGATTCAGATAGGTGAGCGTCTTCATGCGGGCGATTCCGGGCCGGTCACCCTCCATCGCATTGACTACGGTTCGAATTCGTACACCTTTGAGATGAGTATGTTTGGCGGCCAGTGACTTCAAAATAAAGGCCGAGGGGGGGATGTACCCCCACGCGGGAGTAACCCCAACAAACTGAAAAAACCCAAGAGAGACCCCAAGAAAAAGGAAGCCAACCGCTTTCATCCTAAGTGCTTTCTCATCAGCTCACGAACTCCATTGGCGAGTTCTGGACGCTTGAGGGCAAAAGCGAGCGTTGCATCGATAAAGCCCAAACGATCGCCGGTATCATAGCGAATTCCTTCGTATTGATAGGCCAAAAGCCTTTCGCGTTGAGCAAGAAGCTGTAATGCATCGGTGAGCTGAATTTCGCCCCCTTTTCCGGGCCGAGTTTCACGAAGGCAGTCAAAAATCGAAGCATTGAGCACATACCGCCCCGGAATCGCAAAACGGGAGGGCGCTTTTCCGACCGGCGGTTTTTCAACCAAGTGGTCCACTTGCATCAGGCGCGAGCTGAGCATTTTTCCACCCACGATGCCATATTTATTGACCTCGGCCTCCGGCACTTCCATCACGCCCACAACCGAATCCCCCTCACGCTCAAAGATATCCAAAAGCTGGCGCGTACAGGGAATTTCGCTATCGATCAAATCGTCGCCCAGAAGAACGGCAAAGGGCTCACGGCCGATCGCGGGCTCGGCACACAAAACAGCATGACCCAGACCCATGGGATTTTTTTGGCGAATCGAAATCAGATTGCAAAGACCGCCAATCCTTCGCGAAAGTTCGGCCAACTCAGCCTTGCCACGTTTATCCATCGTATCTTCAAGCTCATAGTTCGAGTCAAAGTGGTTTTCAATGGCCTCCTTGTGGCGCGCGGTGATCAAGATAATATCCTCAATACCCGACCGTACCGCCTCTTCGACGATATGTTGAATCATGGGGACATCGACAATCGGGATCATTTCCTTGGGAATCGCTTTGGTCGCTGGAAGAAATCGCGTGCCCATCCCCGCCGCTGGAATAACCGCTTTACGGATTTTTCCTGACTTCGTAGCCCTAGGTATCGCCACAGTGCTTGCCTCCGCTCATTGGATTACCGGGCACCCCGGGAAACCACTGGCTTAAGCCCGGCCGGGGAACCGATGTTGTTCGGACTCTACCTCAGCCTTGCATTCGATGCAAAGTGTGGTGAAGGGAAACGCCCAAATTCTTGCCTCGGTGATAGCGTCTTCACATTTCTCACAGGACCCAAAATGTCCGTCTTCAATTCGCCTCAATGCGCCGTCAATTTGCCAAAGGGTGTCGCGCTCGCGGCTTTTCATTTGAAGCGCAAAGGATTTATCAGTATCCGCTGATGCCTGATCAATCGAATCCTGATAAGTGGTTGAATCGCTAATAAGATCAGCGGTGGATAACCGAAGCTCCTGAGCAATCGCTTCGCGACGGGCAAAAAGGTCTTTCCGGAAGGCTTCGACAGTTTCTTTGCGTAATGCCATAGTGGGAGAGGGAAATAGCCATCGCGCTGAGGGCTTGTAAAGGATAAACTGGGGGCAGATTGGATCTCATGTTGAAAAACCGCTCTTTTATCGTAACGCTTTGCATTGTTTTGACGGAGTGTCTACCCACGCAGGTGGATGCATCGGACTATCAATCCCCACGCACTGCAGCACTTGGGGGGGCTGGGCATGCTGGCCCGATGTTGAATGACGCCATTTACCTGAACCCTTCGTTTGTCTCGCTCCTGCCCTCGTATAGTGTTTCTGCTAATTATCTTTTTTATCGCGGCCCCTCTGACACTCCAGACACCGGTGATCCTCATGGGCATAACCTGAACGCATCGATCCAAGATGGCCGCTCAGAGCTTTTTCAGGCCGGGGTTGGTGTCACCTTAATGGAGGATCGCAAGACGATCAGCATGGGCGCATCCAAGGCCATTGTGCAACGCTTTGGAGTAGGCCTCGGCGGCAAAGTCGTGATTCCGAATGTTCCCTCACCGCACCCCATTTGGGATTCGTTACTTTCGGTGAGTGGAGTGCCGCTCCAATGGCTGCAACTCTCAGGCGTGGTGGACAATCTGGTCCAAGCCGAAGAAGGAATTCCCTACGGCCTTTATCGTGAATTTATTATCGGCAGCAAAGTGAACCTCCAGGGCATTATCCTGATTTACTTTGACCCTCATTGGGCGCCGAGCGCTGAGAATATTTTTGGCCACGAACTGGGACTAGAATTCCCGTTTTTTCAGGACTTTTTTCTTCGGGTTGGAAATTTCAGAAACGCCAATGTTCCCTGGCTCAACACTCGCGGCGGCGGCTACGCGCTCGGAATGGGATGGATCGCGCCCCGAAGCTCGTATGACTTTGCTTTTCACCGCACGACGGATCCCGTGATTGCGACGACGATGGAACTCGGGATGACGGTTTATTTCTGATTTTGGGAACTTTGGCAAACTTGGCAAATCGGAAAAGTACTTTTCTTGTTTTAAGAATTTGGTTTTTAAGATCCTCTCATCTTTGATCACCATGGCACACCAAAGAACTCGTTATCTCAAAACTTTGATCTAAAATGGCCTCGCCCACAAAGGGATCGTGGGCATTTTTGGACATCGCCAAGTCGGAAAAACCACCTTACTTAAGATGCTCTCCAAGCGTTACGCCACTTTAGACCGCGCGAGCGAGCTGGGCCGCGCCAACGAAAATCCGAGTTCTTTTCTAGATGACCTTTGCAGTGACCCAAAGGCAAGACCCGTAACTATTGATGAATGTCAGTTAGCTCCGCCTCTTTTTCCGGAACTCAAGGAATACGTCCGTCTCAACCGCTCTCCCGGTATTTTTCTACTTTCAGGCTCCGTGCGATTTTCTTCTCGAAAGGCGATTCGCGAATCCCTCACCGGGCGAATCTTGACCTACGAATTACTCCCTTTTTCGGTGTCCGAACTGGAAGGAAAACCACTCAACCGGCTTCCACTGCAACTCATGAAAAGTCGGGACTTTCGGGGCCTTAACTTCAGAGAAGTGCGTCCCCACGGTCTTTCAAATCATGCAAATGCCCAGAAATATTTGAAAACTGGCGGACTGGCTGGAGTCTGTTTTGTCCGAAGCGAACGGGATCGGCTCGATTTACTCGTGAGCCAACTTGAACTCATTTTAGACCGCGATCTCAGACTTGTGTGCGACACCAAGCTCTCATTTTCGCGCTTATTGATTTTAGTTCAAATTTTGGCTCAACATCAGAATCGCCCACTCAACCTGACCGAAATCTCCCGTAAAGCCCACGTTTCAGTTCCCACCTTGCGAAAGATTATGACTGGCCTCGAGGCGATCTTCTTGATCCGTGTGCTCGCTTGCGAGGGAAGTGAATCCCGCCCTGTCCTTTTTTTCGAAGACCAAGGGGAAGCTCACTACCTCGCAAGCGGACGTTATGACGGAATGGACGACCTTGAACGGTTGGCCTTTGCCCACCTCTGCGTTTCTTTTAACTACGAACCCGGACTTCCCTATCGCTGCTTTCAGTACCGTCAACAAGACGGCGCCTATGCCCCCATCGTGTTTCAGTCTGAAAAACAAGTCATCGGTTTTGACTGCTCTCTAGACGAAAAACCCTCGCTCAGTCAGCTTCGAACTGCGGGTTCGCTTCGAAAAGCGTTTCCGGGCGCAAAAATGATTCACTTGCATCCCGGCAAGACCATGCACGTAATCAGTGGCGATGAAGCATCCCTTCCAATTGAATTGATCCTTTAGACTAACGATAACCCCACTCAAAGGCACCATCTAGCTTACATACTGTCGTACTGGCAGGGTCACCCGATACCGTACCTCCCGAAGCCGGGGCACTGAAATCATAGTAAAACGTCCCTGTGCCCGGCACGGGAACACCAGTTACGCCAGCGGCGAGTGTCATTTGAATAGCCTGCCCTGTCATATAGACGTCCACGCCATTGGCCTTAGCATCGACTGGCGAAGTCGTGAGAAACATATACATAACATCTTCGACCGGAGCGGCGTTGGTTCCATGCGCGGCAACGGCGACACCGCTCAAGTCCACCCAAGGCGTGGTCGTAGAACCGTCGTCGCGGTAAGCGTCGAAAACGTAATCAGTGGTGGCACTGCTGCACGCTGACCCTGAATAATTAGCCTGCCACCAGGTGACGTCGGTCTGGGCAATGTTGAAAGTAATCTGGTCCGAGATCTTCATGATCATGCACTTATAGGATCCATCCGGCGGACTGCCGGTGAATAAAGTTTCTCCATTAGTGAGATTTTTGACAATGCCCGCTCCATAATCCTGCACCAAAACGGGCGAAGAACAGTCGGCACTGAGACTGAGGTAAACCGCGTACATCTTGACCCGGACGTTGGAAGGAATCCCGTGAAGAATGCCACTAAAGTTATTCCCGCTAAAGGCGCTCTTGGGTGCAAGAAAATCCCAAAGTTGGCGTCTGAGGTTAAACGCGGTCACCGTTTTAGAGGTAGACCCCTTCAAGGAAAAAGTAGGCGCTGGGGCGGCGGGTGGCGTAGTGGTCCCACAACCTTGGGCAAACATTGTGGCACCCACGGCAATCATTGTCATCAAAACCAAAACACATCCTGTTTTTTTCAAGTTCCATATCCTCCATGTAAAATGTCTGAGTCATAATATTCCGGCAAAAAGAAGCTTCTGTGAAGAAAATAACAAGACACTGAAAAGAGGTGGGGTGGCTGTTGGTATTTTGACGACGGTTAGGGGCCCCGGCAAAAGGGATTGTCGGGCTCATTTCTCTATGAGTATTGACTTCTTGGAATACCCTTGGTATTCCTTTGGTAGAATACTAGGGCAAGTTATGGCAGTCCGGAAAATAGCAATCTCCCTTCCTGAAGACGTTCTCCGTCAAGTGGATCGTCTAGCTAAGCGCACTCACGTGACGCGAAGTGGGTTTATAACGCGCGTGTTGACGCATGTTTCGCATGCCAGCACTCAAGCGGAGATAACCGAACAAATCAACCGGCTTTTTAACGAAGGAGAACTTGCAAAGGAGCAGGCTTCTCTCGCGGACCTCTATCTTCAGGCGGCCGAAAAGGGGTTTGAGGATTCAGAATGGTGATCAAACAAGGGGATTTAGTGTGGGTGCGCTTTCCACATCCCAGGGGATCCGAACCCGCGGGCCGACGTCCCGCCTTGGTTCTTCAGGCAGACGCGTTTAATCTCAGTCGAATCAATACCGTAGTCGTGGCGGCGATAACTTCGACTCTTCGATTTGAAATGATGCCTGGGAATGTCAGACTAGCAAAAGGCGAGGGCGGGATACCAAAGCCGAGCGTCGTCAATGTTTCACAGCTTCACTCGATCGACCGTACTTACGTTGAAGCTCGAATTGGGACTCTGGCCGCTGAGAAGTTCAAGCTCGTTAAATTGGGTCTTCGAACTTTATTTGACCTTTAATGGCGGGCGGAACACTGACGACTCAGCACACCCGCGCGCCGAGAGTCAGTGGGATTTACTGCCGCAGGCAGGCAGTTGATGCAACTCACCCCCGTAAATCAAAGCGTGGAGGTCATCCGGGGCGGCAAACTAACAAGTCAAGACCGTAGCGCCGCTGACGATCCAATCCCTAGTTTGTTCTCACCTCATACTTTCGAACGTCCGCCTTAAACGGCTATCTTCGGTCAGTAGGCCTCGACCGGCCACCAGGCAGCTTGCGAGAATTTGAATATCCACCCAACTCAAACCGCGCCCGTGAAGCTTCCTGATCTCGATGAATTCCATGACTTCTTCGGAAGAAATCTCAGGGATATTTGGGATCATTTTCAGATCACTCAAGACACGCACGCGGTTTTTGATGCTTCCGGCGGCAAGTTCGCCCAATACGGCCGAATGGATGAGTATCTGACTTGACTCCAGGAGGTCGATAACCCTCTTGTCTGGCCGATGAAAATGACTAGTCCAGACCGAGCTATCCACCAATGTCAGCACCAGGCTACTTCTTGCGTGGAGCACCTTTGGCGTGCAAATCAGAACCACCCAAGGCGATTAATCGACTATAGGCAGCCTTCCGGATCAGCTCCTGCAAACCCAGGTGGGCCCGCGCAGTTTTTTCCTTCACGCCGGTCGCTTCCATCGCTTCCTTAACGAGGTCATCCCTGAGGTTCATTGTGGTTTTCATATGTATGAAAGTGCCATATCAGTATGGCTATGGCAACCTACACCCGTATACACTCAGGCGACTTTTTTCCTAAATGGCCCCATCTTCGCCCTTTTTCGATAGAACTCAATCAGCTCATGACTATCGAGTTCCTTGGTTTCAAGATATAATTTCGCCTGAATTTGATCCTTCATTCCAACCGCGTCAAAATCCTTTTTCTGCTTTTTGCTCATTTTAATTTGATTGGGCTTCATAAATGACCTCTTGCGGAGATTTCTCCTACCAAGAAAGTCTAACATGCATAAATACGGCTAACAAACGGAAACACCTAGGTGCGGGCGGCAAACCAACAGCTCAGCACCAGCGCGCCGCCCGCGATTCAAATAATCAGAATACCACCGCCGCACCGACGCCGATCGTAGCGCCGACGCGATTGACGGTTTCCTCAGCCTGCGATTGGTCAGTAGCAACCAACTTGTATTTATAGTCTTCCGCAACGGCTTCGGCGGAGAGCACCAGGCGTTTGTTCAAGAGAGCGACATTGGCCTGAAGGCCAGCTTGTCCGTAGAGACCCACGCCTTCAGCACAAAACTTTTTGTAATTATTGTTCGGATCCACATCCGCAGTAAGATCCCCCTCCACGAAGGCTTTAATGGCTAAAATGTCATGGATTTGTTTTTCGTATCCAATTCGCGCTCCGGCAATGGTTAAACCCGTCCAACCGGTAGAGTCCTTTGGCGGAGTCCGATCGACAATGGTTCCAAAAAATGGGAAACGACCATCCACTTGCAACGTTCCGCCGCCAACTTTAAATCGCATGCCAGTCAGATTTCCCATGATACAAGTCTGAGCGCTACAATCGACACCCATCTCGGACTGCATTCCGAAATTTCGATCTTTCATCGGCGATTGAATGGCAAAATGCATATCCGCAACACCCGTCTGGCCAACCGCACCTCCCCCCATATCCACATGCAGATCCGCGGATAAGCCGATCATCTCATGCGGAACCGTAACAGAACCCTCGACTTTAGCTCCACCCTGGACCGAGTCGTTATTACTGACATTCACCAAACCTTTTGCACTCAGTTTGACCGTTGGTTTGATGGGCTCTTTGTCCTCCGCAAACGCTGACGACATACATCCCAATGAAACAACGACTAACGAAACTAAAAATTTACTCGACATACTTTTTACTCCTTTATTTTCTCTCAGTGCATTGAGATGAAGCAACGCATGTGCCAATCCGTCAGCATTCAGCATTCAGCGACGTGAAATTACAGACACTTAGATTGATTCCATTCAAAATATGTAATATTTTTCAACCCACCGCTTTCGTCTAACTTTTCAACACCCGACTGCGCCCTTCACAGCCCGCAAACCTCCGCGCCGAAGCAAGGGCAGAAACCCGGAAAATCCCCCAATCATCTCGCGCAAAAAACGATCTGTGTCCCGTCTGACACTGTGCCTGCGCGGGCGGCATCGATCGTGCTTCTCTTAGTCTGTATCGAGAGAGGTTTTTTATGATGACACCGAAAAAACAATTCAAAGCCATTTCAAGCGCGGCACTCATTGCGATGATTTTTGCCCAACCCTTGGCCTTGGCGTATGATAATCAACCCGTTCAAGCCACCTACCACGTAGAAGGCACGGGCCAGTTCAATGGCGGCTCGGGCCTCAGCGGTGGCGGCGAAGTTCGTTTCGATGCCGCCGGCCAATATGGCCGCCTTGTCCTTTCAGGTGGCGCTCATGGCGGATCCGCAACAGACGGCGTTGTCCGACCGCTTTTTACCCTTCGAGCCCTTCCTGGTCCCGGGATTCTTGAAAAACAACCCATTCCTGTTGGAATCGATTTAACTCTTCAGCCACGCTATTTTAAGGGCGGAATCGTAGTCGGTTTAGGCGATGGCAAAAAAGACGCCGGTAGCGGCAAGACTGTGTTAGCTGGATCACTCGGAATACAAGGCGGGATTTTCGAGCCACTGATCCACCTCGCGCCCGAGACCCCAAAATCCAACGCGGCTTCCACGGCGCTTGCAGTCGGCTTTACCGGCGAAATAGAAGGTCTGATCAATCAATGGATCGCCATCGGAGGCGCCTTGGATGTTCATGGTCTTTTTGCAAATAGCGCGACCGGGCTTTTTTTCTCGCCCGAAGCTTTCGCAAAAACTTATCTCGGCTCCCAAGTTTATCTTAAGACTGGTGTCAAAGCCGATGTGTGGCACTTTCCAGGAGCCAGCGAATTAAGTGGCGGCGGAGTCACCCTCACGGCAGGGGTCGGGGCGGCCTTTTAGTCCCAAAAAACACCTTCGGCGTTCCCGTCGCAGGACTCGGCCCAATCACCCAATCCACACCCGGATAAAGCTCGCGCATCGCGCCTTCAGTGAGCACCTCGCGGATCGGCCCGCAACTCACGCGCTCACCGTCTTTCAACAACAAGGCTGATTGCGCCCATTCTGAAGCAATATTGATATCGTGCGAAACCAAAATCACTGAATAACCTTGCCGCGCGAGTTCACTCAAAAGTTTTCCGATCTGCGCCTGATGATTGAGATCCATCCGCGACATCGACTCATCCAGCAAGAGCACTCGCGCACCCTGAACCAACGCACGCGCGATACTCACCAACTGGCGCTCACCGCCGCTCAATTTTGCTAGGTCCCGATCCCGAAAGGCCCAGCAAAGGCAACGAGTCATCGCGTCCTGAACCAGCTGCTCATCTTGCTGCGTCGAAAGCCTCATCCAGCCTAGCGTCGCCCCGGTTTGACTACTTCGCCCCAAAAGCACCGCCTGTTGCGCCGTCATCGGAAACTGCGCGTCCATATCCGCGCCCACATATGCAATCCGAGCCGCGCGCCAGGCCAGGGGTTTGGAGGCCACATCTTCACCGTGAAAAAAGATTCGCCCTAAATGATCCGTTTTAAAAGACGGTAAAATGCCCGCAATGGTCTTGAGAAGAGTCGACTTGCCCGAGCCATTCGGACCCAAAAGCGCAAGAATCTCACCCACGCCTAGCGAAAAAGAAAGATTTTGGATCACCGATCGACCGCCATAAGCATAGTGAAGCGCTCTCACTTCCAAAATCGGCCCCGTCATACGGAGCCTCCCACGGATCTTCGCTTAAGCATCACCGCCAAAAACACCGGCGCACCCACGAGCGCCGTCACCACTCCCACCGGCAGTTCAAACGGCCGGGCAATCACACGAGCGCCCACATCAGCTAAAATCAGCGTCGTTCCCCCCCAAAGTGCACAAATCGGAATCAGCGCCAAATGAAGGGAACCCACTAACCGACGACAAAAATTGGGCACGATCAGGCCGATAAATCCAATCATCCCGGCCGCGCTCACACAAATACCGATCATCAACGAGGTGAGCACAATCAACTGCCGGCGGAGCAAGCGGACCTCGACCCCCAGAGAAAGCGCGCCTTCTTCGCCCATTAGCAAGGCATCCAGCTCGCGCCATCGGATCCAAATCATCAGCACAAGAATGGAAATCGATGCCAAGGAAAAAACCGCGCCACTGAGGCGAGCCCTGGAGAGATCCCCCCACAACCACACCATCGCCGCCTGAATGCCGTTGGAGTCAGACAGCGCCACCCATACCGTAACCAGACTCGAACCCAAAAAACCCAGCATCACCCCAACCAACAAAATGGTGACGTTACCCATGCCCGGCCTCAACGCAATCAAGTAGAGAACCATGGCAAACCCGAGGGCACCGACAAAAGCCGTCCCCGCCAGTCCGGCCACCATCCATGGCATCCCCAGCGATGCTCCCAAAACTGCGCCCACCGCCGAGCCCGACGAAATTCCCAAAGTATAGGGTTCGCAAAGCGGGTTCGAAAACAAGGCCTGAAGCGCCGCTCCCGCCACGGCTAGCCCCATTCCAACCGCGAGGGCCAGCAGGGTGCGCGGCACGCGGAGTTGCAGGATCGTAGAAAAATCCAAATCACTCACCGCCCCCAGCCTGAGGGCCAACCCAAAAGCGATAATCAAACAAAGCATTGCCGCGAACGCATGTTTTTTGAGGTTACCGCTCGCCATAGACCGCCTTTTCCAAAAGAGCTAGGCCCTCAAGCAAGCGCCGTGTGGGTCTTAGGACGGCATCATCTTTCAACACCCGGACTTTTCCATTCTTGACTGCAGGAAGGGTGGAAAAGCGGGACCATTGAGTCGCCATTTTTCGGAAGACTGCCTGATCACCGTTAAGAGCCAACACCAAAATAACATCGGGCTTGCGCCGGATCACATCCTCCAGAGAAGGCGTGGGATAGTGAGCAACGACATCTCCATAAATATTGATAGCACCCACCGCCTCCAAGGCATCGTTTAGAAAGGCTCCCTGGCCCACTGTCACAAGCGGATCCCCCCCTACTTGTAAGAACACGCGAGACTTCGGCGTCGTACGAGCACGAACTAAGGATCGAAAAGTCACTAACCCTTCCGAAAAAATCCGCGCCATTTTATCGCCTTCGGCTGGCGTCCCCAGGGCCTGCGCCACTAATTTAATCGACTGCGCCACCTGGGTAAAACTGCTCGTGTCGACCACGATGACCGGAATTTTTATTTCGCGCAAATGCAGAACCTGATCCTTCGGGTTTCCATCCAGGGTCGCCAAGACTAAATCTGGCTTAAGGGATACGACCTTTTCAATATTGAACCGGGTATACGCCCCAACCGAAGAAATTTTCTTTAATGACACTGGAAAATCCGTATATTCAGAGACTCCCACAATGCGATCGACGCGCTTTTCATTCAAATCGGCGACAAGTTCCCCCAATGACGGCGCCAGCGTCACCACGCGAGTCGGCCAGTCCGAGACCTCCACGTGAGCACCGGTGGCATCGATTACCTCATGGGCAGAGGCAAAAACACTGGGAAAAACCAACAGCCAACAGATCCACAAATTCCCGCTAAAACGTTTTTTCGCGGTCTTGAAGAATCGCATCCAAATTGCCCTCATGCCGGATCAAGATTACCAAAATCAGCGCCGCACCGGCCCAAAGATGAGCATCCATCGGCTCTAACACCAAGTGGGCAACGGCGGCCACGGCCAAACCACTGATACTCGCTAAAGAACCCATGCGCGATTTAAGAAAGGCGATACCAAAACCCATGATGCCAAAAGCTGCGGAAATGGGCGACAAAATGAGTAACACACCGAAACCCGTCGCGACTCCTTTGCCTCCCCTAAACCTAAGCCATGGCGAATAACAATGTCCCAACACAGCAAAAAAAGCGCCAAACCACACCTCAACCGAATTGAAGGCTGACTCGGGGGAACCAGACCACTGAATGAGGCCTTGTTGAATCCACTCCCGTTGCACCAGCCACAGCGGGACCGCCCCCTTAGCCACATCCATCAATAACGTCAGAAAGCCAGCAGGCCAAAAACCTAAGACTCGCGAAACATTCGTTGCCCCAATATTGCCACTTCCCCGAACCGTGAGATTAGAAACATGAAAAACACGAGCAACCAAAAATCCAAAAGGAATTGAGCCCAACAAAAACATCACTATCCATAACAAGTAAGCGCTACGGTCAAACATGTCGCGGCTCTTCTGTTGAGGGCGTTTGTGCCTGGACCTGCCGCAAACGAAGGACTAGCGCAATCGTGGCCGCAACAAAGACGATAATGGAAATGAATTGACTCGTCGAAAGCCAGGAATCAATCACAAAGCCTCGAATGAGATCACCCCGAAAGACTTCGATCACGCTCCGAATCACGGGATAAGCCATAAAATAGGTCAGGGCCACCTGCCCATCAAATCGCTTATTTTTAAAAACCCAAAACAACCCCACACACAACAGCATCAACGCGGAAGCCTCGTAAAGCTGGGTAGGGTGAAGGAGCACCCCCTGAAGTTGACGATCCACCAACTCCGAATAAAGCCGAATTCCCCAAGTCGAGCCCGTCGGCTTTCCATAGCAACATCCAGCCGCTAAACACCCCAGTCGGCCGAAAGCATGGGCGATTACAAGACCAGGAATGAGCGCGTCCATTGTCTTCCAGACAGGCAGCTGATATTTGCGCACATACCAGGCAGCAAAGGGCAACGCCGCCAAGGGACCGCCAAAAAAAACAAGACCGCCTTCCCAGACGCGAAATATTCCGATGGGATCTGAAATAAAATAATCCAGACGAGTTAAGATGAACAGAATACGGGCCCCTAAGAACCCCACTAAGAGCAGCCAAAACGTCAAATCCAAAACCCGTTCAGAATCCAGCTTGGAGCGTTCGGCCAAAAACCGAATGATAAAAACGGCGGTCAAAAACCCAATAGCGATGAGAAAACCATAAGTATGGATGGGAACGGGCCCAATTTTAATGAGAAGCGGATGCATCCAACGATGTTTCCTTCGCCGCATCATCCGGCTGTGACAAAAGGTCGAGCATCAAAATT
This sequence comes from Bdellovibrionota bacterium FG-1, assembly GCA_051382295.1. Lineage (GTDB taxonomy): Bacteria > Bdellovibrionota > UBA1018 > UBA1018 > UBA1018 > JBBCAW01. Next base: position 92,380 of record JBBCAW010000007.1, on the reverse strand, counting down.
CCAACTCCAATACAAATGGCGGTATCCGCGACATTAAAAGCTGGAAAATGATATTCATAGCGCCAGTGAAAATCCAGAAAATCCACGACGTAACTCAACATCACACGATCGATCAGATTACCCACCGCCCCCCCGATGACCAGAGAAAGAGCGGCTGACAATTTGACATCACGGTCCGGAATTTTCCGAAAAATAAACGCGATCGCGATGAGCGCGATAATGGGGACAATGACGAAAAAAGGAATTCGAAAAGCGGGATTCGCATGTGCCAAAATGCCAAAGGCCGCCCCCGTATTGCGAATATAAGTCAGGTTGAAAAATCCGGAAATCACCGGAATACTCTCGCCATATCGAAACCGATCCACGATCATAAATTTCGTGATTTGATCAAAAACAATGACACACGCCGTAAGCACGATAAGAATGAGATATTTACGCTTCAGTTTCATCAATATTTTTCTCCTGCTACCACGTCGACCCCCAAAGCACGATCCCTTGTTCCAATTTCAAAGCCAACTTAGGATCCTGCTTGCCAATTTCAGCAACCATTTCAGGAGTCCAAGCGATGACCTCAATATTTTTGCCCAAAGGATGACTTCCGGCGATCTCCTTGGCTTCATGGGGAGTATTTGTCACCACAAATAAATCATAATCGCTATCCGACCGAGCACGCCCTGAGGCTCGACTCCCCATCAAAATTCCTTTACTACAGACGGGCTCCATCAACTTCTGCAAAGATTCGAGATCGCAAATTGCGGTGAACCGCTTCAAGGTTTGCGCGACTGTATTGTCATTTTGGAGACGAACTCCACGATGGTTATCAACAAAATCGACTAACCCCAAAGCCTCAAGCTCAGTCAAAATTCGCATCAATCCTTCAACGCCACCCAAGCCTCGAACCCCTTTGAGTTTGGACGACATGGTTCGAAGGGTAAATAAAGTAGTAGGCTCGGACAACAAAAGACGCATCACCTTTTGGTCCGGCGTGGAGAAGAAAACTGAATCGAGGGTAGGAACCGATTTTCTTACACGGGCCATAACTCTCCTAGTTCCTGAGCCACCTGACGAACGGCTTGGTCCTCCTCCGGCCTAAATCCGCCCGGAGTAACGCCATCGATTTTGATTTGACCCAAGATTTTCTCTTTTCGATCTCGAATCAACACCACCAACTCAGATTGCGTCTCAAGACTAACATGCTCCGGGACGGGACCCATAAAAAACCCTAACTCCATGACTTTCCCCTTGCGAAGGTAAATGCCGACCCAATTGAACTGAGACGAAAGTCCCGCAATATGTCGCACCGCCGCTCCAAGCGGGGCTTCGGGTTGATACCATACAGGCATTTCAGGAGTGATGGACATCTTCAAGAAAGATCCTTTTAACTAAAATTATCCTATAAGTGTTCGAAACTAAATTCAAAACTCCGAAGCCGACAGAGTTTTTCGATTTGATCAGATTTTTGACGACGCCAGGCCAACAACCGCACTGCCCACCATCACCATTCCCATCCATTGAAACCAAATGAGCCGCTCATCAAAGACAAGGAGTCCTATGGCTGCTCCAAAAATCGGATTGAGAAGATTCATCATACTCACGACCCCTGCTGACGCATAGCGATACGCCTGAGTCATGGTCAATTGCCCGACCGTAGCGAACGTACCCAAAGCCAATAATTCCAACGATTGCTCCCATGTGGGTTTCACAAATCCTGGAACTGCAAGCGGAGCCGAGATGAGAGTGGAAACCAACACAAAATAGAAAACAATCACGTTGCCCCCCACGCGAGCGGTCGCCGCCCGAACCGCGACATAGGCCATTCCGCCAAAGGCCGCGCCCAACAGACCAATCAAGGCCGCGCCCATCTGTAGCAACGAATCTGATGTGGGATGAATCAGTAGAACGAGTCCAACAAAAGCAACAGGCACAAAAAACCCGGCTGAGCCAGGAAGCCGCTCTCCTAAAAAGACCCTCGAAAACAAAATCACAAAAATAGGGGAACACCAACTCAACAAAGTCGCGATCGGTAACGGCAGATGACTAATCGAATAAAAAAGGCAACACACGCCCGCAAAGCCGGCTACGCCTCTAAAGACCAATAGCCGCTTGCCCGGAGGCCGGAGACTTTCTCTCAGAGCCAACACAAGGCCCGCCACCCAAACTAAATTGATCGCCGAACGAAAAAACACGAGTTCCAACTGAGGAAGTTCACGAGCGAGGCGCTTAACGAAGATCGCCATCAGCGAAAAACCGCAAGCACTTGCCGTCATCCAAACGAGCGAATGAAGGGGACGGTCAGTGGCCGAGCGTTTTTGAGACACGGTGGAACTCAATTGAGGTTTCGGCAAGTAAGCGCGCTCCTGCCCAAAGGGTTTCATGGTAGTATGAACTTTCTGGGGCAAACTGAGTGCTCGAGCGAATCACGTAGGGGGGGTCTCCCCCTAACTCCTGTTGTACCTCAAACCGATCATTGAGCCACTGGCCGTGAGAAACCGAGCCCTGATCACCCAATTCATAAGAGGTCTCACCGTTCTCATTCAAAACGGGTCGAATCCAATAGGTTCGTTGATAAGTGGTTGGCACCGAACCAGGCTTGATTTCAACCAGCTCATTGTGGGAAACAAGCCGATCACCATCGCGGTACGCGCGCGTTTTGGTCTCAATTTGAACACTTCGACCAGAAATCTTCTGAGTGCGAATGCCTTGACCTACCCACTCCCCCTCCATTTTTTCAAAAAGAGGATCGGCCGAAGCCAGGGCCGAAGCCACGACCAAAGCACTCCAACAAAGACCTGCTAAAACCCGAATGAGCATAAACTCCTTTTCTCAGAAAATGCGCCCGATAGCGACGAAGTTTTTTGGTCAGTTACATTTTGCCCACAAACCGGATCTTCTTGGCCCCAGTGGATCGATTTTTTTCCTGATCAGAGATAGATTGGAAATCTTCAATAATTCAAAAATCATCACTTTTTTCGAGAAAAACGCTGTTTTTTATAAACTCGAAGGATTGGCATGTATTGCGCAAATGCCCGCGCACGCACTGGAAGTTTCCAAGGCGGAAAGCGAACCCGATAACCGTTTCTTTAAAAAAGGATTTCCCCATGAAAAAAGGCACTCTCTCCGTCGGCATCGCCATTCCGGTAACCCTCATCATCTTGACCCTGGCCGCCCTGATTTTGATGAATCAGGCCCGCGCAGATATTCTCACTCGGGCTAGCTGTTTCCAATCCTATTCGGCGGGAGATCGTGGCCGCCAAATGGGGGTTCGCAACGCTCAACGCTTATTTGGCGCAATTTGGTCACGCTTGGGGCAGACCTGTAATAACCTCGATCGATTGGGAACGGTCATTTCCGAAACCCCTTTCGCTCGGCCCGCCATGGGAGGAGCTTTTTCAGCCTGTTTTTACCTCGGTTATACCGACACCCTTTGGGATCAACTTGCGCAAGCCTACGATCGCTGTCAGGTCAAGTGCTTTAATGAAGGCTCAGAGGTAGGACGAATTTCAGCGCAAGGCTACTGTGCCGCAAGTATCGCGGTGGGTGGTCTCTATGACCCTGGCTTTATTGAGCAACCACCCCTGCCTTTTTGTGGTGAAAACCTCGTATTTGGCTGCAAAAGTCAGTACATCCAAACCGCTACCATCGAAGTGCAAGGTTGCTATCCTTTCACGACGGGGGGCTTTACCCAGACCTTTGACAACTCCGTTCGCCAAGATTGCTTTGTTCCCGCCGATGTACCGATTCGCGACCGCCTATCGTTGATGGATGGTTCCATAATCGACTTAGCCTCCGATGCATCTTGGGCAATGAACTAGATCCGACACAAAGGAGATTAATCCCATGTTTAACTTTTTCAGACTCACGTATGTCCTCGCCGCCTCGATGGCCCTCTCCACCGGAACCGCCTCCGCGCAACTCGGAGGGGACTTTGGCGATGGCTATAACCTCGGCCAACGAAATGGAGGAATTCTTATTGATCGTCTCCGGCAACGGACGGTCGATCTTGAGGGTTGTGGTGCGGTTGCCCGTCTCGAAAACTCGTTGCTTCGAGTCACCCAAACAGTACGGCCTCCTTTTGAAAGCTCGGGAGGCTTTGTCGCTGGGTTTTACTCAGGCTACCTGAACGCGGTACGCCTGGCGCTGGCCACCGTTCGAACTAGCTGCGGCATCTCACAGTACTCGGATGGTAAGTTTGCGGGCAAGTTCTACGGTGAAATCGCCTGTCAAGTCCAGGCGATCAGTGTGGACCTCATCAGCAGCCTGCAAATCCAACCCCTTTATGCGGGATGGAGCGGGGGATCTAACGCGGTACAAACCCATTGTGAAACCACGCTGCGTGAAACCATCCAAACGTGCACCAACGGTGCTGACAGTACCGTTCAAATCGACGAAGCCATTCGCGTCAGTTGTTCAGATATTAACCCCTGAATTGTTCCTCCTCCCGGGGTCCTGCTTGGAGTCAATCATGAATACGAACCTGCCCACACGCCTCATCATTTTATCAATGCTCACGTTATCTCCTCTCGCATCTGCTGACGGTCGGCGACATGACGCTCGCCCGCAGGGTGCCTTTATGCACACTCCGCCAGCCTCAAGTGCGCACCCAGACGAAGTGGATGCCGCAAATATGACCGCGCAGGCCATGGGGGGCTTGGGTTGCGCACGTGCAGGGGAGGCACTTCGACGGCTCTCCAACATGCTCTTAGCGAACGCACGCTTTGTCCATTCACCGGATTCACCCGCCCAACCCGGGGAGTTACGCAGCGTCATGCGCGAGGAAATGCGGCGGCGTTGGCGCGAACATTTGCAAAGTCCCGTCTTTTGGCAAATCGTTTGGACCCGACTCGCCAATGCGTATCGAGAATGCAATTTAACCTGTTTTGATGATGGCATTGCGGTCGGGCAAATTTCCGCGACCGGATACTGCAGCGCGAGTGTGAGTGTGGGAGGACTGAACGGCCCTGGCTTTATGAGTCAGCCGCCGCTGCCTCTTTGCCAAAACGAAACCTTTATTGGTTGCCAAACCGGCTACAACCAGATCGCTGGCACCTACCCAGGATGCGCCCCCTTTACTACGGATGGATTTACTTCGGTGTTTAACGAATTCAAGAGCCAGGACTGCCATAGGTAACGCTAACGGGCGGCTCTGGATTTGCAATGTCCTGGACCCATGAAGGCCGGAACACTGATCCTAGGTGTCGTGGGTGCGGGAGCTCTGATCGCGGTAACTCAATTCGGCTGCGGCAAGACCGGGCCTGATCCGATTGTGGAAGAACCAGAGCCCCAGCAAAGTGTGGTTAATAACGATCCAACCGATACGCCCAATACAGAGGTTCAACCCGAAGCGACCCCGGAACTCGATAGACAGGTCCCCTTTAAAGGCGAGGCTCGCATCGGGGGTCAATGTCCCACGGGATTTAATGTTTCGCCAGTTTTAGTCCCCCTTGAGCTTTGGGACTGCCCGTTACGCATTAAGCCTGTCGAATTGACGGAACCATTGACGCCGTTACTCTTTAGCGCAGACTGTAACCGAAAAGTTTTGACGATCCGAACCCAGGAACGATCAATCGACACGAATTGGGAATTTCTTCCTGACGGCTCGTTTTTTATTACATTAGAGGGTCTTAACGCTAAGCTTAAAGACGATGGCGAGGGAAACAAGGATTGCACGACCTCGCTCACAGCGGATATCTGGGGCAAAGTGGAGTGCGGGACAGGTCGGGATCCGAAACACATTAAGTTCGAAACGACGCTGTGGCTCAATAAACCCGCGCTTTCGTCGCCCGTGCCCGCACCGAGCCCAAGCATCAGTGCGAGCGCATCGCCGAGCACCTCGCCCCATCCATCGGGTACACCCTCCCCAACCCAGACCCCATCTCCTTTTCCATCACCGACCATATCTATGACGCCGCTGCCGTCACCCAGCCCAAGTGTTATTCCGAATCCCACACCTCGGCCTACGCTCACCACGCTTCCACACTTACGAGCGCCGGGCCTCTTTGCTTTCTTACAGCCTAGTTCGGCGCAAAAATGTAAGGTGCCGGAGGGCAAGTGCTACCTTCATGCGATTCACCAGATTCAGCCGTGCACTTAGTGGGCTCAGTTGAGCCCAGAAATCAGGGTCTTACTAAGCCAAAAAATCAATACTTTTGATTTTCCAGAAATTATAAAGTAGAGTTTTAGCATGTATTTAAGGAAACTAAGTCTACCCAAGCCCCCTAAACGTTCTTTTTTCCTTTGGGGCCCTCGGCAAACAGGAAAAACCAGTCTTCTCGAATCCACCTATCCAGACGCCCCCTTGATCAGCCTCCTGATCAACCGCGAACTGATCGAACTCAAAGCGCGGCCCGGAGTTCTGCGCGAGCGCATTTTGGCTTCGAAGGCCCGTTTTGTCATTATTGACGAGGTGCAAAAGGTCCCGGAGCTTCTCGATGAAATTCATTACATCATTGAAAAGGATCACGTAGTCTTTGGACTTTGTGGATCTAGCGCTCGAAAACTTAAACGCTCGCATGCTAACTTACTCGGTGGCCGGGCCGTCCGCTTTGAACTTTTTGGGCTAACTTCCTCCGAATTAGGAGCCGACTTTGACCTCACTCAGATCCTCAATCGAGGAGTCTTGCCCGCAATCTTTCAGGCCGAAGATTATCAAAAAATGCTGCAAGCTTATTGTGCGGATTACCTCAAAGAGGAGATTTTTGATGAAGGCCTCGTGAGAAAGTTTGCTCCCTTTTCGCAATTTCTGGAATTTGCTGCTTTGGGAGACACGGAAGTGTTGAGTTTTGATTTCTTTGCCCGTGATGTAGGAATTTCAGCCCCAACGATTAAGTCCTATTTCGAAATTCTCTCTGACACCCTCATCGGTCGCTTTTTGCCGGCATATATCCGCCGGCCGAAACGCAAAATTGTACGCTCTCCCAAATTCTATTTTTCCGACGTAGGAGTCGTAAACACTCTTGCCCAGCGAGGCCCCATTCGCCCCCGGTCGGAGCTTTTTGGAAAGGCCTTTGAGAACTGGGTCCATCACGAACTTTGCGCCTACCTTTCCTACCACGAAAGGCCAGAATCCCTATCCTACTGGAAACTTCATCAAGGCTCCGAGGTAGATTTTATTGTGGGCCATATGAAAGCCGGAATAGAAGCCAAAGCCTCTGAAAAGATTCACAAGGATCATTTAAAAGGGCTCCGGGACATTCAAAGGGATTATCCGGAGCTTAAAAAACGTTACGTTGTCAGCCTTGAATCTCATTCACGTATCACTGATGACAACATTTCGATTCTCAGCGTCCCGGATTTCACTCAACGCCTCTGGTCCGGGCAACTGTTTTAAAAGTGCCAGAGGGCAAGTGTTACCTTCTTGCGATTCACCAAATTCAACCGTGTCCTTAGTGGGATCAACGAGATTTGGGGGAGCGGGAATCGATGATGGATTCGACCCAACAATAGATACCGATATTAGGATCACGGATTTGCGCACGGACCCGCAAAAATCGGTCAGGAATCGGCTCTCCTTCCTTTTCTAGTTTTTGAAGATAATTCATGGTTTCGTTCCAGGCGTAGATTTCGGTGTCTGCGGGAGTCAGGTGATCCCGCCCGATCCGCGTTTTCAGGCGCGGGTCAGCGAGGTGTGAAAGCTCATGAAAGAGGAGAATTTTGAGAGAAATGGGATCGAGATCGCCCGGTTGAATGGCGATACGCCTAGAGTCAAGCAGAACACCTCCATTTGAATGAGCACCCAAGAGAGTGGTCCATTCATCGCTCCATCGTTCGAGGTGAGGCACGATGCGGCTCCAGTCGTCCCAATGAGTGCCAAGAAGTTCACTTTGCAAATTTGCTAAAATAATTTGGACATATTGAAACTCAAATTTTTCGAACTTGTCCTGGATGATTTTTCTTTGTTCACGAGTTCCCCAGTAAGAGAGAATCGCCGTGTATTCCGAATAAAAACCATCGGAGTCGGACCGATCCAGAAGAAGTCTAAAGCGGCGGGCAAAAAATGAATCCAGTTGGGCCACGAGCTTCGCTCTTAAGGGGGTGCAGTTTGGGTGGCTTTCCGGGTCTGCGATGAGTAGGTGATAATCGTGGGCGACGCTATCCGTAATAGCGTTTTGTTCCCGAATCCGCTGCGGCGAAAAATCTTGGTTTCTTCCCTTCAGTTGACCGATGGGCAAAAAGAGGATTTTTTGGAGGCGAGTTTCACACGGCGCTTCAGTGGCCTGATCCCCATCGCTTGACCAAGCAACCGTTGCTGCTAAGCCAAGGATGAGGACCAGACTGATGGATAACAAACGAAGCACAGGATTAGTCATTCAAAAGCAGATCCACTTGAGAAGTGTGATTTGCGCTTTGTGGCTCACAATACGGAGCCACGAGGCGGGTGAGTTCAAGTTTCAGATTTTGTCGAAGACCCAAAGCAGCCATCTTCTCGCCGCTAGTAAAAGTGGGTTCTGAGTTTTGCTCAAGATGGTAAAAATAAGCAGGGCTTCCGATAATCCAGGTACGGAGTCGATTAAGAAGCTGCGTGTATTTGTTTAAATCACACGTCCCATCGCTTGCAATTGCCGATTGACCAAACGAAAGCAGATCTGCGGCATCTGCTTTCATCACCTCGTGAAAATGCAGCTCGGGCATGCCGAGTTCATCAAATGGCTTGCTGCGATCTTGTTCGACCGGCAGGAACATCTGAAGGGTTTTAAATTCACGACCGAGTTGATTCAGCTGCGAGATCGCTCTCCGTGCTGCCGACGGAGAATTGTAATCTGTCTGATTTTCAATTGTTTTTCGAATTCGAACCATACGCTCCAAAATAGTTTCGCTTTTTTCGTCTTGTAGGACTCCATCTATGACCCACGTTTCTTTTGGACGAAACCCATTCGGAATTCCCATTTCTTGAATGAAGGCGCGCGAATCTCTTGGGGCAAAACTCCATCCTGGTTTAATTTCTTTTTTATTTCCGTCATCATAAATGTGTTGAGTTCCTAAGGTAAAAATTTCGGGTTGCCAGTGTTTCAAATTAAGGGGCAGCTTTTTCCATTTTCCATCGAGGAGATACATCGCCTGGTATCCTTCGACCGCGTAAAGAAATCCGTCGGGACCACCCACCAGTTGAATGAGGGTATCAAAGATCATTTGATCGGGCGCATGGTAGCACATGGCTAGACTGCACCAAGATTTCTCAACCAGTGGTCTGTTGTGAATGTATTCTTCAGGAATATTGAAGTTCACTTGAACTCGGTATGAAATGCTTTTGGGTAACATTCCAAAAAGGGTCGCCTCCGTTCCTCCTCCTCCGCTCGAAGTTCCTCCAGCAAAACTGGAAGGACTGGAGGAGAGGGTCAAGAGAGTGAGGGCTAATCCAAAAAGTGATCCGGTCAGGGGCATGTTTTTAGTTTTCATAAGCATCTTTCCGTCGTTGGGTTAATACCATACTGTTTTGGTATTTTAAACAACCGACTCTATTGATTGAGTATATAGACGAAAAAACCTTGCTTAAATACATAAGTTTTATAAAATAAATAGGAGTTCGTTTCTAAATTATAAAGGACCCAACGTGATATCTCCGTATTCGTTCACGGATTATAAAGAGTATATTCATGCGCAAATTCAAGCACATAGTGCCGAACGAGGCTATCGGTCTCGCCTTGCGGAGGCTGCCGGTTGCCAGATGTCCTACCTTTCCCAGCTCCTTCATGGAACGGTCCAATTGACCCCTGATCATGCCTTGGGTCTTTGTTCGTTTTGGGGATTAGGTGAAAACGAACGGGATTATTTTCTGGAGTTGGTTCATCTGGCTCGGGCCGGCACTCGGGCGCTAAAGGGGTTGATTGCCCAGCGTCTCGAGCAAATGAAAAAGCGAGCAGAAAATTTGGCGGATCGATTTAACCAACCGAGGGTCGCCGAAGGGGTGAGGGAAGTTCAGTACTATTCAAATTGGTGTTATAGCGCGATTCATATTTTAACGACTATTCCGGCTTTTCAAACGGTGAGGGCCATGGCCCAGCGGTTATTTCTTCCTGAAAGCTTTGTTGAAGAATCACTGATTCGCTTAGAAGCGATGGGATTGGTTCGGTTTCACTCGGGGCGTTGGTTGGCCACTCAAGCTCAAATTCACCTTCCGAAGGAGTCCTTGCTCAATGTCATGAATCACAGCAATTGGCGTCAAAGGGCCGCTTTGAGTGCGCAACTGCATCAGCCCGGAAGTCTTCACTATACGGCGGTGCATTCGATGAGTCGGGAAGACTACGAGCGAATCAAAGATGATCTTTTGCGACTGATCGATCAAAGTCGAAAGGTCGTGACGGATTCGAAGGAAGAAGAGTTGGTGAATTTTAATTGTGATTGGTTTGTGGTTTAGGGGGAAAAAAGTCGCCATAGCTTGAGGGCGTTTAGACTGATGAAATGGCCACACAGAATATGAGGACAAACTTGCCCAGCAAACTCGGTTTGCACCTAAAACGACCATGGGATAACATCATTGTATGTGGGCCGGCATTTGGATCATATATTCTTTAATGATCATTCTTGGGTCTCCAGGGCGACCCGCCTTTGCAGACTGTCCACGATCTAGAAACCTAGCACAGGATTTTCGCGATTTTGCCCAGGTGGCTGCGGCCCTCAATGAAGAGGACCGTGCGATTGCCTATTATGACAAGATTTTTGAGGACGGACGATTAGATATCACGATTGCGCTGAGCGACTCTGCCTATAAAGCGTTCACCGAAATTCCTGTATTAAATGGCGTGATTAATTTCTGGAATTCGTACGGCTTACTGCCCATTGGGCCACTGACGACGAGTCTCCCCACCAGTGTGTCCTTGACGGCTTCCCAAAGGGTGATGCACGACCATATCCCATCAATTCTTGCGAACACTTCATTTCGACAAACCTCTCGGAAGACAGGTGCGGAGGTCATCGAGGGCTCTTTTGTACATAAGGGTAAAACAATCAAAGTTCGCATTCAGTTTATTTACCCTAGTATCACTAGCGACGGCACGTCTTCACTGAAACAACGTTTTCTCGCCGCGCTACGTTCGGACGATGTTATTATTTACGATGGGCATACCAGAACCGGTCATGGCTTTCCTGACCTGGGTTTTGATGCCATGAGTGGCACAAAAGGGACGCCATTTAAAAAAGTGGGCGAATCCTGGCTTGGCTTTGATGCCCAACCCTTTGCCCCACAAAAATATCAAATATTGATGCTCGCTAGCTGCAACAGTATGGGCCATTATATGGATGTACTGCGAAAATACATCAAGGAGAAGCCCCCGTCCGGTCTTGGTCTTCTAGTAACAAAATCCAAAGGCTTTATGTCGGATGATCCTATAACGCCTTTGATTTACGACCTGGTGAACCCAACAACGGGATCAAAGATCATGTCACATCTTCCCCGTTACTTCGCTGCTGATCAACTTTTCGGGAGAAATTATAATCAGCCAGGATGGGTTGATCGCGGGATCTCAGCCTATCAAAACACTGACTCCCCCACAGAGGTTGTCGGCACTGCCTTAAACGCAATGAGTCGCCGAGACGTCACGCTTCTGCGACGGACGCTCGTGGATGACACGTTAGACTTCTATGGTAATCCAACGGGGATAGAAGAATTGCACCGGAAGTTGCCGCAGAAAAGTCTATCCGTCGGGACTGCCGAACTCATCAGCACAAGACCCCAGATTCGAAAGTTTAAAAATGGCTGGTATGATCAACGTATTTACGAGGTCGAGATTTTGGGAAAAGACGGAGCTAAAGAACAGTACCGCACCTTAAGGAAGGTTCCTGTCCGTTGCGAAATATTTCGTCCCACCGAAAGAACAGTGCTTTTGCCCGATCCGATGATTGACTGCAAGATCAAGGAATTTGACTGACAACGTGTCTAAACCATTTCGAATTCAGTTTTTCAATTCGAAAGGATCTCTCGCAATCCGTCTTAGTATTCGGGCCATTGCTTAAGATCCTCTTCAAGTCCTTCTTCTGCCATTGCGGCTTCAGCTTGTGGGTCGAGCTTTGCGAACTCTTCGGCGAGCCGATTTCGTTCGCGACGGTCAAGGTCCATCTCCAGAGCCGATTGAATCGCGGCGCTGCGGCTAGCAAACACCTTTCGTTTCACCAATCGATCCACTCGGTTGAGTGTCTTCTGATTTAGGGAGATTGCAATTTTTGCAGATTTCATACATTCACTATCTCAACAAAAGATGAAGGTTCTTGATATGATCGATCTCTTTTTTACATACGCCAGCGCTTTTTGCTAGCACTGGCCACACTTTAATAGCATCACGAACCTGCTTCATGATCACAGGCGTTTCGCGCGGATCACACGAATAAGCGTTTTGACCGTAGCGCCTTGCCCCGTCTCAAGGTGTCTAAGAGCCTTCAGACTTTGCAAGCTGTAATAATAGTCCTAAATAGGACACTTAACGACCAAAATTACACATAAATGTCCTAAATAGGCACTTTAGAACATCTGCACTTTCACGCCTTCTTTTTGTAGGAACTGCCGAATCACCTTCGAATCCAGCGGCTCAAGACGCCACAAAAGCTCATGGAGCAATTTGAGAGTTTTCTCGCCCTCAGGAGTATGCGCCTTATCACTAATCACCCGTACGTCCGAGGTGATCTGAATTAAGTTCTCAATCAACTTCGAAAGATCCGTCTTAAAAACCTTGCTCTTATCAATCCACGAAAGTGTCTGATTGAGATTGCCACTCAACTTATAAAGCAGCTCAATCGAGCGCGTAATATCGCCCTTATTCTCATCGATGATGTCTTTAATTTTTCCCGCCAGATCAAAACTCTGCGAAATGAGCTGATCGATTCGCGGCGGATCCACGCCCGCCACCACCGCACCGGAGTCAAGCGCAGCAACACTCAGATGTCCGGGGGTGACCTCGACATAGCGTTCGCCGATGAGCCCAGCCAAATTAATGTAAAAGCGACTATCCTTGCGGATTCCGCGGGCGGCATCCTTTCGAACCGAAATTTTCACGCGAAGCGGAGTAATAGCCTTGTCATCGCCCGTTTCTGCTGACCCGGGTTCCTTAAGGGCGATCGCCTTCGAATCCGCCGGCACGAAAAAATCGATCTTCTCGACTTTCCCCACCTTGATTCCAGAAACCCGCACCGGAGAGCCAACTTCAATCCCCCCGGCAAAGTTATAGGTCACATAATATTCCATCGAGGTATTGAATGGATTTTGGATTCCTATGACCCAAGCGAACCCGGCTGCGATACATGCCGTCACCAGGATCAACCCGCCCACTTTTGCTTCGTTCGATACTTTCATAAGTTTGTTATTTCATTGTAACGCATTTAAAAAACTCGGGTGAATACAAAAGTCAGAATAAAATCGAGGGTAATCACCGCCATCGTCGAAGAAACCACCGAATTGGTCGTGGCGGTCCCTACTCCCTCCGCCCCCCCTCGGCATCGAAAGCCATACACGCACGAAATCACGGGAATCACCGCCCCAAACACCACGCCTTTGACTAAGAGACAGGCAATGTCTTTGACGCCAACAAAGTGACGGAGAGCATTCATGTATTCGCCGAACCCAAAATTATAGTGGGTGATCGCCACTAAAATAGCGCACGCCAGAGTCACGGCGCTTGCGATCATCACCAGACACGCGCATGAAATAATGGACGCCACAAACTTTGGAAAAACCAAATAATCCACCGGATCTATTCCCAAAAGCTTGAGCGCATCAATTTGTTCAGTCACCTTCATGGAGCCGACCTCGGCCGTGATTGCCGCGCCGACTTTAGAGACAATCAAAAGGGACGGAATCGCAATGCCCAGCTCGCGCAAAATAAATTGGCCGGTAAAACCAGGAATCATCGATACGGTATGAAGTGCGTGTTCCAAATGCCAAGCGATTTCATTGGTGACCACCAGGCCCGCAAAAGTGGTGGAAACCGCGATCACCGGAAGACTTGCCACCCCGATTTTGACAATGTTGTCGTTGATTTCCGCGAGACGCCATCGCCGAAAATCAATCACACGCACGAAAACCTGCGCAAAAAGCGCAAAGATATCGCAAATAGTGAGGTATTGCTCGCGTACTAATGCGGACGCCTTCATGAACCGCCCCCCATCCAAGCGCGGCCAATCTCAGAAACCGTATCAACAATGTGACTGGTGACGAAGTTGGCGATGACAATATAAAAATTGGTATAAACCGCAGCTAACGTCACCGCCTTACCTACCCCCCGCGCACCACCAGACGCCGTATAACCCTGATGGCAAGCAACGCCTGCGACAATCGTTCCGTACACCGAGGATTTAAATAGCCCTCCTGCCAGAGTCCATCCATCCGTAAAACGTGGGATGCTCGTCGCAAATTGTAAAAAATTGATTCCACAGAGGGTATTCGCTACCACCATTGCGCCGCCAATCGAGATCAGAAGACCAATCAACAACAAAATAACGCTTGAAATAACAATACCGATAAAGCGAGGGACGATCAGATATTGAATGGGGTTTGTGCCCAAGCACTGAATCGCGTCGATCTGCTCCGTGACCCGCATGGTTCCTAATTCGGCGGCGGTATAAGCACCGATTTTCCCCGCCAACAAAAAAGAAATGATAAGCGGTCCTACCTCACGCACGACACTCGAGGTGTTGAGCCCTCCCAAAAAACTCTGAGCATCATATTCGGCCAAGATCTGATTGAATTGAAGCACGAGAATCGCACCCACAAACACCCCCGCAAAGGCGACGGTCGGAAGGGAGCGAATCGAAACATAGGCAATTTGCTGCATGATCGGTTTAAAGTTTCCCTCGGTATAAAGGAAAGCCCGCGCGATTTGATGAAAAAACAGCGCCATGGCCCCCAGTTCATGCAAAAAATGATGAATATATTTACCCAGGGCACGCCCCATTTTATCCCCTTTCTTCGGGCGGTAATAATGCCAACGTTTCCGACAAAAAATCCCTGATCAGGGGCTCTTTTGAGCGTTTAATTTCAGGCACCGTGTTGATCGCTAGAATGCCACCTTGATCCAAAATCAAGATACGATCAGCAATTTTGAGGGCACACGCCATATCGTGGGACACCACCACGCTCGTCACCTTGAGAGAGCGCGACAGTTCAAAAATCAACTCGTTAACCGCATTGGTCGTGATGGGGTCCAAACCAGTAGTGGGTTCGTCAAAGAGAAGATAGCTCGGCGCGGGGGCAAGCGTACGGGCCAGGGAAACACGTTTTTGCATCCCATAAGATAACTCAGGAGGCATACGATTGAGAATGTCCTCCCCGAGATTAACAAGACGGAGTTTTTGTAGAACTATTTTTAAAATTTCTGCTTCAGAAAGGGGCCGCTTGAGGGCTCGTGTGTATTGAGGGGTTCTAAGACCAAAAGAAACATTGTGATAAACTGAAAGCGAATCCAAGAGTGCAGGATGCTGAAACACCATGCCACATTTACGGCGGACCTCCGCGAGTTTTTCATCATCCATGAGGGTAACATCCTTGCCCTCCACCCAAACATGCCCCTGGTCAGGCTTGAGCACGCCCACAATATGCTTAAGCGTGACGGACTTGCCCATGCCACTTTTTCCCAAAATAAAAAGAATCTCGCCCGTCGCGACTTCAAAGGAGACGTTCTTCAAAATCGTTTTGGGTCCGAATGCCTTAGTGACATTTTCAAATTTGATCACACTAACCCCGATGTCAGCGGACCTTCTTTGAGTCCGTATATAAATTGCCGAATCGCCGGATCCTGTGTGGCTTGAACTTGCGCGGGGGTCCCGCCTTCGATTAGTGCGCCTTGCGCGAGAAGACAAACCCGATCGCCCAGCTGATAGGCGCGTTGCATATCATTGGTGACGGTGAGCAAAGTACTTCCCCCTTGCGCTCGAAGCTCACAAATCAAGTCGGCGATGGTTCGCGAAGTAATCGGATCGAGCCCGGCCGTGGGTTCGTCATAAAGAATAACTTGGGGTTCGACAATCAAAGCACGGGCAATACCGAGACGCTTTTGCATACCGCCCGAAATTTCGTCGGGAAAAAGATTTTCGGTCCCCTTGAGCCCCACCGCGGTGAGAAACTGAGCCGCACGCTCCTTGGCCGCGGCGCCGATGATTCCTTTTCGTTCTTTGAGCGGAAAAAGCAAATTTTCTTCGCAGGTCAATGAATCGAAAAGCGCATTTTTTTGAAAGAGCATTCCGACATTGTGGGTGCCGATGTTGACTGAACCCTCGTCCTGGGGCAAAAGACCCGCAATCACTTTGAGCAAGATACTTTTCCCGGCCCCCGATGGCCCGATGAGAACCACTGATTCTTTGGGGGCCACGGTCAAATGGAGGCCGCGAAATACCCAAGTTCCGTCGAACTGCTTTCCAAGGCCATGTATTGAGATCATCGAACTTCTATTTTATACGGCGTTTACCCAAGGGAGAAGAAGATCTTGAATGAGAATTTTACGATTGAGCGGAGCGAGGGATTCTTGGCGCACTTCCGCCAGACGCTCAGCACGATCCAACCAAAAATCGCGTGCACGATCGACATTTCCATGACGGCGACTTACTGCTGTCGCGTGAGCAATGAGCGCCGTTTTTCCATCGCTATTGGACCACGGAAAACTTTCGGGCCGCTGAACTTCCCGGCTCACGCTCCAGCGAATCAGATCAGAGGTGAGTTGCTCGAGTTGGTCGACCAATAACGGAAACTGATTCGGCGCGCTCGAAGCCCAGTCCACGAGAGTATTGATTTTTTCGGCCGGATTTTTCAGAAAACAGAAAAGTGTTTGCCGGTGTCCCCAGCCTTCGTCCCCCGCCAGTGAGAGCGCTTTTGACCAACTCCCCTGCGCGAGCTCAGCGCAAACAGCGGCGCGTTGGGGATCTATCTCCTCCAGCGAAAGCAACTCACGAATCGTGGCTGAAGAGAACGGCCGCAGTCTCAAAGATTGGCACCGGGACAAAATAGTCGGCAGAACCAAGGTGGGGTCACTCGCGGTCAAAAAGAAAACCCACCCCGGAGGTGGCTCTTCTAACAATTTGAGGACGGAGTTGGCCGCCTGCGGGGTCATTCGATCCGCGTTCGGGATCAAAATAATGCGATAGGGCCCTTCGTGCGCGCCAAAACCCAAGCTCGCTTTGATCTTCCGAAACTGATCGACTTTTAGGGTGCCAGAACCCGAAGTTTCGCCATCCGCGTCTTCGGCAAGAATTTCCGTAAAATCGACCCAGTTGCCCTGAATAGCGCGATGACAGCTCGAACACTCGCCACACGGTTGTTGATGAGCATGGCTGGGTGTCACCTCTTCTTGAGCTGGGGCAGGTGGTTCTCCGAAAAGCCCGCCAGAGAACATGTCCGATTCGCCTCCCTCGGCAGAAACGACTGCCGTGGTTGAAGCGATTTTTGAAAAGACGCTTTTTTGGCACAAAATCCATTGCGCCAGCCAATAGGCGAGTTGGCGTTTGCCCGAGCCCGCCGTGCCTGTCATCAAAAGCACCGGTGGCACTCGACCTTGTGCAGACCACTCTTGCATCGGGCCGAAGAGATGAGGGCCGTGATGATCAATGACTGGCGCGGGAACTGGTAAAATACCCGGAATTTTTTGCTTTGCTTCTTTTAACGGTTTTTTAGCCACTTCTTCCCTTCCAGGCACTTCAAAACTTTTTCAGCCAATTGTTCCGGGGTTCCGGACATGGCAGACAGCGTGAGCCAACGATCAGGGTTTTCTCGACGAGCTTTTAAAAACCCTCGCCTGACCTTCTTTTGAAACTCCACACCTTCCGCCTCAAATCGCGTGCGAACTTTCGCTCGCTTGAGGCCAACGGCTGGGTCAATATCCAGAAGAACAGTCAGATGAGGCGAAATTCCACGAGTAGCGGTTTGATTGAGGGCGTGGACCTCTTTCCAAGGGAGCCCCCGAGCAAACGCCTGATAGGCAAGCGTCGAGTCGGTAAAGCGATCGCAAAGAACGATTTTGCCCGCTTGAATGGCCGGACGGATGGTGTGCGCGAGATGCTCGGCGCGGGCAGCTTCGTAAAGAAAAAGCTCCGTCCACGGGTCCATTGAGTGCTCAAGAATAATAGTCCGAATTTTTTCGGCCACCGGCGTGCCGCCAGGTTCGCGGGTGATCACGACGTTACGCGATCCTCGCAAACGCTTGAGCTGAGCGCCCACCGCATGAATCAGCGTGGATTTACCCGCACCTTCGGTGCCCTCGAAAGCAATGAGAATGCCCTTCATGAAATTCGTTATACTCAGATTCTCAAAAAAACGGGCTGGATTTATTCGAGCGGACCAGGGGGCGGAGGGAGCGGCTCAGGCGGACCTCCTCCATCCATGGGTGCTAGGGCTGGCTCCCCTGGAATAGGGGGTTGGGGAGGATGCGCCGGTTCTGCTTCTAAAGGAGGGGGGGGCTCGGGTGGAGCCTCATATTCACCTAAAGTAGAAGGGGGCGGCGGAGGGGGGGGGGCGCTGTGTATCTTGTTGATTAGTGAGGAGTTATCTTGCTTTACCATTGGACTTCCACCAGGGCCGGCGGAAGCATTCAAAGTTTGCGAAGGACTAACAACTGCGCGCTGCGCCGCATCGGGCTGACTGGAAATTCGGCCCTTGATGTATCGCGTCATCAAAAGTGCCGCACCAAAAAAAAGAAGCCCAATACCAACCACCACCCAAGCCCTTTTAGGAATCCGATCCAAACTAAAAGGGTGAGGAGTGAGATGCACACTCTCTGGCGGAAGAGCTCTCGCTCCGGACTGGGGTTTTCGTTCTTTTGCTGCCTGAAGCGCATCAAAAAGGCTGATCGCCGGATCATCCTGGGCCGAAGGGATAAAATTCGCGGAAGAGGACGAGTGTGATGAATCAGTCGATAACACCAGATCTGAAGGCCTAGGGGGCGGCGTAAATGGTTTAGGTGTGCGAATCCTGGCAAACTCACCGACTGAGATCCAAACTGAGTCCGGTAACCCAGAAGTAACCCGTTGCTGTTCGCTAATTTCTTTGTCAGCCAGCAAACCCAAAACTTGCTCAGTGGTAAAAGGACCCGTCTTCTTTTCACCGATTTCCAAAAACCATTCTTGGGACGCGTCGCTTACCATGATTAAAACGATTATAGCCCTAACAAACGCGCCATGTCCAATTGAGCCGGGATTTCCTCATAATGACTGGGACGCTTCAGTAAAGACGCAAGCTGGGGCGGCATGGGTATGGTCTTTTGAATGAGCGGCTCCACAATATCACTGAATTTAGCCGGATGCGCGGTTGCCACCAAAATCCAGTGCGCAGACTCCAAACAACTCCGGGCATGGTAAGCGGTCGCCGTGTGGGGGCAAAAAATCTGCCCATGATACTCGAGCCCCCTTAAGATCGCCTGCCGAATCTCATCATCGCTGACGGAGATCGCCCTCACGGGTAAACGGATGAGGCGCTCAAGATTACTCGGGTTACCCACGTCCATGGCATTAGCCAACGTCTTGATCGAGGCCCTGGGCTCGAATTTTCCGCTCGCTAAATAATCAGAGACCACCCGATTTGCATTAGTCGATAAACAGACCTCGCGAATGGGAAATCCCATTTGCCGCGCCCAAAGCGCCGCCAAAGCATTGCCGACATTGCCGGAGGGAATGACCAAGCCCGGCTTCTGCCCGGTCCGACCAAAATAGGCGAGGCTGGCCCAGGCAAAGTAAACCATCTGCGGCAAAAGCCGTCCAATATTGATACTATTGGCCGACGTGAGGTGACGCCCCGTAGGCCGTGCCAAGAATGCGGCTTTAACCAGCCGCTGGCAATCATCAAACTGACCCTGAACCGCGTACGCTCGAACGTTTTTTCCCCAACAAGTGAGCTGTTGTTGCTGAAGCGGCGAAACCCCGTCCTTGGGAAACAAAATGACGACCTCAGTATTTGGCTTTTCAAAAAATGCCGAAGCTACCGCTCCGCCCGTGTCGCCAGAAGTCGCGACATACACGCTTCGGATGCCTCCTTGAAGCGCAGTCGGCATGATTGCAAAGCACTCCGCTAAAAACCTGGCCCCGACATCTTTAAAGGCCGAAGTAGGGCCATGAAAAAGCTCCAGAACCGCAGTATCTTCTTTGCCATAAAGCGTTTGGAGCGGGATCGGAAAATTGAAAGCATTTTTACATAACAACTCAAGATGTTCCCCTAAAACGGCGTCCTGCTCAAAAAATGGCCAGAGAACCTTTTGCGCCAGCTCCACTAAACTGAGCTGCGCGCAATCCAAATAAGAAGCGGGCCGCGCAATGCTCGGAAAACTCTCAGGAACGTAAAGCCCACCGTCCGAGGCTAAACCCTCTTCGATGGCCTGATGCAAGGAGACTCCTGCCGCTTCGGCGCGCGTACTGACAAACCTCATTCGACCACCCTTGCACCCTTTTTACCCAACGGACCTATCCAAGCGTCCGAGGTAAGTCCAAAACCCTTAAATGCGACTTGAATCGCATCGCTCACCTTTTGCGCAGTCGGGGAAGAATCGGCCCAGGCAAAAACACAGGGACCCGATCCTGAAATCGAAAAGCCCAACGCACCCTGAGCTAGGGCTGCGCTTTTTGCATCATGAAATCCAGGAATCATGCTCGCGCGCTGAGGTTCGATCAACGAATCCACTAAAGAGGCTTTAATGAGGGCATGATCCGACCTGAAACACGCCGCTATGAAAGCACCCAGATGTGCGGATTGTCGCACATGTTCCGAAAGTAAAATTTGAGGTTTGAGAATGGAACGGGCGTGACGAGTTTCAATTTTGATATGCGGCTTAACCAAAACGCACACAATCCCATCAGGCAGCGGAATTTGAATGATCTGCGCGGGAGCGGTCGAAAGCACGAGAGTGAGCCCGCCGTAAAGACAGGGCGCAATATTATCCGCGTGCAAATCTCCACTCGCTGCAGCCTCGCCCGCCAGCGCAAAGTGCAAAAGTCGATCATTCGCTACCGATTGGTCAAGCAAAGCATTCGCGGCCACGACGGCGCCTACCGCGCTTGCAGCGGATCCACCCATTCCAGAACCCAAAGGAATTCCCTTTTTAATAGACACTCGAAAACCAAAAGGGAGCTTGAGCGCGCTGATCATCGTACGCAACGCCACCGACGCGGTGTTTTTGGCCGGATCTTTGGGGATATCCACGACCACTCCAGAAATCTTTTCAACGATGACGTCTTTGTAGGAGTCTAACCGTTCGACTGTAACGTGATCCCCCACTTGCTCAAAAGGAAAACCCAGGATATCAAACCCAACCGCGACATTCGCCACCGTCGCCGGAGCAAATGCGGTCACTTCCAGAGGATGGGACTGAGACCGCGGGCTCATACCATGCCTCCTAGATACGCCGTCAGCCGTAAAAGGTCCGCAAAAACTCCGCCGGCCGTAACCTCGGGACCCGCCCCAGGTCCCTGAACAATCAGAGGCTGCTCAACGTAGCGAACCGTACGAAAGGCGATGATATTGTCACTTTTAGAAATGCGCGCAAAAGGATGCGAAAGGGGATAGCGCTTCAACTCCACGGTTGAGGGGCCTTGGGCCCGCACCGATCCGACGTAACGAAGGACCTCCCCGTCGCGCGCAGCCTCCCGTCGCAGGCTCTCAAATGAGACGTCAAATTCCGGCAACCGCTTCAAGAATTCGTCGACCGTCGAAGCTTGTTGAAGGGGCAGAGGAACAAGGCTTTGAACGGAGATCTGGTCGAGTTCCAACTCCAATCCAATTTCACGCGCCAAAATAATCAGTTTGCGGGCCACATCCCGACCCGACAGATCGTCGCGGGGATCAGGCTCCGTAAATCCCTTTTTTTGCGCTTCCTGAACAATCTCCGAAAAGGGTTTCTTTCCATCAAACGAATTGAATAAATAAGAAAGCGTTCCAGAGAGTACACCTTCAATTTCAAGAATTCGATCACCCGTCTGAATGAGATCTCTTAACGTGGTTATCACCGGAAGTCCGGCTCCGACGGTGGCTTCGTAGAGATAATGAGTATTGGTGTTTCGTCCCAATTTTCGAAGCCGCTTATAAAAGCCCCCATCGCGCGAATTGGCCTTTTTGTTGGGGGTAATGACATGGATCCCTCGCGAAAGCCACTCAGGGTAGCGCGCGGCCACTTGTTCGCTGGAGGTGCAATCAATGAGGACACAATGGGGCAGATGATCAGCCTGAATGTGCGAAACAAACACCTCTAAATCGGCGGGTTTTGACGTATTTTCAAAACGTTCCTTCCAGGTATTGAGCTCGATGCGCGGACCCTCCTTTGGGTCGTTCAACAGCATTCGTGATGAATTCATGATCCCGCGCACCCGAAGATCGATATGCGACTCAGTCTTCAGAACGGCCGCTTGCGTTTCCAGCTGTTTGAGCAACGCCTGGCCAATGAGACCCGGACCGATAATGCCCACGGAAAGGGTCTGGTCAGAGAGATAAAGCCCCGCATGAACGGCTCGGAGGGCGCGCGTCGAGTCCTGAGCGTCAATGACCACTGAAATATTTCGCTCAGACGAACCCTGGGCTATGGCGCGAATATTGATTCCGGCCTTTCCAAGTGCGCCAAAAAACTTGGCGGACACTCCGGGCATATGAACCATATCATCCCCGACCGCTGCCAAAATAGCGCACCCTTGCAGACACTGAATTTGTTGGATTTGTCCATGATGAATTTCTGAAAAAAAAGCCTTCTCAACCGTGCCGCGAGCCAGGTCACCCTGCGCCTCTGGAACGGCAAAACAAATTGAATGCTCCGAACTGGCCTGGGGTCCGCACTCAGCACGCCGTCAACGTCGGTCCAAATAATAATGGCCGAGGCATCCGCTAGACGCCCAAAAATGGAGGCGGAAAAGTCACTTCCGTTGCGTTTCAACGTTGTAGCGACCCCTTCGGGGGTCGAGGCGACATAACCGGTGACAACAACCCAGGAAGTGGGGTCTTGTTGAAGCCAGTTAAGAAATCGCGCCTCCGAAACCTCCCAATCCACCGCTGGGCCGGTCTCGCCCGGGCGAACAACCAAGACTTGGCGAGCATCGAGCCATCGGGAACGCGGGGGCGCTCCTAACGGTGCGCCAGATGCCACGTTAAGCGCCGCTAAATGGGCTTGGAGAATTTGCGCTGACCAAACCTCGCCATGGCCTGCGATGAGTTCTAGAGTGGCTTCTGAATAGTCTCGTCCAATCCAAATCGCTCTCAAAACATCCTGCAGATTGGAAAAATCACCCTCGATCTGCGAGCCGACCTCGGTTAGTCCGAGCTCACGGAGCGTATCAAAATGTTTGGTCTTGAGTTCTTCAAGTTTGACCTTATAGGAGGCGTCCTGCTTTTTAGCTAATTCAGCAAGCTCGATGAGTTTGTCGGTAACGCCCGCCATCGCCGAAACAACAATCAGTTTCTACGCTCCAGGCTCGTTAACTAGGACCTGCGCGACTTTTCGATACCGAGAGGCATCGGCCACGCTGGTACCTCCGAATTTATGGACGATCCAACCTGGGGAACCTGGGTCTTTTGTGCTTTTCACGCCTTTATTTTACGGCTGAACCGGCGCGATTCACTAATCAATTATTATGAGAGCCCCAGTTTTCAACGGATTCGATCAGCCCCCGCGTGCTCACCTGCCCTGTATAATTTCCAAACAAAACCCGCCCAGGCTGTGAACACCAACCCTGCTGAGCTGCGTCCCACGCTTTTCGCAACTGGCCGCCGTACTGAGGAACCGCCCGAGGCCACTTGTGAATCAGGGGCGAAATCTTTGCGCCAGGCGCCAAATCCAGCACCGCTTCCAAATCGGTGCGCACGGTTGCCGCTACCTCTACGTCCGAGGCCGATACAAAATCCGGCCGCGCGCTTCCGCCCATCATGAGAGTAAAAGAAGTCCATTGAGCCTCATCTTTGACCCGCCCCGGAAATGAACTCGAATTAAAAAGCACACCCAGCGCCTTTCGCTCCGTCCCCTCGGGTAAAAGGACCCCCACTCCGCGCGGCACTTCGGCAAAAGCCTGCGCCTCCACAAAAGCCGTCACACTCACCATCGACGTATAGACGATCCCACGCAAGGCAGCAGCAAGCGACGGATCCGCATTTTGCAGCAAATCCGCCGCCGGGGCCGCAGGAACACACAAAACCAGGTTAGGCGTCTGCGGAAGATTCTTTACTTTAACGCCCAATTGAAAACGATTCCCCAATCGTTTCCGCAAACTGGCCTCAAGTGCCACGACAATGGCCCCCATCCCCCCCAGCGGCGCCACCATCACCGGACGTTTGGTACGGCCGGAGCGCCTCGAACGAAATTTATGCAATGCCCAGCTCAAAAGCGAATGGCCCCGCGGAACCACCAAGACCGGAAATGCCATGGAAACATTGATCTCAGACGGACGGGCACCATAAATTCCACGCACAAAAGGCACGATCAAAAACTTAAGGGCCGCCTCTCCCAGATGCCTTCTCGCCCACTGCTCAAGAGTTACATCCTCGGGCGCGATACTCCGATCCGCCCGCACAAAATAGGCCCGAAAAAGAGCACGAACAGCCTCAGCAAACGAAAGTGGAAATTTTCGAAGCCGACCCTGCCGCCAAATATATCGGGCCCGCGATTCCTTCCGCACTGGACAAAGTTCCACCTTCAAGCGCCCACAAAGGTCAATCACCGCAGGGGTGGCCTGCAAAGAGTGGGCACCCGACTCCGAGATACCCCATTCCGTTTGCCGTGTACGAATCAATCCGCCGCACCGATCAGCGGCCTCCAGCAGAGTGACTTCGTAGCCGGCAAGATCGAGGGCATCAGCGGCAAGAAGTCCCGCCATTCCTGCCCCCACAACGGTGACTTGGCGATGTTGAGGATCAAGGGTTCCAAGCATAAGTGCTCCTCATGAGATGTATCTAAAACTCAAATGGTCTTGCTAAATAACTGAGTAGCTGGCGCTTGCCGAACGAGGCGTGCATCCAAGGCCATGCAGACATTACGCAAAAAGGGTCGGCCCTTCGGAGTGACCTCGCATGAGTGTTTTCCGAGCACCACTAGGCCATCGCTTGCGAGTTCACGCAAGCGGTCAGCGACCGTTTCAAGGTGGGGCGTATAGAATTCCCCCTGACTCCAATCTGTTTTGAACCGAGTCATGAGATTCAGAACATGGCGTCTTAAAATCCGGTCTTCCTCATTGAGAACATGTCCCCGAAGAATCGGAAGCTCGCCCTTTTCAACCCGGGTCTGATAAGTCTCCAGAAGCTTTTCATTTTGCGCAAAAACTCGCCACGAATCTCCGATCGACGAAACTCCTAGCCCAATTTGCGGAGCCACCATGCGCGAAGTGTAACCCATAAAATTACGGTGTAACGTGCCCTCGATCGACGCCTTCCAAAGCGAATCGGTCTCTAACGCGAAGTGGTCCATTCCAATTTCGCGATATCCGACTTCCTCTAAGATTTCCCGGCCGAGTTCATAAAGAGCTCGTTTTTCATCCCCACTCGGAAGGTCGGCCTCGGTAAAGCGCCTTTGACCCGGTTTGATCCAAGGTACGTGCGCATAGGCATAAAATGCAATTCGATCCGGCCTGAGCCGCCGCACTGCCTCGATCGTGGAGCGCACACTATGCTTAGTTTGAAAGGGTAGACCATAGATCAAGTCATAATTAACGCCATTATACCCTAACTCCCGGGCCATTTCAGTAACAGCACGAACCTGGTCTTCGCTCTGAACGCGATGAACAATGTCCTGCACCTTGGGATCAAAATCTTGAATCCCCAAACTCAGACGACGAAAACCCAACTTAGCCAAAACAGCCAAATGCTCCCGTGTCGTTACCCGTGGATCCGCTTCCAGCGAAAACTCGGCGTCCTTGCTCACACTCGCCTTGGAAAGAATTCCAGTCAAAAGCTCGTGAAGTTCCTCAGGAGAGAGAAAAGTGGGAGTCCCTCCACCCAAATGAATTTCTGAGATTGAAACCTTTCGTCCCAGGCGGGAGAGGTACATATCCCACTCCTTGAGTAGGATATGAATGTAAGGAAGCCCGACCGAGTTATTGCGCGAAATCCGGGTGTTGCAACCACAATAGGTGCAAAGAGCTTTGCAAAAAGGAATATGAATGTATAACGCCGCCCCGATCCCTTGCGCCGAGCTTTCGTCCAGTGCTAGCGCAATACTTTCAATCCACTGCGCGTCGGTAGGATTATCCGTCCAATAGGGCACGGTGGGATAGCTCGTATAACGGGGGCCAGGAACATTATATTTTTTTAGAAGCGCTGAGGCCGGGTGAGTCATAGGTCACTCCTGTCCAAAAATTTCTCGCTCAAGACGAACAAATAGACGCACATTACTTTCTGGAGTCTTCGGAAGAATGCCATGGCCCAGACCACAGACCCAACCCTTTCGAAGCTCTCTGGGAAGGGCCTTGACCCGCATAAACACAGCCCTCAGGCGACTTTCCAGTTCAGCTGAATCCAAAAACAGCCAATTCGGGTCGATATTTCCTTGAATGGCCCACTGAGCACTCCAACCGCTAAGAACATCGGCGATCTCATGATTCCAATCAATCCCCTTGCACGCAATGGGAAGACCTTTGAGCGCTTCCCAATGAGCAGGACCTGTTTTTTTGGAATAATACGAAATCGGAGTATCCGGACAAAGGGCTACAAATTTTTCAAAGAGCACCCGAAGCGACGGCACGACATATTTTCGATAAGTCTCGACATCCAGTTCGCCCGCGCAAGTGTCCATCACTACGATTGTATCCGCTCCCGCCCTTGCCTGGAGCGCCATATTCTCCGCCAAAAGATCCAAAAGCAACTCGTTGAATCCCTCAAAACGACCATCCCTCAAGCCCGCTTTGGTCGAGACCAATTCGCCCGAGTGGCTGCCTTCCACGGCATAGGCAAAAAGAGTCGCAGGCCCCCCCACAAAACCAAGCAACCCTTTCGAAGCTGGAAGCTCCTTTCGGATCAGCTTCATGGCATCTGCCTGAAACTGAAGCTGTTCTGCGAGCTTTACGCCACCTGAATTGAGTTTTTTGAGATCCGCAACTTCACGTAAATGCCAGTCCAGCTTCGGACCTGGATCATACCTCAAACCGGTACCCAGAACTTCGAGCGGAAACAAAAGATCCGAAAACAAGATCGCCGCATCAAAATCAAAATCACGAATGGGGCCCATCGTGGTTTCGCAGGCCAGTTCCGGAATTTTGCAAAGCTCCATAAAAGAATGTTTTTCTTTGAGCTTTTGATAATGCGAATGATACCGACCTGCTTGCCGCATCATCCACACCGCTGGACGTTGCGTGGTGTTTTTACGATGAATGGTCAAATTAAATAGATTCATTTTTTTACCTCTCCTGATCCTGAATTAATGGGAGCTAAATTCAATTGATAACCGACGCCACGAATATTGCGAATGAGTTGAGGATTTTCTGGGTCCACCTCAACTAACCGCCTGAGTCTCATGATAAAATTATCGACCGTGCGCGAAGTCGGAAATTCATCTTCTGACCAAACCTGATTCAAAATTTCATCCCGACTCACCACTTTGCCCTGGCGGTCGACTAAAAACTTAAGCAACGCGACTTCTTTATGTGTAAGCGAGGTTTTGACACCCTTTGAGTGCGCCTCAAATCGCGTAAAATCGATGGACGCTTGGCCCACGACGACTGCCTCGTGCGCGCTAGGCTCAAGTAAACCCGCCGTTAAATAGCGCGCCCTTTTGAGCCCATTTTGAACCCGCAAGAGCAGTTCTCTGAGATGAAACGGCTTAACAACATAGTCCTCTGCCCCCAGCTCAAGACCCCGAATTTTGTCCTCGGCTGACCCAAAAGCTGTAATAAAAATTATGGCGGTCGTCGGGTGCAGTTTTCTCAGTTCAGCAGCCACGTCAAAACCCGATCCATCAGGGAGGCCCACGTCCATCAACGCCAAATCAAAGTGCCGACCACGCACCTCGAAAAGCGCTTCTTCGGCGGTCTTTGCCCAAGTCACGTCAAAGGTCTCTTTTTTAAGCCGCTCCACGAGCGTCGCGCCGACATTGATCTCATCTTCAACCACTAAGAGCCGAGTGATTCGCGGTTCAGCCATTGGGTGCCGCCTTGAGCCAAACCGTGGTTTCAAACCCAGGATCGGGGTTAAACACCACGCGTCCCCCCATCTGCCCTACCAAAACTTTCATGAGGTAAAGCCCAACCCCCGCGCCGTGGGAGCCCGCGCCCTTCTGAAATATTTTACCTAGCTTTCGTGTTTCCCCGTGAAACCCCGCCCCGTTGTCACGAAAAGTAATACAGATCTGGCCCTCTTGACTTCGCGCCGTAAGCCTCACCGAAAGCTCAGCTTTTTTTGAATGACGAATTGAATTTTCAAGAAGGTTCTTCATCACGACTTGAAGGGCCGTCGCATCCGCCTCTGCACTTATGTCCTCAAAGGACGTCTCAAAATGCACCCGCTCCCCGTAAGCCTCTTTCCAGTTGGAAACCAGGCGTTCCAGCCAAGGTTTGAGTTCCATCGGCGCTGGAAATACGGGTCCTCCGCCTTCCACTCGCGCCAACTCGAGGGTCCTTTCGACCTGGCCTTCCAAACGCATCGTATCTTGGAGCAATCGTTCAACGAGCTGCTTTTGCGTCACGTCCGCCGAAAGATTCTCCGCGATCGACTCGGCCTGAAGCCGGATACTCGTCAACGGAGTTCTCAGTTCATGCGTCATCGAAGCAAAAAATGCGTGAACCCCTCTTGACCTCAATGCGTCTCGCCAATAAATCCAAAATAACAGAGCCGTAATCGCTAAAAGCAAAACCACATAAGTGCCAGACTCCCAAAACAACATGCGATGAGTTCGAAAAAGGTGCTCTTGCGCGACAGCATAGGGTAATCCCGCCGCATTTTCAAGATCCGCGATCCGAGCGGCCTGCTGGAGCACGAGTCGCCCCCACCAGGCACCCAAAAGTAGTACGACCGCAAGCCAAAGAACTTGGGCTGCCACCATCATCCTAAGACGCCACTGCGACGCGCGAGCTAAACCACCCCGTAGGTTCATTTCTTTAAAGCATCTCCAAAAGCGACAATGAGTTTTTCAAAATGGGCTTCACTATGCGCCGTCGATAAAAACGAAACCTCAAATCCGCTCGGAGCCAGGTAAATACCCCGCTCCAAAAGCGCATGGTACGATCGCGCGTATCGCTCTTTTTGAGTCGCTGGAATTTGATCAATCGACCGCACCATTCCATCCGAAGTGTTCACCTCGCCCATGACTCCCCAAAACAACGAGGCGTAGCGCTGCACTTTAACCT
This sequence comes from Bdellovibrionota bacterium FG-1, assembly GCA_051382295.1. Lineage (GTDB taxonomy): Bacteria > Bdellovibrionota > UBA1018 > UBA1018 > UBA1018 > JBBCAW01. The sequence continues at coordinate 63,187 of JBBCAW010000007.1, read as the reverse complement.
GTGCGCCCACTTCGCGAGCCTTTTTTTCAAGCGCGGCTGCCAAAATTTCGGTTTTTTGTTCGAGAAGTGAGTATGGCTTGTCCCGTAATAATTTTTTGAGCATCGCCAAACCGGCCATCATCGCTACGGGATTGGCACTCAATGTTCCAGCCTGATAAACCGGCCCTGATGGCGCCACCATGTCCATCAAATCCGCGCGGCCGCCGTAAGCTCCCACCGGGAAGCCCCCGCCAATCACCTTTCCGTAGGTCACCAAATCCGGCTTGATCTGAGTGCGCTCAGCCATGCCGCCGAACGCCACACGAAACCCCGTGATCACCTCGTCAAAAATCACTAAAGATCCCGCTTTTCGTGCGATCTCGGTCATTTGATGCAAAAATCGATCAGTGTGCAAAAGCAGTCCGTTATTGGCCGGAACCGGCTCAACAATCACCGCCGCAATCTCTTTGCCATGATGATCAAACGCCGCCTGAAGTGCCGCTAAGTCATTCAAAGGGACAACAATGGTTTCACTCGCCACATTGGCCGAAACCCCCGCGCTATCGGGTGACGCCATTTCAGCAAGCCCAGACCCCGCGCGCACCAACATCGAATCGACGTGCCCGTGATAGCAACCATCAAATTTCACGATTTTGCTCCGACCCGTGGCCGCGCGAGCCAACCGCAATGCGGCCATAACGGCCTCGGTGCCTGAATTAACAAAACGAATCTTTTGAACCCAAGGAAGATGAGAAGTCATCAGCTCCGCAAGTTCGAGAGAGTACGGCTCGGCCGTGCCGTAAGACCAACCCCGAGAAAGCGCCCCTTTGACCGCTTCCGCGATTTCAGCATCTTGATGGCCGAAAAGCATCGGACCCCAGCTCATACAAAAGTCGACATAACGATTACCGTCGACATCAAAAAGCTCCGCTCCTTTGGCTGATTCAATGAAACGAGGTACACCTCCGACCCCTTTGAAAGCCCGCACTGGTGAATGCACGCCACCTGGCGAAACGCGCTTGGCGCGATCAAAGAGCGCTTCTGATTTTTGAAAAGAGTAACCGTTTGAATGAGTAGTGGACATTAAAATTGACCCCTTTGAATCCAGTCTTTACCGAACCGTGCACCGTAAGTGATGATCATCGACGCGCCCGCACGAACAAACGCAGTCCAAGCTTCCACATGGGCCGCTGGCCCATTGATCAGGTCTTTTTGCGCCATCAGCTCGACCCCCGCAAACTCGCCGCTGACTTCATAAACGGCCCAAGATTTTGGGATTTCGGCCGAAAGTTTGGCCAAAATATCCAAATAAGGCATGCCCGGTTTGACCATTAAGATATCCGCGCCTTCGTCCGCATCACGCCAAGAACTCGCTAGCGCATCACGCGGAGAGCCCGGATCGATTTGATAGGTCGCGCGGTCTTTCAGGATGACCTCACCCTTCGGTGCTGAGTCGGCCGCCAAGCGAAAAGGCCCATAAAACTTGGAGTTAAATTTAGCAGAGTAACTCATCAGCAAAGTGCGCTCAGTTTTGGCTGAACCCGCGCCATCCAGCGCCTGACGAATCGCTGCGATTCGACCATCCATCATGTCGGAAGGCGCCACGCAATCTGCACCCGCTTCGGCATAAGCCAAAGCCGCCTTGGCAAGCTCGCCGACCGTCGCCTGATTCAGTACGTGATCGCCCTCGGGATTAAGAATCCCACACTGACCGTGCGTAGTTGACGAACATAGACAAACATCAACCGCGACAAACACGTCGTTGCCAAACCGTTTTTTGATCGCTGCGATTTGGCGAGCGGTGAAGCTAGAGTCAAAATCGTGCGTTTTTTTCGCGCCCGGAACACCAAAAAGCAAAAGCTTGTTTACGCCCACTTTAAGGTCGGCCTCGACCTGTTTCAGAAGTGTTTCGGGAGTGTCACGAAAAGTACCCGTTAAGCCCGGAATTTCTTCACGCGATTGAATCCCCTCGACCACAAAATAAGGCTGAATCAACTGCTCAAGCGACACGCGATGCTCGCGCGTGAGTTGACGAATCAGAGGACTTTGCCGAAGCTTTCGCAACGAAAGCGGAAATCGAGAGTTTTTCATATTTTGAGCCACTTTCTCCACTCCTCAGTGGACGGAAACACGACCGGTTCCACACCTAAAGCGCGCAAATGTTGCGCAGTTTTTCCCGGACCGCAAAAATGAAAAGACCCCGGCCCTACCGCCGAATGATATTGATCAAATTGCGAACCACTGCTCCAAAAAAAGTACCGGCCTTGCCTGACCTTCGCCAAATCCTCCGCCGCTGGGGCCTGAGGATAAACGCGATACGTCGCGACCACTTGTGCCCGCGACCAATCTTCACGCGCGCCATCGTGGGTCAACACCATCCAAGACGCGCCAAACTCAGGAAGCCCTAAAACGCCGGTTTGCAAAGTTCCGCGAATCGAATCAAACCCAAAACCCCCGGCGCATCCTTCGACCCAAACCCCTTGGGCCGCCAATCGATACCAGCTTGCGGTTCCAGAAGTCCAAACACGAGCGCCGCGAGCTGACTTTGCCCACGAATCAGGCAAAGCGCGGGAGTGCGCGATAAACACAGCGCGTCCCTCTAACTCGGGCAGCTGAAGTCCTTCAATGGCGGACTCCTCTTTCTTTCCACTTCCCGCTCGCTTGGCCTGCCCATCCCACACATGAGAATCTTTCGGCGCGACTTCGAGCGGTTCGGGCAAACTCGCACATCTGACTTCTTCGACAAACGTCTGATCGGGTTTGCGTCCGCGAATATAAAGCACATGTCCACTATCCGATGAACCCATCCCTGAAATTCCGACGGCCGTTGCTCCAAACTTTTGGTGACAGCCGCCACCCCAATCCGCCAAAATTTGTCGTTCAGCACTCACGCGAGTCGCCGTACTTTCGTCGTGCATCTTTCGAACGGCCGCTCGAACTTCCGCATCTCTTTCGCTCGTGGAAGCACGGCACTCAATGGCAAGCGCGCCTTGCGCCGGCGCAGCAGGACATTCCTTCAAAGGCATCACCATCCAACGCACACCAGTCAGAAGCTTAGACAGTTCCTCACGCCCTGGCCCATCCGCCCACAAGCGAATTAAACCCGCAAACGCCAGCACGACGCCGTCTAATGCTCGTTCGGAACTCTCAAGCTCATGAACCCGCGAAAGTCGGGTGTTCACATTGCCACGAATTTCAACCAAATCCACTTTGGCTCCATGCGCACCCGAATCCCCTAAACGAGGGAGAGCTTGCGCTAAGAACGGCGGAATATTTTCAAGACGACGTGGTGATGACGTCCCGATCTTCAGCGTTTTTCCTGCCGCGATTTTATCCAAAATCCCCGGCCCGAAAAGAATCACATCGCGTGGATTTTCGCGCGGCGGAATCGCGACCAACTCAAACGCGGGCGGACGATCGAGACTCAGATCCTTCATCGAATGGACGGTCAAATCGACCGCGCCACTTTGGAGAGCGTCGTCTAGCTCCGCGACAAAAAACTCTTTGCCCACCACATTTCGAAGTGAGACATCGACGATTTTGTCGCCACGAGTATCGATCCCTACGAGTTCGACTTGAATGCCGGGATTTCGCTTTTCAATCTGACGAGCGACCCAGCCACTTTGCGCCCACGCCAATAGCGAGCGACGCGTTCCTAATTTTAAGGTTTGAACGTGCATGATTCTTCGTTTCTAGCGGAAAACTCGCTTAAGTCTAAGCAAAAACCGCTAAATCTTCCCATCCATGTGGAATTGTAATAGAGGCTCCGAGCGCCCTCAGTTTAGCTTTTTCTTCGCAGGCACGAGCGGCTTGTGCAATTTGCGTCATGCGCACATCGCCTTGTGCCTTTTGAAGGGCAAAAAGGTCATCAAGCGAATAAAACCCAGGCAGCTCATTCCAGACTCCGGCATGATCGCGCATGCCACCGAGATGAATCACGACGCTATCGGCCCGACCCGCACGCGCCTGCACTCGCTCCTGATCTTTAACCTCGTCAAAAGGAACACAGATCACGACATTAGCCGCTTCGCGCCAAGCCTGAGTTTCTTCGTCCTTCGAAACCATTCGGACTTCGCACCGATCATGTCCCAAATGTTGAGCACTGGCCCGGGACTCTAATTCAGCCTTCAACGCGAAAAGATTTTCTGGATTACGATTCGAAATCCAAAGCTCCTGATCCATCAAGTAAGGCGCTACGGATTGTGCTAGCTGACCGGCGCCGATGAGCAAAGTTGGACCTTTGCGTTCGCCCAAAATCATTCGCACGAGGCTGCCATAAGAAGCGCCGCCCAGATTTTGCAAATAACGAGACCGAATATCTTTCGTATCTTCAAAAACCCGCTGCATAAAAACGCCCAGCTCGGACGAACCCGGATTACGCCGCCAAGCTTCTTTGAGTTGTCCAAAAATATCGGTTTCGCCGAGAATTTGGCTCTCCAGGCCCGTAGCTACGCGAAGCAAAAACGTATACGCTTCGACACCGGCAAAAATCCGCAGCCCTTGAACATTCCCGATGTCGGCTTGAGCCAGCTGTGCTTTAGAACACACCCAAACCCAGCGCTGGCACGAATCAAGAACAAAAGCCCCGGCTAATTGCTCAGTGATTCGTGCCCCGATCTTTGCATCCCGAAGGGGATCGTGCTGAGAAGTCTTTCTGATGTGAAGAACCCGAAGGGATTCGATACGCATAGTCTAAACATAAGGCAAAACGACCGGACGTGTGTCACAGAAGTGTCACAAGGCCGTTTGATTTTTATGTGAATGAAATCAGACAGTTGCGGAAATCACCGCCGCAGCGATAGTAGGGAAACTTTGGAAGTCCTTTTTCCGGTTACGTTGAGGTTCCCGGCATTTCAGTTGAGGGCGAGTTTTTCATGAAATTCCATCTGTAATTTTTTTGAATTGTGAATTCTTAGGAACACACCTGGCTGTCCTTTTGCTTTGGATTCACGGCGATGAGGTGCATTTACTGCCTTCCTGCGGCAGTCAATTGGTTTGAAGGCGCGGTGAACACGTTTTTCTGCCGTCTGGCGGCAGTAGATGACGTTCAGTAGGGGGGCAAGGACTTCTACTGCCGGGCCTAGGCAGTAAACGGAGTTGAGTAGAAGGTGAAAGGCCTGAGCTGCCGTTCCGCGGCAGTAAATCCCACTGGCTCGAAGAATGAACGCCCCCATCGGTGTTGTTTCCCACCGCTTACCTCCCGGGTTATTAAAGCAGATCACCTTAAGAGAATATGCAAAATTCAACAACTCCAGCCTGTCCCGAGGTGCACTCCGCTAGGTTCTCTCCGTCTCGAGTTAAAATCATTTTGACCCGGGGGACCGGCGTCGGAATTCCGTTTTGATCGAGCGAGACTGTTCCAGATAGTTTTGTGTTGAGCTCGCGCCGCTTCAGGATGGGGACGTACGGGGTTGTAACTAGATCACTTCCTTCGTAGTGAGCGCCATTGAGTTTTTCCAACCCTGACGCTTTAGTCGTTGGCCCATAAGCACAGCCTGTAAGGGCGATGGAGCCGGACAAAAAAAGGGGAACAGAAAACAGGAGATGTCTCATCTTCAATTCCCTTCTCGATAGGGCACCGCCGGATATTTCCGCGCATCCCGAATTTCGATTCCGTGCTCCCGCATCCAGACATAATCTTCGTGACTGGGCGGTGACTTCGTAAATTCGAACGCCTGAATATCTTGAGGTGAAATCTCTCCCCAAACCTGCACCTCTAAATAGTCATTGACGTAAGATTTGACCTTTAGGACTTCGGACCCACCCTGACGATAATCAGGCTCAAAGTTACTTTTCAAAAACGGAGCCATCAACTCACGATGATCCCACGGAATAAATAGGTGGTCCCAGCTGTAAGGGCGATGGATCGTGCCTGTGGAAACGCTCATTAGCGCTCGAAAGATTGCCTTTAAAGGCTCAATAGCGAGGCCGGCTCTCATTCCCATTGTGAGCCGGTTCAATGAATCTCCAGGAGACCAAGTCATCCGCTTACGAATTCGATCCATTTTAAGAATGTATCGATCCTCAAGACTTCGAATATGAGGAGGCTCTGAGGAATTCTTCTTAGTCGGTCTGAGTATTCCATATTTTGGCTTCAAGGCGTCCGGAAGTGCCTCGTATCTCTTTGTGGTCATTCCCAGATAAGAGGCTTCCGCTGATTCACGGTGATAAGCGTTATTAGGGGAGGTTCCAGTCTCTCTGAAATTTTTAATTCCCGTGCGTAAGATCTGCGACCGTGATTCCTCGCCCATTCCTACGGCGACATCTACTTCCTCTGCCATGACTTGTCTCAGAATCTCCTTCAATTCCCTATTTCGCGGATCACTGGAAGGTAAGTCGGTGAGGTATCGCAGATAATCTAAACGCCGAGGGAACCCCGTCGTTGAATAGAGTGATCGCAGTTTACGATCCTGATCCTTCATGATCTTAGCGACTTTGGCCAAGAGTGCGGTGGTTTCTAACGTTTCGGCCGGAGGATTGAGTTGTGCCTGGACCGATTCAAGGCACTTCTTCTGAGCCGCGGTTCCTTCGTAACTCAGAAAGAAAGTGGCTAAAGCTAGCCCTTGAAATGCCAAAACCAGTGTTCGAAGCAAAGATTTACCCACGTATGACTATCGGAATAATGGCACAAACAGTAAAGATTAATTTTCCATCTGCCCGGTTTTTAAGGGTTTTCTAAAACTCGGCCAAATAACGAGGGATCTGTCCCGCAAGATAAAGAGGCAGAGAAATCAGATCGAAAGCGCGACGATTAGCGGGCTGTAGCCGTTGAGCGGACGCCTCGTTCAAGTCCAATCGTATTGCAATGTCGACCTTTTTTTCTTCGACAAACTGTACCACCGACTTTAGCGTTCCTGACTTGCCGGCCTTCACTTCAATTGGAACAATCCTCCGACCATGGGCTAAAACGTAATCCACCTCGGCATTGGATGACTTATTTTCACGGAGCCAGTAGAATAGCCGACTTTCCTCGAGTCCTGCTTCGCCTCCGGCCACGAGCAATTCTTGACCCACGAATTGTTCCGCCAGAGGTCCCTCGTTGATGAGCGTCCTTTCATCCATCGATCCGATTGATTGCCAATCGAGGCCCAGGAGCCTATTCAAAAGACCAACGTCCAAAAAAATGATTTTGTATCGATCCTGATCCGCCTGCGCGGCCAACGGAATCCCAGCACACGAAGAATGATGAATCCGCGTGATCAACCTGGCCTTGGCAAGAAGCTCTAATGCAGCCCTGGTCTCCCGCGCCCGCTCGTCCCGCGCCAAATTCGAATATTTGATTTTGACCCCGACGGAGGTGGGCAACACATCAAAAAGACGTTGCAGCCGCTGCAGTTCGTGCTGAGTAGAGTATTTGGCAAAGTCGTCTCGATAAGTTCGGACAATCGAGCGCTGCGTGGCCACCACGGCAGACAAATTTCGTTGCTCTCGTTTTAAGCCGGCAAAGGCACCGACCGCCTCCGGCATTCCGCCCACAAACAAAAATTCGCGTTGTCTTTCTAACAACCGCCGATGTGCGGCGGCGGGAATTCCTGCCCCGGCACTGCTCCCGTGAGCGGGCAATACGGATTCGCGCACATAGCTCAGCAACTGGTCTTCTCCGACGGCAGCCAAGAATTCTTCGAAGCTCAAAGGATGCATAAAGAGATAATCGATTCGCCCAACAGGCATCGAATACTGGGCCTTTGCGAGCGCAAAATCCAACAACGACCCGGCCGCCACAACGGGTAACAAAGGCTTTTCCTCATGAAAATATCGCAACGCAGGCAATACCGACGGACAAGCCTGAATTTCATCAAGAAAGAGCAGGCAGGGTTGACCTGACTCAATCGTACGCCCGACAATTGCGGCTAACTCTCTCAGAATCAAACCCACATCCAGCGACTTAAAAACCCCCTCGAGCGCAGGATGTTTTTCGAGATTGACCTCATGAAGTATGAGCCCATTTTGCTTCGCAAACGACCTCACCATCGTGGACTTACCCACTTGCCTGGCCCCTCTGATCACCAGAGGCTTTCTCTGGCCACTAACTAGCCAATTTTTAAGTGTTTTTTTATAGGCTCGGCCAAATTCTTGTTCCATATACAACCCTATTATAGCCATACCATGGTCAAAACACAATCCTGTTTTAGCTATTTTCAACCCTCGTTCATAACCGCATCCAACCCCAAAATATGGTGAAAATACCCAGCATTTTCGACGTCCGGCGTAACGCCATTGGCGGTGATCAAAACTTTCTCGACCGTGTACTTTGACGGGGCCTTGAGAAATTTGACCTTTCTTTCGACCTCTTCGATCACGCTTTTGCGCACGGGCCCTGAATGGTACTTGCACTCGATCAATACAAGGACATGGCCTTTTCGCTGAATCAGCGCATCGATTTGTAACCCTTCCTGAAGCCCCTCGGGTTTTCGTGAGGCTTGCTTAAAATAAGGGCCATAGCCAACGACTTGGTGCTTGGGAATTCCTAGAGCCCGAATGATGTTGGATAGGTTTTTGAAACACAAATTCTCGAAGGCGCGCCCGAAAAAACCTTCAATGCTCGGATCGGTAATCGAGTTAAATAGGCCCTTTTCGGTGTTTTCTTGAATCACTTGAAGATGAGGCTGAACGTAGATAAAGTAGAATCGAAGCCAATCATCCCAAAGAACATACCGAAGGGTCTTTTTCCCGGCACCGAGACCAATGGGCGTGGGGGAAAATTTTTTGATAAAATCAGCGCGCTCCAGCTGGGAAAGATAGGGAATAACGGCACTCCGGGTCTTTTTCTTTAAAACCTTGGCCAGTTCCTCACTCGTCGCGCTTTTTTTGGAAAGAGCCGCTACGATTTCTTCATAGGTTTTGGTTACTTTGAATTGCTCTTTAAAAACCGTTTCGAATTCGGTGACAAAAAAGCCATTCCGCTGAAAGCAAAGGTGGTCCAGATTATCCGCCAACGAAAGTTTGGGATTAATTTGCTCGAGGTACTTGGGAATTCCCCCAAAGATCATCAAAAACTTCGAAATCTCAAACTGAGAACGGTAGGTACCGAAAAATTTCTTCGCTTCGAAAGCCGGCAGCGCCTCCAACTTAAGCTCGAAGGTCTTGCGATTGTGGAGAATTTGCGAATGAACCACGTGTTTAACCATGTAACTCATGATGGAGCCGCATAGGACCAAGGTAAAATCTGGGTTTTCGCTCCAATATCGATCCCAGTAATATTTAACAATGGCCACCAGCTCCGTCCGCTCAGCCGCCATCCACGGAAACTCATCAAAGACCACGTAGTGCTTCCCTCGGACCACGATGCGGGTAAAGGCGTCGAACGCTTCTTGCCAGGTAGAGGCTTGAATGAGTGGAGTATCGGTTTGTTCGGCTAATTGCCTGACAAAGTGTGCGATCTGCTTAGGGGTGGTGTGAGCCCCTGCCCCCTCGGTTTCTCGGTTGCCACCGAGAGCTTCAAAATAAAGGTCGCCTTTTCTTTTTACAAATTGCTTAATCAGCCGGCTTTTTCCGATCCGCCGACGGCCATACACGATTCCTAACTCCGCTCGTTTGGAGTGAATGGCTGTTTGGATCTGGTGTTCTTCGTAAGCTCTTCCATAAAAGGGCGCAGAAACGGACGTGGACAACTTCATCTGAGACCTCCGATTTTCAGCTTAATCTTAACCCATTTACTTAGATAGATAAACAATCTTCTAAAACAATCCTTATCTATCTAGGTCAAACAACACCAGATGAATAAACAATCTTTTAGAATAATCCTTATCTATCTGGTATTTGCAAATCTTCCCCCATCTGCTATTTACTCAACCTCACCATGCCCCCCACTTCCATTCCCATTGTGATCTTTGCCGACGGCGCGTGTTCCGGAAACCCCGGTCCCGGTGGTTGGGGTGCAATTGTCGCGACACCTGACGGACAAGTGAGCGAACTCGGTGGTGCGGATCGCCAGACCACCAATAACAAAATGGAACTCACCGCGACGATTCGTGCCCTAGGTCTCATTCGAGACCAAGACGGCCTAGTCGATGTTTTTACAGACTCGGTCTATGTGATTCGCGGCATTACGCAATGGATTTGGGGATGGCGCAAAAACGGCTGGAAATCGGCCGAAGGCAAAGAGGTCCTCAACCAGGAACTTTGGAAGGCCCTTTCTGCGACACTCGGGGCGCGAAGAACCAAATTCCCGAATTCAAAAGTCGACTGGAAATGGGTCAGAGGCCATAGTGGCGTACCGGGCAACGAGCGCGTTGACCAAATCGCCGTATCCTTTTGTCAAGGCGTGCCCACGCGCCTCTACCGCGGGGCGCTTCTAGGCTACGGTGTGGCGATCTATGATATTCCAGAAAACACGGAAACCCCCGACCTCAAGCCACGAAACGAAGTCAAAGCGCAGGCTTACTCCTATCTCAGCGTAGTCGGAAACACCCCAATGCGGCACAAAACCTGGCCTGAATGCGAACGCCGAGTCAAAGGGCAATCAGGCGCTAAATTCAAAAAAGCACTCACCGCCGAGGACGAAGCCGGGATTTTGCAGTCTTGGGGATATCAGCCTAAGGATGTTGCCAAAGATATTAAGTAATTGGCTTTTGGCCTCGCATGGTTTAATAACCCCACAATGGCGCGTGACGACTTAGCTCAAATCGATGGTACAGTGACCGATGTGTTAGCCGGCGGTAATTTTATCGTGCAGCTGCCCTCTGGGCAGACGCTTTCGGCAAAACTTTCCGGCCGCATGCGGAAGTTCCACATCCGAGTGATTCTCGGCGATCGAGTCACGGTCGGCGTTTCGCCCTACGACCCAAGCCATGGGCTCATTCTCCACCGTCATAAGGTGGGTTCACCTGGAGCCATGGGCGCCGGCGCCTCAGGACCTCGTTAAATTCTTAGGGCGGCTTGTTTAGGCTGCTTTTTTCTTGTGTGAAAACTCGATTTGGCCCGCGACATCGTGCAAAGTCGAACGCGCGAGGTCCTCAAAATCGACCGGGGCAAGCCCTTCCACTTTCGCAAGACCCATCAATTTATTCAGACGACGATTGAGTTCGCCGATGTCAGCGTTGTTGGGGCCCAATAGGTGCTCGCACTCCACATAGGTCTGGTGAATGGCGTCAGCGTATCTCAGCGTATCGTTGACGAATGGTTTCCATAAAACTTTCTCTGTTCATAACAAATCCTCGCTTCACGTTGAATGACTTACTTTCATTAGTATCGGAGAAAAACTAGGTTTAGAAAAGGCGTCACCTCTGACACTTTTCAGAATTTTACGACTTTTTTCATCTCCACCCGGGGGGTCTGGGGACAAAACCCTGGGCGCGGCCCGATCTTTGGAAAGCGCCGACAAACCTCGGGGCGCTTTTCGTAAACGGTACAAAGGCGAGTTTTTGCGTCTAAGTAGATGCAATCGCGCCCATGGCGTTGTTCGATCACAAAGACCTGCGACGATTGGACAAAGGCTTGAATAAAGCCCTCTTTTTGGAGTCTCTTGGCGAGCTTCTTCAAACCCTGACAGGCTTCGTCCTCAGTGGTGAGGCCAAGCCGAATCAGGTCAGCCACACTGGTTTCGAGAGGAAGGGTGCAGCACCCGGACCAGCACCCTTCACACATTCCCGATTTGTATTTGACCCATTCAGATGGGCGTTGAGAATCGCGGATCACAATCTAACTAAAGTTAACCCGCATTCTTTGACCATGGCCATCAAGGCAGCTTTGTCCTTCGGACATTCTCTGGCTACTCGTCTGAAAAATTTCCGAATCGCCCCATCCTCATTACCCAAAGTCTTAAAGTACTCCTGGATTTTGACTGCGGCATCGGGAGCTTCCTCCACCGTCCTCTTCACATCTTCAAACGCCGTGGCATCCTCATCGACCAATTTTCTGAAAAAGTCTGGGTCTCTCGTTTCAAGCTTGGTTTTGGCTTCGGCAAAAGTTTTGACTTGAGGCTCCTCTGAGGTTCCCACTTTAGCCTGCAGGGCCTGTCGTTTTTGAGCAGGCGACATTTTCTTAATTTCTTTTTCGGAAAGTTTCTTACCCTCGCCGTCCTCCCTCAAGGCGATGAGATAATCCTCAAGCTGTCTAGCAACCGCAGTTCTAACCTTCGAACCGCCTTTTTGTTCAAACGCTTTTTGTTCTTCGAGCATCTTGAGTACGGATAGCAGACTTTGAGCACGAACCTTCATTTGTTCGGTTGGAACTGCCTTACCAACACTATGTCCCCCACTCATCGAACCCATCAAAGCGCCCATCATTGCACCTTGAAGGGTTGCCTTGAGAACAGGATGTTCCCCTAACCATGCAGCATTTTGAGCTTCGAATTCAGTCACGGCATGTTGCGCCTCGGAGACGCTTTCGCCCGAACCAAAACCGGCAGCAAGTTTCGCTCTTTCGCGCTCCAAAACGGCTTGCGGCGACGATTGACCTTCTTGTGCGTTACTGGCGAAATAAGCCGGAATTCCGCCCATTGCACCGCCGATAACGGCCTGAGGACCGATCACCCCTAACCCAGCCCGGGCAATCGCCGCACCCCGGCTAAACATCATGCCGGCATCCATCAACATGGGCAGCCCCTCGCTAATCGCCTCGGCAAGTGCAGAGCTGTTTTTTGGACCATTCGCGACTCGCAGACTTTCTCGACACATGACCCAAGCAAATTTTGAACGCTCCTGACAAGAAAAAGTATTTTTCTCATCCCGAATATACGGAGGCTGCTCAGAGCAATTGAAATACTTTGCCAACAAATCTGGCGACATCAACAGAGCATCGACTTCCTGCTTAGCATCAGTATCAGAACAAAATTTTCCAACCATATGCTCAATCGCGGCCAAACGTTTTAGAGATTTTTCGTTCGAGAATACCCCATCCTGATTATAAGAAACTTGATCTTCTCGACCCTTCAAAGCCACTCTTGCCTGATCAACGCAACTACCACCCTTCCCTGGCACATAGGTTTTGACTAAATTTTCGACATCGGCTGGCATTTTTGTGTTCGCCAACTGAAAACCACGAGGTCCATCCTTCTTTTCGCCATTATCATCTAAAGCCGGAAACTCACGAAGGTAAGAAGAAGCCTCAGCCCCGACTTGAGTCATCAAGGCAAAACTCGCGCGACATTCCTCGAACAAGGAAGAGCCTACTGGATACATCCCCGCACATTTATTCTTCTCTGCGTAAGCAGCACGAAGATTCGCGAGGGGGGTATTTGTCGCCATTTTAGTCACCATTTTTACGAGGGGATAAATCTGACCAACCACGGGAGTTAAATAGATCCCCATTTCAGCAAAACCCGCAGCATGTTCGGCCGTATCAAAAGCCTTACGACCGGTGGAAGTCATATTCCGCCTAGCCGTGTCCACATACTCCTTGATCAAATCATCGGCACTTAACTGAACCTTTACGCCCTTGCCGTGTTTCGCCTGTAAGACCGTGAATTCCTCCGTCAGGCGGCCTACACATGCCGCCGCAATGGCGCCTTGGAGCTGGCCTTCTCTTTGCGCTGCGGCGTCAGGCTGAGGAGTAAAAGAATTTAAATCCACGCCACTGCTGCTACAGTTTAAGGCGTTTTTCATCCTCTGAGTCGCTTTTTTCAGCTTATGGCTGCCGAGCGTACGGCTTGCCTCTGCTTTCCAGCCACTCAAATAGTTATTAATCATGAATTCGCGCAAGTCGTTGCGAACCACGCCGGTGATAGCCGGAGTAATGAGTACCATGGGATCATCCGCGCCCGCTCTCGCCGCATTCCGCGGATTAAAGGCATCCTTGGTATTGCAGACGACGCGGGGAATTCCAAAATTACATGCCTTGCCATCCTCGCCTTTAAAAAGTTTAGCAATGGGGTCTTCGGGGGCTTTGGTTTTGACCGTGTCGTGCTTAACGACCTTCGGTGCTAGGGAATGATCAACGTCACAACGAGCCCAAGCCACGTCATTTGGAATTCCGTGGTGATCCTTAAATTTGTTAAAGAGAAGTCCTGCAGCCGCTCCATTCATTACTGAGCTAGTATACAGGTCAAAGGAATCGAGGACCTTATCCCAGACTTCAGTACATTGGGGCAGGTTACATTGATTTTTTCTGTTCTCCAAGATTTGGCGTTTGGCTAAAATATTATTAGCTGTTTCCCGATCTTGTTTTTCATCACCGGTTACTGAGAGATCAAGACCTTCTTCAAATTTGGCGATTTCAAGGCGGGGGCCGGCAATCTTTGTATCTAGATTCGTTAGGTGTGAATAAAATTGAGATTGAACACGCTTGAATCCAGTCCCCGATGCGTTGCTCACGCCTTGCAGGCAACCCAGATAACCCGCCAGACTGGATGAATCTGAGTCGCAAATAAGTCCCGCATCCTTAGCGGGTTGGCCTCGAGCCGGCCGATGTTCGACGTGTCCGTCAGGGTAGGTTGCGTCCTCAAAGGGCTTCACGAAGACATGGTAGTTTTTATTGGCCCTAAGAGATTGCATCCACTTTTGATCGGGTTGTTGTGTCAGCTTTGCGCTGATATCCCCAATCCCAGGCGCCTTTTTACCCTTAGGCGAGGTCACGGGAACCATCTCTCCATCAACGCTCACCTTTGCACAAAGCCCCGCGCCTGGCCCAGCGTCGGCATTGTCACGTGCATGGGCTGGAGCAATCATGAAGAGACCGACCACTGTGATTAAGATCAAATTTTTCATATTCAATGTTCCCAAAGTCAGATGAGTTCTTGTTCCATTGTAACAAAAGTCTTCTCTCTCTTGTCGGAGACACTCACTTTTTCATGAAATTTTCGGACGTGTTTGTTTGGACGTCACACTCTTGACGGTCCTAACCGGAGAAAATGCCGGTCACTGTTTCCAAAGTACTAACGAGGTCTTCAGTGCAAGCTTCCAGAAGGGGTCGGCCTGCTGGTCGACGGAGATCACAGAGAAATCGATTTTTCGCTCTCCCAGCGTAGCCTTAAGACACATCAGGACTTCGATCACCGACCCCTTAAATCCAAGGGCTTGCTCGGAGTCAGAAAAAATCAAAACCAAATCGATATCGCCGCCCCGGAGCGCATCATCGGTCCGACTTCCGTAGAGGCGAAGTTCGGCCAGGCGGTCTCCGGCGAATAAGCTAACTACCTCAATAATGGAATCAACTTCGTTTTTTGCTAATCTCATTTTTGATGGACTCTATTCGTAGTTTTTGATCAAGGACTAACCGAAAGAGCGCAATCAGATCATCTTCTTCATACTCATGGGCCTGGCGATTTCGAAGCTCTCGAATCTGGTACCACTCATCAGCCGAATCAATGTACCCCAGCTTTTCTGCTTGATCCAACGAATCTCTAAAAGAACCCCTGAAAGCCGGATCAGCCTTCTTGATCAGAGCCCGGATATATTGGGAAAGAAAAATGTCCGTTACTCGCGCAAACCGAGCCATCATTTCATCGTAGGCACCCAGCTCAACGTCCGTAAACGCATCCGTAGTCGATTTCAACGAAGGCAACCTCAAAACCGACGCTTCAAATCGACCCAGTGCTTTGGACAACTTGCGCTCCAAAACTGTCAAATATTCGTCAAAATCATTGGTGTTCTGTTTCTTCACAACTCAACCTCGTACTACAGGCTATCGCCGCGTCAGTCCTTTTGCAAGGGACGCTGAACCACCGCCGGTCCCCTCACCGCCTCAATCAACCGAACCCCACCCTCTGGCCCGATCTCAAATCGATACTGAACCTCAGCCCCTGCTACCTCGACCGTCAAATAGATGTCCACCTTCGCCTGACTCAAATAAGCCGGATAAAGAACCCGATCCAAGCTTGCGTTCATCACCGTCCAGCACAATGGATCACGGGCCGGCCCTGAGCCATAAAACTCGTTGCACGCCACGGCCTGACCGTCTGAACCCCGCGCCCGCAATTGCGAAAACGGAACGGTAAAGACCGCGTTCTGAGAAAACGGCACCCGGTCCGCGATCGACCGATCCAGTGACTCATGCTCTTTGACTTCGCCTTGATAAGAAACCACGCCATTTGACTCGACCCGAAGGCCCCGAACCAACGGCGCCGCACTTCCCTCAGGCTGCTGAAAAAGCGAGACCACCTCGACCGGCCCTCCGGCGATCGCTTCCGCAATTTCTGTGATCTTTGTTAATCGCTCGGGCCTTAAGAGCACGGCGGACTTCGGGAAATCCCACACAAGCCTTCCGCTCAGAACCGTTGGGGCCAATTCAAAATCGACCACCACCTCAATACCCCCATAAACATAGATAAATTGAGTCACGCAGGCCCCTCGCAAGGCATCCACGTCATGCAGGCAAACCCCCGTACGGTGCGAATCACTCGAAAGAACCGGTTCCAAAAATGTATCAACAGCCTGCCAATGATGATCGTCACCCACCTGTTTCAAAAAGACCAAGACTCCATCCACATCCAGCTCCATTGCCGAAACCGGAGCTTTTGGCTCTGCACTTGGAACCGAATCAGGCAATGGATCGGAATTGGGGATTTCCTTTTTGTCCTGCTGCTGTACTGGAGTGGGCATAACTGCGGGTGAGTCAGGTGCGATGCGCTTACTTTGACAAGCGCCTAATCCGATCACGACGATCGCAAGCCAGAAGATTTTGAGGAACTTCATCGCAACACCCCAGAGTCTGGGTAAAAATACACCGGCGTCTCCTCGCCATCATTTCCCAAGACTTCCGCCCCGGTGTGGGCCTGCAGTTCAGAAAGATTTTTCCCACAAAACCCGCTACCCGAATACGCATCATTGAGCGCCTGACTCACGCGACGACTGAGGGGATCCTCCGCACCCAGCGCTGTCGGCAAGACATAAAAGCCATTTTCCTTAACCGCGACATCCAAAAGGCCCGTTCGTCCCGATACCCACCCTGATGGTGACGCGGTCCATTGGCGTACTTTCATTCGATGATACATCCACCGCTCCCCAATCACCCCACTCACGCCCGGAAACAGCCTCCAAGTTCGATGCACCTCCGGACCTGGAATTTGGGAGACCACCTGATTCCACCCCGGGAAAAACCACCCGTTCGTCGCTCCGCCCAGCGGACCATAAACCGACGCGTTGGCAAGAACGCGAAATGAGCTATTCGATAAATTGCCCCACCTCAGAAAATCGAGACCGCTCATCGTATTCAGTCCCGCGCCACGAGGAACCTCAAGCGCAATTTCTTGTTCATAACCACTCGTGTTAGCCATCCAACGCGAAGTTGCCGCCAGCGGACCCGGAAAACTGCAAATCTTTTCTCCGAGAACCTCGAAGTAGGGGCGCGCTTTAGGGCCGGCCAAATACACGACGTCGCTCGCGACACCAGCCAACCCGCTCTGAGTGCGCCATTGAACTTGAACCTGCCACAGAGGCAACGCCTGTGGCTCGAAACCATCTGATGGAAAAGAAACCTTCCAAAAATAGTGCCCTTGTCCTTGCTCGTTAGGCGTGAGCTTCCAATCCGTTAGCGCCAAACGCTGATCCTGTTGCGACGAACCCACGGGACGAATCCACAAATTGGCGTAGAGAACCTCCTCCGAAGAGAACCCCTTAACGTCCACTAGGACTTTCGCTCCTCTTTGCCTTAAGACGGACGTCGGAAGCTGCTGAGGGTTAACGAAGGTAACATTCACCTCTGGCACCCCGGGCACTTCGGGACTGGCAGAAGCCGACATCGCGACAAAAAATAACGATAGCGCGATCAAAACTCGACACTTAATCATAAAGACTCCTGTAAGTCCGATGTTACGAACTGAATATTTCCTGTTGGATCAATTTGAAACCGCTCCGAGACGGTAGCACTCTCCCCGTTGACCCCGCCCTCGCCTCCCATCACTAGGTCCACCGTAATGGGCAAGCCTTTTTCAATGCTTTTGCGCACGAGCTCATAAAGCCCCTGATTCAGCTCCGCGTGGCACTCCTGGTTATGCGCCCGCTCATCGCGAGAGCAAACGTTCGGTTTTCCATCCAGATCGATATGGCCGACATCCAACAACTCAAACCCCGGAATTTTAGAACTGGAAATCTGGGCGCCTTGCAATAAGTTGCGAAAATAATCGACCGATCCTTTATTGGGAAACGGGGGATTTACTGAGGACGCGGAAAACATCGGCAAAAACGCTTCATTTTTTCCATCACTTTGTAACTCGCGAGCACGCTCCTCTCCGGCGAGAACCAGCGGAAGTTCCTTGTCAAGCACAGGCCCAGAAAACCGGACTTGTCGAACCAAGTTGTTTAACCCTGGTTTGAACCACTGCAAAAGCGGCGTCACGACCAGCGGCTGATGCGCATTAATTCGAAAAGCCGCGCGAATCTGTTTGTTTCGCTGAATCTTCAAGTCCCCCGCTACAGAAGATAGGCTCCACGAAAGGTACCCGTATGCACGCTTTTCTTCGGGCAAAACCTGGGGCGAATATAAAAAGCCCAGCCCCCCCAAAGAGGTAACGCGAGTCAGGCAGAATTCGTCAGACCCCACCACACACTGATCGACCCGACGCAGGTCTTCGGAAATATGGGGGAGAACCACGCTATCGAGCGCTTTCCAAGCAACAGGAACTTTGCAACTCACCGACCGCTGTGCGCAGTTTCGGCAGGGCTTCCACAGAATCGTGGCCTGCTGATAACTGGCCGGAATCAACCGCACCCAAGCACCCTCTACCTTGCGATCGATCCTGAATGGCACTCGATCACCGGTTTGTCCGGAGGCTTGTATGACGTCAAAGGGATTTCCGAGCTGATCGTCAGTCTCCCGAATCGCCTGCTCCCAACTCCACAAACTCGAGCAGAGCCTCAGCTGTTTTTTTGGCATCTCGTAAGGACTAGGGTCAAACCATCCCTCGGGATTTGGCTCAGTCTTCCCCTCATCCGCAGAAATGCTCGTGGCACTTCCCATAAGCGACAAACACAAGCCCAGAACACACAGGCCTATTGGCCCCAATTTCATGATATTTTTCATACTTCTGACCTCATTTCAGGGACGATTGCGCGAGCAATTCATCCGCTCGGGCTTTGGACAATCGAGTGAACTCCTTGAGCGAGGACTCGATCTCTAAATAGTGCTGACGCTGGCTGAGCAAAAGCTCTTGTTCTCTCTCCGCCAGGGCTTGCAACTCGGGGTTACTCGCTGGATCTAGTTCGTGAGTCACTCTTCTTTCGATCTCAGGCCGAAGCTCAAGGATCGTGGCTTGTAAAGCCTGAAACCGTGCCTGGGCCGCCTGATAGCTTTTGTAAGCGTTGATGAGTCCGGGCTTCTTTTCCATATCTCTCGCGAGTTTTTGCTCGATTTCCAGAATTTTTTTTGGCCCAAGAGGAGGGAAATCCAAGACTGGACTCGGATCCGTTCCGTGGATCCGAGTGACCTTTCCACCCATGAACACGCCCGCCAAAGCCAAAGCACCGATGCTTATTGCCAACATTCTGTTTCTTTTGCTCATTGGAGGGCTATCCCTGGAAGCTCAATTTCAAGATTAACAACCGCCGACCCAGGAACAACCCGGTAGGATTCTCGTGCATAGGATCGATAAATGGATCCGCGAAAAGATTCCTGATTGCTGGTTGAACCCGACTCATTTCCAAAAAGATCATTAGCGCTTTTGAGAATCACGGACCCAATCGTGCAATATGGGTTGCCGCCACACAAAAAGATCATCGAGGTGCCAATGCGATTAAACGCACCGCCCACGTCATTTTCTGGAATCGGCGAGGTCGCCGCAGTGACGGTGTAACTCTTGGCATAGTTTAGGACGAACTCGGCCATCACTTCTTGCATCATGGTTTGTTCGGTCGCATCGATAAATTTACGTTGTTGTTGCGGATCCATATACGAGGGCGCCTCCTTGCTCTGGCAACTCACGCCATTGTTACGAACCGTACTTCTTTGCGTATCATCCCAACTATGCCTCCAAAAAAGAAACCCTTCGGTACCCGAACTTCTCGCGTAGGACGAGAAATTGACCACGTTGAGGGAGCAGCTCACATTGATTGGATTCGCATAGGCAAAGTAGTCATAATTGATCGAGACGGCCTGTTGAACTTTGTTGGCCTGTTTCGGTTGATACTCATAAGTCCTGATCGCGGTATCATTATCGTTAACATCTTTGATGCGAAGATCATGAGCCACCCGGGTAGAATTTCCGGTGCAATAAACCCCCATTCGAACCGGAACATTCAACACTCCCGCGCCTTGCTTCAAATCCGATATTTGGGGAAGCAACGGTACGCCACTGGAGTCGCGAAAGGCACTTGCGTAGGTTACGTCCTTTTTTATCTCACCCATGGGTTCCCCCGAATCCACATGGGAATGCAGCATTTTACTACCGCCCAACCCAGTACCGGAACCATCCGCCCCGCTCAGTTCAGCGACTGAACTTCCCGTCGATGCACGAAAATTGTAGATCGGAAGAGGCACAATCCGAAAACAGCTATCATTACCGTATTGCGAAAGCGCCGCACTTGAATCGGCGACCTCGGTTCCCCAAACATTAAAGCCGGCATTTGCAACACCGACGATTCGACTTTCGAAGTTATTCAAAAGGGTTTCGGCGCTGTTGAAAGCCTCCAACGTCATGGTTCGATTAAGCTCATAGATGTCCTTGAGTGAGGTCATACGCTCTTTGACACCCTTCGTGTCCACATCGTAAGGCGCCCACGCCGCCAAGGCCGTTTGATAGCGGCTCCGAGAGACGAATTCCTCACCTGACGCTTTTTTCCAGTCGTCTCTCAACGAGGGGAGCTGTTCGGTTCTTTCGGTTTGGAGTGCCCTCATCTGGGCAATGATGGCTTGCCGCTCTTCTGCTGTCTGAGCCAATGCCATTCTGGACACAAGGTCATTGAATTTAAGGTCGTAGGAATCAAACGCCGTTTTAGCGAGTGTGACTGCTGCTTGAGCCGTCTCATGCGCCTCTTTTGCGGCAACATACTCCCCATAGATCTCTTTGTGCGCCTCGTGAACATGGTTCAGTTCGGCTAAGAGTCGGCCGAGCTCTTGTAACGCTGAGGAATAAAAAATAGACAAGCCATACTGATAATCAAAGGCCGGTGAATAAGGCCCAGTTTTAGCCAAGCTTGCCCATTGTTCTGAGGGCACCATTCGTGGGTAATTGTAGGTAATCCGGTATTGGTCCGAAAGCAAATCGCAGTTGGCGGATTGAACGGGACGATAACCTCCGGCCTGGGTTTTTCGGCTGGCGGGGGTGACATACAAGATATTGTGCGTGTCATGATCTTCTAGAAACGATACCCCCGCTAGACTTGGAAACTGTCGCTGCGCAAAGCTTTGGAACTTTCCCATTCCTGCGCTGTTTTGCTTGAGGTCTGGAAGCGCCCATGCCGTTTGTGCAAAAGTCGCTAACCCGATGATGGCCGGTACGACCATTAATAATACATTGCCCCTTTTTATTGATCGTCTCGCTTTCATCACTGCTCCCCTTTTTTAGTTTCGTTCGCTCAGAAGGATGGGCCCAAAAGCAAGTCCTGTTCCAACGGGGGATGATCGAATTGATTGGGGATTTTTTTGGGGGGTTGTGGGGTTTTACCGAAAACTGGAGGGAATTCACGACAACTTAGGGCATCCTTTTACGTTTAACTTCTACTCGACCCTTCTTGGTCAGACGATATTGTTGAAGACGACTCTGGGGCTTTTCTGGGATCGTGTATTCAATCAAACCGCCTAATAATGCCGGATGCAGGTAATTTTCTCGAAAATGCGGTTTGTGTCTGATCTTTAATGCCTCACGAAGCACCGATGCGGATGCCTCACCCTGCATCAGCACCTTTAAAAGTCGCCCAACGGGATCCTCTGACTGGGTCGGTGACTGGGTCGGTGACTGGGTCGGTGGCCGCCACAGCGTTTGGACAAACAGCCCTCCGTCTTGACGAAATTGCGGGGGCTGTAATTTGGCCTTTGCGCAAAGTGCAATCATGTCCAGAGTGCCGGTTCCTGCTTTTTCAATGTATCGTGCAAGAAAAAGTGGCTCGGCAATCAACGGATTTCGAGGAATGGACGCGTGTGGACGCCTGAGAGACTCCGGACTTAAACCAGGAGGAAGATGTCCTGGATTCCAAATCTCTAAACGATCCGAAAAAAGCATGACCTGAACAGAAGCATTAGAGCCATACTCACGATGGGCGACTGAATTGACGATCGCCTCGGCAACGGCTTCACGTGGAAGTTCGTAATCGACAGGCGCCTGGGACCCTTTAGCGCGGGTACCGACTCTACGAGCAACCTTGGACATCACGAAATCCACGGCCTGATCAACCAGTTCGAAAACCGTCCCTTTATAAATTTGATAAGATGGAATTGGTTTACGAATCTCGGCTCCGTGGAAATGCATACACTTGACTTCGGATGAGGCGAGAAATCGTTGAGGCATTTTCCCAAAAAGAAGGACCGCCGCATGGTTGGGGCGACCATGATCGACCAAATTTAGATGAATGAGCGCTTTTTTCGCGCCCGCATCGGGGCCCAGGGCATAGCCTCGGTTCCGGCTAGCAAGGTGCAGAAACTCTGAAAGTTTCTCCGCTGATAAATCACTGATCTTAGCTCGCGGACAGGCGGCGGCGTCAAACGGAAGCGTGCGCAAGAAACCCGCTTCTTCCAGATACTCAACAAGGCTTGCGTAAAATGTGGTTGTCAATTCCGACACACTATTAAACCGCCGTCGGATCAGTTGATCCTCCGCCCTTTTGACAAGTCTCTGCATTTTTGGATGGCGAGAGCGCTTGTCCATCCCCCGAATATAGATAAACTGTTCCTTGCCAAGCTTTGCCGCATGATCAAACTCGAGTTCCGTTGGCGCAATACCTTTTTTGTCCTCATATCCGTAGTCATTGCCAAACAAACCGACGTAAACCGCCGAGCGTTCGACCTCTGATAGATAAACAGCGTTAGCCCGCCGACCAGAGGCCGGAAGATCCTCGAACAAAAAGACATCAAAGAATTTTCCTAACAACGGGTCGTTGTGCACGAAGTTTTTGAGAGCCTGACGTTCCGTAGCAAACTCTTTTTGGACTGAACTGATGAAAATCTGTTGTTTTTCGCCCATCTTAATCCCAAGTTAACCCACTATTTCTACGCCTTCCACACCACGCCCGTCGAGCGGATGATCTGCTGAAATTCGGCAGAGCACCGATTGAAATCGACAAGATCCACTTTGAACGGGATATCGCCATTAGAAAGGTCTTCTTCTACCTGGCTCAGCTCCGTAAGCGCCAGAGGTGCCCCCCCTTGATCTAACGCCAAATCCAGGTCCGAATACGTGCCGGCATCGCCGGAAATTCGCGACCCGAAGGCTATCAATCGCGCATGGGGAAAATACTTCAGAACTAGGTCGATAATGAGCTTTTTCTGATCCGATGCAATGACCTCAGCCAAGAGCCTTCTCCAAATATTCCAAAAAAGCCTTGGCAGGCCCTACGAACTGTTTTGCGGCTTCGTAGACCTCATCGGCGTTGATTTCATTATAGGTATGGGAGGTCAAATTTCGCGCCTTCAAAAAACCAAACCATTCTTCGACCGAAGAAATCATGCCCTGCTTACCCGCTTCGCGAAAAAGGTCCTTAGGATTGTGGATTTCAAGTTGTTGGGTGGTCTCTAAGTACCGTTTAAGCGTTTTCCATGTGAGTTCAATCGTATATTCAAACCGCTGAATCGTGGCGTCCCGGGTAAATTCATTTTTATCCTGGCCAAGCGCTCGCTCCAGGGACACAACCGCCTTCTTTAACGGACTGATTGATAAAGGATGATTCATATCAATCATCAGTATGTCGAGAGCGCGAGAGAGGGTCAACCGCTGTCTAACCCTTGATCAGTTATGTAGGTCCAAATACACCCACCGCAGCGATGACACGGTGACCGCCCCACCAAACACCCGTCCAACACACTGTAATTAAAGCCACTTTCTGAATACGCCCCATATGACGCACCTTGGCCCGCCCCTTGCTTTACTTCAGCGCAAGAGAGAGCGCATCAATTGCGAGCCGTAGGATAATGGCCCGCAAATCGCGCAAAGCAAAAGCAAAGATGATGTGGAGTGGAGTAGTATATGACACGCAATAAAAATAAATCGATCTTCTGGATTGCCTTCCTTTCGCTCAACCTGGTGCCGATCATGGCATATGGTAGGCCAGCAATTGTCGTCCTTCCTGATGAGCGCAATCCGACCCCTAAACCCGTTGCGGTCAAAGCCACCAAAAGCAAATTGAACGCAGTTAAGGCGACGCCCGCGCAAGAATTCAAAGGGCCCGAGCACGACCTCAAGATGAGCGCCGTGAAAGACGTGTTCTTGGACTTCGACGCCAAGACCTTCGGCGATAGCCCCCATCGAGGCGCGAAACTGATGGGTCAGATCTTCAAAGACTGCGAAGGTCGCTTTGAAATCAATTTTGGCGAGCGTTGCCCCGGTGGTGCGGTCGCCTTTCAAATCACCGATAGAGGTGGTGGCGAAGCCTGTATGAAATCTCATATCGATAAAAAGGACCCCTGCGACCGCGACAGTTGCCGTTATCTGTCGCAACTCGGCAATGGAACAATCAACGACCTAGGCAACGTCCCAGGACACGAGATTAAGCTCTTCACCCGGAATCCAAACGGCAACGAAGAGAACTCCGCCTCTTGTGAAGCTTTTCCGGTAAAGCTCACTTATACGAACGTTGCTGATTTGAACGCGACCTTGCGCCGAGCCGAAGAAGAAAGACAAGCGCGAGTCGTCATCATCGCTGAGCGACAGGTCAACTCCTGCTTTCACAACTCTGCCGAACTCGCAGTTGCAGAGCGCGCTTGCGGCGTCTTGGCAGCGATCGGAACTAAGTATAGCAGCGTGGAAGAATGTATCCTGGCTGCAAATTTTCCACAAAAGCGACTCAAGATTAATCAGGATAATCTCAAGAAAATTGCTGAGCGGGCTAAACATGCCAAGCTCGATGAGTTGGATGAAGTTCGGACCGACCTCGTGAGCTGGATCAACGAAAATCCACGTCAGTGCGAAAAGGGCGTCGATCCCCTTCGTGAGATTGCCCGACGCCTGGCCACCCAAAAGGTCAAAAAGAGCCGGAATAGTGATTTAGATTCCGATGATGCTCTCGCTGGGTATGACGCAGGTCTTGAGGCTATTGAAAACTCAATCGACGAAGCCAGTTGCCTCGCTGACAGCGACAAGCTCAATGCGATTCAAACCAATCTCCGGGTCAATCGCCTGGATCGCTTCGCCAACACAAGCGGTGCTAGCGATATGAGCTTTAGAAGCGAATACTATGAACTCTCCAATGACCTCATGGAGGACGCACAGGAAAACTGCAGCGGCTATGAAATGGATCCTTCCTGTAAGACTACGGTCAACGCCTTAAACAGCATGCCGATGGTCTCATACGATGCCAACATGGCCAGTCAAAGAATGTATCAACGCGCCATGATCATGCAACAGCAACGCTACCAAATGATGCAAGGCATGGGTGGTGGCGGAATGAACGGCGGCGGCCAAATGGGCGGCGTCGGTGGTTCTTACGGATTCGGAAGACTCTAGACGAAACGAATCAAAACCAAATGAATCAGAGATCGGCTGTGAGGCACCCCCTCAGAGCCGATTTTATTTTTTTATAAAATTTTATTTGACCTTCCAAAAGATCCGCGATTACTTCAAAGGCTCCTACGTTGCTCTTCTATTCTTTTTCAGGGGGTGTTCGGATGGCAACCGGTTCAGTAAAATGGTTCAATGATAGTAAAGGTTACGGATTCATTCAGGCCGAGAACGATACGCGAGACGTTTTTGTTCATTATTCGGCGATTCAGGGCGAAGGCTTCAAAACCCTCGCAGAGGGCCAAAAAGTGGTCTTCGACCTGGTCGACGGGCCGAAAGGACCGCAAGCTTCCAACGTGACTAAGGCTGCCCTGGAATAAGCTTCAGGTTTGGATCAGATCACGAAGGCGGAGCGCCCCGGGCGTTCCGCCTTTTTTATTTGGGCTCCGCAACTTCCAGCGAAGACACCGGATACGTACAATTTCGCGTCGACAAAAGACCCGCCGGAAAATGATTTCCACTTTTTTTAAGCCCCCCCACCGGCAGCCGCGAGCTGACCGTGGTCGTCGGGACATTCCAGTTGATCAGCCCCATTTCTAGGCTTTCTCCCATTTTTTCGTAAATCGCTCTCTGTTTTGTAAAAACACTTGCCACCCAACCATACTGGGTCGCGTTACTCAGTGCGATTGCCTGCTCGACCTCTGCGACTGCGGTTATAGCCACGTTCGGCGCCAGAAGTTCGGTCTGTTGATACACGCTTTTGCGCGCCGCATCTATCGAGTTATCTTGCACAACACAAATCGTAGGCGCGACGTAATGTCCCTTCCAGGCCAGCTCCAGCGCCTTACCTCGCATCACGATTTCACACCCCTCACGTCCGGCAATTCCGATAAATTTGAGATATCGATCCACCGCGCCGGCATCCACTAATGGACCCATAAATGGACTTTCGAGAGGATGACCGATCGAAAACCCCTTGGCCTGTGTATGAAGTCGGTCCACAAATTCGCTCACTCTGCTTTGATGAACAATCACCCGACTCGTTGAACTACAACGCTGCCCCGCCGTGACAAAGGCGCTAAACAAGGTTTGTCGCACGGCAATATCTAGGTCCGCATCATCCCAGATGATGGTCGCATTTTTACCGCTCATGGCCAGAACCACGCGCTTCCAGTGCTGCTGAAGCGTATCTTGCTTAATCCGTGTTCCGACTTCATAAGATCCGGTAAAGAGAACTGCGGCGACCTTTTCGTGAACACACAAACGCCGACCAACCTCCCTTTCGCCCTGAACCAAATTGAATACACCGGCCGGAAACCCCGCCTCTTCAATGCATTCGGTGATGATCTGACCCACGATCGGTGCTTTTTCCGAGGGCTTGAAAATCACCGTATTTCCGGTGGCTAAAGCAGCTACGATCTGCTCGCCCGGCAATTGGCCAGGAGAACTGAATGGCCCGATTACGGCTATCACGCCCAAAGGCCGATAACGACAAACCCCCCGCGTGCGCGCGATCACGTCGGAAAGCTCGAGGTTGGCCACACCTTGCATGCCCTCGCCCAGCACCCCATCCACATCCGCGATCATGGCCAAGACTTCGTCCTTGGCTTCCCAAAGAGGCTTGCCAACCTCTCGTGCCATGATCTCAATGAGAGCCTCTTGTCGGCGGCCAAGCGCGGCCTGATACTTTTTTAACAACTCCGCGCGCTGAGTCGGCGGCGTCAGTCTCCAACTCGCAAAAGCCCGATGCGCCGCCTCAGCCGCTTCATTCACGGAAACGTACGAATAGGAAACCCGGGCGATTTCATCCTGAAGATCCCCGGGATTTCGACAGATCCACTCGCCGTTCAAATTTGTTGGCTGCATGAACCGACCGTCGATAAAACCGCCCCGCGCTTGGACGGGATATTTGGGCTGACTTGCGACCGTCATATACAAACCCTCTCAATTATTTTTTCATAAAATCGGATCGCTTTTTCGATCTGATCCAACAAAACAGATTCGTTCGGACTATGGCTATTACCCACCGAAGAACCCGGGCCAAAAATCACGGCGTCATAACCCGCCTGAAAATAAAGCGCTGCTTCAGTTTCGGTCGACGTCTTATCGCTCGCAGGCTCAATGGCCGCGGCATCCATGGTATCCCGACAGATTTTGACCAACTCACTCTCGGGCGACATATTCAGCCCGGGATTCATCCGCTCACGACCCACCGAAATATTAAGCATGGGGTATCCCGCCGCGATCTTCTGAATGCCCTTTTGGACATGCTTTTCGATTTCTTCAATCACAAGGTCCGGAAGAAGACGTGCGTCAAAATAAAGATCCACTTTTGCCAGGCCTTGTTTGAGCATTCCAAAGTTAATCGTCGAATGGGGAGGATTATAGGTTTCGTCTTTCACCTTGCTAAAATCCGATGCCATGCCGCGGAAAAAGCCGATCATATCCAGCATACATGGAAATAAGACTTCCGGAAGAAAACGCACGCCCGAATCACCCACGCCGCCCAGCTCGACACGAAACGCACGCTCCTTGCCCTCGGCCCGAACGACTTCGCGAAAAAAACGCTTAAAATCTTCGAACTGATGCGAGGTCAAATAAAACTGCAACAAACTGCGATCGGGAACCTTATTGACAGTTTCGCCTCCGTCAAAGCGGGTGAATCGTAAATCGAAACCCGTGTCCTCTGCCTTTTGCAAAAAAGCCATGGCTTCCTGAATCGCGTTTACCCCAAGGTGAGGATAGGCAGAATGAGCACCTTTGCCGAAGGCATGCAAATCGATCCGTCGATTAAACCCACGAGCATCCCGTTCAACTTGTTGAAACGCGACCGAAACCTTAAACAAAAGCTGACTCTTATGAGCATAGACCGCTTTGAGGTCACTGGGCCCACCCACCAAAACATGGCGCGGATTGAGTGTTCCTGCTTTGATGAGATACCGGGCTCCAAACATGCCGGCCTCTTCGCCACAAGTCCCCACCAGATAGATCGGCTGCCTCAGTTTTCGCTCTCGAAAGCGCGCCGCCGCATAGACCTTGCACAAAAAATCAAGCTTGGCCTCACTTGCGCCCAACCCGTACATTCTTCCATCTTTGACGACCGCCGAAAACGGATCATTGCCGGTTTCCGTCCAGTTTTCAAATAACCCGGGGCTCACGGTATCCAAATGGGTCACCAGTAAAAGCCCCTTGCGGATTTTTTTATCCACAAGCGGATCACCCATAATGCCCAGAACATTGAACTGCCGCTTAGAAAACTCATCAAACGAGTGGGTGACTTGCTGCAGTTGCGCCTTCAAGCCCCGTTCCTGAAGAAGCGATTGACAGAAATTGGCCAACTCCTCATTCCCATTGGAGGTCACCGAGTTGATTCGAATGATTCGCTTCGCTTCTTCTAAAAATCGTCTCATTTATGGGCTTCCGTGAGGGCTGCTGAAATAATTTTACAGACACCGTCGATATCTTGTTCAGTCATTATAGGTAGGGGCGGAAGTAAGCGCACCAGATAAGGACCGTGGCCACAATTAAAAACAATAACGCCCAGATCGAAGAGTTTTAGCAATAGCGCTTTAACCTGCTCAGCCGTGCCGTCGTAAGGCAAAAACGCAATCATGCCGCCCACGGCTCGGACCTCCTGAATCTTACCCGTAGCCTCTCCTATTGCTTTGAGCTTTTGAACGAAATACTGTGAGAGCTTTTCGATTTTACCGTCTTTTCCCAGATGTTTGCCATCGCACAGCATCTCCACCGTGCGGCGCCCCGTCCGAAGTGCCGTCGTACTACCCGAAAAAGTCCCCGCGATCAAACCCGGCTTGGGGTTATATTCGTCAGTATAAAGCACCAGGCTTGCTTGCAAAAGCTTTCCGATGGTGACGACATCCACATATTCTTCCAGGCCAAATTTTTGGAAGGCAAAAAGCTCCCCCGTTCGGCCAAAAGTTTGAATTTCATCGGCATGAATCGCAAGACCTGCCTGGTGGGCCTCTTCGAATAGCCGAACATACCATTCCCGGGGAGCCGCATTAAAGCCGCCCTCACCTTGCACGAGTTCGATCATCA
Source organism: Bdellovibrionota bacterium FG-1 (assembly GCA_051382295.1). Classification (GTDB taxonomy): domain Bacteria; phylum Bdellovibrionota; class UBA1018; order UBA1018; family UBA1018; genus JBBCAW01. The sequence goes on along the minus strand of JBBCAW010000007.1, from coordinate 33,693 downwards.
CGGCCGCAAATTTACCCGGATAGCGATGAAGTTCGGCCTTCATTTTCGACAGCGTGTGCTCAATATTGCGTTCCAACGTCCACTGCGCGCGATAAAATGGCAAATAATGAACTTCCCCATAGAGGGGCTGTCCCTGGCGATAAGCGGGGTTGTCGGTCACCTCCTGCATCGCGGTCGAGCGACCCGCAAAACAATCCTCAAAAGCAAAAATCTTGGTGGCCGGGCTCTTTTTTTGGCGAATGATTTTGAGCGCCATCTCGTTGGCCATGGTTCCACTGCACGTATACCAACCGTGCTTCAGGCAGGACTTGGGGCCGACTTTCGATAGCAGCAGCGCTACGAGTTCGGTCATTTCATGCCCAGGCTCAAGATTGCCCTGCATGATATCTTGCGAAAGGCCGTCAACGACTTCTGACATGTACTCAGGATGCGTGTGACCGAAAAAGTTGATACCGATCCCGCTAATCATGTCGTATTTGACGCTTCCGTCCTGCAACTCCACAAAAGGACCATTGCCCAAACCGGAGTTCAGAAATGGATAATAAAGATCACGACCCCGATTACGAATAAAATCCTGAATCGCCCGCGTGTACGCATCGCGGCCTTCGACGGCTGAGGTCGGCGGCTGAACAGAGCAAAGGCGCGTGCTGGCTTCATGAATGACTGCCAGAAGCTCCTTTTTTGCGGCCTGAAAACGAACCGATGAAACTAATGCCCGAGCTTGCGTCGAAAATTCAGAAGTCATAGCCGAAAAGTCCCTTTTCCATGAGATATCATGAGCTTATTTTTGTTGCAAGGAACCCTGCCGGGCCGTTAATCTGAACTCATGCAGATCTTGGTTTTGCTTTTTTTGGGTCTCAACGCCACACTGGCGCATGCCAATAGCCCAGCTCCAAACGGGGTTTGGGCCGAGTGGCAAGAAGCTAAAACTTTCTATGACTCCGGCAATTATGACGAGGCCCTTCATTCACTTCGTTCACATTCGGCCGAGAGCGCCCCCTATTTTTACAACCTGGGAACCGTCTTTTTTCAGCTTAAACAACCTGGCTCCGCACTCGCCTATTTAGAAAAAGCCAATCGAATCAGCCCTCACGATCCCCAAATTCAAAGCAATCTCCAATTGGCACAAGCCACCCTAGGCCGGTTGATTGGGATCGATCGTCTGGACCCCGCCTCTTCCGCAGTCGAATCAATGACTGATCGCGTCTCAATTAACGAGGTGCGCGGAACATTGGGCATGCTTGGTCTACTGGTAGCCCTTCTTTGGCTACGGACCTATCTTCGAACACGAAAACTCAAAGAAGCCTTGCTTCAGCCGGCTGGCTTTATCGCTCTCCTTGGTTTTGCTCTTACCGGGGGACTCTATCTGGCGCAGCGTTATGCCCACGCTCATCCTCCCACCTATGTTTTGGAGCAGGTCTTTGTGCGAAGTGGCCCAGGAGACCAATTTGTTCAGCTCAGTCAGCTAGAGGCCGGGGTAAAACTGCGCCGAATGGGCCCGGAACAAGAAGGATGGAGCCAAGTTCGGTATTCCCAAGACGGGATCGGGTGGGTTCGATCATCGAGCTTATTGCTCTTATGACTCGAATGATTTACACGAGAGAGATGAGGTTTTTTCGCGCTCTTTGCATTGGACTCCTTTTATTTCATTCGCTTCCACTGATGTTAACCGGCTGCTCGGGCAAGCCCGTTGACGAAACCGATCCAGCGTCCCTTTTTCAGGATGCCGAGGATGAGATCAAAAGCGATCATTATCAAATTGCCATCGATAAACTTCGCACGATCAAAAACAAATTTCCCTATTCCAAGTATTCGATCGACGCGCAGCTCCGCATCGGAGACGTTCTATTTCTACAAGAATCCTTTTCCGAAGCTGCGGCCACCTACGAGATTTTTCGCGACCTTCATCCCAAGCATGACAAAGTGGCCTACGCGGTCTTTCGAATTGGAAAAAGCTATTTTAACGACATTCCAGATCCGCTTTCGCGCGACTTGACCCCGGCTCAAAAGGCCCTGGACGCTTACAACGACCTTTTGAAGCGTTTTCCCAACGCTCCCGAGGCCGCGGAGGCCAAAAAGGACGCGGCCCACACGCGAGACGTGCTCGCCGCAAAGGAACTTTATATCGGCGACTTTTATTTCAAGCGGGATTTTCTTGAGGCAGCCAAACCGCGCTATGAAAAAGTCGTGACCACCTATCCCGAGACGGAGTCAGCGAAAAGAGCGCGTGCTCAAATAGCAGAAATCGACAAGCGCCTACTGGAGAAAGGCGGAAAATGATGGAGATCGCGAACGATAAGTTCATCCAGGAGCTTTTGCAGAAAAAGGAATATGGACAAGCCGAGGCCCTCATTCGCGATAGAATCCGTCAGGAGCCCGATAGCGCCGATGCGTTTTACCTTCTCGGGGTGATGTATTATTTTCAAGGCCAGCTCGGACCTACAGTCGAGAATCTCAAAAAGGCGCTTCATCTTGATCCCCACCACACTGACGCGGCCATTTGCCTTTCGGTCCTCTATAATGATATCGGCAAATACGACGACGCTAAACATGTGTTTGAGACCGCCAATCAATCCGTTGCCCACAAGCGAACCGGAGAAGACAGGGGTATCGATCGCAAATTTGCGGTGAAACACCTCGAGTTGGCCGACCTTTATTTTCGATACCGCCGTTATGACGAGTCGATCGAAGAGTATGCAAAGTCCGCTATGTTGGATCCTACAACCCTTGAAATACGCATTCGCCTTGCCAAAGCTTATGCAAAAAAAGGCTTTTTGACCCGTGCGATGCAAGAGCTTCAGCAGCTGAAAAACGAACACCCAGACTACACGCTAGCTCGCATTCAACTCGGCCTGCTTCATTATAGTCAGGGCAATATCTTGGATTCAGAACTCGAATGGGAAGCGGTCACGCAGATTGAGCCCACAAATCGAGAGGCCATCGCTTACCTTGAAATGGCCAAACAAGCACGACTCAAGACGCATTAGGCCTGGAGACTTCTTACTGTCAGAGAAGGTGGAATGTTTTTGATGGAAATCGGCGTCACCATTGGCTGTACCACTTCGGACTCTGAAACCCGAGCCATCGAGCCTCGCTTTTGTGAGCTGAGTGTAATTAGATGCTGCCGGAGCTCATTAAACATTAAATGTTTAATTGTGTATTCATTTTCCTGTAAAACCACTTGCCGCGCGATCTGATCTTTTAAGTTAATCACGAGTGGCGCTTTAAGATTGGCAGTCATCTGAGTCACATCGCCCGGAATCGTTAAAATGCTGAAAACGGCAGATTGATTCACATTTTGGAGCTTGAGTTCTCGAAGCTCCGCTGCGGAAAGCCGCGCCGAATAATCTGCTTTGAATATCTTAGGTTCCAGAAGCGGAAAGGCAATGTCCGGATTCTGCATGGATTGCATCCAGAGAATCAGGGTTTCATCACCCGGATCGACTAAGCAAAATTCTGTGTACTCGGGAAAGCCCATAATCCCACTTGGGATTTTAATCATTTCGTCGTCGCCGACTGTGAGCTGTCCAAAACGTCCTGTTTTTATGATCACGCTCATCCCCTCGATTGGTGATGTTGAATTAAACCCTTAACCCTTTAATATCTTTGAAACCTGCGCCATCGCAATAGGAGCTTTTACGGCCTCCTTGTTTTGATCCTGAATCGCCGCGTAAACCTCTTCGCGGTGAATCTTGGTTTCCTTAGGTGCCTGGATCCCTAGGCGCACCTGTTTACCTTTAATCTGGACCACAACAATCTTGATATGGTCGTCGATAGCAATGCTTTCGCCCAGTTTGCGGGTCAAAACTAACATAAATACCGTCCGATCTCCGTCTCCGTGTACAACAAGTATTCCATTACAGGCTCATTTCTTAGACTAACGCTCTGCTACTTGCAACTTTTTAGTGGCTGCGTCATGAAAAAAGGAGTCAATTCGATTACTTGATAAAATCCAATAATGTCGGTTGAATGAGCTTGTGGGAACTTGCCAACGCGCTGCGAAAAACCGTTTCCTCCTTTGCTAAATCGCTGACCACCTGGGCCATGTCAGCATCTTCTAAATTTGAACTGAGTTGCGCATTGACCAAATTATGCCGTTCAATGGCCGAACTGGTGCTCTGCAGACCCTGAAGACGAGAACCTATTTTGGCGCGCGTCGAAATGATTTTACCATGGATCGCATCTAATCTTTCCAACGTGTTCCGAATTGAATCCAAATCGCCGGTCAAAAGACCAATCCTGAGATTTTGGATCTCATCGAAAGCATTGACATTTTCTGGACCCACGTCGTCCATACGGGGGTCATTGGCTGGGCTCCGCTGCACTCCGGCCTCTTTGTAACCCGATGGAACATCCGCCGAACGTTTTGGATTGGTGTTGAAGGCATCCGCACCAGCGATGTTCATCGAAATAAAGACATCCTTGCCTATTTCGAGCATCATCTGTCCGTCATCGCCAGTATATCTTCCATCTGCGTCAATCGGGGGTTTATTGGTTTTATACCCCCCAAAAAGATACCGATCGCCGATACGCCGATTAGCCACTGAGACTGCCTGCTGAAAAAGCTGACCCACTTCCTCGGCAATCGCGATTCGAGTATCTTCGTTGGAACTCGCCCCGCTGGACTGATTGACGGCAAGCTCCTTTGCCCGGGCCAAGGCTTCAGAAAGCTCACTTAAGGCCTGATCGGAGTTATTCAAAAATGACTCAGCCATCTTGGCGTTGATTTGATATTGGTCGTTGTTCACTTTTTCCGTCCTAATTTCCATTACTTTGGCCGATCCGATGGGGTCATCTGACGGCGTATTGAGCTTGCGTAGCGTGGCGCTTTGCCCCTGTAGCGTCTCCATCCGCTCACGTGTGCGGCGGATACTGTCCCTGACGACTCCATAAGAGGTGTTTTCAGTTACGCGCATGACCTAATCACCGCCTTAAATCCAACACCGTTTTGAGACACTCATCGGCAACTTGAATGACCTTAGCTGACGCACCAAAGGCCTGTTGAAACTGCATCAAATTCGCGGTCTCTTCGTCAATCGATACCCCCGAAATCTGGTCCCGCATTTTTCCCAGCTGCGTCGCAATATCCTGCGCTTGGTTCATGCCAAATTTATTTTTAGCGCTCGCCACCCCTACATCGCTGACAATCGAGTTATACCAATCATCCATCGTCGCACGGCCAGAATTCATGAGCTTTTCACCCTGAAGTCCCGAGATAGCGATCGCTATGCGATTATCTCCGGGCGAGTCCGGCGCTGCTGCGGCCGCGATATGATTCACGTTGTTCTTGACGGCATCAGACAGATCAAAAAATTCCGCTGCCCGATCTTGCTGATCTAACTCTTTGAAAAAACTGACGCCCTGAAAGCCATCACGTGTTACGCCCTGCTGATGAATTGCATTCACTGAATTGGTCAAGGAAAAGGCCAAATCATCCAGGCGCTCTTGAACAGTGGAGAGCACGGAATCACGAACATCAAGCAAAGCGCCGATTTTGCCGCCTTTGATCAAATGGGTGACATTGCCTTGAGCACTGGCTGAGGTTTTAATATCTAATGATCCCTCAGTTTTTCCTTGGTCATCCGCTTGGGATCGCTCCACTGAGAATTTTTCAGCCTCCGGTCCGGCAACAAGCGGACCCACGCCGCTCACCTCGACCACATAGCTGCCATCCTCGGTCTTGTGCATGTTGAGATCCATGAACGAACCGAGTTTTTTAAGCGCTAAGTCGCGCTTGTCGTACAAATCATTGGGCACGCTTCCGCCGGTCTCTTGCACCTTGATCTTAATATTGAGATCCCGAATTTGATCGGTATAGGCGTTAATCTCACGCGTGTAGCCCTCTATGCGTGCGTCGACGTGCTGACGAACCCCCTCGAGTTCTTTGCGAATCCGCCTGAAGTCATTGACCATCGCCTGCGAGGATTCTCGCACGGCCTGCCGAACCGCCTCATTATCCGGGTCATTCGAAAGGCGCCTAAATTCGTTAAAAAATTTGGATACGAGACGATTTAAACCATCGCCATTCATTTCATTAAAGATATCCTCGGTCTGCCGAAGCATGAGGTCTTTTTCTTCCATGTGTGCCAAGTCACGACCTGCATCACGGAGCTGTTTTTCGATATATTCGTCGTTAATTCGCTCCACGCGAGAAATCAGCGAGCCATTACCAATATAGTGATGGCCAGGCCCAAACCCCGGGGTCGCCGCTTCAGTTAAAACGCGCTGACGTGAATACCCTTCGTTGCTGGCGTTCGCGATATTATGACCGGTCGTCGCGATGGCCGCCTTAGCGGACATCATCCCGCTGCGGCCGGTTTGAAAAATATTCGGAAGCCCCATAATTCCTTGTTAGACCTCCTTTGAGATTAGGCGCGCCCCGGACGTGGTTGCCTGGCGCTGACCGTGCGCGGTGTAGGTATTGGACTTAGGGACCGCCTCACCCAAAACATTTTTTTTCATTTGATTGACATGCACGAGCGACCGCTCTACCAGTCGTCGATTGTCATCGTTTTGCTCCTGAATCCGATCGAGCAAAACCGTGAGCGCATTGAGGTTACTGCGCAGCTGATCCGACATCTTCGGGGCAGTCGCCTGCACGGCAAGGATGAGGTTCGAAAGCGACAACTCACGGAGAGGTCGCTTCCAGGCCATCGCCAAAGTAGCAACATGATTCAGGCGTTCAACCTCCGCGGCGCGAATAGCCTCGACTAGGGCCTGCTTTTCTTGCGTAGTTTCTTCAATCCCATTCAGATCTGCCTGCACCAGAGCCTCACGCTCAAGACGGCAAGCCTCTAATAACTGGCGATGAAGTCCAATGAGTTTTTGCAAAGACTCGCGAATCTGAATCATGGCGCAATCCTCCTGATCGCTCAAGTGTTCCATCCTGGAACACTTTTGGACGGGACTCTCTTCTTAACTAAGAGCTAGCCGATTCCTGACATCTGCAGATGGTCATCCACCAGGCGGTCTGCCACCGCATCATTGTCTACTTTGTACTTACTGGCTGAAATGCGAGCCTTGAGCGCCGCGATTTTTTCCTCGCGGGTCTCTGGCGCATCGGTGGCCGCAGCTTTTGCGTGAGCCATCTCTTTTGCGCGACCTGAAATTTCAGTCTTCGCGTCGCCCTCACTCGCTTTTTCAGCGAGCTCTCCAGCATGAGCCCTCTCAGCCTTTTTTCCATGAGCCGCGGCGGCTTTATCCGTCTTTTCCGACTTTTTGGTGGTATGGGCTTCGTGGCTTTGAACTTGACTACTTGCGGTTTGATCGACCCTCATGGGTACCTCCTGTACCTGAAACTTTGTCAGTGGTCACCGTGGGAACTCCTTGTCCCCCAGGTAAATTGTAACGTTGCCCTTCAAGATATGCAATCAACTGATCTGCTAATCCGATTCCCCCATTGTGAGCAGCCTTTTGAGCATACTCGGAGTCCTGCATTCCACGATAGATGGCCGTCGCGGGAGACTCAAGGTCCATATCATTCTTAGGAACCGTTTCGCGCATGACTTTCATCATATAATTCAAGAACATGGCCTCCATGCCCTCGGCGGCTTGGCGTAGGCCAGGGTCGACTTTGTCCCTGTCTACCACCGGAAGCCGTCGCCCGGGCGTGGTGGGAGCCGCCAAGGCGTTGGCGCCCCAGTCCATTCTTCCTCCGCCAATTGAAGGGGGGGTGAGAGAAGAAGGCACTAGCCTTCTCCCCTCACCGGCCGCGTAGCGTCGTTAGCTCGGTTGCATCCGGCCGACATCCTGTCGACTTGGGCAGAATCGTGACTCGAGGAGCCCACCATCCTAGCGGGCCGTTGCTCATGTCTCGTTTCCTGGATTGAGGTGCTTTGCACCCCGTTATTGCCACTCGCGCCATTCCTAGCGTCCGGGCTACCGAGCCGCGTTTCATTGCGGCCAACTCGTTCGCGATCTTCTGGAAAAACCAGCAGAGGACCTGCAACATCATCTAAAGCAAAATCCATCCAAAAAATCACATGATCTCCAAATCCGCCTGTAAGGCACCTACTTGTTTGAGTGTCTGAAAAATTGCCGTCAGGTCTTTGGGCTGCACTCCCAAAGTATTGAGCGCCTTGACAAGTTCTGAGACACTCGCACCCTTTAATTCCATCACGCGTTCTGGCTTTGTTCCTTTGGGCGCACCCTTGATTTCAATCGCCAGATCCGCATGCGAAATAGCCACGGGCGAAATCGTAATATGATCACCAATCACTATTGTACCCGTTCGTTCGTTGAGAACAACCTTAGCTTTCTGATCAATGTGAATATTGATATTTTCGAGCGTCGCCAAAAGTTCAACGGAATTTCCATCATAGTTAAACGGGACCACCACATCCACCGTGGCAGAATCACGCGCCGTCGCAAACTTGCCCCCCAACTCACTATTAATAGTCGCAGCCAGGCGGGCAGCGGTCGTAAAATCGGGATTATGCAAAGACAGACGAAAACTCTTTTTGCTCGCAAAATTAATATCAACGTCTTTTTCTATAGTTGCACCATTGATCACGCGGCCGACAGTCGGAAAATTTTTTGTCGTTCCATCAGCAACAGATCCAATGCTAACAGGTCCTTGTGCTACCGCATAAACATTTTGATCGCCGGCACGAAGAGGGCTCACTAAAAGCACCCCTCCTTCAAGGCTCGAGGCATCACCAATCGAGCTCACCGTGACATCTATTTGACTACCCACCCTTCCAAAAGGCGGAAGTTTAGAAGTAATGATTACAGCCGCCGCATTTTTCGATTTCACAGCTGCGTTTTGCTGGACATCTAAGCCAAGTTTGCCAAACAACCGCGTCAGAGACTGGCTGGTCACATCGGTACTGGAATCTCCCGAGCCCTTCAGCCCGACCACGATTCCATAGCCAATAAGAATGTTTTCACGCACCCCTTTGACCGTCGCAATATCCTTGAGTCGCGCCGCAGATCCAGTTTTTGGAAATGCAATAAGGCTTATAATGATCCCAAAAAACATCCCCAACAGCCAGGATAGCTCTCTCGACTTATTTAGTGGCTTCAACACGGTATTCATAAAGCTTTCCGGAGGGAATGACATCCTCCTCTGAAATATCGCCGCCCTTAACCACGCCCACCAAGGTTACATTTCTAGGGGCGCCGCCTTTGTAATAAATCCGTTTAGTCGCCCGAACCTTGTAATTTCCATTCGGATAGCGCTCAACAATCTCGCCCATCATCACATCACTTACCTTCACCTCAAGCGACTTTCCCACGTCCAAATCCGCGTAAGTGGCCAGCGGGACATCGACCTCCGCCTTAGGCGTTTCTGGCGCTCCTTGCGCAGTGCCCCCAGCGGGACTACGCGTCGGCGCGGCTTGCGAGGCACTGACGGCGTCTTTTTTATCATCCCCACCTAGTCCTAGTGCTTTTTGCTTGAGTCGCTCCTGAGCCACATTGAGCTCATACTCCCGTTCACGCTGAGTTAACGTTCGCCGCGCCTCCAGCCCGATATCCCTCAATAAATCAGCCTCGACCGTGATTGACACAATATCGCCGACGCCGCGAATTTTGTTTTTGCTAAAATAATAGTTGGTCTGACCGTCCGACCCCCACAAGGAGCCTTCATTTTGCGCTTCATCCACAAAATCAGAACGTGTCGCCCTCGCGCCGTTTTTATACTGGCGACGAACCGCTGGTTCAAGAACAGGATGGGTTTCTGGATTTGGCCCTTCCTCTTCGGCCGTAGTCGCGCGCGCAACATCCCGGTGATTAGCCGCGTCCCGTTCAGCAGTAACCCAAGAATGTCCGCCGAGCGCGCTGCTGTTTCCCATGCTGGCCGGCACTCGCTCCGTATGCCCCACGGCCATTTCGTCGTCCAAAAACCCCTGCCCCGGAGCCCGCCCGCCTACGGTAGCGGGAGCATCCCTAAAGGGATCCCCATCATCAAAGTCGCGTCTCAGTGCGCCCAATATTTGCGAACATCCCGTGATTTCAAGGACAAAAACCAGGCCCAGCAACCCTTGAAAAACCATGCGCATCGAGGTCATCATAGCTTGACCTCCACAACACCTTCGGACACCAAACGCCCGACCAGCTCACGCTTCGCTCTTCCGGCCATGACCCGGACCTGCCCATCCAGATAGGCGGGTTCTTCCGCCGTACCGGAAAGTGAGATTGACAAACCTTCTGAAACAATTTGCAAACGAACCGCGTCGCCCCTTCGTAAATCAGGAACTTTTTGAGCAGCATTGGATACTAAAAACTGGCCTTCCAAAATTGTTTGTCTGGCTTCGAGTCTTGCGATGGGTGTCAGCGGATCCAAAATCACGCCGCGATACTCCTTGCCCAGGCCAGATGCAACATCCACGTCTTGGAGGCGAAATTGATCCCCCTCCAAACGCTGTCCCGGCCTTACGCGCTTTACCGCCACTCGCGCGGGCATCCAAGCGGAAAAAGAAATCGAGCCACTGATCTCATTATCCGCGTCTGTTTTTACGCCAAAAAGGGCCTCTCCTCGCGCCGTTTGCCCTCGCACCACGATAGCTTCAACCTGGGCGGGATAATCGCCTGAACTCAAATGCAAGGGTCCTGTAAATTCAATTCGAGCATTCAAATAGGTTTTTTCGAGTTCTTTTTGAATGAGCTGCTTGATTTTTGCGGCACTAACCGCTTGGACGTCATCCAAGGCAATTCCGTTTTTTGAAAAGACCAATACGGATACCATCATGACCAACACTCCAAATCGCTTCGTCATTTGATATTTGCCGTCGAACCGAGCATTTGGTCCGCGACCCCCATAATTTTTGTGCCCATTTCGTACGCGCGCTGGGTGGTGATCATATCCACCATGCTGTTAGCAACATTCACATTAGAACCTTCCAGCGCGCCCTGTTGAATCGAACCTAGACCATTTTCACCGGGAATCCCCTGAGTAGGGGGCCCACTTCCCAGCGTGGCTCTGTAAATACCATCGCCTTGCGCGCTCAAACCCTGTTCATTTTGAAAGTTGATCAGTTGAATCTGACCCAAAACCGCTTCCGCGAGATTGGGAAGCGTCGCCCTGATTTCGCCATTGCTACCGACCTTCACTCCGACGGCGTTGGCGGGAATGGTCACCTCGGGAATCAAGCGGGCACCATTGGTGAGCTGAACCTTGCCTTGGGAATCCAAATGAAATGCGCCCGTTCGCGTGTAGGCCACTTCTCCATTGGGCATTTGCACTGGAAGAAAGCCTTTTCCTTCGATCATGAGATCATAAGGGTGATAGGTCATGCGCGCCGGACCTTGCTCAAAAAGCTTATGAGTGGCCCCGACCTTAACGCCCATTCCAGTTTGAATGCCCACGGGCGACTGGGTCCCCGCGCCCAGGGAGCCCCCGGCTTCTTTGATGGTTTCATACATCAGGTCCTGAAATTCCGTGCGCGAGCGCTTATACCCGTCGGTGTTGACGTTGGCTAAATCATTGGAAATATCGGCCATTTTCGCTTGCTGCGCTTCGAGTCCAGTTGCTGCGGTTGTTAAGGCTTTAAGCATTCATGGTCCTTAATTGGCTAGAGCTTTCCAATGTCATTCGCTTCTCTTTGCATCATTTCGCCATACGTTTTCATCGCCTTGAGGTCGTGTTCAAAGAGGCGGTTGGCTTTGATAAGATTGGTCATCTCTTCAATGGGGTTCACGTTCGAGGTTTCTAAAACTCCCTGTCGCACTACCGTCTTGGCAGGTTCCTTCAAAACGTTATTAGGGTCAGGATTGTCGAAAGTCTGACTCGCGGATTTTCGCAATTTACGAGTGTCTTGAAACTCGACGACACTCAGCTTGGCGAGGAGTTCGTCGCCAGAGTAGATTTCGCCCTGCGAATTAATGCTAAAGTGCGCGCCACGGTCCCGCAAATTGATAAAACGCGCGGCATCTGCTGGCGAGGTGTTGGCCGGAGTGCGTCCCGGTGTATTTGCATTGGCAAGCGTCGTCTGTGGCGCGGCAAGTCCTCCCGGATTTGCGGCCAAAACAGGGAGGCCATCGGTGGTCACGAGACGTCCATCAGGCGCGATATGCAGACTGCCTTGGCGCGTGTATTTAATTCCGGTGGGCGAACTCACTTCAAGAAAGCCAGTTCCATCGAGTGCCACGTCCAAGGGCGCCTGGGTCACCCGCAGCGCACCCTGTTTGAAATTGGTATAGGTACTATCCACGACCACAAACGCTTGGTCGCGACCGTCAAGCTGATAAAAATCTTTATCTTTGAAAGGGCCCCGTGGAATGTCCAGCGCACCGTGCTCACGCTCATGATTCGCGAGGTACTGCTGAAAGGTGGGCAAATCTTTTTTGAAAGCTAACGTTTCGGAGTTTGCCAAATTATTGGCAACCCGATCCACACTGTCGGCTTGGGCTGAAGCGCCCGATACTGATGGCCAAATCCCGCTAGCCAAATTTCGTCTCTCCCCCAGGGTGCATCGATGCGTCCTTGCGTCTCCGCGTCCCCGCAGGGGTGAACTTGAGCAATCGGCATGCCGAAAGGAAAGCTTAAGGCCTTTCGAAGAAAATATTTCCTAGCGTCACTTTGATCTGTTCATACGCCTGAGATTGTTGAGGATATCTAATTTGGCGACCGCACTCGGAAACCGAAACAAGGTCACCCAGAACCTATCCCACACCCGGGTTCTAGGCAAAGAATGCCGAATAGGCAAAAAGGGACTGTTTTAAAGCTGTTGGTTTCTGCTTTTTTATTTCAGCTGGTCGTGCGATTTTACACCCCAAAAGGCGGCAAAATAATGATCCCTCTCTACGCGCAGCCCGTTGTTGAACAACTTCAAAAAGATCTCCGCGAACGCATTGGCCAATTCAAAACCAAGACGGGGCGATCCCCGGGCCTAGCCGTCGTGATCGTCGGCGAAGATCCCGCAAGCGTGATCTACACCAAAAAGAAGCGTGAAACGGCGCTCGCAGTGGGAATGCAAAGCGAGGTGCTTCGGTTGCCTGCAACCAGTACCCCAATGGAAGTTCGCGCACTCATTGAGCGGCTCAACGCTGACCCTAAGACCGATGGAATTTTAATTCAACGTCCACTTCCAGCTCAATTTATTGAAGAAGACGTAGTCTATTGGGTTCACCCCGATAAGGACGTCGATGCCTTTCACCCCGAAAACACCGGACGCTTAGTGCTTGGACTACCGTGCTTTCGTCCCTGCACCCCTGCGGGGGTTATGGAAATTTTGAAACATTATAACGTCGATCCTGCCGGAAAGATCGCTTGCGTAATGGGGCGGAGCTCGATTGTGGGTAAGCCTATGGCTTCACTCTTACTGCAGGCGAATGCAACAGTGCTCCAGTGCCATAGTCGCACTCCCAACCTTCGCGCGATGACCTCACAAGCCGACATTTTAGTCGTGGCCATCGGCAAGCCCCACGCAGTGGATCGAACTTACGTAAAAACCGGGGCCGTCGTCATCGATGTCGGCATTCACCGGAACGCCGAAAACAAAGTCGTTGGCGACTGCGATTACAATGACATTTCTAAGCACGCCTACATGGCAACCCCTGTCCCCGGTGGGGTTGGCCCCATGACCATTACGATTCTTTTGCAAAACACAATGATGGCTGCGGAGCGCTTGTTACCTAGCTGACCTCTGGACACTTCGCACCTTTGAGTGTACGGATAGGGGATACTCATAAAGATCCTAAATTGAGGAGACTTTGTCATGCCGACCCAGTTAAAAAGAACTGCACTTTTCGAAGAACACCAACGCTTAGGGGGTCGTCTGATCGACTTTGGCGGCTGGGAACTACCGGTTCAATACAGCGGAGTCATGGACGAGCATATCGCTTGTCGAACTGCCGCGGGACTTTTTGACGTCAGTCACATGGGCGAAGTCCACGCCGAAGGCGCTCAGGCCGAAGCCTTTCTGAACTACCTCGTATCCAACAATGTTTCTAAAATCGCGTTAGGCCAGGCGCAATACACCGTGATGTGTAATGCCCGCGGCGGTATTGTGGATGATCTGCTGATCTACAAACGAACCCCTGGCCGTTATTTGGTGGTCGTTAACGCGAGTAACACCGACAAAGATTTTGCACACATGAAAGAGATCGAAACCCAGTTTCGATCCAAGCATCCCCAGGCTGACCTTAGAGTGACAAACGAAAGCCGCCAATACACGCAGATTGCGGTTCAGGGGCCAAAGGCCGTTGAAATCGCGCAAAAGCTCACGAGCACGCCTTTGAGCGCCATTAAAACCTATTGGTTTGCCGAGGGAACAGTGTTGGGCTCGATTCCTGCGATTTTGGCCCGCACGGGTTACACCGGCGAAGATGGGTTTGAAATTTATGTTGCATGGGATCAGGGCCCGAAAGTCTGGCGCGCATTAATTGAAGCTGGCCAACCTCTTGGGCTTAAGCCTTGCGGTCTTGGTGCTCGCGACACACTGCGGCTTGAAATGAAGTATCCACTTTACGGTCACGAGCTCAGTGACGAGACCAATCCCTTGGAATCCGGTTCGGGATGGGTCACCAAGCTCGAGAAAGATGATTTTGTGGGCAAGGCACCCATCGTGGCGGCAAAAAATGCCGGCCTGAAACGTGCACTTGTAGGCCTGCGCCTATTGGAGCGAGGAATTCCTCGCCAGGGCTATGCGGTTTATGACGCAGAAGGAAAAACCCGTATTGGTGAGGTCACAAGCGGAACCCAATCCCCTTCGACCAAGCTGGCCATTGGCATTGCCTACGTCACCCTACCCCATGCTTCGGTCGGATCGAGACTCACCGTCGACATTCGGGGGCAGAAAATTTTGGCTGAAGTCGTGCCAACTCCGTTCTATAAGAGGCCTTACTAATCATTTTTTTAAGGAGATTTGAGAAATGCGTTTTCCTGCTGACCTGAAATACACCAAGGACCATGAGTGGGCCAAAATCGAAGGAAACACCGTTACCGTGGGTATCACTGACCACGCCCAAAGCGCGCTCGGAGATGTCGTATACTGTGAACTTCCAGATACCGGTCGCCAGCTCAAGCATGGCGAAACGTTTGGCGTTGTTGAGAGTATCAAGGCCGTTTCGGACCTTTATTCCCCTGTGACCGGCAAAGTGGTCGCAAACAATAAGTCGGTTATGGACGAGCCTGCGCAGCTTAACTCGGATCCTCACGGAAAAGCTTGGATGATTAAAGTCGAGTTGACCGACCCATCCTCACTACAAGGCTTGATGGATGCGACTGCTTACGAAAAATACGTCGCTAGCCTGAAATAGCAATCCCAAGACTTAGTACTACAGTACTTGACCACGGCCTGGTGATGTCGTCGCCAATCTGACCAAATTCACGTCAGACGTTTAAATGGTCAGAGCAAGGGTTCGATTTAGCCTGCCTTCAATTTTCCACGAATTTTGAAAGAGGCTAATTTTTAAAAGTTATTTTAAAAAATCCGGTATCGCCCTTTTCATGTAGCTGTCGAAGAGCGGTACCGTAAAACCATTGTCGCCGTGAGAGGGGCTATAAATCATACCTTTACTAATGAGCGACGCTCGAGTTGGGGCGACAGACTGGACTTCTTTTTTTAGAATGTGCGCGATGTCCCCGGATCGGTGTGAGCCCGGACCCAGTTCGGCCATGGCACGAAGATATTTTTTCTCACTGGGTGTTAGCCGGTCGAAACGAACCCGGAAAAAGCTTGAGTCGAGTTCAGAGATCGCCAGTTCGGTCGCGGATTTGACATCGTTCAGCGTGATGGGCGAGTGAGTTGCGCATTGCCAGCTGTGTTTACCCCATTCCTGAAGAAAATAGGGATAGCCCTGGGTATGAGATAAGATTTCAACCAAAGCATCTTCTTGGTACTTCACGCCTAATTTTGCAGCAGGAGCCTCAAGAGCAGTCCGCGCGGCTGATTCGTTGAGTGGGCCAATTTCGGGGTATTCGAACAATCTTTCCGCATAAGATTTTGCTCGCCCTGCTTGGCCAACAAGTTGAGGCAGGCCAGCCCCCATCAACATCATGGGAAGCTGGTTTTGGGTGCATTTATGAAGTGCCATGATCAGTGCCGCAAATTGTTCCTCTTCGATGTACTGAATTTCATCGATAAAAAGGGCAACTGCTGTTTTCTTCTCTTTTGCAGCCTTCCCTACCTCGATAAACAAGGCAACGAGGTCATGCTCCAAATCACCCGAGTCGGCGATTCCATTCTCGCTTCCTAGATCTAATCCAAATTCGATGTCCTGGTACTTAATTTTCATCGCTTTGACAAAGCCGCCGAGGACTCGCAAGGTCTGTTTTCCGAGGTCTCCTGCGATGGCCATTCGGTCGAGTTTGAGTAAAGCCGTTCTCAATGCAGGAATAAGAAGAGCGGGGAGGGACCGTTTTTCTGGAGTTTCAATGGAGACGACTGCAAAGCCTCGGGCTTCAGTGTCTTGGGCTATTTTTGTCAGTAAAACAGTTTTGCCTACCCCTCGCAGACCGACTAGCAATTGACCACGGGACGACAAGCCGTTCCGACATCGGTCCAGTTCAATAGCCGCCTTTTCCATAAGATCATCTCGACCAGCAAGTTCGGGAGGAAGGGTGCCTGCTCCTGGGGAATAGGGATTGGTGCGAGGGTTCATATTGAGTAAGTTTACCATAAGTTATCAAAAAATCATAACTTAGGATAACTTGGGTATATCTATCAAATTATCTAAACAATCCATTAACTAACGAACACTTACAGTGCTTCGCCCCACCCCTCGAATCAAAGCGACCCGCGTTTTTGGTGTGGCTCCGTTCAGATTCTTGAGGCGGTGCCCGCGGCGGATAATATTTCAGGAGCCGCTGCTCGGCGGCGATCAGCTCACGACGCTGTAGTATTAACTCGGGGACTGCTTGAGCTGCGTATAAATTCGAGAATACTGCTGAATCGTCTTGCGGACATAAGTCGAAGGGAGACCTTTCCCTCCGTGTGTGCGTTTGACGTTTTTTGACCCCATATTATAAGCGGTCAAATAAAGGTCTTGATTGAAGCCGAATTGAGAACGAAGCATCGCTAAATACGCGGAGCCGAGCCTCACATTGTAGGCCGGATCTCGAAGGGCCTGCTCGCCATTCCAGTGAATGCCCGCCTTCTCGGCGATCCATTTTGCGGTCACCGGTTTGATTTGCATCAAGCCTACTTCGCCGTGAGAGCCGATCACCGAGGGATCAAATTGGCTTTCGTTTTGAATCACGGCGAGGAGGAGGAGGGGATCAAAGCCATGGTACTGGCTTTCAGAAAGAATGGCTCCCGCAAGACTGCGCGACTGACTTCGCCATGGTTTTTTTACGGTTTTACCAACATAAGCGCGAACAAATTTTTCAATCACCACGACGTCTACGGCTGGCGCATGCTGGGGTCCAACTATTTTCTCACCCAAAAATTCCCGGGCCTGGAAGGCAAACTTGTCGAATGAAAATCGAGGAGCCTCCGCCGACGGCATCCCGAAGATCGTGGCACCAGGTAGAGCAATTAAGGCGAGAACCGACCCCATTCTCCTTCTGAATTTTGTACTGAACAAATTTGCATAGCCCATATGCCCAGTAATAGAGCAAATGCCATGCCGCCCCTAAGCACTGGAAATGATGGTGGTCAACGATGACACGGCTTTATATCTGAGGGAGAAGCGCCCAAAACATTGCCATTCGCTATTTTGGTAACAGTGTGTCGTGTCTGACCGTGTCACCCCAGACAATAAAAAATCAAAACGCTCCTGGATAACTCAAACAAAAAGAAGACTCAAATGTCCTCTCTCGCCTTGCCTGGTCAGCATCATTGATAACGGAAACACGGGCTTTAGTATCCTGCAGCTTCAGAGAAGCCCCGGGTGGGCTCACGAGTTCATCACCCCAGTCCAGTAGGCTTTCAGTGACAACCTGATGAAACTCCAAGCCCCCAGTGGCTTGCAAACACTCGTGCGAAATGCCAAAGGGCGAATTAAACGTCCATTTGACCTGGTGATCACCCGTTTTTTCAAAGGACATTTGAATATATCCGCCCTGGTATAAGCTCTCTACCCCCTCCAGCTTGCCACTCACCAACCGCGAGGGAGACGCTTCAAGGAGCTGAACCTCAACTTTGGGCTCGCCCGCATGAAAGACTAACGAACTACAACCATTTTGGTTCAAATTTCCCATCCTAGGGGGACTCTCGCTCAAGGCCGTGCTTTCAAGCAACACGCGTGACATGGCCCTAGAAACGGATGTCCCATCCTCTAAAACAGTCAAAGCGGTGACCACATTACGGGAAACCTTTGAAACGGACACAGCTTGAACAATTTTATTAAAATCCAAACACCCTTGCGTGTTCTGCAATTCACCTGGCGCGCTGATGGGCGCCGGCACCGGTGACTGACCACAGCCACCAACCCCGAAGACCAACAAAACAACCCCGATAAAACCGAACAACTTTGTCATGCGTTTCTCCGAAAAACCACTTTAGAGATAAGCCTCAATGGGTGGACACGCGCAAACCAGCTGGCGATCGCCTAACACATTGTTGATCCGGCCCACAGCAGGCCAGAACTTATGCTGCCGAACCCACGCCAGCGGAAATGCCGCTTGCTCTCGCGGATAAGGCCGCGTCCATTCCGTGCGGGTCACCTGCTCAGCGGTATGGGGGGCGTTCTTCAAAACATTGTTTTGCCGATCCGCCTTGCCGCTTTCAACGTCAGCAATTTCTTTTCGGATTGAAATCATCGCATCACAAAACCGATCCAGCTCCGCTTTGCTTTCGCTCTCGGTCGGCTCCACCATGATAGTGCCAGCCACTGGAAAAGAAATCGTCGGCGCATGGAACCCATAGTCCATCAGACGCTTAGCCACATCATCGACCTCAATCCCGGTCTGATCCTTAATATGATGAAAATCGAAAATACACTCATGGGCGACCAAACCCGCCGCCCCTTTATAGAGCACCGGGTAGTGGGGTGCCAAACGCTTTGCGATGTAATTGGCATTTAAGATCGCGACCTGCGTGGCCATGGTGAGACCCTTTCCTCCCATCATCACAACGTAGAGATAAGAGATGGCCAAAATGCTTGCGCTTCCCCAAGGTGCTGCCGAAACCGGTCCAATCGCCTGAGCGCCGCCTGTTTTTACCACGGGATGTCCGGGCAAAAACGGCACTAGATGCGAAGCAACGCCGATAGGTCCCACGCCAGGGCCACCCCCCCCATGCGGAATACAGAAGGTTTTGTGCAAATTCAGATGGCAAACATCCGGCCCAAACTCCCCTGGGCGGCAAAGACCAATCTGCGCATTCATGTTGGCGCCATCCATATAAACCTGGCCGCCATTCGCGTGGACAATCTCACAAACTTCTTTGATCGACTCTTCAAACACCCCATGGGTTGACGGATAAGTCACCAAGAGCGCAGCGAGATGAGTCGCATGCTCTTTGGCCTTTGCCTTGAGATCAGCGACATCTATATTTCCGTGTGGATCACAAGCAACGACGACGACCTTCAAGCCCGCCATGGCGGCGCTCGCCGGATTGGTTCCGTGCGCCGATCGAGGAATGAGACAGACATCGCGGTTTTTTTGACCGCGACTCTCGTGATAAGCGCGAATGACTAGCAATCCAGTATATTCGCCTTGCGAACCAGCATTGGGCTGAAGTGACACGCCGGCAAATCCCGTAACCTCCCCAAGCATACCCTCGAGGCGCGTCAGCATCACGCGGTAACCTTGCCATTGCTCCTCGGGCGCGAAAGGATGAATTCGACTGAACTCAGGCCAAGTCACCGGAAGCATCTCCGTCGTCGCATTGAGCTTCATCGTGCAAGATCCCAGAGGAGTCATGGAGTGAGTGAGCGAAAGATCCTTGTTTTGGAGCTGCGAAATATACCGCAACATCTCCGTCTCTGAATGATGAAGATTAAAAACAGGATGGGTCAAATACTGACTGTGCCGCACTAACCACGTCGGAAGAACATTGGCCCCGGCCTCGGCAAATTTTTGAGGGGAAAAGTCGATCACCTTTCCCGCCACTTGCGCAAAAACATCCCAGAGTTCTAAGAGATCACGATAGGAGGTGGTTTCATCAAGCGATACACCCACCACGCGCTCCGAGATCGTGCGCAGATTGATTTTTTTAGCTTGCGCGGCGGCTAAGAGCGCTTTCAAGGAAATCGAACCCAACTCCACGCGAAGGGTATCAAAAAAAGGATCGGTTCCGACCTTGAACCCCAGATGACTTAATCCGCGCTGAAAAACAGTGGTCATCAGATGGATTCGGTTGGCGATCCGGCGCAAACCCTGGGGACCATGATAAATCGCGTACATCGATGACATAATCGCCAACAAAACCTGAGCCGTGCAAATATTACTGGTGGCCTTGTCGCGACGAATGTGTTGTTCACGCGTTTGCAAGGCAAGACGAATGGCCGGCCTTCCGTCGACATCTTTCGATACTCCAATCAAACGTCCAGGCATCTGGCGCTTAAACGCGTCTTGCGTGGCAAAAAAAGCAGCATGCGGTCCACCAAACCCGAGAGGTACTCCTAGGCGCTGCGAATTACCCACCGCAATGTCCGCTCCCCATTCGCCCGGAGGCGTAAGCAACGAAAGACTCAGAAGATCACAGGCCGCAACTACCATCACTTCGGCCGCATGGGCTTTTTGCGAAAACTCGCGATAATCGTAAACAACACCGTCAGTTGCAGGATATTGAACGAGCGCACCAAAAATAGGGGTCTTAAAATCTAACTGCCGATGATCGCCGACAACAACCTCAATCCCGAGAGGCCTAGCGCGTGTCTGAACAACGGCAATCGTTTGAGGGTGACAGGCACTGGATACGAAGAAAGCATGTCGTCCATGATCCCGTCCTTTAACGGCGTAGCACAGATTCATCGCCTCCGCCGCTGCCGTGCCCTCGTCGAGCATTGACGCGTTGGCGATTTCCATTCCTGTCATGTCCATGACCATGGTTTGAAAATTAAGCAAGGCCTCAAGTCGGCCTTGCGCGATTTCAGCCTGATACGGCGTGTACTGGGTATACCACCCAGGATTTTCTAAAACGTTGCGCTGTATCACCGGCGGCGTAATGCAATCAGAGTAGCCCATGCCAATGTAGCTTTTAAAAATCTGATTCCGTGACGCAAGTAACTTGAGCTCATTGATGGCCTCAAACTCACTCAGCGGCTGTTCCAGCGCCAGGGGCTTTCGGGTCTGAATTTGTTTTGGAACCGCGTTTTGAGCCATTTGATCAAGACTCGAAAACCCCAATAGCCGAAGCATCTCTTCCCTCTGTTTTTGATCAGGGCCAAGATGTCGATCGACAAACGAATCGGTAAATTCAAGCGATGCTGGAACTAAATCAATTGGGTTGGCTTTCATGACTGTCTTGTACCAAAAAATAATTCCAAAATGGGAAAAAAAACCTTGACCACTTTTCTTCTCTATCCCCCCTTGTGTGGATGGTGAGTCGGGATTATGGTTCCAAGATCTTTACATCGGGAATTTGTCATCATGATTAATGCGTCTGCCGCTATTTCGAATTCGTGCCCCCATCCCCCAGCTCCGGCCTCCATTCCTGACGAACTAATTCGCATTTTTAATACCGCCTTGATCGCCACTCAGACGGAGACCTCGCGCGATTTTTCTTCTGAAATCTATGAGTTAATGGAAACAGCAGCGTTTCGGGCAATGCTTGGCGCTGTGCGTCAGCACTCCCGTTTGCAGGGTTTAAGCGAAAAACAGGCTGCAGAGCAAATCATTATGACCTTTAGGAAAATGGACCGCGTTTGGCGGGACTATGTTTTTCAAGAAGGCGTCGAAAAACTCAAGAACGCAACCTGAGCTCCCACGGAACTTCGACTTCCCCATTTTTTATCAAACCCCGGGGTGGGTTTGGAAAAGGTCCAGCGCGGTTGAATGCCTCAACAGCGACTTGATCAAGCTCTTGTGTACCAGAAGCACTCACGAGTTTGACTTTGGTAATTTCACCCCTTGAATTAAGAACCACCAGAACACGCGTCACATATTCCGTTTCACTCGCGAGTTGTCTGCCGCCGCGATAGAAGCGGGTCAACGCTTCTCTCAGTAATGTGGTCCATTCCATCTCCAGGCGTTGACGAATCCGCTGGTGATAGCCGAAAAATGCATATTCTCGCGTATTGAGGGCAGTCCGATCGGATTGCCTGATCCCTTCGATATAATCTTGGGGTTCCGCGCCGATATTGGCCCATTGGGGCTCGTCCTTAGCCAGCTCCTTTTCAGCCCCTGGTCTTCTGGCCTCCGGCAAAACTGCCAAACCCAGCTTTTTCAATGCCATGCTCGGAGTTTTTTCTCCAGACTCAGCCGCATTCCGGGCTTTCGCCTGCGTAGCTGCGGTCTTGCCCTTTTTTTCCATGACGGTCATGCGTTGGGAGCTCACGGTTTGACGATCCACGATTCGGGTTTTTTCGCCCAAATACGAATCGGGTGCGGCAGTCTTCGCCTCCTGCCCCTTTGAAGTCTGAACAATTTTATTTTTAAATTGTTCTTGTTCACTTTTTACCAAAACCTTTTGATGCACGGACGGGTCAAGTTCGACCCAGGTCAGACGCCGCGGCGCCGGCGAGTGCGCCTGTAACCTCAACAAAATCAAACACGCCACCCCAAAAATCGCGTGGAACAGCGCCGATAATACAACTGAACGTCTCAAACTCCTGACCCCTAAAGGCATGGTAGCACCCACGCCTAAGAGATCGGTGTTATTCTACATCTTCTTTAAAAAATTCGCTCTGCGACTCTGCCGGGCTGCCCGTTGAGACGCTCGCTTCCGTGGGCTGCGTGCCTTCAATAAAAGCTTCACGAATCGCCTGTGACGAATTAGACGAAACTAATTTTCCAGAGGTTGAATCGACACTTGCGAACACGACCCCTGGGGGAATCACAAAATCTACGTCCGGGTATCTCTTAACAACCTCTCTCATAAAGCTCAGCCAAATCGGCAAAGCCGCTCGCGCGCCGGTCTCGTTATGGCCGATTGTTTTTTGACTATCAAAGCCAACCCACACGCCCGTTACAACATGCGGAGTAAACCCCATGAACCATGCGTCAATACAGTCGCTCGTCGTACCCGTTTTTCCTGCGACTTGTCGATTCAAAGCCTTGGCGTCGTGCCCAGTTCCGTAATTGACGACTTCCTTCATTAAATGTGTCATCACAAACGCGACACGAGGATCCAAAACCTGATCCGGATCATTCGGTAGCGGATACTCAGGCAGAACAAGCTTACCAGAAATAGGCAGCGGAGAGGCTGTGGGCGTCGGCGCGCCCGAGGGCACTGCCGCGCTCGCAACGTCAATAAGAATGACCTTCGGCTTTTGTTCCTCAAGAACTTTACCGTCACGATCGATCACTTTAGTCAAAAAGATCGGTACCACCTTACGGCCCAGTCGCGGAAATAGTGAATAAACTTTGGTCAGCTCCAGAAGTGAGACACTCGCACTTCCCAACGAAATCGAAAGATCCGCGGGGATTTTACCATCTATGCCCAGCCGTTTAGCGTATTCCAAAATCGTCGACACCGAGATGGCTTGGGCAATCTTAATCGTAGGAACGTTCCGCGATTTAATAAGCGCTTGGCGAAAGGTGGTATCGCCATAAAACTTTTCCTCGAAGTTGCTGGGCTTCCATTTTCCGTTTTCAGTGTCACCATACACGATAGGCGAATCGACAATGATGGATGCGGGCGTGTACCCTTTTTCTAGACCCGCGGCATAAATAATTGGCTTAAACGCGGATCCGGGCTGCCGTTGCGCCTGCGTTGCACGGTTAAATTCAGAGGATTCGTAATCATAGCCGCCCTCCATAGCCAACACATAACCCGTCTGAGCCTCCAGAGAAACCAGGGCTCCTTGAATTTGCGGTTCCTGCTCGAGTTGCACCATGAGCGTGTCTTTCGTCGCCTTTAGATCATCGGCAATCCTGACGAGGATCACATCCCCTTTTTGAAACACCCGGGACGGTGCAGTGGGCTCGCCTCGCGCTGGGACCAGAGCCTTCTCATCCTTTATCGGCCGCGCCCACTTCATCTTATCCAAAGGAAGTTCCGCATGCGCAGCACCAATCATCAAACCCGTCAACTTACGTTTATCATCGAGACTCGTAACGACGGCCCGATAAAGCTCACCACTTTCCACAAGCTCGGCATCAGACTGGATCCCCGCAACACGAAGCGCCTCAATGGAATCCAACCGACCATCTGGCATCATCATCTGAAAGCCCAGTTTACGGTTAATGAGTTTAATGCGTTCTTCCTTAAGAAACTTTTCAACTTCCGCCGCCTGGCCAAGGTGTTGAATCGGACCCCGATAACCCATTCGTTTATCAACGACACGAAGCCCCTCGCGCAGGCTCTTTCCGGCGAATTGCGCTAATTTAGGTTCAGTAGGCAAAATCACTGTCAGACCGTCTTCGTAAACGGCCTTTTCGCCATATTTTTCGATCAAGTACCGCCGAACATGTTCGACCAAATAAGGAGCATACTTATTATTAATCTCCTCGTCGTTAAAGATTTTGAGCGGTTGCGCGGCCGCCTCGGTGAGCTGCGCCTGGGTGATGTACTTATTTTCGTACATTCGCCGCAAGACATAGAGTTGGCGCTCTTTGGCTTTTTTTGGATTGACAATCGGGCTATATTTTCCAGGCGCCTGGGGCATGCCCGCGAGCACGGCGGCCTCAGCGATCGAAAGGAGCGAAACATCTTTCCGATAATAAGTTTGAGCGGCCGCCTGCACTCCATATGCACCATGGCCCAAATAAATTTGATTCAGATACAAAAATAAAATTTGTTGTTTGGTTAAATTCTGTTCAATCCGATTCGCCAAAATCAACTCTTTGATCTTTCGACTGAAGGTGCGCTCGGAGGTCAACAGTAGAGACTTACAAACCTGCTGCGTGATGGTACTTCCACCTTGAGTCAGATGGCCCGCCCTAAAATTAGCCAAGCCGGCCCGAATCATGCTCGAAAAATTAACGCCCCCGTGTTCAAAAAATTTATCATCCTCGGCTGAGATAAAGGCCCGAACAAGAAGTTCCGGGATTTTTTCATAGGGGATCACGTACCGGCGCTCATTGCCGTGAAGTTCGCCTATGAGCATATTCGCCTTCGGATTCGCTGGATCTGGGGTGCCTATCAACTGCGTGACGGTTGCCGGTTTATAATCTGCGACAGAAATGATTTTCGGGAGATCTCTGGAAAAGTGCCACAAAACTCCACCGACAACAGCAGAGAACAAAAGGATCCCGGCCACGGACATCAAAAATAAGGTTTTCAAAATCCAGGCGGTATCTTTTTTCTTGTTTGGGTTTTTGACAACTTCTCCCTTCATGGGGCGTATCCTTTTTTAGTTTCCGCCTCAGGAGGCATTCCTACCAGCTTTCGGATTTCCGTAAGCTGCTCCTCAACGGCTTTCTTCCCGCGGAAGGCGGCGTCTGTTCGTTTTTCAAAGTCCATCGCACCAATTCCCACGAGGTCCGGTCGAATCACCAAATCCGCGCCCTTCATGTCCTCTTTTTGCTCCATGACATCAATCACCACCACCGGTCCTAAATTCATGTCCCGTGCTTCGGCAATCAAAAAAGGCTTCACATGCGTCGCCGCCTGAGCCAGACCCCCGCTCCAAAGAGAGGGACCAAACAAGGAAGACTCTCCCATGGCCGCCCGCACTGCCGCCACCGCGGGCCCACGATCCAAGACCAAAGCAAGTCCGGAGTCAACCGTTTGAATCGCAATTCGAATTGGCACGACAGTTTGATTAAGATCCTTCTTTTCAAAAACCTGTTCTAACGCAGCATCGAATTTTGCGTCTTTTCCGGAGGGTTGAAAAAGTGAGGACATCAGGCCTTTGGGCTCAACAAAAACCTCTTCCCTAAACTTGAACAACGCCCATTCAAATTGATTAATTTTACCACCCACCGCATAAAGGGCCCCCATCAGGGCGCCCATCTCTGTTCCCAAAACCGCACCGATCGATATGCGAGCTTCAGTGAGTGCTCGGATTGCGCCGACATAAGCAAACCCGCGAGCAAGCCCGGGGCCCAATACCAGAACAATCGGTTTGACTACGATGGGCTGTGGCCCATAATTGACAACCGGCTGATCAGAAGGCAGATTGGCTGGGACTGGCGGTCCAAAAATTTCGGCCGGCACGACACTAGGCGATGGTACCGGCGTTACAGTTGGCTCCGGGCTGGAAACTGAAACGGGCCCGTCCACGCGCGGGGGCGCAGAGGCACACCCAGTTAAGCCGGTGCTCACCGCCAAAACCATCCCAACGGTTACAATTAAAGTTCGAATCATTCGATGAGCGATCGCTTCCAATGCGCTAAAAACTCCTTATTTCCTTGAGTGCCCGTAATCGGTGATTCTATCAAGCCCAAGCGTTTCATGCCAAGGGTTTCGGCAAATGCCGTGAGGCGGGCAATCACCTCTTGCCGATCGTCTTCTGAGGTCACAATTCCGCCCCTTCCGACTTTGTCTTTTCCGACTTCGAACTGGGGTTTAATCAGCGTAATCCAGTCGGTTTCTGGATGTGCAAACTGGGTGGCCGCCGGCAAAATCTTGTCCAGAGAGATAAACGAAACATCCATCACGATAACATCAACCTTTTGCCCTATGATTTCAAAGGGCATATTTCGGGCGTTGATTTTTTCATGCACCACGACCCGGTCATCTTGACGGATTTTCCAATCCAGCTGGTTGTGTCCAACGTCCACAGCAAAAACCTTTTGAATTCCCCGAAGTAACAAAACATGGGTAAAGCCGCCCGTAGAGGCCCCAATATCTAAAGCCACCCGCCCCTCAATGTGGACCGAAAAGGCATCTAAACCTGCTGCCAATTTTACGCCGCCTCGTGACACATACGGATGATCCTCACCCTTGACCCGAATTTCAGCTGACTTCAGGACCGTTTGACCTGATTTTGTAACAGGTACGTCGGCCACCAAAACCTTACCCGCCAAAATCAAGCTTTGAGCACGTTCTCGTGTGGGAGCCAGGCCTTTTTCGACAAGCAGCAGATCGATTCGCTTTTTCATTGGAGCAACGCCCTCAATCGCTCAACCAAAGCCAATGCCGAAAGTCCAAGTTCATCTTCTAGCGACTCCGTTGCCCCATGGGCTACAAAGGCATCCGGAAAGCCGAGTAATTTGACTTCCCCACTTCTCGCGCCCAATTCTGCGCTTATGGCCTGACCAACCCCCCCTCGAACCACCCCTTCTTCGACAATCAGGAGCTTGGCCTCCGGATTTCCTCTTAAAAAATCGAGCAACTCTCCTGAAAGTGGCTTGGTTCGAATCATCGATAAAGCGGTGATTTCAACGCTACCTGGATCTACGCTTCGAGCGGCCGCGGCCAGCCGGCCTGCGACTGGCCCCACCCCCACGGCGATTACTTTTGGCTTGTGCGTTCGTTGGTGCCAATAAATTTCGCCAAGAGTGCCTACTTTTTCAAAACCCAACTCAAAGGGCCCCGGACCGCGAGGATATCGAATCGCCCACGGCCGGCCAGAATGGATGGCTAAAGCGAGTTCGGACTCAAGATCGGCCAAACACGCTGGTGCGCTCACGGTCATTTCCGGAATCATTCCCAAAAAGACCAAATCAAAGGCCCCGTGATGGGTTGGGCCATCAGCTCCAACCAAACCAGCGCGATCGATCGCAAAAGTAACGCCCAGGCGCTGCAAAGCCACGTCGTGAATGATGCCGTCTAGACTTCTTTGCAAAAATGTACTGTAGATCGCGACCACAGGCTTAAAACCTTGCGTCGCCAACCCGGCCGCAAAAGTGACCGCATGGGGTTCCGCAATTCCAACATCGAAAAATCGGTTGGGAAATCTCCGGGCAAATTCGCTTAAGCCGGTGCCCTCTGGCATTGCTGCGGTGATGGCAACAATTTTTGGGTCCTTTTCCGCAAGCGCGCAAAGCGCTTCACCAAAAGCCTCGCTATAGGTTTTTTGGTGAAGAACTGGCTCGGAAATCCCATGATAGGCGACGGGGCTTTCCTCCGCAGGCGCGTAGCCCTTTCCTTTTTGAGTCAGCGCATGAAGGACCACGGGCCGTCCCGACGAGGAGGATCGAATGCCCTGCAAAGAACCAATTAACCCAGCTAAATCATGTCCATCGACCGGACCAACATAATCAAACCCCAAAAGTTCAAAAAAGGCACCGGCTCGCCCATCAGCAAAAACTTTTGCAAGTGCGCCGACATTTTTAGAAATCGACAATTGATTATCATTCAGGACCAAGAGGAGCGGCCCGCTCTTAACACTGGAACACTGATTGAGCGCTTCAAAGGCTAGGCCCGCCGACAGGCTCCCATCACCCACGATAGCCACCGACCAATCATTCGTTCCCGCCCTGCTATAGGCCATCGCGAGCGCGGCGGAAAGGGCCGTGCTGCTGTGCCCGGCGCCAAAAACATCATGCTCGTTTTCGTCCCGAGATAAAAATCCAGAGAGGCCTCCCGATTTTCGCAACGTATTGAACCGCGCCCAGCGCCCGGTGAGAAGTTTATGCGCGTACGCCTGATGGCCAACATCCCAAACCAAGGGCTCACGTGGTGAGTCAAATACGTAATGAAGACTGATCGCTAACTCGACGGCCCCCAGGCTAGGTCCAAGGTGCCCGCCATTTTTAAGGCACGTCGCCACCATCGTTTGCCGTAGGTCATCAGCTAACCCACTGAGCTGGGTCAGCGACATCGCTTTTAAATCTTTTGGAAAATCTTGAGGCTTCATCCGCGTTGGGGCGAAAAAGGCTGCAACTCGACGGTACCGTCGGTGTTTGCCTTCATCAAAAGCTCGACGCGCTTTTCGGCTCCTGAAAGTTGCTCCTGACACGTTCGCGTGAGACGGACGCCTTCCTCAAACGCTTTGAGGGATTGCTCGAGGCTTAACTCCCCGCTCTCAAGGCGTTTTACCGTGACTTGTAGTTGTTCGAGCGCCGCTTCAAAAGACATCGGATTATTTGAGTCAGTCATACTTTGCCGCTTTTAACACTTTAGAGGATCAAGGCCAATGCACAAAACGTCGATAGGGCTTTGTGTTTCGCTTCGGCCGTTTGATTCTTTTAATAGGAATGCTCTCGGGTTCTTGGGTCTCTTTAGCCGCCGAATCCGGGGACGAATGTCTCGATTCGCGTCCCGTTTTTGAGGGGCAAATCGAGCACCTTACGCAGGAGTGGAAACTCCCGATTTCACCGCAAAAACCCGAAATAATTACCGAAGCACGAATGGGCATCTCCTTAGTGCCCCCAGGAACCCCTGGCGGTCGGTGGCGAGCAGCCTTGTCCATGATGTTTCCCGACCCCAAACCCTTCGGAATCCCTTATACGGTTCAAAAGATCGAACTCCGTTGGTCGGGCACCTTACCAGGGACCGCGGCGTTTGACTGGACTTTTGCCTGCAGTGGGCCTGGAAGGTCCTGTTTTCCTGGACAAAAGTGGGAGCAGGACTGGGAAGTCCCTGGGACTGAAGGCGTGATTGACTCCGATTGGAGCGAAGTCCGGCTCTGGGGAAGTAGAAATTAGCCCCCATTTTTATACATGTTTTTTATTATGTGCCTGTTTTTGTTGATTTTTTGAAAAACTGGCAAAACAGAAAAGGAAGAAAGCCGCTTCTCTTGCATGGAGCAGCTTTAGGGAAGGCTATTGCCCTACGCAACCGATTCCAATTTATTTTCAAGCTCGACAAACGCTCGAATATACTCAGCCTGAATTCGTGTTACAAAATCCTTGATGACCCCAGAAAGATCACGGAGCTCTTGGATCGGAGACGAAAGAGAGCGTTGGGGCCTTTTCTCTTAGTTCCAACGCGAAGCGGGCCCACGCCTCATCCCCAATATCTGGCGCCTCAACGGCCAGGTCAAAATCCGATCTCTCATGATGATCTCCACGGGCGCGAGAACCAAACAAAATCGCACACTTTCTTTTCGGCTGGGGTCATTGATAAAGGATTTCGTGAAATCATGCTTTGCTGGAATATAGCGGTGATTGCGCGCAGGGACAACGAGATACTATCGAAGGAAATACAAACTTCTTTGCCCCTCCGAAGGGCTACTCTAAAGGCATCGCTCGTCGCATAAAATCATCAAAGAGCGGCACCGTAAATTCAGTATCTCCGTAGGACGGGCTATAGATCATCCCTTTTTTGATCAAACTATTTCGCGCCGGGGCGACGCGTTGTTGTTTTAGCTTGAGTTGTTCAGCGACCTCTCCCGACCTGTGCGCTCCGTGTCCAAGCTCAGCCAAGGCTCGAAGATATTTTTTTTCCGCCGGCGCCAATCGATCAAAACGAACTCGAAAAAAACTTTCGTCAAGGCGGTACAAAGAAGCTTGCGTCGCCTCTTTGACTGTTTCCAAAGTGATCTCAGAATTTTTTGCAAGATTCCAAGACTGATATCCCCACTCTTGAAGAAAATAAGGATATCCTTCGGTTTTCGCTATGATCTCATCCAAGGCCTCTACTGTGAACGTTGCGCCTTGAGCTTTTACAGGTTCCTGTAAGGCAAGGATAGCATCGGTGCGATTGAGCGGGCCAATTTTTGGATAATCAAACAGTCGTTCGGCATAGGATTTTGATCGACCCGCAAGGCCCACAAGTTGGGGTAATCCGGCACCAATTAAAATCAAAGGAAGTTGCCGTTGAGAAATTCTATGAATTCCCATAATCAAGGCGCTGAATTCTTTCTCTGACAAATATTGAATTTCATCGATAATGATGGAAACGGCCGTGCCACGGGCCTGGGCGGCTTCAGCGACGGCTTCTAGCAAGACAGGTAAGTCGGATTCGAGATCCCCACTATCTGCCGCACCCACCTCAGGATCCACGTCGAGCGTGATCTCAAAGTCCTGCACCTTCAACTTTAGGCCGTTAAAGAAACTTTTAAGTACCCGAAATCCCCTTTTTACTTTTTGATTTACGTTTTCCATTTGGTCGAGGCTAAAAAGAATTTGCCTCAACGCAGGAAGTAAAAGCGTCGCTAGATTTTTATTTTCATGTGCCTCGATCAGCGTCGACCTGAAATCGGCCTCCTGGGCATATTGATGGATTTCGTTTAATAAAACTGTCTTTCCTACACCCCGAAGCCCGACCAATAAAAAACTCTTTTCGGACCTTCCGGCCTTCAACCGGCCCAAATTTATTTTGAACCTATCCAGAAGGCTTTGACGTCCAGCCAACTCGGGCGGGGGAGATCCGGCACCAGGAGAAAAGGGGTTATTCAAGGGATCCATGTGGCAGTTATACTAAGTTTATCTAGTTATATCAACATTTCGTTATAACCCGCTAAACTCGGTATAACTTACTATAACCCCACCACCTGTCCCAATTGAAAATCGTTCAACATATTGATATTGATATCAATATTCGCACGATGCAACGTAACAGCTCTCGGCTTAAGGATTTGCGCCAAAACCGATCATCGTCAATTCGCTCGCCGCTGATTCCTCAACATCACGCTAATTGGCGCCTCCAAGCAATGTCCGATTTGCAAGGAGACTCCGCCGAAGAAAGCATCCACTACTCCTCCGTTTTTACGCTTTCGGTGGAAGATATTCAAAAAATTCGAGAATCCATCACCGCAAATATCGGAGGCTGGGTTCAAGTGATCAAAGACTCCACCCAGGAAGAGCAAATCTACAGCATGGCGATTGATTTTTTTAGGGTGGATCGACCTCGGTGAGCGTGCCTAGCACGGTCCCTCGATCCTAATTCCAAGCCCTACAAGTAACCCCTGCGCCTCGGGCAAGGAAAAACGGGCACCACGAACCTTGTTTGAAATCGGATCGATTAAATAGCTATGCGCACCGCGAAAGTCCGCCTTGAGCAACGTGGTATTCTGAAACCGGGCATTGAACAGATCCGATTTCTGAAAATCACATTCAGAGAGATCGGTCCCCGAGAAGTAGCCAGCTGTCGAAACCTTAGACAGATTCACTTTTTTAAAACGCAATAAAATCAATAAATTGCGCCAAAAATGACTGGCAGGCTCCTTGCTCTTGTAGGGAGTATGCGTCTCGGTAAATTTGAATTGTTCCAAAAAGGATCCGCATGGCTGACTCTCCTCTCGATGAGTGTCAGTTCATTCTCTTTCTCTTTTACCGCCGCTGCGGCAGTCTCTCAGCCAGTGACATGGGCTGATCAAAGTGCCATCGACCTAAGGCCCGCCTTCAGCACTCAATATGCCTCGACGGACAACCTCTATCAACCCACCATTCCTGAATCAGCGCTCCTTTTGGTCTTGAGAGACGCCGATTCTCGAGTCAGCGAAAAATTTAGCATTCCTCAGAGTCTCAAACCCGCTGTGGGCTTTTGGCTGCGAATCTACGCCGAATACACCACTCAGCATGTGGTGATTTATGACTCTCACCATCCTGAGCTCGTGTATGAAGTTTTAGACTTTCGCTCTCTTGCTAACACTGCGCGCAACAAAATCGTTTACGAAATTGTTTCGAAAAAACGCGTCAAAACCGCGATGGCGGCCTACCGAACAGGCCTCGCTCACCTCGCCAAAAACCCAAAGCCATCAAAACCTACCCGTGAGGAAAAAAACATTCTTGCGGCCATAAAAAAACTTCCTCATAAACACAAATACGCTGAACTTCAAAAGAATGTACGCGCCCAAACTGGACAGCGCGACAACATTATCAAAGGCCTACTTGCTGCAGAGACTTTTTTCCCTAAAATGGAGCAGCTCTTTACCAAAATGAATGTTCCGCTTGAGCTCACCCGCCTCACTTTGGTGGAAAGTTCCTTTAACTTGAGCGCGACATCAAAGGTAGGCGCCGCGGGAGTTTGGCAATTTATGCCAAGATCCGGAAAGGAATACCTCACCATCGACAACCATAATGCAATTGATGAGCGGCTCTCTCCTCTAAAGGCCACTGTAGCTGCGGCAAAGCTTTTGAAGCGAAACCGGAAAATTCTGGGCAACTGGGCCTTAGCCGTCACATCCTTCAATCATGGAATTCGCGGCCTACCGCGCCTCAACGAAGATGAAGCGGATTTTGTCCATTTCGCCCACTTATTCAACGCATGCAGTAAACAGAAAAAGGGCAAGCACCTCGGTTATGCCAGCGCCAACTATTACGCTGAATTCTTGGCGGTTCTCCATGCCGAAGCCTATCGCCACCTGTTTTATGGTGACGCTCCCAAGGCTTTCCCACAGGCCGTCGCCTTTCGCAAAGCCGAAGCCGGCAAGTCCGCCCTTCAGTTCGCTATGGAACACGGCATCCCACTCCAAACCTTTCAGCTCTATAACCCCGATATCCGCAACCTTCACTCGCGATTACCCCACGGATTTTTGATCGCGGTCCCTGGCGAAAGTGACGACTTGGCGCATCTGACCGAAACGGGACCTCGCGGAATCGCAGGAACCAAGAAAATTTAGGAACGCTCAGCGGTGACTATTCGCCGATAATGTTGACCACGCCGGGTTGGGCAAACACCAACTGTGACCAAACGGGATGGCGATTATTGTCTTCAATTTGAACTACCGACGGTCCCTCAGGAACCTGCACCGATGCAAACCGTGGCGTCGCTTGCCCAAGCGGCAGGCCGACCTCAAGCTGTCCATTCGCATCCAAGGTGTACGTTTCGGGCCTTAATGTAGCATCAAAAAGGGGCTTAACCCCTGGAAACAGACGCCCATCCCCGTACTTTTGCGTCAATCCGACCATTGCGCCTACAACCAAACCGCTTTCATCACTCATCCCGCCCTCAAGCTGCCCCGAACCTTTGCTTTTCTAAATGT
>JBBCAW010000006.1:0-7965 GCA_051382295.1 Bdellovibrionota bacterium FG-1 | reverse complement strand
CCACTCACCCAAATCGAATCACGGCCACACTGAAGCGCCTCGGCCAAAACACGAATCTGTCGATCCAAAAGCCGCTCGGCTCCCCACATCAGCTGGGCTTTATCCTGGCCCATGCGAGTCGACCGGCCACCGGCCAAAACAACGCCGATTATCCCGGCTATGCCGGCTATTTTTGATGTTTGGCGCATAAGGCATGCCCTTTGAGCCATTCAGTCTCGCCATTCTCGTAATGCTCTTTTTTCCAGATTGGCACACGTACTTTGATTTGCTCAATCAGGTAACGAGAGGCCTGATAAGCCTCGTCTCGATGAGCCGCACTCACCGCAATTCCAACGCTCACCTCCCCCACCCCAAGTCGCCCGATCCGATGTCTCACGATCACTCTTAAATCGTCACCCCAACGCTTTTGACATTCCACGATCAACTCCGCCAAAACTTTTTCCGCCATCGGGACAAAAGCATCGTAGCTCACCGCCACGACTTTTTTGCCATCATTGAAATCGCGGACCACCCCAAAAAAACAAACCTGGGCTCCGTGTGAAGGCGCGACGACTTCCGTCCAGAAGCGTGAGGGGTCTATTGGATTCTCAGTGACCTCGCTCAAGCTTTGCATCTCGACTTAACCTCCGCAAACCGGCGGCAAAACCGCTAGCGTGCCACTCTGCGTCAACTCATGATCCTCGGCCAAAATCGTCGTATCTTGGGCAAAAGCGCAGTCCATCACTAACGGATCGCCGAGATTTTTTTCTAAAAACTCCTTAAATTCCGAAAGGCGGATAGGGCCTTCAATCTCAAGAGCTAGGGTCTTCCCATCTGAATATTTTCGAAGTGCGCCAAAAAGTCGAAGTTCAATCTTAAGCATTAAAGTAAGCTTTCCGAAAAAGAATGGTGCAGCGGATAGATGGACAATTCACTTCCCGGCGTCAACTGCTCGACGTCCTCAGGCAAAACCACCCAAGCGTTCGCCTCCAATAGCGAACTCACCACGTAAGAAGCCTGCCCCCGAAGCACCTCGACTCCCAAGGTTCCTTTGTGAACTTGCGTCCGCGCCTTGAAAAAACAACGGAGTCCGCGCGGTTTGCGAACCTCGCGGGCCAAAATCGCCGAACTTCCGACCTCTGGCTCCAGACCACAAAGCGTGCGCAAATAAGGATCAATAAAAAAACGAAGCCCCACCGCCGTCGAAACGGGATTGCCCGGAACTCCAAAAAAAACAGGGCCACGCCCTTCTTCAAACTCCGCCACACAAATCGGCTTACCCGGACGGATCGCCGCTTTATGGAAAGCAATTCGCGCACCGATTTTTTCAAGCACTTCCGTCACAAAGTCATACTTCCCCATGGACACAGCACCCGTGCTAATCACCAAGTCCGCACCCTCATGGATTGCCTGTTTGAGGATGGCCTGATAATCCTCCGGCCGGTCCCGAACAATGCCATAGTCCCGAATATCGGCCCCGTACGCCTGAAGCGCCGCCAAAAGAAAAGGCCCCGTGGAATTGCGGATCATTCCTGGCGTCAACGTTTTTTGCTGTCGATCCACCAATTCATTACCGGTCGAGATCACCGCTATTTTCGGCTGACGTCGCACGTTGACTTCGCAAATTCCGAGACCCGCGCAAGCCATCAAATGCTCGGGCCTAAAGCGAGTCGAGTGATTCAAGACCTTTTGACCCACGGCAAAGTCAGTGCCTCGCTCGCGGACATTTTCACCCGGTGAAAGCGGCTTTTTCAACACAATGACTGAATCTTCCTGAAGGCTTTTCTCGAAAATCACATCCTCTATCTTAACCACGGCATCATAAGCAAAAGAACCGCCCCCCTCTGGCAGAGGTGCCCCGGTCATGATCTCGATGGCTGCGCCTTCTTGAGGCTTCTCGCCATAAACCTGATCCCCGGCCGCGACCATTCCTACCACTTTCAACCGGACTGGAGTGTTTTCAGTAGCCCCTCGGGTTTGTGCGGCGCAAACCGCAAACCCATCCATAGCTGAGTTCGTAAAAGAAGGAACGCACTCGGGACTCAGAACATCCTCACTCAGTATCCGACCCAGGGCGCATTCAATCAGAACCTGCTCACTCGATAAAGCCCGCGGCGCGGCCAAGCGCTTCAGAATCGAAATAGCCTCAAGGTAAGGAATCATGATTTCCACCCCGCACCATGTGCATCAAATGTTTCAGTAATTCACCCACCGCATCCAACCCCTCGATGACCGCCTTTGGACTTCCCGGCAAAAGCACCACGATCGTTTCGCCCAAAATCAGACCCGTCGAACGACTCAACCAGGACAATGCCGTATGCTCAGCGCCTTTTTGGCGCAAGACTTCTCCCAGGCCTGGAATGGTTTTTCCACCCAACTCCAAAACTGCCTCGGGAGTCACATCAGTAGGCGATAAACCCGTACCGCCGGATAACACCAAAATCCGGACCCGTTTTTCAAACACCAGCTCACGAACCACCGCTTGAATCCGCGATTTTTCATCCGGTACAAGAGCGGTCTCGATTGCCTGAACACCCCGCTCCTCAAACCAACGAACCATCGCCGGCCCGGACAGATCAGCAGCCTGCCCGCGCGAACACCGGTCACTGACGGTCACCACCCCGATGCGAATATCCCCTAATTGAGGCTCAAGTGACACCTCTTGAGGCGGGTGAGGATAGTGAGGATGAGTCCACACCCCCGATTTTCCACCCTCTTTGATTTCTAAATGAATATCCGAAATCCTCAGCGCAGGATCAACGCCCTTGACGAGGTCATAGATGCACAAAAGCGCGGCGCTCACCCCTGAAAGGGCCTCCATTTCAACTCCGGTCTTAGCCACCGCCGAAGCCTCACACGACACCCTCACGGACTCAGCCTCGACCTCACACCACACGCGGACCGCATCCAGCGCAAGCGGATGGCAGAGCGGGAGCAAATCCGACGTGCGCTTGGCCCCCATCATCCCAGCTACTTCCGCTAAAGCCAAAATATTTCCCTTAGGCAAACGATGACTTCGAATCAGCTCAATCGTGGCCGGTGCGGCAAAAAGTTTCCCGGACGCGACCGCGCGACGGGCGGTGGTTTTTTTTCCACCGACATCAATCATGCGAAAAGCCGATTTTTCCATAGAACTGGACTTACCCGCCGATTCCAGAAAGGTTCCAGGTGTTTCCATACTTTCCTTCTTTCAAAAAATGAGAAACGGGCTTTTCAAACATTCGGGTCACAATCGCCGTCTTAAGTTCCTGCTTTTGACTGGCCGACTGCAAAAGCGGCCGTAACGAGTAATCTTGTTCGCCAAAAAGGCAAAGCCGCAAAGCCCCCTGGGAAGAAACGCGGAGCCGATTGCAAGATTGACAAAAATCGGTGGAATAAGGCGCGATAATACCCATCTTTCCACGGTATTCCGGATGCGCGTATTCAACGGCCGGGCCATCGCCCGCCTGTCGCTCACATTGAGTCCACCCCGTCTTTCGAAGTCGGTGTTGAATTTCCGCACCGGAAAGGTGGTGCTTTTCAAAAAGCTCCGAATTGCGCCCGGTACGCATTAATTCAATGAAGCGGACGGCTATGGGCCGTTTTTGAACCCAATCCAAAAAACGATCGATTTCAGTTTCATTCAGATCCTTGAGAATGACCACATTCACTTTGATGCTCTCAAAACCCAAATCCAGCGCCGTTTCAACGCCGTCCAAAATCTCATCAAGCGGTGCCCGACCCGTGATTATTTTGAACTGCTCAGGGTCCAGACTATCAATACTGACGTTCAGCGCTGAAACGCCCGCTTTTTTTAAATCGGGGGCAATTCGCCTGAGATTATGCCCGTTTGTCGACAAAGCCACCCGCCTAATCCCGGACACGCCCTTGACCGCCGCAACGACTTCAAACAAGTCACGCCGCACGGTAGGCTCTCCCCCGGTCAAGCGAACTTTCCAAATTCCGAGTTCCGCAAAAGCCGAAATGAGATGATGGATTTCTACAGGAGAAAGCGGCGCTTGAGCCAAACTAGGTCGCTGATAACCATCCGGCAAACAATAGACGCAACGGAAGTTACACTGATCCGTGATCGAGAGACGCAGATATTGAAATTTTCTCCCAAAGGAGTCGCCCAGGGTTTCCAAATTTCTCCTTTCCATCGAGGGAGGCCCTAGCGTTTCCGCTAGCAGCCCCGGCATGCCCGACCTTCAGGCATACGGCCCACCACTCATCCCCAGGTTAAATTTTTCAACCTAGGCTTAGAACTGTGGGCTCGGAGAGCCATATTGAGAATGGCTTGATTTCGAACAACCTACGCCAGCCCTTTGTTTCCATCAACCCAAAACAAAAGCCTCACTTAATGCAGTGCGACCAACGCAACAACTCACAGCGGAAAACTAAAGCCAGCCCGAACTCCTCGACCGCTTAAATCTCCCGAAATAAAGCCGCCCGAAGTCACTAAAAAGCCAACTCGAAGCTGAGCGCCACGCAATGAGGTATTTAACCAACGCAAATCGTTACCCAGTCCCATTGAAAATTCAAGTGGAAGCGCGCCACGGATGCGAGCTTCATCCAAAACCGAGCGCTCCGTAATCAGGAGCGATGGGCAAAACGCTAAATCAACAAAACCTAGGAACCAAGACGAAAAAACATCGACCCCCTCGACCCCCGCCCGAAGCGGAAAAAGATCCAGGGCTTGTATCCCTGAAGAAGGCGCGCCGTTCACGGTCCACTGCGCATCTCGCTTGAGTCGCAAAAAAGACAATCCCGCGATCCATGAAACCTGGAACGGTCCGCGCACCAAAAAGGCGGGCGAAATGAACCCCATGGACAACTGTGGCACTCCCGCACCCCGAAATGCACTCGCATTGCTGACCATACTATCGATCACCAACGACTCTGGAATCCACGACGAGGTCGAAAACTCGAGATGCGCGCTGGAAGTCGGCGTCGCGGTCATTTTGAACCCACTGGAACTCACGGACCTATTACTCATCCCCTCTAAAACCGAAAGGGGCTTTTGCCACTCCAACTCCCCTTGGGGTATGGTCACCTCCAGTTCGGAAGCATGAACGCGAGGCTTAGCCTTACCCCTACCTGCGTGATGATCCACCGAGGCTTGAGAAATCGCGCCCCCGCCCAAGAAACAGAACAAAACAAGAACCCACGCCCGAAACCAAACCAAAGTCATCGATGGCTCCCTGGAGGTTTAGGCATCTGAAACACCGGCAAACACTTTCCACTTTCGCTCGGAACAAAACGACCTGAAAAAATAGGTCCGGCATGGAAATCCAGACTGGCATAGGTACAATCCCAACCGGTTCCACCACTGAGCGCTATCTCATGACATTCCGTCTGAAGATGAAACCCTTGCTTTCCCGATCCATCCTCAGCGACGTCTCCCGTCAGCGTTTTCGTCCGCAAATCCCATACCGCACTCGGAAAGGATCCGGCATTTCCAGTCGTGGTCGTGAAAGTCACCTTGATATGTCTCACGGGACTCAAGACATCGGTAAAATCCTGCTCGGGAACCGTCCCTGCTTTAAAAATATTCATCTCCACCGGCGACGGCTTTTGATTGTCATTAAAGACGGGATTTCCACAAAAGGAAGTCACCAGTGCGCCCCCAAAGACCCCTGGAGTCCGACTGAGTGCGCCGCTTGCCGGCACCGCTCCTTGCCGCACGAGCTGAAATTTACCTGCTTGGTCAGGGTATCCCACCAAACCCAGGGTGCCATACAACGTTTGCCCCGACAGCGAAGCCTGAATGTCAACGGTTCCTCGCCCCGTTACCGGGATTTGAACTTTCATTTCACTTCTCACCGAATCATAAACGCCATTTTGAAAAGCCAAAGAAAGCGGTGAATCACCGAGCATTTTGACATAACCACAAACGGCGGTTTGAGTGACCGCAGCCCCGGTGCCGCCACTACTCGGAGCAGTTGAGCCGGCTTGCGCACAATCATTGATTTGAAGCTCTAAGGGCGCAATGGTGCCCGCCGCATCACTATTTTCTAGCAACATCCCCCGATAGGTATCGCTCGCATCATGAAGTTTGGCTCGAATCTCCGCATCATGTTCACTTTTCCAATCATCGAGCGTTCGGTCCTTCGCACAACCCACAAAAAACACGCCAAACACCATCACTGCCAAAATAAGTCGATTCATGGATTTGCCTCCAGTAAGGTCACTAACTCAGAAACAGGGATGCCCGATGCCGCACAATACTTAGCCGATGCTAAAAGCGTATCGTATTTGGACTGATCTAACGCCGAAACCGCCTCAAGGTAATTACTTTGGGTGGTTAAAAACTGCTGATAATCAATCGTGGCCAACCGATATTTACGAAGGGCTTCGGTCAGCGTTTTTTCCGCCAAACTAAACGCCTCTTTCGAAGCGGAAGCCACCTTCATCGCCAATTCCAGATCCTGCCTCGCCAAAATCTGCGCGAGTGACTTTTCACTTCGCACCTTCGACTCGTCAATTTCCAGCTGGGCCGCCTGCGAGGCCAGTTGTCGTCGTTCAAAAACCGAGGCCAAACCGCTAAAAATCGGCACCGAAACCTGGAATCCCAAAGTCCAATAAGTCGAATAGGAATCCAATAAATCCGTCTTCACGTACGAATTCCGGCCCCACGTGCCCACCAAATCCAACTTGGGAAGGTACTTGGCAAAAGAAGTATCGCGCCGATCTTCAAATTGATCGCGCAGCGAAGCGGCCCTCTTGAGCTCTGGCAACTGAGCGCCGGTATTTTTAATCAGACAGCGACCATCCACCGACACTAATTGATCCGGAAGCTTCCATTCGGTGATTTGTTGTTCGCCCAAAAGTTCGGCCAATTGCGCGGCGGCCACTTTAACGCTGTTTTGGGCTTGGGCAATCTTGGGCTCAAGGAGCGCCAACAGCGTTTGAATTTGAAGAACATCCAAATACTGACTGCGTCCGATGGCCTCCCGATGTTTTGCAACGCCGAGCACTTCTTTTTCGACACCTCGAGTTTCTATTAAAGTCGAAACCCGACGTTGACTTAAAAGTATCGAATAATAAGCCTGAATCACCTGCACGGACAAATCCCGCTCAGCCACCTCAACATCGAAAGATCGGATCCGCTGTTCCTTTTTTGCATCACTCAAAGAGGACAGTAAGGAACCACCTGAATATAGGGATTGAGCGGCCTTGAGATTTACATCATAGACATTATAGGCCTCTCCCCCAAACGCCGCGTTTCCCGCATTTAAGGGATCTTTGCGATAGGTGGCGTTCAAGCCCGCCGAAAGCTGCGGCAAAGACGGCGCCAAGGACACTCCCACCAAGGACTCGGCTTCCTGCGCCCTTTCCCGGGCCTCCCGAACCGAAGGATTGTGCGAAATCGCTTGCTCCAGCGCGGCCCGAATAGTCAGTAAGCCAGATAGGGGGGCTATGGCTCCAGGAGCCGCAGCCGCGACCACCCCAGAGGTAACGAAAGCCCCCAAAACTCCCAATAAACTGAATAGCCTCAACCGGTTCATGGAAATAGGCTCTCCAAAACGACCAGACCATCGGCCAATTTTTTTCGTTCCTGATCGGATAACATCGAAAACTTTTCCTTGAAATGCCCCTGCGTCGTCCTACGAAACCGACTGTACCTTTTACGACCCTCGGCGGTCAGGACTAATAAAACCTGCCTCCGATCATGGGACTGGGGAGCGCGCATAATCAACCCTAAGGCAACCAAAGCTTCCACGAGCCGGGACATCGCGGGCACGCTAGTCCCAATTAACTCAGCCAACTCGCTTGTGGTGGTGGAGCCACCCCAAAGTCTCGCCATGACTCGAAACTGCGGCACACTAAACTGCGCATGGGCGGCAGCCCGCATCCCATGCCGAATAGCCCACATCGAGCGCGGAATGACCTCGATAAAATGCTGAGCAAGCTTCACTTGTGCCATGAGGCCCTCTTTTATCAGGTTAATTGCCAATCACAATAGTTATCTTTGGTAACTATTGTGAGTTACTTTTCAGTTGGCAG
>JBBCAW010000005.1:0-126366 GCA_051382295.1 Bdellovibrionota bacterium FG-1 | reverse complement strand
TACCGTCTCAAACAGGCTGCGGCCAGGATTGCCAACAAGAGCGATTCAGGTTAAGTCCGTGGGACGTCTTGCCGCTGGCCGGTTTTGACCCGGCCACGACTGGCCGCTTTTCAAGTGGCCGCCGGGGGGCAGGAAAATCCCTGGGGTTAGGCACCCTGATTTTGGCAGCCGCTCTATGCGGGGCGAGCAACGGCGCGTGGGCAAATGACCCGAGGTCTTCTCGACCCTGTCTTCAGCAAGTGTTCAACCAACTTTCCACAAACGCGTGGTGGCAGCTCTCAAAAACCGCATCCTTCGGCTATGGAGGGGGAGATTATGCCGCACTCAGACGCCTCCACCAACTCGGAATCATTGACCTCGAAACTCTCCAAAAAATCGAATCACAAGATCGTTCGAAGGACGCCCCCCAAAAAGACCCCATTACCCATACCCTTGCTAACGGAACAGCAGCGAGTCTTTCTTACTTGGATGGGCAAGTCGTTGAAATCCAGATTGGAAAACACACCTACCAGGCCCAACGTCCGGCTCACACCCGTTCTAACGGAACAACAACAAGTCTTTCTTACTTGGATGGGCAAATCGTTGAAATCCAAATTAGGAAAAACACCTCCCAGGCCAGGCCCAAGACCGGGCCTTACCGCGAATCAGGAGTACCCAGTGATGAGACGCTCCCCTCGCACCCGTCGATCCTCGTGCAACACTCTCAACACAGTGGCAAACACCTCGAATCCGCCCAGTTTTTAGGCGATGGCCCTTGGATTCTCGTTCGATCCTCCGAATGGACGATTGGGCAAAAAAAAAGGGGGAGCATCCAAGTCGTCGATGGCAAGACGAACGCCGTCCATTGGCAACTCACCGATTTAGTGGACTCCTTCACTAAAATTCGCGCCTCTCAGGACGGCACGCGAGTTTTAGTGGAGACGCAAACGGGCGCGATCCAAATCTATGATACCGCAACCGGAAAGCTCCTCACTGTGCTCAGAAGAAAAGCCACCCCTCTCAAAGCCATGGATATTTCTTCCGATGGGAGCACAGTAATCACGATTTCAGCAGCCCCTTGGTGGCGAACAGCATGGCAAACCCTCGAACTATGGGACGCAAAAACTGGCAAAAGACTCAAAAAATTCAGTGAACCCACTGAAAAAACCCGAGATGTTCGTTTTTCAAAGGACGGGAAAAAACTCCTCATTGCGGCGGATTATGGTGTTTTTCAGATTTGGAACACCGAGGCAGGAGACGCTCTCACCGTAAAAGGATTGGTGGGACAACACAACTCAACCGAGCTCTCGAGTGACGGCACTCGGGTCATCTTGAGTTCCTCCGTCGGATCCAGTGTCTTTGACGCTCAGACCGGCCAAAAAGTCAGCACGATGGTCGAGCCAGACGATCATTACCGTCCCGTTTTGGCCCATCTTTCACCCGATGGGAGCCGGGCCCTCACCACGACTTCAAAACAACGCCTGACCCTGTGGGATACTCAAAACGGAAAATCAATCATGTCCGTAAGGGAAAAAGAAAACGACCACCTGATCGCCGCAGCCTTTGCGCCTAATGGCGTCACCTTCGCTACGGGATCCGAGCACGGCACGGTTTTTCTTTGGGATTCTAAAACCGGGCAAGGAATCGACCATTTTACGGGCGGAAAAGCAACAGTCGGAGAGATCGCTTTTTCACCTGATGGACGTCGACTGCTCGCCACATTTTTGGATGGCAAAGTGTTGACCTGGGACATTCCCCTTTCCCTACAACTCCAAGAAAAGCCGCCCACGGTAACGCGATATCGAATCGCGAACACGGTCGAACAGGACCATGCCGCCGAACAAGAGCGCGCCGCAGTGGAGGAGGAGAAGGAAAAAGAAGCGAAAGAACCTCGCCGCATGAGTCGATAAACGGGGGGCGCTCCGCCTACTTCCCAATCACACTCAACCCCATCGCATGAATCACTCCGTGCAGCCCCGTACCGAAATTAACGATCTCCACTTTCCAAGTGCCGTTCACGGGGCGGCCATCAAAAAGAAAGCGGTCGGTGATTTCATTGGGCACGGCCAATTCTTCCTCGCCTTTATAGATGTCATGATGAAACCCATCGGGCGCGGTCACGCGAATCAACAAATCATCCGAAAGCGGATGCGCGATTTTGGTTTTGAGCACCAACCCACGCGCCCGCGCTTTTGCGGGCGCTTTCACTTCGAATTTGAGGGTGAGCGTTTGAGCATCTGGAATTTCCATCGGAAACACTGCGGAGGCTTCAGCCGAAAACAGGGGGGATGGCGCTAAGGCCGCCGCCAACACGAGTTCATCCCCCGAGGGCAAATGCTCACGCAGGCAATCCGATACGAGCTTGAAACCATGATCCAGATACGAATTAACGAGAGCACAACGCGCTAGCGGGTTTCCGAGATCCTCCACCGCAGCGAGGGCATAAGCTGAATCGCGCGTGAGTTCGGGACTTCCCAACACTCCTTGCCCCATCAGCTTGAGATGCCACAAAAACACTTCACGCGCTAAGCGTGTTCCAGTCGTTACACCCAAAGTTTTACTCAACCGTTCTCGAAAATCCCACCACACTCCCGAAAGGGTCTCGCTTTGCGTATAGAGTTGCTTGGTCAGGCCGTCATAGATTTTGCGCTCGCTGATATCCCGCGGCCAGGAGTGTTCGCGTTCGAAGTACATGCCCTTGCCAAAGCGGGAGTCCCCGGTCATATACACGGCAAACACATCGGCCATGGCCTCATCCAAATCGCCACGAATGATTCCGGCCAATTCGCGATTCAGGCCGTGCGCCCATTCATGGTAGACATATTCCGAAATCAATACCGCCCGCGTGCAGCCCTTATCGCCCGTGAGAAACTGAAGTTCGTTTCCGTACATCGCGGAACCACAGCCGGTGTCGGCCGCCACCTCACAAATAATCGGTTGATTGAGCCAGGGGATGCGATCGCCCAAAATATCTCGCGTCCAGGTACGGGCTTCATTGACCCGAGCGAGACA
This sequence comes from Bdellovibrionota bacterium FG-1, assembly GCA_051382295.1. Lineage (GTDB taxonomy): Bacteria > Bdellovibrionota > UBA1018 > UBA1018 > UBA1018 > JBBCAW01. The sequence goes on along the minus strand of JBBCAW010000005.1, from coordinate 123,375 downwards.
AGCGCGGCCCGCAATATCGTCTGAAGAAAACTCTAGAGGAGGACTCCCAAACACTTGGACTTCGTCGGCACGGGCGCCAGAAACCAACGAAACCACCCCCAAGATACTTAAAATAACGAATGAAAATCGGATCATACACACCAATCCTTTTCGGGCCAGTGTGTAAATATTATATCCAACTCTTTTTGTCAAATGTAATAACTACATGCGTTATTCTAACAGCTCAATCTCGTATCCATCCGGATCATCAACAAAGGCCATCAACCCTTTACCACTCGGAGTTTTGCCGGGCCCCCAGCTCAAATCATACCCATGCTTGCGTAGACGCGCCTGAATGACCTCAATCGATTGCACTCGATAGGCCACATGTCCGTAGGCATTGCCACGCTCGTAGGAAGCCGTCTCCCAATTATGAGTCAGCTCAATCAAAGGGCCGCTATCATCGTCATCCTCGGCACGAAGAAACGCCAAGGTAAACTTCTCGTCAGGGAAGTCATTGCGTTTCACTAGGTGAAACCCCAACCCCTCGCAATAAAACTTGAGGGAGGTTTCCAGATTCATCACTCGGAGCATCGTGTGTAGGTATTTCATGGGAGACTCGCGCTGGCCAGTGAGTTACTCCTGTCAGTTACAATAGATCTCAGCCATGATTTCGCCACCGGGTGCAGTTTGGGTGAGGGTTTGAACCACCGCCGCGCCCTTCCCTTTGACAAAAATATTCACAGTTCCTTGAGGAAGGGGAACCCGCATTCTGAAGGGTCCCGTGCCGGACGGAGAATTAGTACATTTCGCTATAGCATCAGCCGTCAGCGCTTTGCCTGGCTCTGTTTTTGAAATATCCACTTGAAAGGACTGCTTTGCTGAAAAATTTGATTTGCATAAATCAAAGTGAGCCGCGGATTTAGTCTCCAAAAAGTCAACTTCCCAGTCACAACCCTGTCCGGCCGGCAACGGAGGAATCTTCAGACTTGCGGTGTAAGTATAACCCACAAGTGTCACCAAAGATACCGTGACGGGTGCATTTCCTACCCTGCTCGCATTCACGACAATGGGACTCGGAGTAATTACGAAATGTAAATCCGGCGCTGGCATCTTTGGCATCACCCGCTTCCCGGAAACGAGATTTTGACTGACTCCCGCGGCGCAAAGGCTGCTCATACTCAAAACAATGCTGATCAATACCAGGGGTTGAATCATTTTCATAAAGAGGGAGTTCTCCGGTTGTTCGAATGGACTTTGGTTTCAGTGTAATGGAATCATTAACGATCGCAATCGGCAACTCTTTCCGGGCTTGACTCCAGCGTGACGCAATGCGATACACGCATCCTCTATGGATCGAACACCCCTCACCTTCATCTTCGGGTTTCTGGTCGTCATGACCCCAGTCACCAGCCGAGCGGACAAACTCACCGTCAATCTGGACCCCCACCTAGCCACTCGAACCCGGCCCTGGACCCGCACGGTCTCGATCGATACGGAGCATTCTCCGCTGTACTCTACTCAACCCAAAATCCGCTGGTTGCAAAACGCCGGCGCGATCCCCGAGGGTGAACTGGGTGACCATGAAGTCAACCTGAGTTTTGACGACGGTCCGCAGCCTCAGAAAACAGTAAATATCCTCAAGATCCTCGCGAGCGCCGGCCTACGAGTCAATTTTTTCATGATGGGAAAAAACGCTTTCTATTTTAAAAATATCGCAAAAAAGGTCGCGGCGGCCGGCCACGTGATCGGCTCCCACTCCATCAACCATCCCATTATGCGAAACCCCTCGCCGGCCTATGCGCGCGAACAGATCGAGTGCGGCAGTTACCTAGTCGGGAAATCCACGGGCCTTGAGGTGCCCTTTTTTAGATTCCCCGGAGGCGAAATCAACACGGTTTCTTACAACGCCCTTCGGGATGCTCATCAAGCCGCGTTTTTTTGGGATGTCGACTCGACGGACTGCCACGCCGAATCCACGCCGGGGATGATTTACAATCAAGTGATGACGCAACTCGCGACTCGACCTCGAGGGATTCTCTTATTTCATGATGTTTGGGCCCACACCGCCGTAGCGCTCCCCTCGATCATTGAAGCTTTGTATCGAAACGACTTCACGATCGTACTTTACGAACCCCGCCACGCAAGGACGTCGAACGTGCCAGGCTATGAGGACGCCCCCCCGTTTTGCAAAAAAATCGTCGCGGACCTCGAAGAAGGCCGGCATTACGAATACGGCCATTTTGGGCCAGATGATCGGGATAGCGAGTAGTTCGCGGGATTGGTCGTCGCCGTGTCCCCCCAGACCCAGGGCCAAATTCGTTCGACACCTGTAAAAAACCGAGACAGCGCCGGACCACGATGTTTTCTCAATAATACTCATTCAAAAACACCCAACCCCTCCAAATTACGCTTGAAATCGCCAAATACCTCGAGCCATCGTCCCAGTGGCACGCCCACTGCAATGACCTCCAGCCAGCAAGGAAAGCTTAAATAGAGAGAAAACTGAAAAAGAGGAGAAGATGACGAGAGGAGTCCCACAACCTATGGTGCCTTTAAGCTCTGGCTCGGCGCGGACGGACAAATACGCTTTGCCAAATCCGATGGCGAGGCGGTCAAATTAGTTTCTTACGATGTTCGCTCACCTAGTCTAGGTGTGGGTGCAATCCAGACTGTTTACGGCGTAACAAAAGATCCCACCACCGGGAAAGAACGAGCTGAAGGAGCGCTATCCTTTGAAACAGTTTCGGTTCTCTATGAGCGGGGATCGAATAGACCCCTGGGGGTTGAAGTCAATGCAGCAGTCCTTGAATATCTTAAGATTCACGGACAAGTGGCATTCAAGATTAACGATGTCAATTTCGACCTGTGTGCCGGCGCCAAGGGCACGATCAAGCTCGGCGAAATCACCATGATGGGTAGATCAAATGGCGCTTCGCTTGGACTGGGTGCCGAAGCCTGCGCCGGTATCCAAATCGGCAAAGCCTTCAACATACGCGATCACGCTAGCGTGTCTTTGGATACCGTTCAGTATTCACACATGGAAGATGTTAAAGATTCAAAGACGGGTGAGGTCACAGGCCATAATCAAAAAGATGACCCCTCTTCTAACTTTGTCCAAGTCCACAATTCAGTGAGACTCGACAAGATCGCTGGCTCCCCAGTGGGCGTCTGCTGGGATCATGACTACGATGTCGCACAAAGCGGCGGTCAGGATTCCCAACAGAAGAGCGTCACGACCAACATCTTCGGGGTCGGCGCAGCCTTCTAATTCAAGGCAAAGCTAAGAACTCAATCGGGAAGGCCGGGGCAAAAAACCCTGGCCTTCGTCTTTTTGGGGGGCCAGATGATCGGGATGGCGGGGCATTCGCATCTGAATAAGCCTACGGAACTAATAGTTAGAGACTTAAAAGAGGGCCCACAGTTCGTACTGCCGCGCAGAGGCAGCTCGGGCCACTGACACCACCGACCCCACTGACACCGCATTGACGTACAAACCGACAACCCAAAACCGCCCAAATTCCCCTTAACTTTGCCCCTCGTTGTACCGATCTTTCCTCAAGGACTTCTTTTAAGGACGAAAGTAAGGACACAATGCCGTTTATCGAATCATCCCCAGCCTATGAACGTTTTCGAAAAGAGGGGCGAAATTCCAGCCATTTCGTCTGGTTTTTAGCCAAACTTCGCTTCTTTGAAAGCTCCGATGGATGGATTTTTGGCTTCACGCAGATCGGGTCAGTCACTCTTTTGGCGCTCGAGCCCCTCCTCCCCGCCTCAGCCACCGAATATGGGCCCGAAACAGCCACCGCTTTTAAGAAAGCTTGGACGGAGTTTTGTGCAACGGTTCGTCCAAAAATTTCAGCCTTTGCGGCCGTTTATCGCCCCTTTTGCCAAATCCTCGAACAAGAAGGCTTTCAGTGGATCAAAGCCGGCGAAGAACCCTGGGTTGATCTTGCCGACTGTATCCCCAAGGGAAACGCCGGCAAAGGTGTTCGCTCCGCTCGAAATCAAGCGATTCACGCCGGTCTTCGAGTCGAAGAATGGACCGCCGCTGAAATTCAAACGGATCCCTCGAAGCGCAAAGTCATGGAAGAAATCTATCACCGCTGGTCCAGCGAGCGACTGGTTGCCCTCACCGGGTTCATGAACGCAACCGATCCGTTCGCGCACATGCAAGACCGCCGATACTTTATCCTGAAATCCGCTGAACGCGTTGAGGCTTACCTTGTCGCCACCCCCGTGCCCGGAATTCAAAGCTATTACTTGGAAGATCTCATCACCAGGCCCCACGCCCCCCGTGGCACGGGCGAACTCCTGACCCTCGAAGCCATGGTCAGCCTGCAACATTCCGGCGCACGCCAAGCAAGCCTCGGCGTCGTATCAATGAACAGCGTGGATGGCCATTCAGCCGCCGGACCTATCCCGAAAACCGTGCGCTTCTTCATGCAAACGATTCCAGCCACCTTCAGTCGATTTTATAATTTTCAAGGCATGGAGATCTACCGTAAACGTTTCAAACCCCAACGCTGGGAAAGTGTCCACCTTTGCGTCAAAAATGATTTAGCCGATTTGCCCGATAGTCGCGCTTGGATTAAGGTACTATGGGCTCTTCTGCTCTCTTTCAAACCCCAGCTTCAACTCACCCCCCATTGGTTCCTGCGCACGATCAGTAAACCCGTTTTGCGCTATCCGCTCACGGCGGCCATGGTCGTAATCAACTTTTTGAGTTTTGCGCTGATCAACCACTTTGGCTCTTTGCCCGAAAAGGTCCTTACGAAATACGGTTTTTTTGCCTCGGCGCCTCTCACTGAATGGCCCCTTCGAAGCGTCGTCAGCGACTTTCTCTATTTCGATGCCAATCACTTTTTTCTTTGGGGCGTGACCTTTTGCGTTGCAATCCACTGGGCAGAACGCAAACACAAACTGACTTTTCTAGTTCCTTTTGTGGCGGTAGTCAGCCTTTTTGATGACTTTATCAACTACGCCGTTCTCGTCCATCCTTTTCAATTTTTTCAACCTGGTATCTTTAAATATCTGATCGCCAACAAAGATGTCGGGAGTTCCCTTTGCCTGGCGACTCTCGTTGGCCTTCAACTTCATCAATTTCGCAGACTGCGGGAACCGCTCTTTGCCATCGGCATGCTGGTCCTTGTCCTGGCCTTTGCCTTGACCTCAGCGAGACTTCAATTTTTGGTCATGAATCTCAATCATGTCATCTTCTTGGTGACCGGTTATATGACTGGCAAAGTCCTATTTGAAGTCGGACGCGCCAAAAGCCGAAAGGCCTCCAAAGGTAAGGCCCCGGTTGGAAATTCGGTGAGACAACCCCATCCCAAAACCGAATCCAAGGCCGCCTAAATCATGTTATTTTTCACCCGTCTCACCCGACACCACGATCCCCGCTTTTTGGCGCTGATTTGTGTGTGTCTTTGCGGCATGGGCCAAGGAGTCGTTGCCCCCAAGTTACCTGAACTGCTCGCCCATTCCAACCGACTCGCGCTTTCCTCAGGTCTCAGTGCCACCATGATGTATCTAGGAATTTTTATTTCGACCTACCGTTATGGAACATTAGCGGATCGCGGGCTCGTCCACCGTTTGATGGGCTGGGGGCTTTTTGCTTACGCGATCAGCTTGCTTTTGATGGGGCAAACTCACTCCGAGATCCTGCTTTTGGCCATTCGCCTGCTGGAAGGCCTCGCCATCAGCGCTGTGCTGGTCGGCGCTGATTTTATATTAGGCCGAGTGTCACCCGAAGAGACTCGGGGGCAATGGCTTTCCTATTACGGCGTGGCTTTGTCGGTCGGCCTTTTGGCAGGACCGCTTCTCAACCTCACCACAAACCATCTCTCTCAATCGCTCGCGGCGGTGGCGGCAATCGCCGTTTTTTTGGGCGTTTTTAGCCTGGTCCTGATCCAGGTGCCCGCAACCGACTTTGAAAACACCCTCCCCCCACCCCCTGCGGGCCGAGGCCCCCTGGCCTGCGGCGCAAGCTACGGATTCATGGAGGCGGGCTTGGTTGCGGTGTTTCCGGTGCTCGCAGTCACCCAGTTTCATGTCCTGCCTGAAAAATCTTTGATGGTTTGTATAGTCGCGGCCGCCTTGAGTTCAGTCGGTTGGGGAATTGCCACCGACCGCTGGGGCGCCCGCCCGACCTTACGACTTCTTTTTTCTGGATTATTTCTCCTGCCCTTAGCGCTGGCGGCCCTCCACCTTCAAGGTGAAGGCGCGGCATTCTTGTTGTGTGCCCTTTTTGGAGTGTTGGCTGGCGGTATCTACCCCACTGGCTTTACCTGGATGTTGCAAGGTGTCCCGCAAGCCCATTATGGGTTCGCCTCGGGCGCCTTTGCGCGAGCCTACGGCCTGGGTTCACTGGTAGGACCCCTGGTCACCGGCGCAAGCACCTATTACTTTGGCGCGACCGGATTTCTTCTCACTCTGTCTGCCCTCGGAGCCGTTACTCTCCAATTAACGAGTTCGCGTGAGCTTCAAATTCTCGGCAAACAAGAAAACCTGACCTAGGCAAGCACTTCGAAAATCACTGATCAGCATGCTCTCATTTTCGCCATGCGCGTTAGTATAGGGGTCTTCAACGCCCACCAACAACGCGGGCACGCCGCCGAGCGCATCCGCAAAAGGTTTCACAAAGCCGATGCTTCCCCCGCAACCAATGTGCAAAGGCTCTTTGCCATAACCTTGAGCCAATGCTCGATCTGCGGCCTCAAACACGGGATGCTGAGTATCCGTCGACCAAGCAGGACCACAAGAGTCGAGTTTAAAAGTCGCTTCAAGTCCCCAAGGCGTTCGCGCCCGCAGATGTTCTTCGAGTTGACGAGCCACGAGCTCAGGATTCATGCCATCGACCAAACGAATCGTGACCTTGGCCCAGGCCGTATCATTAATGATATTACTCGCACTTTTTCGCGAAGACGCTTGGATCGCGTTGACCGTGAGACTGGGCAAGCGCCAAGTTTGAATCGAAGGTAACACATCGAGAGTCTGGCCTCTTTGTTCGAGAGGCAAATCAGGCTTCAAAATTTGGGCTGAATCAATCAGGCCACACTGCTTACGAAAATCAGCCTCGCGGAAGGGGATTTTTTTGAAACCCTTTCGTTCGGCGTCGGTAATCGGCTTGACCCCGTCCATCACTCCCGCAACGGCAATATGCCCTTGATCATCGACCAAGGTCGCCAACATTTTTGAAAGGGCCATCGCGGGATCAGGAACTGGCCCCCCCCACATTCCAGAGTGAACCGTCTTACTCAAAGAGCGAACTTCGACTTCGAGACCAACCAATCCACGCAAAGCGACGGTCAAAGCCGGCACCCCTGAATCATGATTGTCCGTATCGGTAAGCACCAACACATCGGCATCCAGCTTTTTGCGATAGATTTTTACAAATTCATCTAAATGAGGGCTGCCCACTTCTTCCTCGCCCTCGATGACCACCTTAACGTTGACCGGAAGCTCTCCCACTGTTTTGAGATAAGCATCGACTGCCGAGGTGTGAATCACCACCCCGGCCTTATCATCAGCGGTCCCTCGTCCATAAAGTCGCGCCCCCCCAGGCCCCTCGCAAATCGTAGGTTCAAAAGGGGGGGTCTTCCAATGTTCCGTCCGACCGGCCGGCTGAACATCATAGTGGGCATAAAGCAAAAGCGTCGGTTTGCCTGGCGCTCGGAGCCGTTCACCAAAAACATAGGGATGGGCGCCAGGAACCTCTAAAATCTGAACATTCTCAAGTCCACGTTTTTTGAGAAGTTCTGCCACTGACTCCGCGCTACGACGGACTTCGGCTTCAGGAAAACCTTCAAAACTCACACTCGGAATCCGAGCCAATGTTTTCAGATCTTCGAGATAGGTTTCAAAATTCTGTTTCAGATATTCCGCTGGTGTTTTAGGCATAAAGCTCATCTCCTGGGGAGGCATCCTAGCTTCAGAGCGGGCCGGTTGCAAACGGGGGCTTTCGAAATTTGCATTTTCCAGCTATTCGTTCCAGCTACTTCAGAGGAATTCATGGCAAACGAAACAACGACCCGCATCAAACTCAATCCTTCTTTTTGGCGGCATAATAGCTGCGTCCCCTTTTCGGAAGATGTGGTCCCGTCGAGTTTATTTCTCAAACATCGGCATTTTCTGATCATCGACGTTGAAACCCAAAAACTTGTGCAGGATGTAGGGGGCTGGGATAACATCGACAAGCTGGGGATTTCAGTGGCCTGCGCCTATGACAGTAAGACAGATCAATTCATCGGTTATCGCGAGGAAGAACTCAAAAAACTGATCGACCTCTGTGAAGAGCGCCTCGTGATCGGCTACAATATCCGAGGTTTTGACTTGCCCGTCATGGTCCCTTATGGCCTGAACATTCAGAGGATTGATGCGTTTGACATCATGTATGACCTCCAAACCCTCACTCGTCAGCAATTTTTAAAACTCGAAGCGGTAGCACGAGGAACCCTCGGCGAAGGAAAATCGGCGGACGGTCTTATGGCGGTAGAGTGGTATAAAGCCGGCCAAATTCAAAAAGTCATGGATTACTGCATGCAAGACGTCAAAGTCACCCGCGACATCTTTAATTTCGGGCGCCAAAATGGTTTTGTCAAAATTCAACGCTCGGAAGAAAAAATCGTCCAAGTCTCGGTTCAATGGAATTGATCGACTATTTAGCGAGCGTATTTTCGACGCGATAGGCGCCCAGATAATTCAAAAGTGACTTCAAGTCGCGCTCCGTGAGCTTGGGGCTTCCTTTGACCTTCAAATGGGCCGTTCCGGCCAGGCCCCGTAAAATCGAATCGCCTTTGACCTCGGTCAAAACCGAAATTTTCCCGTTGGAATGGCAGCTGATGCAATTTTGAACAAAGATTTTTTCGCCCCGAACTGCCAGCGGATCAGTACGGCGCTTCAACAGCAGATTTCCATAACGTTCTTGATAATTGGACAAATCGAGCCGCGACACATCTGCCAAAAAGTAAGTTTCCACCGGCAGCCCTTCCTGCATCATCTTGGGCTTGGAGGTCCAGGGCATCACCAACGAGACTTGATCCCCTTTGAGAGCCAGTAGCACCGGATACTTGGTCACCACCGACCGCGGGACTAAGACTTGGCCGCCCGATGCATTCTTAAAAATCAGTAAATCAATCTGAGCTTTACGATCAACTGTCAGGCCATTCATCGATTTTTCAAGAATTTTTGAGAGCAACACCCCTTTGTACTGGGTGAGCTTGCCAGTCAAAGGATCTTTTTCGTGAGTCGAAACAGACTTAAGTTTACCTAACCCCTCAGAATTCCAGGAAATCAACTCTTGCTCGGGGCCAGTGGCATTCCACATCACTTTGAATGTTTCCGCCCGAGTTTCGGCAGCAAACACGGCCAAGCCAACCCCCAGGCCTACAATGCGATAGAGTTGCGATTTGAAGAGCATAGGATCACTTTGACTGACGTCTTCAGGAATGTCGAGAGCGGGAAACAGGAATTCTCAGCGAGGCTGTCGGGGACGGCCATCCAGGCCTCGGCCACTCTTGTCGCATCCATGCGACGCGGACGCCCCTCTCCTCGCCTCAAAATTCCTTGTGCCCGCCTGCGGCGAAGGAGCCCGCGCGGCATAAATGCCTCACCTTCGATTTAAAGGGGTGGGCCGCTTCGGGCGTTTTTTAGGGCCGGGGCAGGATTGCGAGACAAGCTGCAAGCAGGAACTGCTGCCACGGTTTCCAGCCCACGCCATCATTCTCGGTGCGGGTGAAGGGGATCCGCGCGCGCAGGATGCGCGTTTTGGCGCGGAGGACAGGGAGGGCCGACCCCGGCACCCTCATCGAGAATGATGGTTGGATTTATAACTCAGCTATGCTAATTCGAATGAGGATTTCCAGGTCACGACGACGGTGGGTCGAAAGCCCGCCTTTTTTTTGGCCTGCTTGATGAGATCACTGGATAGGAAAAAATGACCGAGTCTTTGAACCTAAACTTGACTGAAAAGTTGATCGAAAAAATAAACCCGTTGGTACTACCAATGGGATATGAGGTCGTTCATCTTGAAGTTATTCCTCGCCAAAAGGTCCTCCGAATCTTTATTGATCACCGGGACCGAGCGGACGGGGTAGGAATTGAAGATTGCGTAAAAGTCACTCGGTTCCTCGACGAACCTCTCGATCAAATACCTGAAATTATTAATGTATTTAGGGATGGCCCCTACGATCTTGAAGTTTCGTCACCCGGAATTGATCGTCCTCTCCGGACCCAACGAGAGTATGAAAAATTCGCCGGCCGAGAAGTCCGTATTCATGTTTTTCGACCATTGACGGGCGAAGAACTCGATAATCCGGAGTATGGGACTAAAAACCCCAAACAAAAGAACTTTCTGGGCACACTTCGAGGAGTCCAAAACGGCAAGGTTATTCTTGCGGTTAACTTAACGGGAGGCCATGACAACGTCTCCCCAGATAAGGGCTCCAAAAAATCCGGAAAAAATCCCACAAATAGCGCGGAAGCGGTGGTCGGAATCCCCCTTCCCCTCATATCCAAGGCAAACCTTGAACCGGTTTTTGATCAAAACCCTTAGGGAATTTGCCCCAATCATCCAGAAAGCCGATGGCCGACTGATGGATGATTATAGAAAGAGAGTGATAAAATGAATGCTTCAGAACTTAGCCGTGTGATCGAAGCCGTAGGCAAAGATCGCGGAATTAAAAAAGAAATTATCATCAGCGCGCTCGAACAAGCAGTTTTGATGGCTGCCCAAAAGAAGTATGGCGCCCATGCGGTTCTTGAGGCTCATTACAATAACGACACTGGCGAAATCGATCTTTTTCAATTCAAAAAAGTAGTTGAATCTGAGCCCGAAATGCTCGACGAAGCCGAAGAAGTGGAAATCAAAGAAGCCCGTAAACTTGACCCGGAAGCTCAAATTGGGGACGAAATCGGCGTTAAGGCCGAAGGGGCCGACTTTGGCCGAATCGATGCGCAGACGGCAAAACAAGTCATTTTTCAAAAAGTACGCGACGCTGAGCGCGAAATTATTTTCAACGAATATGTCCACCGCAAAGGGGAAATCATCACCGGCATCGCCCGCCGCATTGAGCGGGGCAACCTCGTCATTGACTTAGGCAAAACGGACGCCCTTCTTCCTCGCAGCGAAATTATCCCTGGCGAGCAGTTCAAGCCAGGCGATCGCGTCCAAGCCTTCCTCTCGGATGTGGCACTCACGCCTCGTGGACCCCAGCTTTATCTCACCCGGACTTCGCCCAAATATCTCATGAAACTTTTTGAAGTCGAAGTTCCTGAAATCCGCGAAGCCATTGTGGAAATTAAACTCTGCTCCAGAGAGCCTGGCGCTCGCTCCAAAATCGCCGTTGTTTCCAAGGATCGCGACGTGGATCCGGTCGGCGCATGCGTCGGCATGAAGGGGATTCGCGTTCAAAATGTGATTCAAGAGCTCAAGGGCGAGAAAATCGACATTATTCCGTGGTCGGACAATCCCGTGATTTTTGTGCGGTCGGCTTTAGCCCCTGCTGAAATTAGCTCGATTCGCGTCGACGAGCGAAATAGAACGATGGAAATCATGGTCGAAGACGACCAGCTCTCCCTGGCCATTGGCCGTAAGGGACAAAATGTTCGGCTGGCCGCTCAACTGACCGGCTGGCGTTTGGATATCATTTCCAAAACCAAACTCCAAAAACGCACCCAAGAGGCCGTGTTTAATCTCCAAAACATGGAAGGCGTGAATGAAACGATGGCTCATTCGATCTATCAGGCAGGCTTCTTGAATGTCAGACAAGTGGCGGACGCTCCGATCGAGCAGGTTCAAAAGATTCCGGGTTATGAAGAGTTGGCTGATGCTGAAAAACTTAAACTCAGTGCGGCTGCGGTGGTCGAAAAAGCAGGCGATATGCTGGCTGGCTCGACTCAATCCAGCGTGGATGAAAACAAAGGGAGCTTCAGTGCGACCCCGACCGCTCCCAAGGATGCCAAGACCCTCGCCGAAGAGCGTCTTCGTGAAATGATGAAACAAGCCGGTAACGGTGACTCCACAAGCCATTCCGGAAACGCTCAAGATTAAGAGATTAAGAGTAACGCGAGATTAAGAGGACAAAGACTGAATGTCTGAACAAGAAACCGTAAAAGTCTACGAATTAGCCAAAGAGCTCGGAATCGACTCGCTCTCTTTGTTGGATAAGCTGAAAGCTCTTCATTTAAACGTCAAGAACCACATGAGCGAACTCGGAGCCGGTGACGTTCAAGTGGCACGGGCCTCCTTTAAAAAAGGGGGAGAACTCGCCAAAGCTTCAACCAAAAAAACAGGAGCTAAAACCACCGCAGCTAAAACCACTGCAACCAAAGCCACCGCGGCCAAGACCACGGTGCCCAAAGTTGCCGCTTCCGCCATTAAGACGCGAAAAAGATCCATTACCGAAGCCACACCCGCCACTCCTGAGCCCGCCGCTGCGGCAAAAACGGTCTCGCCGGTGATTCGCCGACGGGTCAAAGCAGACGGCGTGACCGAAACGGTGAGTGCCCCAATCCCAGGTTATACCCGATCTCCTTCCGAGGAGCAGGAATTGGCTGATGCGGACACCCACGAGTTTATGGTGCACGCCGATGGTTCGGCTGAACCTTCGCAGCACTTTGAAATGGAGCCCGAAGCTCCGATGGGCTCTGAGTACGAAGCCACCGAGCATTTGACTTCCGAGCCTCAGACCACTGAAATCTCGACCCAAGATGAACAAGTGGAATCTCCCACTCCCTCTCCTTTTACCCCTCTTTCTGCTCAATCAGAAAACACTGGCACTATGACAGCGATGACTTCAGCACCAAGTCCCACCCCAGCTCCTCCAAAACCACAAAGACCTCCGATTGTGTTGCCCCCACGCCCCGTGGCACCTCGTCGCAGTATTCTTAAGGTTGTCGACCTGACGCCTCCTCCGCAGAGGCCTATGATTAAGCCGCCGACGCTGGCCATCCAACCGAAGACAGCTGTCAAGCCCGGCACCGTGATCACGGGGAACGACAAGGATTTCCGCGTCTTTAAAATGACCAAGGAAAACCTCGACCAGATGGTTGAGGAAGAAGCGGCAAAAAAACGAGGCGGTGGAGGGCGCGTACCTGAGATTCGCCCTGAAGACGTCCGCTTTGCAGATTACCGTAAAAAGGAAATGGTTTTCCTTCCTAAGAGGAAAAGACTGCCCGTAGGAAAAACCATCAAGCGAACAGAGGTTACGCAGGCAGCTGCGCACAAACGAGTGGTTGAAATGGGTGACTCCATTTCTGTTCAAGATCTCGCTAACCAGCTGGCTACAAAATCAGCCGATGTCATCCGGAAACTCATGACAATGGGCGTGATGGCATCGCTCAATCAGACGGTCGATTTTGATACCGCCACTCTGGTTGCTGCGGAATACCAATACGAAGTCAAAAATGTAGCTTTCAAAGAAGCGACTCTGATCGAATCCACCACGGACGATGCAGTCGAAAAGCTCGTGCCGCGACCACCGGTTGTGACCATTATGGGTCACGTCGACCACGGCAAAACCACGCTTTTGGATGCGATTCGTGAAGCCAATGTGGCCGGTGGCGAAGCCGGCGGGATCACCCAACATATTGGTGCCTATACCGTGGACAAAAACGGCAAGCTCATCACCTTTATCGACACTCCTGGCCACGAAGCCTTTTCAGTGATGCGCGCCCGTGGCGCTAACGTCACGGATTTGGTCGTTTTGGTGGTTTCAGCCGATGATGGTGTGATGCCGCAAACGCGCGAAGCCGTCAGTCATGCGCAGGCCGCCAAGGTACCGATCATTGTGGCCGTCAATAAGATTGATAAACCTGGGGCCAATCCTGAAAAAATCAAGCAAGGCCTTTCGGAACTCAATTTGTTAGCCGAAGACTGGGGCGGTCAGACGATGTTTGTTCCCGTCTCGGCCCTCAAGAAAACCAACCTCGACAAACTGCTCGATTCGATTCTGCTTCAAGCTGAAGTGTTGGATCTCAAAGCCAACCCAGATGCACGCGCGAGCGGCACGGTACTGGAAGCACGCCTTGAAAAGGGCCGTGGGCCCATGGTCAGCGTGCTGGTGAGCCGCGGTACACTGAAAGTCGGCGATGCGATCGTATCGGGTTCTTTTTCCGGTAAAGTTCGAGCGCTCAGCGACCATCTGGGACGTACGGTTGAATCCGTATCGCCCGGCATGGCCGTTGAAATCCTCGGCTTCGAAGGCGTTCCCAATGCGGGCGAAAAATTCAACGCCACCACCACTGAAGCGGATGCGCGCAAAATTGCCGAAACGCGAATCGACGCCAATAGGGCCAAGATTTCAGGATCTGGCGCTAAATTGAGCCTCGAAGACCTCTTCTCTAAAGTGCAATCCGGAGATGTCAAAGAGCTCAATGTGATTCTTAAGGCGGACGTGTTTGGCTCGTGTGAAGCCATCAAAGAAAGCCTCATCAAGGCTTCGACTCAAAAAGTCAAAGTCAAAGTGATCTATTCTGCTCCGGGCGGGATCACTGAGAGTGATATCCTTCTGGCCAGCGCCTCAAACGCCGTCATCATTGGCTTTAACGTGCGGCCTGAAACCAAAGCTCGCCTGCTCGCTGAAGCGGAGCACGTGGATATCAAAACCTATACGATCATTTACCAACTCTTGGATGACATCAAGTTGGCAATGACGGGCCTTCTGGACAAAAAGAAAGTCGAGAAGTTCTTAGGTCGGGCCGAAGTACGCCAAATCTTCTCCGTCCCTAAGATTGGCACCGTGGCAGGAACCTCGGTGATTGACGGCAAGATTTTGCGTGGCGCCAACGTCCGGTTGTTGCGCGACTCCCGCGTGATCTTTGACGGTAAAATGGCTTCGTTGCGTCGCTTTAAAGACGACGCCAAGGAAGTGGCCACGGGTTTTGAGTGCGGTATCGGACTCGAAAATTATAATGACCTCAAGCCTGGCGATATCATCGAAGCCTATCAGATCGATTTGATTACCCCAGAGCTTGGAGTGTAATCATGCAGGAAAACCGGAGGCAGCGACTTCAATCCGTGATCCAACAAGAGATCTCGCAGTTTGTATCGCGAGAAGTGAAGGATCCTCGTATCCCTCCGGTTACCTTTACCGAAATTCAGGTCACTCAGGATGGCAGCCATGCGGTCGTTTTTGTTTCAATCCTCGGTGGAGCAGGACGACGGCCGGATGGTTCTATCGACGAAGACCCCAAGGTCGCGCAAAGGCAAGTCAAAGAATGCCTGGACGGCCTGATCGCGGCATCGGGCTTTATTCGACGCCATCTCGCGCGAGTGCTCAATGTCCGCCACACTCCCACCCTGGTTTTTCGCGAAGACCGGGGTTTTGAAAACTCCAACCGGGTTCATGAGCTTTTGCACAAACTGGTTTCAGACAAACCTTCTTCCGAGACCTGAAAGTTTTAAGTGGATGGTGCCCTTTTAGTCTGTAAACACTCGGGTTCGAGTTCCTTTGGAGTGATCGAACTTCTCCAAAAAATACTCCTCTCGCATCCCCAAGCCGTGGGGCGCGACGCTCCTTTTGCGCGCCGCCGAGACCTCCCCAAAATGGGGCATGGGGGCACGCTAGACCCGTTTGCGACAGGGCTTCTAGCGGTTTGCGTGGGCCGTGGGGTTAAACTCTCACGCTACTTTCTAGGCTCTGGAAAACCCTACGAAGGAGTGATCCGCTTTGGCGAAACGACGATTCCGGGTGACCCTACAGCCCCGATTTCGGAGCGCAGTGAAAACATTCCCGCCTCGCTTGAGTGGATTCAACAAAAAGCGCATTTATTTACTCAAACGCCGTACCTGCAAACTCCTCCGATGCATTCCGCCAAAAAAGTGGATGGCAAACCCCTGTATGAACTCGCTCGTCAAGGAATCACCATTGAACGCGAGGCTAAGGAACTCAAAATCTTTAAATTCGATATTCTTTCATATACGGCTCCTCATGCGACTTTTCGTGTGGAGTGCAGCTCCGGCACCTATGTGCGCACCTTGGCCCAAGATTTAGCCCAATCACTCGGAACGGTCGCCATGCTGGATTCGCTTCATCGCACCGCCTCGGGCGCGTTTACGGTCGGAAAAGCCCTCACGGTCGATCAAATCGCTGAAGCCAGCGCAAGGGGAACCTCTTGGGACCAGCTCTCCGCTTGGGTGCCTTTTGATCGATTGCTAGATGGTTATCCACGAGCGGAGGCTTCAAGTGCCGAAGCCTTGGCGTTAATTCAAGGCAAGCAAGCGGTGTTACCGCAGATTTTAGCGCGCCTTCCGGCAGCGGGGACGGGTCCGATAAATTCTGCTATTGCAACGATTTATGAAGGACCTAAACTCGTGGCCGTCGCGCGCCGGGAGCAAGACACCTGGGGGCTGGAGCGGGTGTTTACCGGACTTTAAGCGCACCCAGCCGTAGCCCCTTGGGGGTTTTCCACTGCAGCATCACTTGCTCACCGTAAACTCCCGCCAGCCGCTGCTCGACCTCCCAAGTATCGAGTTCGTCAGCGTCGATTTCATCTATTCGGATAATCCGCATGCCCTTTTTCAGACCGCGGCTCACCAAACTTTTGACGATGGGATTGTGACCTAGACCACGAACCAAGAGCTCGCGTTTATCAAACTTGCCCTTCACCATCTCGAACTTCAGCTTGAGTCCCGTCTTATTTTCACGAATGACCTCAGACGAAGTCTTGGCTGGAAACCAGATTCGCCCATGAGGGAAGTCCAAAAAAACCCGACCGCGCCCTAGCAAGGCCATGCCAATTGACACCGCAGGAACCTTGTCCAGAATTGCTTTATTTTCATAAGGATCCATCACCGGAAAGGACGCCGGCACGCCTTGGGCAATCGGAGAATTCGGATTCACGCCACAACGAACATCCCACTGATTGGAGAGTCCACTCGAATGGGCCGCATTGGCCGCACGTGCGGATTTTTGCCAAGGCACATGAACATCCAGCGCGGCCTCCCGCCCCGTATCCCAATAAACTCCGCCTAGGCGAAGATCCCCGCTCTGCGCCCAACAAGCGCTGACTGGCGCGCCCGCAGGAGTCATGCCCTCCTCGAGCCACTGCGAATCCGTCGAATCCGCCAAATGAAAGTGCTCCGATGGCCAAAGCCTGACCTCCGCCGGAGGCCCTGGATTGAGTTCCACCACGTAGCGGCGCAAAAAATCAGTTCCTAAGACTCCATCACAACACGAGCTTGCGGTATCGGGCGGCGCAAAAAAATCGGTATCAAAAAGCGCAAACTCTCTTAAGCTCAATGCAAAGTTGCCAATCTCCACTTGGTCCACCTTGCCCACCGGACCCAGACCTCCCTGCGGAGCATCCAGACTCCCGCCCCACGGAATGCGGCGAGGAGGAGCTCCCGGAACCTCAATCCACGCAGGCAAAATCCCCTGATTCTCAAGCCATTCAGGAGAGAGCACACTCGTACCCACGCCAGAGTCCACCAAGAATCGCCCATTCAATTTACGGCCCGCAATCGTAACATTGCCCCGTATCGAGAACAAGCCATCCCAACGTTTGGAGGGCGCCCGTGCCAGCAGTCTCACCTCGTCGCCGGGCGATCCCGCACGCCCCAGTTCGCCTTCCGCGAGCGGCTCCATCATTTTTTCCCAAGGAATGACACCGTCTTTTGCGCAGGCTTTTGTTTTCGCGGCCTCAAGACGATAAAGCTGCCATTCTGCAAGTTTCGCTTGATGACGGCCGGAGGACCGCCAAATTGCGGAAACCTCATGAAGCCAATTTTGAAACAAAATTTGTGCGTTTTTGACGGCGACTTCGGCGGACACCGCGTTCAGTTGCTGAAACATCGCCGCAAGCTTGAGCTTGCGCTCACCCAGCGTCCGCTCCCATTCTTTGGCCGCGACTTCGGCGGCCTTTCGGGAACCCTCCAAAGTCCCAAACCAAGACGCAGGCTCCTCGTGACACGGAAACTCGGCCAAAGGCCGGTACCAAGCCCCCGCCGGCCGAAAAAACGCGGTGACCGTTGAAACAATCGCCTCAGCGCTCACACCGAAACGCGCCCCCTCGGGGGCCCCCTCGATTTCACGCGCCTGAAGCCCCCCCAACTCGACCTTGCGATTCAAAATCCAACGACTCCGGTGAGGATTGAGTTCATCAAAATCAAGAGCCCACGCTTTTTCAGTCGTGAGCGGCTCCGAAGCCTCCTGGTAAACGGACTTGAGCGAAATATCCGGCAAATGCCGAGTCGGAGGGGCCGCCCGTACCTCTGTCAAAACGCCGAGCGCCACACCCGCCAACACGAAAAGTGACGCTGCTTTGATCATAGTCTATACTTCTCCAACTCGAGCTTCTGGGCCCAGCTATCTTCGATTCGAAGTTTGAAAAACGTGCCCTTTTCCATATGTCGATGAATCTCTACGCTGCCATACGCGTAAATTTGCGCTTCGAGCTTACTGAGCGCATAGGGGATCAATACTTCCCAGACTTCCATATGCTTCCGAAAGTGCTCTAAAATCATGTCTCTGAGACGCGCTACATCGTCGCCATTGAGTGCGGAAACCACCAAGGCCCCCGGACAAATCACCTTGGCAGAATTACGAGCAGCCACAGTATCGCCTAACCGATCCGCCTTATTCAGTACGGTGATCCGAGGCTTATCGCCGACTTTAAGCTCGATCAAGATCTTTTCGGTCACATCGAGTTCTTCGCGCGCTTGCGGCGAACTCACGTCCACGACATGCACGAGCAAATCAGCTTCTTCAAGTTCTTCCAAGGTCGACCGAAATGAAGCCACGAGCGAAGGAGGCAATCGACTGATAAATCCGACCGTATCAATCGCCACCACAGGGGGGTGTGAATGAGGATCCAACGAACGAACAGAGGCATCCAGCGTGGCAAACAGTTTATTTTCCGCCAAAACATTACTCTGAGTCATGCCATTGAGCAGCGTCGATTTTCCAGCATTGGTGTATCCCACCAGTGCGACCTTCAAAACATTCTTTCGCCCCGAACGCTGGACTTGGCGTTCCCGCTCAATCCCCTGAAGACGGTCCTGCAAAAGAGCCATCCTTTTTTTAACGAGCCTGCGATCCACCTCAACCTGCTTTTCACCCATCCCGCGATTAGCCCCGCCACCGCCGCCACTGCCGCGTTGTCGCTCAAAGTGACTCCAAAAATGCGCTAATCGGGGAAGCAAATACTGCAACCTCGCTAAAGCCACCTGGGTTTTGGATTCTTTGGTTCGCGCATGTCGCGTAAAAATTTCAATAATCACGCCTGGACGATCCAAAGTGGGAAACCCCAGGGCAGCCTCAAGATTGCGAAGCTGATTGGGCGAAAGCTCAACATCCATGATAGCGCCCTCGGCATTCAGGGTCGCCATCGCGTTTTTGACTTCATCAATTTTACCCGCGCCAATATAAGTCGCGGGATTAATTTTGCGTGAAGTCGCGATGACCCGACCGACCGGCTCGACCCCTAAGGTTGTTAATAACCGTTCCAGTTCATCTAAGGAAATGTCGTCAAACCCCACAGAAATCACTCGGAGCTTTTGATTGGGACGCGAAGAGGTCGAATGAGGAAGAAGGGAATGGTCAGTTTCTAGCATGTGTTATGCAATGCAGGCTAACATACCCCAGCTTGTCTTGGCACTGGCTTTTCACAAGGATTGAATTATCCTACCTTCATGCTGATTAACGTCAATGGGCAGCTCTTTCAACGTAAAGAAGCAGATTCAATCGCGGCGGGAAAAATCTCTGCTTTTGACCGCGGTTATCTCTATGGCGACAGCCTCTACGAGGTCTGCCGCACCTACCAGGGCCGGATGTATGGCGCTCAAGAGCATTTGGAAAGACTCGGAAAATCTGCCGCTCTTTGCCACATGGTCCTGTCGCAATCCGTCTCCCATTACGCCTCCGAAATGCAGCGCTCGCTCGATGCTTTTTATCAAAGCACCGCAAAAACGCCATCCCCAACCCCTCTGGTCGAGGCCTATATTCGACTCATCGTGACCCGTGGCGTGGGCCGAATCGGGTTTGGCCTTTCTTGCGTGGAATCGCCCACTCAATACACCATTATCGTTCAACCCCTGGATGAACCCTCCGAGATCCAGGTCATGAAGGGGGCCCATCTTCAAATTTCAGAGCGACTGCGAAACGACCGACGTGCCCTCGATCCGGCAATGAAATCAGGAAATTACCTCAACAATCTCCTCGCCTACCTCGACGCATCGACCGCCGGCTATGACGATGCGCTCCTTTGCAATGCGGATGGCCATTTAACGGAGGGCACTACGTTCAATATTGGCTATATTCGCCGCGGCATACTCGCGACTCCACCTTTAGACATCGGTATTTTGGACGGCATCACCCGACGCACGCTCATTGAAGTGGCCACAGCCCTAGGCATTGAATCCCGCGAAGTTCGTTTCCCTCGCGAACGACTCTACGAAGCGGATGAGATTTTTTTAACCAGCACCACGAAAGAAGTATTTCCCGTAACAAAAATTGATCAGCGAAAAGTCGGTCTTGGGAAACCAGGCCCCCTTACCCTCAATTTGCGCCAAGCCTTTCGACAATCCGCACTAAAAACCCTAGGACTCTCAGCATGAAAGAACTCAAAGTGCCTTCCTTCCATCAACTCAAAGCCACCGCTATCGAGGCAGCCCATGCAGCGGGAGCCGTTCATCGCAAACATTTTGGCCGAAAACTCAAAGTACGCGAAAAAAAGGGTGAAGGTTTGGTCACCAATGCCGATATCGAGGCCGAAAATGCTGCGATGAAAATTTTGCGCCGCGACTTTCCGTCTTTTGGAATTTTAACGGAAGAATCCGCTCCAGATCCGGAAACCTCCCGTAAAATGGGCCGCTGGATTTGTGACCCTTTGGATGGTACCACTAATTTTATCCATCGATTTCCGATGTTTTGTGTTTCAATTGCGGCGGAATGGAACAACGAGGTGGTGGTCGGGGTAATTTACCACCCCATCCTGGATGACACCTATATTGCCACGAAGGGGAAGGGCGCGACGGTCAACGGCAAAAGGCTGCATGTTTCAGAAACCCGCCGAATTCACGACTCCCTTTTGACCACGGGTTTTACCTATCGCAAAAAGAACTGGCTTAAAATCGAAGTCGAGGCCTTCGAGCGGTTAAGTGCACTCACCCGTGCGGTACGCCGCCCAGGAAGTGCCGCCTTGGATCTTGCTTACACTGCCCGAGGGGTGTTTGACGGTTTTTGGGAACGCAGACTCTCGCCCTGGGATGTCGCTGCGGGGGCCCTGCTTGTACAAGAAGCTGGCGGACTCGTAACGGATTTCAAGGGCAGTGCTTTTCACCCAGAACAGCGTGAAATCATCGCCGCTAACCCCTATCTTCACAAAGTCTTACGAAAGGTGATCTCGTCAAACCGCTGACACCTGATTCCAAGTTTGACAGGCCGCTTCGCGGTCTTTACAATAAAAGAAGGTCAAAGGAAGGGCCTGTTTGATGGCATCTTGGATCTACCTATTTTCCAAGTTTACACCCGAAGCACTGCTCTTTGAGTTGCTTTTTATTTTCACGCTTTGTGCTTCCTATGCGGCATTTTGGATTCTCAAAAAACGCAAATACGGTGTACTTGGCCCGCAGCCATCCACGAATCTCGTGAAGGGCGTTCTCACTGAACTCATCGTGGACGCGGAACAGCTACGTATCCAACTTTTTGGACTACTGGCTGGCGACGAAATTCCAGCAGTCTCCATTACTGCTCTCCGCGTAACAGGGGGATCATTTGCTGCAACCACTCCCGTGGTGCCCATGACTGCGGCGCCAGCCGACAGTTCAGCCCGAGATCCTCACGCCGTTGCGCAACTAGCCGCGCTTGAAGCCGCGATTTCCGAACAGGCCCAAGCCATGGAAGAGATCGTAGCCGACAAAGCTCGACTTGAAACCGAACTTGCAGCGGCCAAGGTCTCCGGTAGCAAAGCCGGAGCTCCCAACGCGAGTGCCGGTAATTCAGAGCTGCAAGAAAAAATTAAAATGTTGGAAGCCAAACTGGCTGAATACAGCGTCATCGAAGATGATCTGGCCAATCTCAAACGCCTTCAGCAAGAAAACGCACAACTCAAAGCTCAACTAGCGACAAAGGGCAGCACAGCGGCAACCCCGCTTGCTGCCGCTCCAGTGGCGGCTATGGATCCAACGGCTGCCGCTCAAGCCACGGCAGATGCGGCACTCGAAGCCGCGATGGCGGCGCAAGAAGCAGCTCCTGCCGCCCCAACCGCAGCAACACCCGCTCCGGTCGCCCCGGCTCCGGTTGATGATTCAGTCAACTTTGAAGCTCTGGTGGACCAGGTTGAAAAGAGCATTCAGCAAGCGCCAGCTGCGGCGCCCGTCATGGCAGCACCAGCTGCTCCGGCTCCAGCAGCCGCTCCAACCCCCCCTCCCGCAGCAACACCCGCACCACCGCCCCCGGCTGCTAAATCGGATGCTGATCTCGTTGCCGAATTCGAAAAAATGTTGAACAGCTAATAAGGATTAGTCCAAAAGTATGACAAATATCGGCGTTTTTGGCGCTTTGGGTTTTTTGGGTACCGCTGCGGCTTTTGCCATGCCTATTCCTACCACTCCTAGCGCACCCATGCTCACGCGAGAAATCACCACTCGTTCAGCGCCTTCTTTTGAACCCCTGTTGCGACACTGGCAAACGAATTACGGAACCCTGGCTGTCGCCCCGCTTCTTGAAGTCGCCAGTCAAAATATTCAGGACTCGCACCGCTATATTGCCCTCATGGGAGCAGCCAAACTCGGAGGCCCCGCTGCGGCATCTTTGTTTGTTCCGTTTCTCAAAGATTCTTCATGGATGATCCGTGCAGGAACCCTTCGAATCTTGAGTGCGCTCAACCAACCGACAACGGCCCCAGCCATCTTGCCGCTTTTAAAAGATCCCGCCCTCGTGGTACGCGCCGAAGCAGTGGAGGCTGCTAAAAAACTCCACCCTCCAGGGACCGCTGAAGCACTCGCCGACATTCTTGAACAGCCGGCGAATTACCACAACGGAAAGGCTCAATGGATTCCACAAAAAGCACTGGCGGTGCTAGCCTCACTTCAAGCAACTACAATCATTTCACGCCTGAAACCCCTTTTAGAGCACTCTCAGGATCCTGACCTTCTCACCCAAACCGTCACGACGCTCGAAAAATTAACGGGAATAACCCCGAAAAAAGGGGCTTCGCTGAGCGCACGGGTTCAGAAGCTTAAAAAGTAGGCCGTACCTTTTGGTTGAGATCTGCGTCAAATAAAACGGGCGCCCCGAAGGACGCCCGCAACTCATAAGACTGAAAGAAAAAATAACGGACTTATTTCTTATCGAGATCATCTTCGATGATCTCAGCAAACTGTTCAATCGGAACCGCACCAGCGACTAATTGGCCATTCACAAAGAAGGTCGGTGTGGATTTTACACCAATCTTTTCGCCATATTCCAATTCATCTTGAACCACCTTTGCGAACTTCTTGCTGCTTATGCATTGCTTGAACTTGTCCACATTGGCGCCAGCTTCCTTAGCAAACTTTTCAAGGTTAACCGCATCCAGCTTGTCTTGATTTTTGAACAAAACGTCATGAAACTTGAAAAATTTGTCTGAGCTTTGGTCATTCACGCAAAGAGAGGCCTCCGCAGCGCCACGAGCATCCTTATGCATCGGAAGCGGAAATTGTTTAAACGCAAAGTGCATCTTACTGCCATACTTCTTTTTCAGCTCATGCACTACGTCTGCTCCGCGGGAGCAAAAAGGACATTGGAAATCCGAGAACTCGACCACTTGGATCGGCGCCTTGTCGGAGCCAAAGCCTGGCGAATTGCCCGCTTCCACTTTGACTTCCATCTTGGGTTTGTTGAAGTAAACCTCAACTGGGGAGCCTTTGGTCAATTTAGCAATATGAGCCTGAACGAGATCCTGCTTCTTAATGTTTTGCAGGTAAGATTGAATGCGCTCTTTGATCTGCGGATTAATCTGGCTGTCCGGAATATGCTTCTCAGCGACAAACTTTTTATAATCGCTGTCTGAGATCTTGATGGCGCCACCAATGACCTTTTTATTAATAAAATCTTCGGTGCTCATATTGGCGGCCTTAGCTTCAGCACCAATCAATCGATCCACCATGAGTTTATTCAGCCGATCCATCTTAAGATCGTATTCGCGCTTTTTGAGATCAAAAAAATCAAGTTTATCATCACCAATCAATTGCGCTTCGGTGATCTCGTCATTGCCAATCTTGGCAACCACACCCGGCTTAGGGGCTGTTTTGTGCACAATATTGGGCTTAGCCTTGGCCTGTTGATCCGTGCAGGCTGAAACAATCGCAAAAGCCCCGGCGGTCAAAAGCACAGTGGCCAGGCTGAGAGAGAAGTAATTTTTATGAGGTTGCCGATGAGTCACTCGCTGTCTCCTTAGTTAAAAAAATTTTACTGTTTTATCGTAGATCCTGACTGCAACGGATGCAACGTAAAATTCGCCTTTTTGCTCGGATCCTGCCCAAAATCAAATTCACACCCAAAAAAACCTGAATTCCAACCCAACTGAATAACACGCCCCTATGTTTACCCCGGCCAAACCACTTCTCGGCAACAAGCATAAAAACCAAAAAACTGGCCCCAAATAAAATCTGTGTCACCAAGGGGTAGGCCTTCTCCTGGCGCCAAGCCAGGGGGCCTCCGCACGAAGAACACGAGTTCTCGCTAGAGTGTTCAAAAACTGGAAATAAGATCATGCACCCGAACTAGGCCTTTCCAGCTCCCGGCTTCGTCTACGACGGGGAGCACGCTGATCTGGCTGGGTCGATTTTCCATCAAATCGAGAGCCGCCTTAGCCATCATTTCAGGGTGCGCGGTAATCGGCTGAGCAGTCATGACATCGCCTGCCTTGAGCTGAAAAAACTTTTCGCGATACTGGAGCGCTCGCCTCAAGTCTCCCTCAGTAATGATACCCAACATCCGCTCACCCTGCCCCCCTGTGTCCCGCTGAACCACTAGAACGGCCCCGAGCTTTTTTTGGGTCATCAGAACGACAACTTCATCCATTAAGGTCTGAATCGCGACGGTCGGAACAGCTTGTCCTTGATGCATCACATCCTGAACTCGCAAATTGAGCCGCCTCCCCAGAGATCCCCCTGGATGATTTTTAGCAAAAGACTGAACATCAAAACCCCGAAGCTGCATGAGCGCGACCGCAAAGGCATCACCCAAGGCGAGGGCAAGCGTAGTACTGGATGTAGGCACCAAATTATGAGGACAGGCTTCTTGATCCACCCAGCCATCCACCCAGACATCACATTGCGACGCTATGCGAGATCGAGCATTTCCCCCCAACCCAATAACAGGAACCCCTTGGCTCTTAATGGACGGAAGGAGTTTCACCAACTCCTCTGTGTTACCCGTATAGCTCAACGCCAAAACAACATCCTGAGCACCCAAGACTCCGAGATCTCCATGAAGCCCTTCAGTCGGATGAAGAAAAACCGCCAAACTCCCCGTGCTGCAGAGCGTAGCGGCGATTTTTTGCCCCACTTTGCCGGATTTCCCCACCCCGCTCACAATAATCTTTCCGCCGCTCTCAAGCGCGTGCGCCATCAACTCGACTGCGCGAAGAACAGCGAGGGCAGCAGGCGAGTCCACCGTTTGAGTGAGCCGCTGAGAACAATCCAAGATGGCCTGGCCCTCGAGATTCAAGACTCGACCCACCTCGGCAAGAATATCAATAGAAGGCACCATACTCTAGCTACGTTATGGTGCCCCCTATTTCTTGACAAGAACGAAATCACCCCATTAGTCTGCTGCCGGGGGAAACCGTATGACTACTAAAAAACATCCACTACTCTGGGGCTGTACACTTCTAGGATTTGCCGCTGGAACCCTTCTTTGGATGGGGCACAACGCTCAGGCCGAAACCCTTGGATTTAGCCTAAGCCAAGCTCGGCCCCCGGGGGCGGCTTTAGATGACCTTGCAGTCCTCGTTTTAGATGAGGAGAATGGCCTTCCTCTCAGCGATGCCAAAATCACCCTCGCAGATACACTCAAAGACGAAGATTCCGCCGCCCGCGGAATAACCGGACAAGATGGAACCCTGCTGTTTCGAGGAGCACTCACCCGCCATCCCGCACTGACCGTCTCAAGAGAAGGTTTTTCCACTCTCTCCCTAGTCGGAATCCAGAGCCCCCAACTCACCGTCTACCTCAAGCCACTTCCCCTGACCGAATGGGTGACATTTTCAGGTCAAATGACCGGATGGGCTCCACGCCCCAATTCGGATGTCATTAGCGCCGGGTTGGTATTCAAAAGCCTCAGCGTTTTTGACCTAATCCATTTTGATGCCTCTTCGTTCATCTCCCCTCTTAAGGATACGATCGATGTTTTTGGCAGCCACGAGATCCCCTCCAACCTCATCCTTCCTGAGCAGGACATTTCGATTTTCTTTGGTTCTATCACCCTCAATAAGCCCACCTATCGACTCCCCATCCTTAAAAATAGATCAATCCGCCTAGCGACCGTCCAAGGCACCATCGCCACCACCGATGTTTTAGCCATGATTCAAGGCGGCGGAAAACTATCTCTGAATCTCCTCAACAAACTGAAATTTCAACGTTCAGGCCTGAGTGACGTCGTCACCACCGAAGGAGATCGCTCCATCGATGTCAACGCTGCATTCAGGTTACGTCCCTGCCATCGAGTCAGCGTAAAAAATCCACCCTTCGAAGCCGATGTGATTGTAGCAGCCGTGACCGATATTCATGGCGATCGAGAAATCCTCATGCCTACGGACATCAAGCTGGCGCGAAGCAGTGATCACCCGGACCAAAACCGGACGGTATCACTAAGCAGCGCAGACTCATCCATCGGAAAAACCCACGATGTGGTCACCATCGCCCAAAGCGGAAAAGGTCGGAGGCTGAGCGGCATCGTAACCCAAAACGCAGGCGCCGACGTCAATCCTGGTGATTTTTTGACGACCGAGGAACGCCCTGATGCCCCCTCGATTCCTGATTGGATTTCAGTCCCAGCCCTCTCGACGGGTGTATCGGCAGTCGTCTACCAAGCTCAAACCATCCCTCTTTGGTATGTGTTTGTCCTGCCGGGAGCTGGGCAAACACAAGTGCCCGCCCAGCGCGGCTTGGGCTTAGAAAAAGCCACTTCGTACTCGGTCATGAGCCTGGATTTTGGGCCGGGCTTTGACAACGGCTCCTTGGATGGGCAAACCATCATGCAGGGGCTTCAAAGATTTTCGCGGGCGGGTGCCCATATTGGCGAAAATTCCTCCCCACTGAACTGACATTTAAAGAAGTCCCCGCTGAAAGCGGGAACCACCTTTTTGTGCGCGCAAGGTTTTGCGGTGAGTTGTTTCGCGAAAATCACAACAGCCATGGATGGCGGTAGTTGTGTAAAAACAGGAGGTTTGCTTTCGCGAAACAACTCACCGCGAAACCGAACTTGCACTCCGGCCCACTCGGGGCCAAACTAGAATAGAGATGCACCAAACCCCTCAGCGGATCAGCCTGGTCATGATTCTGGCGACCCTCGCGGCATTGATTTTTAATGCATCGGGTTGTGTGACCGCGTATAAACAAAGCATGGGCGAAGACACCGCCCAAGTGTTTCACCGCATCTACCTCACTGATTTCAATACTGCTTGGCAGGCAGTCCTCGATTCACTCAAAATGAGCCGCCTGGATGTTTCCAACCGCGAGGGCGGTTACGTTCAGACCAAATGGAACGAAAATACGGCCGAGAAAAACTTTGTCGATTCCTTTGGCGGCCAAGACTCCTATCTCAAGGCTCAATACCGTTTTCGAGTGAATGTCGCCAAAGGTTTTTACAACGGCCAACCCTCGGTCAAAGTGTCTGTGCAGAAAGAGCAGCTCGTTCAGCGCGACGTTTTGGAAGGCTGGCGTCCTATGGAGACCGACACGATCGACGAAAACACGCTACTCTATCGAATCGGGCGGATTATTTTTGTCCGAATGAAGCTGACTTATCTGGAAGAAGAAAAAACTAAAAAAGCCATCGAGGGTTCAAGGTTTTAGCACTCAGCGGTCAGTAGGCAACAATTGCCTCAACGGAAATTTTTACCCAGAGATTTTTATTTGCTCGCAGAAATGAACTCGTTTTTCGATCCGCCGTACATGAAATTAAAGAAATTTTTGATCAAGGCCGAAACGGTAAGTTCGGCACGAAGCTTGCTCAACAGCACATTGGAGACAAATGCATGGCTTCCGTGACCCCGTCCGATGGCAATAACAGCTACTACATGAAACACATCAACGAGCTCGAGGACGAACTCAAGCGGGATTACGCCCGGAACGAGCAAAGAGGCAGAGAACGAGTCGACGAAATCGAAAAAGGCTATCGCAACTCGATCAATAAGCATCAAGAAAAATCAGATCAGGCGGTTGAAAAAATTCGAGACGACTTTCAGGAGTCCTCAACTCGAAGCCGTGAAGGCGATCGGGCCGAATTGGATCAGATGAAAAGGTCCAATTATGACCGTTTCGGCCGCATCAAGACCGACGAAGCGGACAAATACAAGCAGCTCTTACAGCAGACGGTCGAGAGCTCGGCCCTTCTTCACGAAAACGACGTCCGAAACATGAAGGCGTCCGAGGACACACAAAGCAAACAAATGGAGGAAATGAGCCGCAGCGATGGCGCCAAAATGGAGCGTGCGATGCAAGAGGCTCGGCAAACCTCCCAGGAAAACTTTTCTCAAGCCTTCCAAAAAGATCGCAGTGCCGGAGATGAGCAACGGCACGAACTGCAAAAAAGATACGATGGACTCAACCAAGACCGAATGAAAGATGCGGCCGCGCAGCACCGCGAACTCGAAAAAATCGTGGCCGATTCTGAAAAAAGCCTCGAAAATCAGCGCTTTCATGATGAATCCGCCATCGAAAGCCGCATCAATAAAAACCACCGCGACAGCACTAATAAACTGGAAGATTTGACTCAAAAAATGACTCAAACCAACGCTGAGCAAACGACCGCGCTCCGCGATCAAATGAAAGACCTCGTCGCCAGTGAAGGGGTTTACGTCAAGGAAAAAGGTCAAGGCACGGCAGATGCAGTCAAGGAATATAATGATGAATGGCGGGCCAAGCTGGAAATTGAACAAGACAGCCATGCACGAGAAATGGATCGCACCCGCCAAAAAATAAAGGAGACTGAAAATTATTTCACGGCCAGCAACGGACGAAACACGAAAGAAAAAGACACTCGCTTTGCAGCCTTGATGTCCAAAGTCGGCAACGAAAACCACGAACAACAAAAAGATATTATTTCGCGCTACGAAAAAAGCAATTTAGATCTCGAAAGTCGCATGAAAAACGACCGAGTTAAAGCCCAAGACCAGTTGGAAACCGCCCTCACCGGAGTGAATGAACAACGACATGTAGCCCTTCAAAATCAAGCCAAAGTATTTCGGGAGAGCACCGAGGCCTCTAACATCACCGCCAACGATAAGGTTCAACGCCTTGAAAAAGAGCTTCAACGTAAAGCGACGGTACAAGACACTTCAGAAGTCACTCCAGCAGTAGAAAACGCGGTAAGGAAGTCGATCACCAAAGAATACGACAAAACCATGAACGCCGAGACGGAGCGTTCTCGGCGCGCACTTGAACAGATGCGGAATAATTACTCGGACCGGATGCACACCACCGATGAGGAACATACGCAGGTTCTAACCAAACAGGAACGGGACAACCTGCTCACGCGTCAGCAAGAAATTGGTCGATTCCGCGAACATGCCTCTGCCGTCGAATTAGAAAAAGAAGAAGCTATACGCAATCGAGACTACGATCATTCGCGCGAGACCGAAGGCATGAACCGCTCCTTCTCGCAAATGAACCAGCGCCAACGCAATGAATTCGAAACCATGATCCAGGCCGTGCGAGACGACGCGGCCACCAAAATGGGCGCTTTCAGGCAAGAAGCCGATTTTCAGTCTAAAATGGCTCATCGAAACTTTGCCTCAAAACAAAATGAAACTATTCGTGAGTATGATAAGAAGATCGCGGATCAAAAAATCGATTATGATGAGCGAATCGATGAACTTCGATCCCAGCTGCAACTGACCCAGCGCGAGGGGGAGCGAAAAGTGAGAACCGGGCTAGAAGATCAGTCTCGGCAATACGAACAACGAATCGCCCAGCTTCTAGCACAGCACGAGGAGAAAGAACGCTCCATGACTCAAAACTTCCAAGAAGAAATTGAAAAGGTAAGGCGATCGCATGTCATCAACCCATCCAAGAAGAGTTAAAATCGTTTGTACGCTGGGTCCTTCTTCTAAGACCCTTGAACAAATTTCCGCCCTGATCGAAGACGGCATGGATATCGCCCGGCTCAATTTCAGTCATGGGACCCACGAATTTCACCGAGTCATGATCCAAACGATTCGAGAAGCCTCCCGTCGCGCGCAAAGGCCAATCGCGATTATGCAGGACCTGCAAGGACCCAAGATTCGCTTGGGGAAGCTTGGGCCGAATGGGCTTGACGTAAAGCCGGGAGACACTCTTTTACTTTACCCCGAAGGAGCGACCATCAAGGGCTCCACTCACGGCAAAATTGCGGTTCCGATTTCCGCTGAAATCGCCCAAGCCGTTTCGAGTGATACAAAAAAGGGCGCACGAATCCTGTTTGACGATGGAAAAATAGCCACACGGGCAATCCAAGTTTCACCTCCGGAAATTGTCGTTGAAGTCGAAGTCGGAGGTCACCTCAGTGACCATAAAGGAATGAACCTTCCAGGAACGCCCCTTTCGATTCCTTGTGTGACCGAAAAAGATCTAGAAGACCTGCGCTTTGGACTCTCTGAAGGTGTGGATGCGGTGGCCCTCTCCTTTGTGCGTTCAGCTCAGGACATTACGAGTGTTCGCGACCGCGTGCGTAAACTGAGTAATTTCCCTCCTATTTTGGTCGCAAAAATCGAACGGGAAGAAGCCATCGAGTTTCAGGAATCCATCATCGAAGTCACTGACGGCCTTTTAGTGGCGCGCGGTGATATGGCAGTTGAAATTGGTGCGGAACGCGTTCCCACAGTTCAAAAACAACTCATTCATGGCTGCAATGCATTAGGGGTTCCTGTCATTACGGCAACCCAAATGCTCGAATCGATGATTTCATGCCCCACTCCCACGCGTGCGGAAGCGAGCGATGTGGCCAATGCCGTCTATGACGGAACAGACGCCGTGATGTTGTCGGCTGAAAGCGCCTCGGGACAGTTTCCCCGCGAAGCGGTGCGCACGATGGGTCGAATTATCTTGGAAGCGGAACGCGCTCGAGATCAATATTCTCGCCATCGCGACGTTCATCCTATGCCTGGTTCCGTGGTGGACGCGATCGAAGCCAGTGCCTCAACGATTGCCCATCAGGTCGGAGCTACTGTCATTGCCTGCCTCACCCACTCCGGTATGGCCGCCCGAACTTTAGCCAAATACCGTCCCGAGCCACCCATTGTGGCAATCATGGATAACGAGGCCATGATCAGACGCCTCGCCTTTGTTTGGGGGGTGAGCGGCGTTTTGATTCCAAAAATTGTCGCTACCGATGATCTTTTTTCGATGGTAGAGAACGTCCTGCGGAATCACGGTTGGGCTGAAGATGATGACCTAGTGGTCGTCACAGCCGGAGTCCCTTCGCTGCAGCGCGGCACAACTAATGTGATCAAGGTTCACCGTATGGGGATTTCAGGCGGTCGTTCCTCAGGCGGCCGATAAAAGCTGACGACGAAACCTTGACGCTTTAGGCCAGGGGCGGTATGGGGCAAGGTGGAGACTTTGACTTATGCTCGGCCGCTCGCGACTCATCCTATTTTTGATAGGAGTTATTTCTTTTTCTTGCCTCACCTTCCTCCCTCGAGGTTGGGGAAGTACCTCACCCACCGCCCCTCGCCTTCGTTGCACGAGCGATGGAAAAGGACCCGCCTCGGCGTTTGCCCTCACTGATTTGGGCTCGCCCTCCCCTAAGACCGACCTCGATGCCACCCTTCAAGGAGGAATCGAACAAGACGCGGTGACGACCCGGTTTTGCGCCAGCAACGCGACCGACAATAAATACTGCTTCACCTTTTTGAGCGACGATCTTGGGCAAATCAATGCCCATAAAGCTCGCTCCATTCACGGACTCCTCAGCTACTTCAATTCAGAGAGCCCCCTCAAGCAAACCGAATGCGTGATGATGGAGTGCCGGATTCAATAAGGATGGATGCCTTATCTGGGCTCATGCGGCAATACGCCCCTCCTCGAACGCAAATAAACAAACGGTGTCGCCGCTAAAAAATTAGACACGCGCGAAGTATAGATATCCGCATAGCGCTCAATCTGAAAAGCCAAATGGCTTTTGTCATTGCCGGCGCGCATCAGCGTCCCCCAAGTCGGATTAGCTAAGGCCGTGGCGGCGCGAGCCAGTGGTCCGATTTTTTCATCCAGCAGCTCGACACGAGCCCTCAACTGATTCACGTGAACCTGAAGTTCCTCATCTGATTCATCCGGCTGCGGGCCATACTTCACCCGTTTGCGCTGAAGCTTCAGACGTAACTGACATTGCTCCGATTCAATTTGTTCTTTTTCGGCCATCCATTTCGAAAGCTGAATCTCGTGATCCCTAAATTCGATCGCATTGCCAATTTCGTCTTCCAACTCCCGCAGTACGAGCGCCGTCCGCCATCTCAGGACACTCTTGCTCGCCCACACATCCCCAAACATGTGATCACCCACATAAAGAATTTCATCCCCGGAAAGGCCGAGACTCGTTTCGACTTGCCGAGCGCTTCCCCCGAAATAAACCGTGCCCGGTTTAAGGATTCCAGGCGAGGGCTTAAGAAGGCCCTCTTCATTGACCACTTCAAAAAGCGGGTTTTCACGACTGAAAAAATCGGGTTTGCGCGAACTAAGAATCATGACTTCAAAAAGATCCCGCCAGGTCATCCCCTCTGGCAAAAACTGATTAATCGCGTAATCCATCACGGGAACGGTATAAGACCATTCGGAATTCGTGATCAGTAAAAGCTTTTTCCCGGCATTTTTTTGATCTAATAACGCCAAGGGCATGTCCGGATCGACATCGATAAATCGCTCGGGATCGGCCAGAATATCGGCCTTCAATTTCCCTTCCATATGCAGAAAGTCCAAGCCGGCACGCACTCGCTTGTAAAGATCCGAGTAACTCATCACCCCCGGAAGCGCATGCCGATCCAAAAGTTCCACGGCTTGTGAAAAAAAACAGCCCTCTGAGATCGAAAACAGCGTATTGACAAATACCCAACGCGGCTCGTGAAGATCAATAATCGTCCGCGAATACGCCTTGCGCTGCGCCTCAAAATCCAGTTCCTGCGTGCCATGAAAGGCATGCTTCACGAAACCAAACCGATTGGACTTGACCAAATTTCCCAAATCCTTATCCACAATCAGGCCTCGACAAGTCATCTCCGAATCAAACTGAAAATGCGCGACCGGCCACCCCTTGCCCACAAAATACTGCCTTAAATACTCGTAAGCGCGCCTTTCCCATTCCTTCACCTTGTAGTGAATCAGGGTGTAGTCCATATCGTACCCGATGGCCTTGATGGATCTCAGGTTCAGCGTGCGGTTACAAAAGATCCCACGCCGACTGGGAAGGTCGAGGTGTGACTGGGATAATGGGCCTGATTCCATAGCTGCCTCCAAAAAATAGGTCGATGTTTCTGCCTTAGGCTATAGTTAACGCATATTGTCACACAAGAACTTTACCCCAGCTCTTGAGATCCTGAACCGGGCCTGCTAATTCGATTCGACAATGAGTACGGTTACCCCCCCAGCAATCCCAGACGACTCCACGCCGCTAATGAAACAGTATTACGACCTCAAGTCTCAAGTCGGAGATGC
The DNA here is from genome assembly GCA_051382295.1 of Bdellovibrionota bacterium FG-1. GTDB lineage: Bacteria > Bdellovibrionota > UBA1018 > UBA1018 > UBA1018 > JBBCAW01. Next base: position 89,564 of record JBBCAW010000005.1, on the reverse strand, counting down.
GTTGTTGCTTTTTCGCATGGGAGATTTTTATGAACTTTTTGGCGAAGACGCCGTCGAGGCGTCCCGCCTTTTAGAAATCACACTTACCTCCCGGGATCGCAATAAACCCAACCCAACTCCGATGGCGGGAGTCCCTCACCATAGCGTCCAAGGCTACATCCAGCGACTGCTCAAGGCTGGAAAAAAAGTCGCCATCGGCGAACAAATGGAAGACCCCTCAAAAGTCACCGGCAAAGCCATCGTCCGCCGCGAGGTGGTGCGAATATTTACACCAGGAGTGCAATTTGACGTCGATGGTGCCGAGGCCAACTACATTGCGGTAGCAGTACCTTCCTCGGAACTCTTCGTCCTGGCTTGCATGGACGCTTCGACAGGCGAAACCCTCGTGAGCGAACCGTTGGCGGCTGAATGCCTCCTTGGAGAGATCACGACGCTCCCGATTCGACAGCTGCTGAAATTTGAAGGAGCCCCCGACGACCTGGGTGCTCTCCCCCCTTCCATCCTGGTAGAAACACTCCCCTCGAACTACCTCGCGTTCACTCAGGCGGCTGAGCTTCTGGAGCGCCAGTACGAAATCGCCTCGCTGGACACCTTCATTAGCTCCCCCGCCGGAATTCTGGCCCTGGGAATTTTGGTGACCTACGCGCTACGCACCCAAAAACAAGAACGAATGGCCCACCTCCGTCTGCCAGCGCCACTGCATCGCCCCAGTACGCTGGTTTTGGGTCCACGTACGGCTCAACACCTGGACTTGCTTCCGAGCGCCGAAACAGGCACAAGCCTTTTTTCGCTGCTCAACCGAACTCGGAGCGCACTTGGGGCGCGACAGCTCAAACGCTGGATGCTCGAGCCTCTTTGCGACCCTAAAGAAATTTTTTCTCGACAAGAGACGATTCGCGAACTCTCCGAGCGCAGCGATTGCGATCGGCTTTCGCATACCTTTAGCGAAGTCTACGATCTCGAACGCATCTTAGGGCGTGTCACCGCGCGCCTGGCGAACCCTCGCGACACCCTTGCGCTTGGGCGTTCACTCCAACTCCTCGCGGAACTCGCTCACCGCACCCGCGAGGCTCAAACAGACCTGCTCAAGGCCATCCACGAGCACCTCGGCCGACTGTCTGCGGCGCTCTCGCCTCTCGCGATCCGCATTACCACCTCCCAAAAGGAAGAAGCACCGCTCGTCGTCCGTGAAGGAGGAATCTTCAATATCGGAACCCATCCTGACCTCGATCGGTTGCTTTCGCTGACCTCGGATGGGCAGAAATGGCTGATCGAACTCGAAACCCGCGAGCGCGAAGCCACCGGAATCCCTTCGCTCAAAGTTCGCTACAATCGCGTTTTTGGCTATTATATTGAAATCACCCAAGCTCATCTTAAAAACGCGCCGGCGCACTACCAACGAAAACAAACGACTGTCGGCGCGGAACGGTTCTTTACGGAAGAACTCAAAAAATTCGAAGACGAGATAGTCAATGCCAGCGCGAAACAACGGGCTTTAGAACAAGAGCTCTTTGAAGATCTTTTGACGGCAATTCGTGGGCAAACGGCTCAGATCATGGAGGCCGCGCGCCTTTTGGGTGAAGCCGACGCCTTCGTTTCACTCGCCAAAACCGCGCAAGAGCCGGGTTGGAGTTTTCCGCAGATTGATGACTCGCTCACGCTCGAAATTTACCAGGGTCGACACCCGCTGGTGGATCAAGCCAGCCGCGGCCATTTCGTGCCCAATGACCTCGAACTTTCGCCTCAAACTCGACTGACTCTCATGATCACTGGCCCCAATATGGGGGGTAAATCGACAGTCATGCGCCAAACAGCGCTGATTGTGATCCTAGGCCAGATGGGTGCGCCGATTCCGGCCGCCCCTTCGCGCTGGGGTGCGGTTTCACGCCTCTACACCCGAATTGGCGCGCACGACGCGATTGCCCGCGGCCAAAGCACGTTTATGGTGGAGATGAGTGAGCTCGCGCATATTCTTCATTATGCGGACCCACGCTCGTTAATCATCCTCGACGAAATCGGACGTGGCACGAGCACCTATGACGGCATCAGCGTGGCTTGGTCGACGCTCGAATGGATCTGCGGTAAAATTCAGTGCCGCACGCTCTTTGCGACTCATTATCACGAACTCACCCGCCTCGCCTCAGAACTCCCCCGAGTAGCCAATGCTCACATGGGTGTGGAAGGAACACGGGCGGGAAAAAACACCGGTGCGTTGCGATTTCTCTATTTACTGCGAGAGGGACCTGCCCAAGAAAGCTTTGGGATTCATGTAGCAAGAATTGCGGGGCTACCCAAGCCCGTCGTGGAACGCGCGTGGAAGGTTCTGGAGGAGCTCGAACAACAGGCCCTGCATGGCGTTGGAAACACTGGGCCCTCCAATCAGCTCTCGCTCTTTGACCGATTGCCCGAACCCGAAGAAGCACAGCCCGTCGTCCCCGGACCTCATCCGGCTTTGCTTGAACTCGGTAAAATGAACGTCAACGAGATGACGCCTCTCCAAGCTCTCCATTTTGTCGTTAAATTACAGGAGATGGCCGAGCAGGCCTGAGACGGGCACTCAGCTTTCAGCTTTCAGCGCCCAGCAATCTGCACTACAATTTTGTAGATGCTATTGCGGTCCGCCCCCTTCCTCTTGCTCAGTCTTTTGGTCCTCGCGGCCACCGCGCACGCCGATGACTTGAGTGGGATGATTGATCTTACTCCGCTAGGCGTGATCCAGACTTTTCAAGTGACCGCTCCCCGAGTTTGCCCCGCAGTCCCCGCTCCGCCTCCCGTGCCTTTAGCCGAACTTTGCGAACCCGATCCGTATGAAAAACTCTGCGAGAACATTCCGCCCGAAGTCGTTCGTCGGCAGAAAGAACTGACCAAGTTCGCCCAAGCGGTCGATCAACAAGTCGAACAATTCATCACCCATGTTGAAACTGCCCACCAAAAATCTCCAACGTCAAAAAAACTCAACGAAGAAGAACAAGAAAAATGGAAAACCCACCACAGATTACTGATGCTCGCTGAAATCGAAAAGCCCCAAAAAAGCAAGGTGCTCCAAACCCTGAAAAAAGCTAAAGAGCTGTTCATGACGGCTATCGGAAAGCGCAAATACCTCCACCCCAAAGAACTCGCCGTTTTGGGTCAATATCTGGAGGGATGCGCGAAAAATCCCGGGCTCTGGAACCAGGGCCCCGAACGCCACAACGGCTGGAATAAAAGTTTTAGGGAGTGGAATAATCCCCTGGGAGAAGCGCAGTTACTCGAAGCAGAAGACGACAAGCTTCCTGTCGGCAGCACCGGTGCAACTTGTAAACTCTACCTGAATCCCATGACTTGGCGCGAATGCGCAGAAGGAACGGAGGTTTGCTATTTTTATCTTTTCCATGAATTCGCGCACTCCCTGAATTCTTGTTTGTTTTTAAAAAATCAAAAAAGCGCCCAAGCTTATAAAAAAGAGGCATCTGAGGATTTTACCGACCGTTTTCAGGCTTTTCGTGCGCAATTTCTCAAAAAAACCGAAAAACACGACGACGACATGACCCGTTTACTCATTCAATCGACGGCCTGCTTAGAAATCCTTTCCGCCCCTCACGATGCCATTCCGAACGCGTGTCCAAGAGAGCAAACGCGATTGGATGACTTGCTTCAAAAAAGATGCTCTGTAGGTGCGCTATCCCCCTATCCTTCACAATGGGAGGAAGCCGAAGCCGACTTTTGGGCAGGAACCGCATTGGCTCAATATTTTGAATCCCAAGCCAATTTGGACCTAGGAGCAAAACGAAAAGTCTTTCAGAGAATCGCAACCTCTTGGTGTATCGACGACTCGGCGCAACCCTTCTCGACGCCTTCACCGACTGAAACACCTCTCGACATATATGAAGAAGCCTCACAAGAACCTTCATGTGAGGACCTTCCAGCCAATCCGAAGATGACCCTTCCTCCAAAATGGGGGGATTCACACCAGGACACAACTGTCCGATTTAACCGCAATTTTTTACGCAATTCGGATTTACGGCGCGCGCTCGGGTGCTCAACCACAAGTCCTGCCGTGGCGATGTCTTGTTCGCCGCTGGGGAAAAAGCAGAGTTGGTTACCCACGCCCACTCGGTAACATATCATACCCCGCGTCTTCAATCGCCTGCTTTAACCCCTGCTCTTGCACTCGCGCGGGATCAAACTCCACCGTGACCTGTCCCTGTTCCAAAATCACACTCACTTTGTCCACGCCCGGAATGGCACGCAGAACCTTCTCGACATTCTTTACGCATCCTATGCAAGTCATTCCGTCTACTTTGAACTCTGTTTTTTTCATATTTTCCGTTTCCACCGCCCCAACAAAAGAGAATTAGAAACCACCGACACCGAACTCATCGCCATGGCCGCGCCCGCCACCACCGGACTCAAATGCCCCAGCGCAGCCAAGGGGATTCCTAAAACGTTGTAAATAAGCGCGAAAAATAGATTTTGCCAGATTTTTCGCGTCGTCGCACGCGAAAGTTCAATCGCGTCCACCACTCCGTGCAAATCACTGCGCATCAAAACCACATCCGCGGCTTCCAGAGCTACATCCGCTCCCGCCCCCATCGCAAAGCTCGCATCCGCCGCCGCCAACGCAGGCGCATCGTTTAGACCGTCTCCCGCCATTCCCACCAGCCCCACTTCCGCATGAAGCCTGCGAACATGAGCTTCTTTATCTTGCGGCAATACTTGCGCAAAATATTCGTCAATTCCGGCCTCTGCCGCAATCTTCCGGGCCGCAGCCTCATGATCCCCCGTAATCATGATCAACCGAACCCCCAACTCTCGCAGACGCTGCACGGCACTGGGTACCTCTGGACGAAGCTGATCCGACAAAGCGATCCAACCATAAACCTCATGCCCCGACCCCACACCCACCAGTGTTGCGGCCTCGGTCCCGTTCACCTTTAAAAGAGTGCTCGATTCAAATAGCATTCCCTGGGCGGCAAGAAAAGTAGGCGAGCCCACCCAATATTGCACCCCTTCAATCCAGGCCATCACGCCTTGTCCCGCAAAGGATTGAAATTTTTCCATCGCAAACGGCAAAAGTGTTTTCTCACGCCCCGCTTCAACGATCGCGTGCGCAAGTGGGTGACTCACCCCTTGTTCAAGCGTCATCGTGAATCGAAGAACTTCACTTTCGGAATGCCCCCCCAACGCCCGCACACCCACCACCTGAGGTTTACCAAGAGTCAGCGTTCCCGTTTTATCCAGGATCAATGCCTTGATTCCACCCGCGCGTTCTAACGCCGAGGCGTCCTTAATCAAAATGCCCCGTCGCGCGCCGTTTCCAGTCCCAACTCGAATGGCGGTGGGCGTGGCCAAACCGAGCGCACAAGGACAGGCAATCACCAGCACCGCAATCCCGCGAATCAGGGCGAGCGAAAATTCACCTAATAAAATCCAATTCAGCACGAAACTCAAAACCGCAAGGCTGATCACCACCGGCACAAATACACCCGATATCATATCCGCCAAACGCTGCACCGGCGCTTTGGACCCTTGCGCACGCTCAACGAGGTGAACGATTTTTGCCAAAACGGTCTTCGCCCCCACCTCGATGGCTTGACAACGCAATTGGCCATCGAGATTTTGAGTCCCTGCAAAAACCCCATCAGACACTGATTTTGAAACCGGCAAACTCTCACCCGTTAGGAGCGCCTCATTCACCCAGGCGTTCCCTGAAATAACCTTTCCATCCACCGGAATATTTTCGCCCGAGCGAACCCAAAAAATATCGCCGACCTTCACTTGTGCGATTTCAATTTCCACGATCTCACCCGAGGCCGCCTCCACCCGCGCCTTCTTCGGTTGCAATGATAATAACGCCATCATTGCGCCTGCGGTTTTCTTCTTGGCGCTCGCCTCGAGAAGTTTACCGAGTAAAACAAGCGTAATCACTGAGGCACTGCTTTCGAAGTACAAAGGCTGATGCAGTCCGGAAAACCCGACCCACACGCTGTAAAAATACGCAGCCGAAGTCCCCAGCGCGACCAATACATCCATATTGGCGCTTGCCGAACGCAAGGCAAGAAAGGCGCCCCGATAAAAGCGGGCACCCACAACAAACTGAACGATCGTCGCGAGTACACACTGAATCCAAAACGGTAACGCCACGTCGTGCCCGCCCTGAAAGGTCATCACGATCATTTGAATGAAAAAAGGAATAGTGAGTGCAAAAGAAATCCAAAAAATGAAAAATTCCCGCAGACTTTTTGGGACACTCCCAGCCCGATTCGCCTCGGTCACTGGACTGGCATGGTACCCCGTCTTTTCGATTGCCTGCACCAGCCGTTCAGTCGAAACATCCCCCCACACCTGAACGCTCGCCCGTTCCGTCGCGAGATTAACATTGGCCTCAACGCCTTCGATGCGATTCAGCACTTTTTCAACCCTCGAAACACAAGCGGCACAAGTCATGCCTTCTATTTTCAATTCAAGCTGCTGGGAAGGTTTTGTTTTTGCCGATGAAAGTTTCATGGTGTTCCTCATGAAGACGATATTTCCAACTCGAACCGTTCTCGAATCCCCTGCATCGTACGCTTCAGCGCAGAGCCCACTGGTACCTCAGGCTTTTCAATAGAAACCCAGCGCTGACTTTCGTCCACAAGAATGTCCACCTCAGCAGCGCACCACTGCCAAACTTGCGTCATTCGAGTAATTTTGTGGCGCGTAACGATATGATGGGTTTCGATCTGACCTACCTTTTTGATTTTACCACGTGGTTTTTCATCCAAAAAATCCCAAAGCCCCTCGCGCCACTCCCCCTTTTTGCGCCTTCGCAAAAGTACCCGCTCTTGCGCGTCAACGAGACAATGCACCTTCTCTTGAACTTCAATCCAATCCTTGGGCTTTTTTCGAGGAGGATAGAGGGCAACCTCATCAAAGGCCCGCGCCTCACACCGAATTTTCAACGGGCAAACACCGCAAAGTGGCTGACGAGACAAACACACGGTTGCCCCGAGTTCCATCAACGCTTGATTGATGACACTCGGACGAAAACCATGGGTGTAGGCCGTGGTGACCCACTGACCCGACAGTTTCCATAGATTTTGTTTATAAACCGCATCCCCGCCCTGTCGCCCGACGCGCTTTACCCGCGCCAGCACGCGTTCGACATTTCCATCTAAGATCGACTCCGGCTGGTCTAACGCGATGGAGAGGATCGCCCCTGCTGTGTAGGGTCCCACGCCTGGCACCTCCAACCAACCGTCGCGAGTCTGGGGAAAGGCCCCTTGGCTTACAATTTGACGGGCCGCCCGCTGTAAATTACGAGCCCGTGAATAGTAACCCAAGCCAGCCCAATAAAGCAGCACCTCTTGCTCAGAAGCTTGCGCCAAAATTTCCACGGTAGGAAATCGGTTCAAAAACCGCTCAAAATAGGGAATCACGGTCACCACCTGCGTCTGTTGGAGCATGATTTCAGAAATCCACACGCGATAAAGCGTGGGTTGGTCACGCCACGGCAATACTCGATGGGTCTTTTCGAACCATTCGGTTAAGGATTTCACGCTAGCTTTCTTGCCCATTGGGCACGTCTTCTCATACCATAGAGGAGGAGTCATCTGGGATGCTCATAGTCAAAACCTCAAAGGGCCGCATGCGAAGGATAGGCTTCTTCATTTTGTTCAATCTCCTGTGGGCGGGATTGGCCAGCAATTTCACCTCCGCCGCCCCGGGGGCGGGCCGTCATCCTTTTAAGGTAGTCATCGACCCCGGCCATGGCGGCACCGACTACGGAACCATTTTTGACAACCAAGTCATTCGAATTGCCGAAAAAGAAGCCACGTTGCTACTCGCCAAAGGAGTCGCTCAGGAACTAAAATCGCGAGGCATCGAAGCCACCCTGACCCGCCAAGATGACCGGGACATCCCCCTTGGGGCTCGCACTGGGCTTGCCAATCGCTTGGGGGCCGATCTCTTTCTTTCCATTCACATGAATTCAACGCAAATCCTAGGCACTCATGATGCCGAGGGCATCGAAACCTATATCCTCAACAATGCCACCGATGCGTCCTCGCGCCGGCTCGCACACCTCGAAAACACAGTCATTTCTCACGAAGGCATCGAGACCCCCGCACAAGCCGATGTCGCCCTGATTTTGCGCGACCTCCGACTTGACGGTAACCTTTCCGAAAGTAAACGCCTCGCCTGCTCGATTCAGAGCAACCTCACCATCAGCCAACATCGGAGCAGGGGCGTCAAACAAGCCCTCTTTCATGTCCTCTTAGGTGCGGACATGCCCAGCGTCCTATTAGAAGCGGGGTTTTTGTCGAACTCTCATGACCGAGCGCTCGTGCTCTCGCTGCGTGGACGTCGCACCATGAGTATCGCCATTGCCCGAGCCATTTTGCAGTTCAAAACCACGAAAGGTACCCCTTCAGCAGCTACAGCGCTGAGCAGGTGTAAAGTTAATTGACACTTTAGACCGAGATCCCAAAACTCCACTCAATATATATTATCCAACAAATTCATGTAATTAAGTCGATATGTCGATTTTGACGCATGCTGGCATCCCTCTTGCTCATACTAGCCTCTGAGAGAACACAATAGTTGAATGTAGATGTAGTGGAGGAGTTATGAAAAGAAAGTTAAACCCCCGGAAGATTGCAGCGACTGCGCTTGTAGTCTCCAGCCTTGCCCTGCTGACAGGTTGCGGCAAGAGTCCTGATAATACGGCCCCGCCTTCGGCGGTGCCCGCACCGATCGCCCCGGCGCTACCCGCCCCGCTTGCAGCAGCAACGGGATGCGTACCGCTCAATGCCACCACGATGATCCCTTTTACGATCACCGGGATGTACTTTGACCAAGCTCGTGTCAAAGCAGGTGCGATTCCGTATCAACAAGCTTTTGGAACGGTTCTGGTCGGAGGTGCTGCTCCAGTAGCAGCGACCCCTGGCTCACAGTTTCGCGGCCAACGGGTCGATGGAACGAGCATCACCATGGACCTTCAATCCACGGGAGCTGCGGTCCCCGGAGCGGCTCCACCCATTCCTGGTTATTCCTATAACCCGATGGGGACTGGCATGGGTATGGGTGTTGGCAACGTCAACGCCTCCGGCATGATTCAGCTCAGCACACAGATTCAACAGATGCTGATCCAAATCGCTGCTGGAAGTACTGGCATGCCCATGACTGGCTTTCCGATGCCCGGACAAATTCCAGGCTATCCTCAAGCTTATCCTCAAGCTGCCCCCACAGGTCAAACTTGTGTCAGCGGCTTGGCCCTCGACTTACAGCACACGATCAGTTCGCAGTGGCTGTATCTGGGCTCGATTTACTTCTTCGTCAACGGCCAACAGCATGGCCTAGCCTTGGACTTTTAAGCTAAGTCCATCCGAAGCGGGTATCGAGTGACGAATGCAAGTGCAAGCGACGGTACAAGCACCCGTGATAGCAGAAACTCATGTTGGGGCCAGTTCAGTTGAGCGAAGACGCCGCCCACGTCAAAAAGAGCAAACGAAGTAGCACAAAAGTCGAAGCACCCAGTCGGCACGAGTGATTGAGAAGGTCTCTTCTCCTCCTCTCGGGGATCTTAAAGTCTGACCCGTTCAAACAAAAAGGCTCTCACCCAGAAAACGGTGAGGGCCTTTTTGCTTTTGTGTCGTAAAATAAGGAGCATGCCCTCGGATGATCGGCTTCCTCCCGCACTTCAACCTGAAATTCATGCATTTGTCGAATCGTGCCGAGTCGACCGTGGCTCCTCCGATAACACCGTCGAAGCCTACCGCCGCGACCTGGAGCAGTTTTCGGCCGCGGTCCCAAAAAAACAAATCACCCAAATCCACTCCGAAGATCTTTTCAGTTACCTCATTGCCCTTCACGAAGAAGGACAAAAGGCGACCTCGATAGCGCGAAAAACCAGTACCCTTCGACAATTTTTCAAATTCTGTTGCTTAGAACGAGGGCTCGTCATCAATCCGGCCGAGCAGCTTCGCAGCCCCCAAAAAAATCACGCGCTTCCCGGCTATCTCACCGTGGCGCAAATCACCGAGCTCCTCGGCGCAGCCGAACAAGGCCTCCCCTATCCCCAGTCCTCCCGCATCGGAGAGCGACTTCGCGCCCGAGACTGCGCCATGGTATACCTCCTGTATGCCACCGGGCTCCGGGTTTCAGAGTTGGTCGGGCTCACCACTCATGAGTTGGATTTAAAAGCGGCGTATGTCCGAATCCGAGGTAAGGGTGACAAAGAGCGGATTGTGCCCTTTGCACCGGTGGCGGCTCATTTTCTTCGGGACTATCTCCAAACCCATCGACTTGCGCTCAACCCGCGAACGGATCATCTTTTTGTGAATCACCGAGGGCTGGTCCTTACGCGTCAGAGTTTTTGGAAAATCCTTAAAGAACTTGCATTGTTAGCAGGAATTCCTTCTTCTCTCTCTCCTCACACTTTGCGCCATTCCTTCGCCACCCATCTTTTAGGCGCAGGCATGAATCTGCGTTCGCTCCAAATGCTCCTGGGGCACTCTGACTTATCGACCACCCAAATCTATACTCATATCAGCCCCGAGCATCTCAAAACCGCCCACCGGAAGTTTCATCCTCGGGGTTGAGCCCACCCCTTTCTCCATGCTAGGCTTCGCGAATGGATTTATCGCTGTCGCAAGGCATTCAAAGACTATCGATCCAATTTCCGCCGTTTATTCTGGCGGTCATTTTTCATGAATACGCCCACGGCTGGATTGCCAAACGCTGGGGCGACAAAACTGCGGAAGAACAAGGCCGCCTCACGCTTAACCCGCTTCCTCACATTGACCCGCTCGGAACGTTGATTTTTCCTCTGATCAATATGCTAGCGAGCACGCCCTTTCTCATTGGGTGGGCGCGCCCCGTCCCGATTAATCCGAGACGCTTTCGCAAATATCGGCCCGGCTTATTCTGGGTCGCCTTAGCGGGCCCGGGCATGAACTTCCTGCTCGCGCTGATATCCTCGGTGCTTTTTTGCGCAGTCGCTCGTTGGATGCCCGAAGGTTTTTATCTTCGCGAACCTCTCGAAGCGATGGCCTATGTTTCGGTCACGCTCAACTATGCGCTCGCGGTTTTCAATTTAATTCCACTTCCGCCGCTGGATGGCAGCAAAATCATTGAATCGATTTTGCCAGCGCGCCTATCCATAAAATACGAACAGATTTCCAAGTATAGCTTCTTCATTTTGATGGCACTCCTGCTCACGGGTGGGCTTTCAGTGCTCAGTTATCCGATTCAGTTTTGTTCGAATTTGACGCTCTATTTAATGGCCAAGCTGTTTCAGCTTCCTGGAATTTTCTCGTGAAAAAAACCATGCTCTCCGCGGTTCAGCCCTCCAAAAGTCTCACCTTAGGCAATTATCTAGGCGCGATTAAAAACTGGGTTCATCTCCAAGACGATTACAACTGCCTCTTTTTTGCAGTCGACCTTCATACGATCACCGCGCGGCAAGAGGATCCCGCAGCCCTGCGCGAGCGAACTTATCGCACGATTGCCACCTATATCGCCGCGGGCATTGACCCGCAAAAAGCCACGCTCTTTGTGCAATCCCATGTTCCCGAGCATGTTGAACTCGCGTGGATCCTCACCTGCCACACCTACATGGGTGAACTCGGCCGTATGACTCAATACAAAGACAAAAGTGCGAAACAAGGCACCAATATCGGTGCCGGTCTTTTTGTCTATCCCGCGCTCATGGCGGCCGATATTTTGCTCTACCGCACGGATCTTGTGCCCGTCGGCGAAGACCAAAAGCAACATGTCGAGATCACGCGCGACGTCGCGCTTCGCATGATCAATCTTTATGGCGAAGATCTCTTTACGGTGCCAGATGTATTTATTCCACCCGTGGGCGCGCGAATCATGAGTCTTCAAGTTCCGACCCAGAAGATGTCCAAGTCGGATCCAGATTTGAACGCCACGATTTTTCTGGATGATACGGACGCGCTGATTCGAAAAAAATTCAAACGCGCGATCACGGATTCGGGTTCCGAAATTCGCTATGCCGAAGAAGCCCAGCCCGGAGTCAGCAATTTACTTTCGATTCAATCCGCTCTGACCGGCAAGACGGTTGAGACTTTGGTGGGCGAATATGCTGGCAAACAATACGGCCATCTCAAAGTCGACACGGCTGAACTCGTGATTGCGTCAGTGAGTCCCCTCCGACAAAAAGTGGAAGACCTCATGCAAGATAAAGCGCAGCTCGATGCGGTTTTACATCAAGGCGCGGAGCGCGCGAGGGAGAAGGCGCGCAAGACGCTGGCAGTGGTTTACGACCGGATTGGACTTTTACCGGGAAGATACCGTTAGATTACCGCACCGCAACACCGACGCCGGAGCTGTCCGCTCACATTTTTTTCCCCGCCACCTTGCCTTATCAAGATGCTTCGCTATGATGGCCCAACACAGAAGGAGACTCTAGTACATTGGCCAACCGCGTCGCAATCACCGTTCAGCTCGATAGTTTTGAAGGACCGCTCGATCTACTCCTTTATCTCATTCAGAGCCACGAAATGGATATCAACCGCATTTCCATTGGCGCGCTCACGGAACAGTTTGTCGCCTACGTCCGCCTCATGCAAGAACTCAACTTTGATATTGCCAGTGAGTTTTTGATCATGGCGGCCACTCTTTTACACTGGAAGAGCAAGGCCTTACTTCCTCAAGAAGCCAAGCCGATCGATCTTTTGTCTGATGACGATAGCGCCATGACTCCCGAAGAGCTCATGCGCCAACTCTTGGAGCATCAGCGGTTTCTCGCCGCTGGCCAGGACCTCGCTCAAGTTCCGATGCTTGGCGAAGACGTCTTCTGCCGTCCCAATCGTAAGCCGCCGATTGAAAAAACCTGGAAAGAGCTGGACATCAGCACCTTGGCGCTCAGCTTTCAAGACACGCTCGTTCGCGCCCGGAAGCGAACGACTATTCTGAAAAAAGAAACCGTTTCTTTGACTGATAAAATCTTTGAATTTTCAGACCGCCTCGAAATAGGCATTCCCAAAAACTTCAAAGAGATCCTGTCGCCTTTGGCTGAAAAACCTGAGATCGTGGTCACCTTTCTTGCCTCGCTTGAATTATCGCGACTCCGAAAAATGCGACTTCACCAAGAAGGGCACTATCAGGAAATTTTGCTGGAACTTCTAGAATCCCTGCGAGGGTTCGATATGAATCTCGCGCGTGGCTTTGACAGCCCGATTGCCAAAGCAGAAGCCGAGGTTCAAGCCGCCCACGCCGCCGATGCACTCGAACTCCTCCACCCTTCAATCGCTCACCCTCTTGAGGTCGAACAAAGTTTATGAGTGAAAAAGAAATCCCCGTTCAAGACCCTGCCTCCTTGCTTTCAGACGCCGCTTCAGAATGGTGCCCTGACGCTGAAACTTCGGCATTTGCGGAGATTTCTCCCGCAATCTCCCCTTTGAACCCCGAGGGTGGCAACGACTATGTCGCTTTCATCGATGATCCATTTGGCATTAAAACCATCGAAATTGCCGAAGCCCAACAGATCGCCGACGAACTCGACTTGAACGATGCCGACGAGTTTGAAGAGCTCGACGACTCAACACTCGAACACCTCGCTCGGGCGATGGAACAGGAAACCGCTAAAATCGAAACCGCCGCTCGCGAGGCCCAAGCCCAAACCGCGGAAGAGCAGGCGGTAGAACTCGCTGCCCAAATCGCCGAAGACCAAGCCCTGAGCGCCCTCATGGCCCAAGAACAAGCCGAAGCCGAAAAAGCGCTTGAGCTCGATCCTGAACTGCTCGCCGCTCTTCCTCAAGAACCTCAAGTGGACGTGGATGGAAATCTCGATCTTTCAGAACTTCAATCCTGCATCGAAACCTTGCTTTTTATGATGGACAAGCCGGTTTCAGCCAAAAAACTTCAAGAATGGCTCGGTCCCACATTTCAACAAGAACTATTTGAAAACGCCCTCCAGGCGCTCCAGGCACGCTACTCCTCACCAAGCCACGGCATTGAGCTGGTCGAAGTCGGACAGGGCTGGCAACTTCGAACCAAACCCGGACGCGCGGCCCTCGCAAAAAAATTGGCCCGTGTTCAAACCCAGCGGCTTTCCAGCGGTGGCATGGAAACCTTGGCCATTATTGCGTATCGGCAACCCGTCCTTAAAGAAGAAATCGATAAAATTCGCGGCGTCGACTCTTCTTATTTCGTGCGCGGCTTGCTGGATCGAAAGTTGATCGCCATTTCAGGGCGCTCAGAACTTCCCGGTCGACCCATGCTTTACTCAACCGCTGACCACTTTTTGGAACTCTTTGGCCTCAAGGACCTCACCTCGATGCCTCCGCTTCGAGAACTTGAGCAGATGGTTCCTCAATCCCAGAGCAAAAACCCAGAGGATGAAGACCCTCGAGTCAAGGAAATGCGCCGCCTCGTAGGCCAGATGAAAGCCGACACCAGCACCTCACTGCTCTACGATCCTCGCGAGGATGAGATTATCCTTCAGGAAATTCGGGAACGGGTCAAAGCCATCCCCACTTCGACCCCTTATCTTGAGGAGCAAAAAACCCTCGAAAAAGCGGCCAAAGAACAAGCCGCTCGGATCGCCTCAGGCGAAATTGCGCCACTCGACATTCCTACCGAGTTAGCTACTGAACAGAGCTGATATCCTTAGATAAACAGTTTTAATCAAGATTCTCTCTCGCTTTTTATATTGCAGGGTGCTAATAGCCCCCCTCATTATGGCACAAGAACGCTTGCAGAAAATCCTAGCCAAGGCTGGAGTCGCATCTCGCCGCAAGGCTGAAGAATTCATCGAAGAAGGACTCGTCACGGTCAATGGTAAAGTTGCCAAACTAGGCGACAAAGCCACGATTGGCGAGGATGCCATCAAGGTCAAAGGCAAACTCCTTCAAGGAGTGGAAGCGCCGGTCTACTACGCTTTTTACAAGCCCAAAGCCGTAATCTCGATGATGGTCGATACCGACAGCCGTCCCACGCTTTCGGATTATGTCAAAAAACTGAACCATCGTCTGTTTCCGATCGGCCGCTTGGACTTCATGAGCGAAGGCCTCATTCTGTTAACGAATGACGGAGATTTTGCCGAAAAACTTCAGCGTCGTGACGATGTTCCTCGCGTTTACCGCATCAAAGTCAAAGGCCATCCCACGGACGATATGGTCAAACGCCTCGAAAAAGGTGCTAAAATTGAAAATCGGATGGTCAAACCCCACTCCGTCCGGATTGTGCGCGAACTCGAAAACAAATCGCAACTCGATATCGTCATGCTCGGTGGTGGCGCCGTCGACATCAAAGCGATGTTAGAAATGAAGGGCTTTTTGGTCGACAAAATCACCCGCACTGCCATCGGCCATTTAACACTTCATGGCTTGGCACCTGGACACTTTCGCCTTCTCAAAGCTTCTCAGGTTCATGCCATCCTCGAACACCCTGATCTGGGCCTAAAACGCCTCGCCCACGAAGAAGAGTCAGAAAAGCCTAAAGGGCAGCGTAAAATACATGAATCGCATGAATCAGATGACTCAGATGAGTCAAAAGATGCCGATACTAAAACCCGCCCTCGCCCCGCCGTCGCACCTCTACTGAAGCCGGTGAAGAGAGCCGCTCACTTCGCAAAATTTGATCGCCCTGTACGTTCTGATCGTCCAATGCGCTCCGATAGTCGCCCAATGCGCGCAGACCGACCTGAGCGAAGTGATCGTCCTAGTCGACCAGGCAGTCGCCCTTCAAAGTTTTCAAAGCCCTCACCGAGAGGCTCATTTGGCGACTCACGGCCTCGTCCGGTTTCAGGGGGACCTCGACCATTCTCGGGTGGGCCTCGTCCTCTTTCCAGGGGACCCCGTCCGGTTTCGGACGGTCCAACGATCAAGCCTCGGCGGAAGTAAAAGCGGGGAATGATCGCAGGGGCTTCGATCGGCTCCTATGGCGATCTCTCCTTAAGAAGCCAACTCATCGCGACGAATCTATGGTCGCCAAAGAAGCACAGATCGCTGTCTTTCCATTGGATGCCATTCCAATATTCGGCGATCATTCCCTGGCCGCCAAGGTCGCGGCAAAAACTGAAGGCTGGTGCCCCAACCTGGGTACCCCATTCGGAGAGGCGTTTCGACGCCTTGCTCTTGCCGCATCGGTCGACGTGGCAGCTCTCACTAGCGAGATAGTTCGCACTTTGTAGGAAGCAGTACGCCTCGGCCTGGATTTTAAGTAATCCCGTTCTTTGATAGCGGATTATATGGACCATGCCACCACAAGCCTGAGCCGAATACCCACATTGGGAAGCGTGGATGAAGCTTTGGCCGCTTTGAATCGTGGCAATCCGGTATATGTCGGCCTGCGCGTGCCCGCCGGAATGGGAAGACATGAATCCGTCATTTGCTCGGACTCCGCTTGGACCAAAGGTGGCCATGCGGTGGCGATCGTGGGCTACCATTTGGATCCCAAGATCAAGAGTGGCGGCTATTTCATCATTAAAAACAGCTGGGGGCCGCAGGCTGGAGATCAGGGCTACCAATACATGAGTTTTGATATCTGCCAAAAGGAAGTCCGTCCGGATATGTATTGCATGTTCTGGGAAGTACAGGGAGTAGACCATACCGCTAATCCCACGCGCTGGTAATGGGTCCGAACTGGCAGGACGCTGGCTTGAAAATAGTGGGGGCCTTCTGCTTGCGACCGATCTTCGACCGATGGCGGACGCGATGGAGCCGCTTCTCAATCGGTTTGGCATCTAAGGAAGTCTGGCTAACGTCCAAGATCCACAAAACCCTATTTCACCTTTCACTGAGCCGGGAGTCTTTGAGATTTCCGGAGAGCGGCTGCGGTCGGAGAGAAAACGGGGATCAATAGAGCTGGATCGAATAACGTCCAGCTTGCTTTAAACATATTTCGTTGGCTTGGCCCGCACTTTAACTTTCCAATATACAGCTTGCTGACCGGCCTTGACATAACACCAGGTATTATGTCACACTGTGTGTGAGTATGAAACGCGTCTTTTTGATCGGGGAGGAGACGACCTTCTTCGAACGATTGAAGCTGAAATTCTCAATAATTAGGAGTGAGCTTTATGGCATCCGATAAACGGGAACCTAAATCAATGGCCGAAGGACTTAGGCAGGGATTGCATGAGGCCATTCGGTATAGCAAGGGTCAATTAAAAGCCAAGGAACACGCGGTAGAAGTACCTGGCCCAGCACCGAAGTGGACAGCCGCTGCCATTCGCCGCTTACGAAAGGAAGGCTGTGGCTTAAGTCAGCCTCTTTTCGCGGCTTTGCTGAACGTCACACCGTCTACGGTTCGTTCTTGGGAGCAGGGCCAAAAGACCCCTTCAGGAGCGGCGGCAAGACTGTTGCAACTTCTTTCTTTGAATCCAGCAGTGCTGGAACTATTGGTCGCCTGAACTTTCGATACAAACCTCTTGAATTCAATGCCCAGCCCGGCCCGAGTCACTAAAACATTCCGAGCTTGCAAAGCTAAGTAAGATTTCAAGAACGCGCTTCGCAAAAAGGCTAATATGCTGCTTAACCTCGTTTTTATCGTACTGGGAGTGTTCAACGTCATGGCTGATAACAATACCCCCGCTTACAAAAAGCCGACCGCCACGGAACTTCGCGCAAAACTGACCCCGCAGCAATACAAATGTACCCAAGAAGAAGGCACCGAACGTCCCTTTGAAAACCCATTCTGGGATCAGCATGAAGACGGAATTTACGTCGACGTGATCAGCGGGCAACCCCTCTTTAGCTCGTTGGACAAATTCGACTCCGGCACCGGCTGGCCGAGCTTTACTCGGCCGATCGAATCGGGTGCAGTTCAGACTAAAAGCGACCGCAAACTCGGTGTAGAACGGACAGAAATCCGCTCTTCTCGGGCAGACTCACACCTAGGCCATGTTTTTGATGATGGCCCCTTGCCTACCGGCAAACGTTTTTGCATGAATTCAGCTTCGCTCCGTTTCGTGCCGTTAGCCCAGATGAAAGACGAAGGATATGGAAAATATCTTTTTGCATTTGCTGAAAAGGAACAGTGGAAAACCGCTACTCTCGCGGGAGGTTGTTTTTGGGGAATGGAAGACCTGCTCCGCCAGATCCCAGGAGTCGTCGAAACCCAAGCAGGCTACGCGGGCGGTGATGCCGCCAAATCGACCTATGACGAGGTCAAAAAGGGTAATACAGGCAATGCCGAATCGGTTCAAATCCTTTTTGACCCCAAAAGGCTGAGTTACGAGGAAATTTTACTCCGCTTTTTCAAGATGCATGACCCCACCACCAGCAACCGTCAGGGCAATGATACCGGCACCCAATACCGATCAGCGATTTTTTATGCCGACGAAGAACAAAAACGTGTGGCGGAGACCGTCAAAAAACGCGTTGAAAAATCCGGAAAATGGGGCAAACCGATCGTCACACAGATCGTACCCGCCAAATCATTCGTAAGAGCTGAAGACGACCATCAAAAGTATCTAGCCCACCATCCGCATGGGTATACCTGCCATTTTATTCGCAAGATTAAATTTTAAAAACGGCGCCCCCAGCGTTCTAAACCCCCTACTCCCACTCGATCGTGGCGGGCGGCTTACTCGAAACATCGTACACGACGCGATTCACGCCCCGCACTTCGTTACAAATTCGAGAACTCACCTTAGCCAAAAACCGCGCTTCAAACGGATACCAATCCGCCGTCATCCCATCGCTCGAGGTGACCGCACGCAAAGCGACCACATGATCATGAGTGCGCCCATCACCCTGCACGCCCACACTTTTGATGGGAAGAAAAACTGCAAAAGCCTGCCAAATCTTATCGTAAAGACCCTCATCGCGAATCGCCTGAATAAAAATCTCATCGACTTGTTTGAGAATATTTAAATACGATGGGGTGATTTCGCCAATAATCCGAACGGCCAAACCTGGTCCTGGAAAGGGATGGCGGCGCAAAAAGTCCTCGGGAACGCTCAATTTTCGCCCTAATTCGCGGACTTCGTCTTTAAAGAGTTCACGGAGTGGCTCAATCAGCTTAAATTTGAGGTCCTTCGGCAACCCCCCCACATTGTGGTGAGACTTAATGGTTGCGGAGTGCTTACGTCCATCCCCCACTTCACTCGCCGCACCGGGCGGGGGACTCGATTCAATCACGTCGGGATACAACGTACCCTGCACCAAAAATGCAGGAGGAACTCCCGTGGCCGAGGCCACCGTGCGCCCGATGTGCTCCGCCGCTTCTTCAAAGACGCGGATAAACTCGCCCCCGATAATTTTACGCTTCGTCTCTGGATCAACCACGCCCGCGAGCTTAGATAAAAATCTCTCGGATGCATCAATACAATTTACCGAAAGATGGAGTTGTTGTTCAAAAAGCTTCATCACGCGGGCTTGTTCGTCAAAACGCAACAAACCATGATCCACAAAAACACAGTGCAAACGATCGCCCACGGCTCGATGAACGAGCGCCGCAGCCACGGCAGAGTCCACGCCACCCGAAAGCGCGCAAATGACATGCGCCGTAGGACCCACCGTTTGTTTAATTTTTTCAACCTGCTCATCGAGCACCGACGACATATCCCAATCGGGGCGAATACCGGCCAAAGTCAGGAGAAAATGCTTCAAAAGCTCTTTGCCACCTTCCGTATGCGTGACTTCAGGATGAAACTGAAGCGCGTAAAGCCGGCGCGCGGGAGCTTCCATAGCCGCTGGCGAACCCGATTCGCTCTGAGCTACCAGCGCAAATCCCGGAGGAAGCACGTCGGTTTCGTCACCATGACTCATCCAAGCCTGAAAGGGTTTCGTTGATTCGAAAAACCGGGACCCCGCAACAGGCCGGACTTCCATCCGGCCATATTCGCGGCGCGGCGCCTTGCGAACCTTCCCGCCCATCGTATGAGCCAAGAGCTGCATGCCATAACAAACGCCCAACACGGCGGTCTGCGTTCGACTCTGCCACTCCAAAAATCCGTCCGGTAATTGCGGGGCCCCCGGCTCATCCACCGAATTCGGTCCGCCTGACAAAATCACGGCCTTGGGCATAAATCCTTCGATCCGCGCCAGCGTCGAATCCGCCGGAAGAATGACCGAAAAAATTCCGACCTCGCGAATTCTTCGTGTGATCAGCTGCGTGTATTGCGAACCGTAATCCAAAATCACCACAGTCGAGTGTTGGGTCTGATTTTTTTGCCCACTCATCGACGCGACTCCAACCGATAATTCGGAGCCTCTTTCGTAACATCCACGTCATGCGGGTGACTTTCAACCAACCCACTGTTGGTGATTCGCACAAAGCGCGCACCCTCTTGAAGTTGGACTAAATTGGGTGCACCACAATATCCCATTCCCGCGCGCAACCCCCCCAGCATCTGATGAATATTGAACGCAAGACTTCCGCGATACGGTACCCGACCTTCAATTCCTTCAGGCACTAATTTGCCGACTTCATCGACTTCGCTCTGAAAATAGCGATCTTTTGAACCCGTCGTTTGCGACATCGCACCCAGACTTCCCATGCCACGATAGGTTTTGTAGGAACGCCCCTGATAAAGAATCAACTCCCCCGGCGCTTCGTCTGTACCGGCAAATAACGAACCGATCATCACGCAAGAGGCACCCGCCGCGAGCGCCTTGGTAATATCGCCCGAGTATTTAATCCCACCATCGGCAATCACCGGCACGCCCCGCGACTTGGCCGCACGCACGGCCTCCGTGACCGCAAAAAGTTGCGGCACACCAATTCCGGCCACAACCCGCGTGGTACAAATCGAACCTGGACCGATGCCCACTTTTACCGCGTCCGCACCCGCTTCGATCAGGGCCAACGTGCCATCGTAGGTCGCGACATTGCCGCCGACCAAGGCCACCCGATCGCCAAAACGCAGTTTAATCGCGCGAACCGCATCCAGGACCCCTTTAGAATGCCCATGAGCGCTATCAATAAACAATACATCCACGCCCGCCTCGACTAAGGCATTAGCCCGCTCCACGCTCTCAGCCCCTACTCCGACGGCCGCGCCACACATCAAACGACCGTACTTGTCTTTATTGGCTGAAGGATAGGCCCTTTGCTTCGTGATATCTTTGATCGTGATCAAGCCTTTGAGATAGCCTTGAGCATCCACGACCGGAAGTTTCTCGACTCGATTTTCCTTAAACATGCGCTTGGCTTGATCCAAGGTCGTCCCTTCGGGAGCCGTCACCAAAGGCATACGAGTCATTCGCGCTTCCACGAGCTGCGAAAGTTCTTCTTCAAAACGCAGATCGCGATTCGTGAGAATTCCCAAGAGGCGATGCCCATGGCCGTCTTTAACGGTGACGGGCACACCCGAAATTTTATAATTGCGCATCATTTGGAGCGCTTCCGCGATCTTGGCTTTCGGGCCAATCGTGATCGGATCCAAGATCATTCCCCATTCGCTCTTTTTGACCTTTTCGACTTCAAACGCCTGATCTTTGACCGAGAGATTTTTATGGATCACGCCCAGTCCGCCTTCTTGCGCGAGCGTAATCGCCGTTTTGCTCTCGGTCACCGTATCCATCGCGGCTGAAAGAAGCGGAATATGTAGCCCGATTTTCGCCGTCAAATGGGTATCTAATTTCACTTGCGACGGCAGTACCTCAGAATACCCGGGCAACAACAGCACATCGTCAAAAGTTAAGGCCTCTTGCAAATTTAGCAGCGTCATTCGCCATCTCCTTCATAGTAGGCTTCGGTCAAATCCGAATCATTGCTTCCCAACCTCGTCGGTCCATGCACGTAGCCCTGGTATTCGCTCGCATCGCGCACATAATTGGCCGCGCTCTTGGGCAAAAACTTAAGCTCTTCAGGCCTCAAGAGCCGTGTGACCTTGGCGGGCACCCCCATCACCAGGCTTCCAGCTGGAACCACCATGCCTTTGGTCACCAGTGCGCCCGCGCCGACAATACAATCATCGCCGATGATTGCGTCGTCCAAGACAATCGCTCCCATTCCCAATAAAACCCGATTGCCCACACGACACCCATGAAGGGTCACGCGATGCCCCACGGTCACATCGTCGCCGATCACCAGCGGAGAGCCTTGGCCCTGATCATCGGCCTGTTTGGGCCGAGTCACGTGCAATATCGTTTGGTCTTGAATATTGGTACGATTGCCGATTTTGATCGAATTCACATCGCCGCGAATGACGACCTGAAACCAAACACTCGAGCGCTCTCCCACCTCGACCTCGCCGATCAGATCCGCTGAAGGCGCGACAAACGCCGTTTCGTGAATCTTAGGCCATCGACCGTGATGAGGAAGAATCATTCGTCCGCTCCTAACCGTTGCTCTTGAAGTTCGCCCTGCAGCGAAAATGCCGTGGCCGAGGTGATTTTGACGTGCGCAAAACGTCCCACCAAACTCCGGGGACTATCCCATGCAAAATTGACGATGCGATTACACGAAGTATGTCCGGTCCAAACGCGAGGACCGGCCGTGGGTGCGTTTTTACCACCGGCGAGTTTTTGATTTTTTGCCTCACCCTCCACCAAAATCTCCAGGGTTTTGCCAATGCGAACGGCATAACTTTTTTCGGCGATTTTACCATGATAATTCAGTAGGCGATTCAGGCGCTCATTTTTAACTTTCAACGGCACATCATCCGGCAATTTGGCGGCGCGAGTCCCCGGCCGCTCCGAGTACGCAAACGCATAAATATTGTCGTAAGGCACTCGATCCAAAAGCCGGAGCGTGTCTTCGAATTCTTCGTCGGTTTCCGTCGGAAAGCCCACAATCAGATCCGTCGAAAGCCCGATATCCGGGTTGATTTCGCGAAGCCGATCCATCTGTGCGATGTAGGTCTCAATTTTATGATGTCGCCCCATTTTCTGAAGGACCCGGTCATTTCCACTTTGCACGGGAAGATGCAAATGAGTGGCGAGGCGCGCCACGCCTCCCTTTTCAGGAGATTCATAGCATTCCACCAGCTCATCGCTAAAGTCCAAAGGATGACTCGAGGTAAACCGAATCCGCTTCAAATTGCTACATCGAGAATCTGTATCGATTGCGTGAAGAAGATCCGGAAACTTTTCGCCCGGCTTGTCCTTCCCGTACGAATTAACGTTTTGCCCGAGCAGGGTCACCTCGCGAACCCCCTGCGCCACTAAGCGTGCAACGTCGTCCACCACTTCACTCATCGTGCGGGATTTTTCACGCCCGCGCGTGAACGGAACAATGCAATAGGTGCAAAACTTATCGCAGCCCTTCATGATATTGACAAAAGCCTGCGCTTTTTGACCGAAAACTTTGGTTTCAGTCGAATAATCCATCGACTTGTCAAAATCGGCGTACACGATATGGCGCTCACCATTACGCACGCGATGCACAATCTCCGGAAGATTATCAATCGTGTCCGTTCCAAAAACAAAATCCAGGTAAGGTGCCCGCTTGAACAATCCGGCTTTATCGAGCTGCCCCACGCAGCCCCCCACCCCGATGAGGGGTTTTTTACCTTCTAAACGCAGCCCTTGATAAGTGCCCAGTGTCGAAACCGCCTTATGTACGGCCTTCTCACGAACGGTACAGCCGTTAATAATAATCAAAGCGGCCTCATCGACCTTTGCGGTCGGCTCCATCCCCTGCTCGGCCAACAGAGCGGTCATCCGCTCAGTGTCAGACACGTTCATTTGGCAGCCAAAGGTGCGGATAAAAAATTTTTCTGGTAACTTCTCATTATTCATAGTGGTTTTCGCGTTTTCCGGAAGCGAGTCTATACCTTAAAACAAGGCTTTCGACCACTAGGTAAAGCACAAAGCTCAAGGTAAACCCCAACCCCTTGAGCGCCGCCCAGGCTGCGGTCGACCATCTCAGCGCCGCCCATCCGGCCAAAGCTGCATGCAATGCCAAAAACACGGCCATCCGCCAGGTCATCCCTGTTAAGCCCTGCCGAAACTGAGGGGCAAGCCCTTGAATTTCACGCCCTTGCGCCTTGAACTGTTTTTCGATCATGCCGGTCAGCAGAGGCTTTCCTAAAATCACCGACCCCGCCAAAACCAGGGCCATAAAAGCCTCCATGATCGAGGGCTGCAATTTAAACCAAACGCCTTGGTCAGTCAGAAGCGAAACCGCTCCCAGTGTGAGCAATAAACCGTTCCCACCCCAGGTCATGGCGTCCACCCGCCCCTGCGTCCGCCATTCGTAAAGAATCTCGCCCACCCCAAAAACCATTCCGGCGACCAGCCCAGCAAGGGTGCCGTAATATTCTTCGATCAACGTAAATGCGATGACCGGAAGAAGCCCCGCCACGAGCAAAGAGCGCATTGCCTGGGACTTCATCGCGGGTTTCCCGACACTCACCGCATGCGCCCCTCAGCCAAAGGCAGAAGCAGCGAGGGATCAAGTCCATCGTCCGGACAATGAGCAACGCCAAATTTGAGTGGCTTCCCACCCTCGATCCGCCTCATCAGCCGCGGAGCATCCTCGGGTCGACAATCCTCGAGAATCAGCGCCACTTGCCGACGCTTTTTGAGCCAATAAACGGCGTCGGAGGAGCGAAAGAGGTGCTTTCGAATTTCATTCACCCAGGTCGATTCGTCCTGGGACTCGTGCGCCGACGACGGAATTTCGATCAAAATGAGGGCCACCGAACCCAACTCGGTCGAAACCGAGTAAGCCCTTGATGCGAGGACGGCCTTTAGGCCCTCTTCGCTCGCGAGCTCTGGCAGCTCGAGAGTCAAAATGATCTGCTCATGATCCTGGTTCGGCCCATGCGCAGCGATAAACTCCCCTCGATGCAGAAGCATGATCTGGTGGATCAGCAAAAACTCGCTCCCAAGGCCTTCTTCCATTCGAGACAAAAACTCGCGCTCGGACTGAAGGACTCCAGAAAACGCAGATCCCGGCGAAGCCACGCCCCCTTGAAACCCTGCCAAGGCCTGACTCCAGGCCGCATCCCAGAGCGGTGCGATATCATCGCGCAAAGCAAAGGAAAGGCGGACGGAGCTAAAGGATATCCGAAGCTGTAAGTTCTGCCCCAAGGCTCCTTTGGACAACCAAAGTTGAAAACATAAATCGATGGCGCGCCCCAGTTTTTGAGGATCCGCTAAAATGGGACCCCCGTGAGACGAGTCCGAATCACTGTGTTCGCCTGGCAGCACTTCGATCCGCCCCTTGGCCTCCGGAAATTGGGCACCAAAAGCATCCAGCCGTCCTTGGGCGATTCTTCCTAAATCGACCTCACGGAGTCGGGCGTGAAAGCTCCCGCTTTCGATCGCAGCTAGATCCAGAAGCGCCGCAAGTGCGCGTTGAAGGCGCTGCGCATTTTCACGCGCCATCCGAACCCATTCGGCGGCCTCATGCTCGGGCCCGCTGCGCTCTTCGATCAGACTAAGGGCGTTTAAAACGCCCATGAGCGGGGTACGAAGCTCATGCGAAATGAGTGAAAGTAAATTAGCCTGAAAAGCACGAAACAAAGCTTCGTCGCGCGGCGCAAGTTCGGCCAAAGGCTGATGCCCTACCGAAAGCGCTTCGGCCAAGCCGGGCTGAAAACTCGCGAGCAACCCGCCCGCGTCAGCTTTCTTCGTCTTCTTCGGCTTGGAACTCTGAGAGATCCGAGGTGTCTTCGATTTCAAGTTTAATGAGCCAACCTTCCTCGAGAGGATCATCCGAAACCATGTCCGGCTCCGCACGAGCGGCTTCGTTCACCTCTTGAATAATCCCTGTTGCCGGAGCAATGACTTCGAGCTTTCCGTTGGCGCCTTCAACCGTGAGCACGGTGTCGCCTTTGACAAAATCGGTGCCCTCATCCGGAAATTCAATACTCTGAACCTCGCCGACTTCCTCTACGGCGAAACTAGTGATGCCAAGCGTCACGGTCTTACCCTTACGCTCGAACCAAAGCTTACCATCCAGAAATTCGCCACTTTTTGGGGCCACTTGAGCTGCCATTTTCGGAAACCTCCCGTCAGTAGTGAAACCTAAGTCTGCATTTAGAGCAACTTTTTAAAGCGAGCAGCTCGGAGTGAGTGCCACGAGCTGCCTCCGCGCGGCAGTACACTGCGCCGAGGTCGGGGTGAACGCCACGAGCTGCCTCCGCGCGGCAGTAGATACTGCTCAACGACCAGAGCTTGCGGGCCCATGCCACTCAGAATACACCCACACGCCATCCCGGCTTTCTGTCCTATTCACCCCATCACTGATCCGATTTTCGGCCATCCTCATCGGGTATCGAACCAAACTCCAGCAAAAACCCCAGGAAGTTGCACATAAACCTGGCACCAACTTTGCTCGATGGGTCGCTGCCAAATCGGACAGGAAAGATGGAGCTACCCCCTTTTAACAAGAAAGGAGGTAACCCCGATGAAGAATAAACAAATTGGTCGTAAGACCAACGAACATTATTCGTCTCGGATTCGGCTGGAAAAACTTAAATTGAAATCTTGGCGACTCTACGTCTTAGCCAAGGTTTTAGTGATTCTAGCCGATGCAATATCCTACTATCTAAGACAGCCGTGAGGAGTGCTCTGGGTGCAGCGCAACCGGAGTTCTCATGGATGGGAGCTGTCCGATTTGGTTTTTCTAGAGCAATCAGCTATCAGCGCTTAGCTCTCAGCCTTCGAAGAAGAAGATCACTTCAGCATTTGATCCGATTTTCGACCATCCCACCGCGTATCGAACCAACCCCCAGGCAAAAACCCCCGGAAGTTGCACATAAATCTGGCACCAACCTTGCTCTATGGGTCCCTGCCAAATCGGACAGGAAAGATGGAGCTACCCCCTTTTAATGAGAAAGGAGGTAACCCCGATGAAGAACAAGAAGAACGGTCGCAAGGCCGAACATTATTCTTTTCGTCGATGGCTTAAAAAACTAAAGCAAAAAATAGGGACTCAAAAAATTCTATCCCAGTTTTTGTGGTTTTTAGCCAAGTTGGTTCTGTTCTATCTAGATCATCAATGAGGAGGCTCGGGGTGCAGCGCAACTGGAGTTCTCATGGATGGGAGCTGTCCGGTTTGGTTTTTTTAGAGCCATCAGCGCTTAGCACTCAGCTTTTGAAGAAGACTGCAATTCACTGATCCGACTTTCAGCCGCACTCACCGCGTATCGAACCAAACTCCAGCAAAAACATCGAGAAAATCGCGATAACGCTGGCACTGAAGTTGCTCAATGGGTCCCTGCCAAATCGGACAGGAAAGATGGAGCTACCCCCTTTTCACAAGAAAGGAGGTAACCCCGATGAAAAACAAGAAGAACGGTCGCAAGGCCGAACACTATTCTTTTCGTCGATGGCTTAAAAAACTAAAGCAAAAAATAGGGACTCAAAAAATTCTATCCCAGTTTTTGTGGTTTTTAGCCAAGTTGGTTCTGTTCTATCTAGATCATCAATGAGGAGGCTCCGGGTGCAGCGCAACCGGTGTTCTCATGGATGGGAGCTGTCCGATTTGGTTCATTTAGAGTTGTCAGCTATCAGCTCTCAGCCTTTCAAGAAGAAGACCCCGGAAAAAAAGTTTCCGATCCAGGAGCGAACTAAGGGATGCGGTTGCCTAATCATCCCACTCGCAAGCCCGCCCAGCCAATAAAAGCGCCCGAAGCGGCCCACCCCTTTGCCTCGAAAGGTGAGGTATTTATGCCGCAAGGGCTCCTTCGCCGCAGGCGGGCGCGAGGAATTCTGCGGCGAGGTGAGGGGCGTCCGCGTCGCATGGATGCGACAAGAGCGGCCGAGGCCTGGATGGCCGTCCCCGACACCCTCGCCGAGAATTCCTAATTTTGCCTTTTAAATCAATGCTATAGAAAACAAGCTGCCGATTATTACTTGACTTATTGACTCAGACATAAATTCAGATGACAATCAAGAGGTAACAAACCGTCCTTTGAGGTGTGTCGCCTTGGGGTGGTTTAGGGGGAAGATATGAAATCACGCAGCCTACGATTTGTATTCGCGCTAACCTTCATGGTGGGATTGGGAATGGGGGGAGAGGCCCGCGCCGAGGACAAACCCATCACTCCCAAACTCGAACGAGACGGCGGATGGGACGAAGCCGATGGATACAGCACAAACGATTCCGATTGCAAAGTTTCAGCTGGAATTAACGGTGATCGCTACGGCTGTGGTGGCACACGCGCCATGATCGAAGGCGCGAAAGTCACCAATGCCGTCACGCAAGCTGCAGGTCAAATTTCAACCGCAGCGGTAGGGCAATCCCAACAGATGAACGCACAAGCAGCAGGAGGAACACAATCCGCCACACTTCATGCCGCCGCAGTTACCCAACGAACCACGGGCGACATCGAACTCGTCACAGGCGGACTCAATACCGGCCTGGGCCTCGTTCAAATGATTCAATATGCCGACCATAAGGGTAACGCCAAAGAGATCAAAGGAGGAAGCGCAGAAGCCTTGAAAGCCGAAAAAAAGGGTCCACAAGTTGGTGATGGCTCACTCGGTGGCCAAGGTTTTGTGAGCGCAGCGACTGACGGCGGCGTAAACGATCGGATCGTCAAAAACTTTAAATTAAACGAAAAATACCACATCACAACAGATGTGGTCCCAGGCCCATCTCAAGCACAAGCGCAGGAAGCAGCCCGCAATCAAGAAATTGAAATGAAGAAAGGTGCGATGAAAAGGGACACTAAACGCATCGCCAACAAAGCCGCTGACGAGCAAGGCGGAATGGCCAAAGAAGCCATGGCCGGTGGAATGATGTCCATCATCCAAGGCGCAACCCAGATGATGACCGGAGGCTTTAACATCATGAGCGCCAATCAACTCGATGATACCGCCGACAAACTCAAAGCTCTCGAAAACCAAGTGCCGACCATTAGTCCATTTGCACCCATGGGCGCCAGACAAGTCGGCCCGGCCGATGCGCTCGCGCCCGCTGCGCCCACGTCACTCAACGGCGCTGGCACGAGCGATGTCCAAGCTGCGCAAGATAGCACACCTCTTACTCCCGATAACGGAAGCCTCGGACGCCCGATCGCCGACGTCCCAAAAACTGGCATAGACCCGGGACCTGCAGCCGGTAAATTTTCAAGCTCAGGCCCCCCCGGCGGTGGCAGCGGAGGTGGAGGTGGTTTCAACGGTGGCGCCTCAACCGCACCCGCTTCGGGTGGCGATAACGCCGACCCTCAAGCCAAAATGGCGGATTCATCCAAAGGGTCAGGCTACGAAGGTGGCGGCTACGCGTCTGGCGGCGGTGGCGGCGGCACGCCCGACAAAGGCCCCGACCTCTCAGGACTCCTGGCGCAGTTTTTACCGAAAAAAGACGACGCACAAAAAAATCCCAACGGCATTGCCGACTTTGGCGGTCGTGGACCCGCGGGCGAAGGCCCGATTTCGCTCCTCGATAAGAACGTCAATATCTTCGAACGAATTCACCAAACCTATCAAGATAAAGGACGCAGAGGGACCGTGGGGATTTAGGGACCTGACTTTAAATCTTATTTATTTTAACACTTTATTTTTCATTGCATTTTTCATTGAATAATATAAATTCATCGTGTTATGGTTACAACGGCGGACAAGAAGATCATTATCGAAGCCTTGATCAACGACGAGATTCAGGTCACCACGCATGGCTTCCAACAGATGATTAACCGAAAACTTGTCCGAGCTGATTTGGCAAGTATAGGAAAGACCTGTGTGGCATTTCGATGGCAGGATGATAAAAAAACTTATTTTGTCGCTGGCTACGATACGAATAAAAAAGGGGCCGCACTTTCATGCAAAATTGAAGGAGCCGTCGTGATCGTTACGGTCATGCGAAGGCACCTCACTAAAAAAGAAAAGGCCGGACAATGAAAACGACGAACTTTAAACAGTATGGTGGCCTAGAATATGTTGAGGTTAAGAATCTCCCGGTAAGAACCAGCAAGGAACTAGGAGCGATTGTCACTGCAAAGTTAGGGGAAGTCGAGCGCCTGATCGCTGCCGAAATTTTAAACCAGCATGTACCGCTTCGCGGCCAGGAGGTGGAATTCTTAAGAAAGACCTTAGATCTTTCTATGGAAAAATTTGCCGGAAAACTTGGACTTACCAGTGGCACCATCCTGCGATGGGAGCGTGAAAAGAAGAAGCGCCTTTCTCAGATCAACGAGTATGCAATTCGTGGTTTCGTCGCTGAGGCGTTGGCTTTGATCATTCCCATCAAATTTTCTGACCTTTCGGAAAGTTCCAAGACTCCAGAAAAACTAATCGTAGACTGGCACCTGGGTTCTCAAAAGCGAATGGCGGCTTAACTCTCTCGTTGTCGTTTGCGACCATCGTTTCTGGCATTCACGCGAGCCAATCCATATATTGCATACGCAAAAATCATACTCAGCCCCGATTGGGGCGCTCATTCTTCGAGCCGATTTGATTTACTGCCGCAGAAAGGCAGTTAATGCAACTCACTGCCGTGAAAACAAGGTCCCCTTGCCTCGGGTTTTTTTCACGTGAACTCATGGAAATTAACCAACAATACCAAATACCTGCCCAAATTTTCAGCGGAAACACTGTTTTACTTTATCATTCCAACGAGTTACACCATAATAAACCGAGAATGAGAGACCAGATTATAACTGATTGACTCAGGTAATCATCCCCTTCACAATAATAGGAGACATCGATTTTAAGGGGGTTCATTTTTGGCTGTTCGCACTCTCGCTCTCGCACTCAGCCTTTCTCTCTTGGCGTTACCGCCACCTCACACCGCGCGCGCAGATAGCGCCATTGATGGCGAACTCGATGCCGTCTGTGGCAAAACCTTATCTCAAGCCGACCAGATCCAAAGCGGCGCTAACGCCGCCAATCCTGCGCTCGGTTCGCAACAGCAAAAACTCCAATATTGCCAAGCCGCCAAGACCGCGCAAGAAGGTTCGCACGCCAATAGTGCGATGTGGAAAGTCTGGTCCGCGGTAGGCGTCGTGTGTACCTACGGTTGCGTGGCTTCGTTTGCGGGCGGACCCACGAGCGAATACATCTGCATGGGCGCCACGGTCGCGGGCGGCGTGACAGACGCACTCGTGACTAAAAACTTTACCAGCGCGATCATGGCCGTGGGCGGCGTCGGCGCAGGTTTTATGATCAACCAACAAATGAATAAAGGCAATGATCAGACCAACGAAGCGAAAGAAGCCAAAGAAGGCGCAAAAGAAGGCGAAAAGGCCACAAAAGAAACCAAGGAAGTCAAAAAAGACAAAGACATCGGCGCCTGCATCAACGCCGCGATGGCCGGGCTTCAAGTCTTTATGAAATACCGCTCCATGAAAAACGACGACGACTCCATGCAAACCAACTTAGACTCCGCCAAAAAAGTCGCCGACAGCAATGTGCTCGCCAATAATGGGGCCGCCAATGGCTATAATCCCCAGGGCCAAGCCGCCAATGGTTCCGGCGGCGGTACCGGTGGAGACACCGGCAATCCCTCTAATCCCTCAGACCCTAACCTCGCTACCACCCGCCAAGCCACCTGCGCGTCCGCTCGTAACAACCCAACCGGTGGCACCATCCTCCAATGCGCCATTGCCAGCGACAGCACTCTTCCGGGGTTTGTGAGCAGCCCCAAGTTTAACAGCGAATTCAAAAAAGACTCCGGACAAAACCTAGGGGACTACCTCACCAAAGACGGCCCCCCCGGCCCGATGATGGCCGGAGCGTCAACCAACGGAATGAATGCCGCTCAAGCCGGAAAACTCGCGACGGCGATTTCGGATCTCGAAAGCCAGGTCGCCGATATGAGCATGCCAAGTTCGACGTATGGCCATAACGGAGGCGGCGGGAGTGAAGGCGGGGGCGCCGACAACAGCATGGGAGATATGCAACAAATGCTCGCCGGAATGATGGAGCAACTCAATCCCAACGCCAAGAAAGGCACCGCACCCAAAACTGGGGTCAACGCCGTGATTTTTGCGAACAAAACGAGAGGCCCCGCCTCAGTGGCCGAGGACAAAACCCTCAACATCTTTGACCGCGTGACCTATCGCTATTATTTTGTGGGCCGCCGAATGACTCAAGACAGCACACCGCAGTAGTAACTTTTTTGCCTCAATCTTTGATTTTGGGTTGCATTTTTCAGTGGACCCAAGTAAAAAACGACAACCTATCGTATTGACTTAGGAAATCGGCCTAGGAAATCGGCCTAGGAAATCGGCCTAGGAAATCGGCCTAGGAAATCGGCCTAGGAAATCGGAAAGTTGAGTGGGGATGTAGCTCAGTTGGTAGAGCGCATCCATGGCATGGATGAGGTCCTCGGTTCGATCCCGTGCGTCTCCACTGAGCTTTCCGGTTTCAACCAAAAAGTAGTCCCTACCTTTTGGTTGAGTCCCGCGTCAACATCTCACCCAACACCTGATTGACGTGTGTCGTGATCTTATGCCCCACCCCGGGCAAGCCCACCCACTCGCCCTGAATTCCTTGCTCCAGGGCCTCCGCGTGAAGCTGCCGAGAACGCCCCGGCTTAACCACGTCATCCTGCTCACCATGAATCGCATCCACTCGAAAAGCGGGCGGCCACGCCGCTCCCGGCTCTCGCAACTCGATCGACTCCCGAAGTTCCTGCCCCAAAAATTCGGCGGCCACTCCCACCACTTGCCGGACATTCTGGAGTCGCGCGGCCACAAACGGTGCGAGGTACCCCCCCTGTGAAAAACCCACGATGCGCTTAGGAAGGTCCACCAGCCCGAGACGCTGCACGAACCCTTCGATCAGCTCGATTGAAACCTTCATATCGATAAAATAGGAGTCGGTTGAAAAGTCGTAAAAATACCACGAAAATCCGATGCGACGGCTCCCGTCTTTCTTCAGGGTGGGAACAGGAAAAGGTCCATTCGGAGAAATCACCAGGGCGTTTTCCGGAAAGGACGCCTCTAACTTTTTAAACAAATAGGCGCCCGTTTGCTGATAACCGTGCAGCAAAAAAATCACCTGCTTGGGCGCACCTTGAGGTTTGTGAAACACATAATCGCTGATCAGAGTGCCGGCTACTTCCATGCGCGAAAATTCAGGTTTCATGCCTTACCCCACCCTCACGATATGATAGGCTCGCGTGCCCCCTTGAATTTCGACTTCAATGTCTTCACCCGACTTACGACCCAGTAACGCCTCACCCATCGGCGAGCTCGGCACAAGAGCCAGGATTGAACGCCCTTCAAAAGTCACGGAGGTGCCGCCCCCCCGAGGGACCATGAAATAAAAACTGCGCCGTGCAAGGGTTCCTGCGAGTTCAAGTTCAACGAGCGCTCCGAGTTCAATAGGGTCTTTAGCCCCCCTCTCGGGTAACTCCAACGTCCGAAAAGCCGCTAAATGTGCCTGTAACTCAGCCGCCCTTTGGGTTTGAGCCCCAGCCAGATAAGAAGCCTCTAAACCCCGAGTGTCATATTGATTCTCGGGCTTGGCTTCGTCATGGGTTGCGGCTTCATGCGCCGCACGCGCCGCCTGAAACACCCCCTCTAGCTCCGCCTGGATGCGCGCAATCATCAGTTCTAAAATTTTCCGTTTATCCACCGAAACAAAGCCCGCAGTCAGGGCACTCCGTCAACTTCGTCGAAAACTCCGTTCCACATGCGGGACAATGAGCGTTTTCTTGCTCCGGATCAAAAACCACATCGGCGAGCGCTTGATCATGCTCTAATTCTCCCAAATCCCTGAGCCGCTCACGCTCAAAAAAGGACTTTACCTTTTCTAGATCCCGCTTGCGAACCATGATCTCAAGCTTGGGCTTG
This sequence comes from Bdellovibrionota bacterium FG-1, assembly GCA_051382295.1. Taxonomy (GTDB): domain Bacteria; phylum Bdellovibrionota; class UBA1018; order UBA1018; family UBA1018; genus JBBCAW01. The sequence continues at coordinate 55,987 of JBBCAW010000005.1, read as the reverse complement.
CAACCCCCTGTGCTACAACTCTCAGGATCGCTCAGGATTTGAAGTTCCACCCCGAGATCCTCAAGCGCACTTTTGAGGCGTTTGGCCTCTGAATGTTCCGCTGCCCCTAAGTGAATCCACTCTGCCCCTTCGTCCATCGGTCACCTCAAGGAGCAGTTTACCGGCAATCTTTCGGAAGATCCAAAGTAAATGTCGTACCATCCCCCACCTGGCTCACAACATGAACCGTCCCACCATGGGCTTGCACCATCCCGCGCACCAGGGTTAGGCCCAAGCCCCAGCCATTTTTTCCGCCATTTTGTGCCGAATGCGTCCTATAAAATGGCTCAAAAATGCGCTCCCGCTCATCCGAAGAAAGGGCTTCTCCTTCGTTATGCACTGATATCAAAACCCTCGCCCCCTGATCCTTGAGCCGCAAAGTAATTTTCCCATCCGATTTACCATATTTGATCGCATTACAGATCAGGTTGTCGATCACTCGCTTTAACCCATCGCAACACCAATACCCGGCTAAATCGCCGTCTGACTCGAGCACAAACCGATTGCCATAGATCAGGGATAAATCCTCGATCGTTTCGGTCATGACGGTTTTCAAGACACAAGGGACCACCTGAATCGGAAGACTTTCGCCCTCGCGAAGGCGACTAGCGTCTAAAAGATCCTGAATCATCCGATCCGCGCGATCAATGCTTGAAATCGCTTGGTTAATGAGGCGCGCCTGATGGAGCGCCTTCGGAGGCGATACATCCATCTGACGACCTAACAACTGAATCGCCATCTTAGCTGAGGTCAGGGGATTGCGCAGATCGTGCGTCAACGTCGACACAAACTGCTCTCGAATCCTACGATCCTGATCCATGCTGCCCTCGTGTCCTATGTGACTAGACCATATCAAAACTTCATCGGCTTAGTAGCACGGGAACGTTCAAAGACAAATGAAGAAATCACATTTTTTTCATTTGCAACCAATCCCATTTCATCAACGCCAGCGCGCCACGTGGACTGAGCTTGAACGTGGCCCCAAGCGGGAGGGGAACCTTTTCGGGGCCATGCCCCACGGGCAAACCTCGGGCGATGGGAATGCCATAGGCTTTCGTAATTTCTGAAAAAATCGCTTCAATTCCACGTGAGGGCTCAAGGGAGGGCCGCAGAGGCCCAAGCTCCGACTCCTGGGGAGAATGAATCATCCGCTCCAGATCCTGCGCCGCTGGGCGCCGAACCAAAACCGAAGGCACGGTGTCTCGACAGCCCATGAAATTTCCCAAAACCACGGCGCGCGCGCCCTTGAGTGCCCCCGAATGAATCAATTGCTGAACCATGCGGTCAATCCGGTAAAGGTTCTCATCGACGTCCTCAAAAAAAACGATTTTTCCTCGAGCGTTGCCCGCATAAGGGGTTCCAATGAGCGAGGTCCAGACGGTCAGATTTCCTCCAACCACTACACCCGAAATCGCCTGGCGGGGCGCTGAACCCAAAAACTCTAACCGCGTACCCCGCCCGAAGGGGTGGGCGACCGATTTCCGTCGAATCCACTGAAGCAAGGTTTGCCATTCGTGCGGAGGCAAGGCACAAAACTTTCGAAGTCCGGGCATCGACGCGTGAAGCGTCGACCACTTCCACCGGGTTCGCACAAATTCCAATAAGGCGGTAGAATCCGAAAATCCGACCAGCAATTTCTTAGGGGGAATGCCCCTTTTTTGGGTCATTTTCTCGAGCAGGGGTAACAACCGAATGGCCCCATAACCGCCCCGCGCGGCCCAAAGAACATCCACTGAAGAAAGTATGGCATATTCGAAGAAAGCCTCGGCGCGCTGCGCGTCCGTTCCGGCAAAAAACAAATGACCTTCAAACACCTGGGGATGAACTTGAACTTCAAATCCCGCGGCCCGAATTTTATCGACCCCGAGTGAAAACTCGATTTCAGGAACCTTCGAAGAAGGCGCAACGATGCCGATGCGAGGAAACCAGGGTTTCACACAGGAACCCTGCCTTGCGCCAGTTCTCGCTCCAAATTCTTCAAACCCGTTCCTTCCTTGCTCGAAACCCAAAGCGCTAAACTCGGATCATGTCCCAACTTCAACAACTCAGCGGAACCTTCCTTGCGACGAGCGGCGCGCTCAGACTGAGTTTTGAGTTGATCCACTTTGGTAAACACAAACTGAACTGAAATACTTTCTGAACTGAGAAATCGAATCGCATCGCGATCCAAATCCGTCGGGCCATTCCGCGAATCCAATAACACAATGGCTCGTTCTAGGCCTTCATCCGCGCGAAAATACTGTTGAATAAACTTCGCCCAACGATCCCGCTCCTCATGGCCCGCGCGCGCGTAACCATACCCCGGAAGATCAGCAATCACCTTTCCGACCTCTTTCCAAAAATAAAAATGAATTTGCCGGGTTTTTCCAGGATCATTACTCACTCTCGCGAGCTTTCCACCCATCAACGCATTAATCAGCGAGCTTTTACCCACATTCGACCGCCCCACCATGGCAATCCGAGGCTCGCGCCGACCTTTCACAAAGGCGCCTTTGATGATTTGATCGATTTGAGAGGCATCTCCTAAAGTTGCAACAAACTCACCCGCCATAGCTCACCCACATTGCCGCAATTGCCAAAATCGGCAAAAGAACGCTCCCCTTGTCCCACTTTGGGAAGTGCAGAGCAACACCCAAAACCAGCCAAGCCGCGAGCCCCCAAACGTTTGGCCTACTCTCAACCCAGGCTAAACCCGTAGCCCTTTGGGACAAATACGAGGTTAAAAGCAAATGAGCGGTCCAAAAACAAAAACCCAAAAATACCCCGCGATAACCCCATCGAGCGAGACGATCCAAAGAGGGCAAGCGCGCCTCAAAAAGTGCGGGCCTAAAAAATGCGACCCCAAACGCCAACCAAGCCAGCAGGCCCAACACCGCCACGCTTGAAAAGATGGATATCTTTGCCAGCCCTAACCCCCCCCAGAGCATGCCCCACAAAACCTGCGAGATGACGCTCATCCCTACTGAAAACCGAAGCGGTGCTGGCGGAAAGAGCTTAAAACGGCGCTTCGCCTGGGCTTTTAACTGAGCCTCCGCTTGCGTCGCCCACTGAGCTTCCCAAACCTCCAACCCTTGGGCCAAACCCCCCGCGCCCAAAGCCAGAATCAGGACCACGCCTCCGGCCCAGCCCAAATCCGATGGCCTGAGAACCAAAACCACCCCCAGAAAACCCAAGGAGCCGAGCAGGCCCAGGCGATAAGCTCGACTTTGGAGTCCAGCGCGAAAGGCATAAATGCCAGCCAGAGCCATCGCAAGAGCCACGGGCAAGAAGGTCAATCGCCCCACATACCGATGCGCAAACGCTAAGACTACGTTCAGATGAGGGTAAACCCACGTCCGGGTTTCATAAAGTCGCCAAAGCCGAGGGCCGTACGCCATCGTCCCCCACACCGAAAATCCAAAAAAAAGGCCCCCCAAAAGCCATTTCCAAAAACTACGCCGCCGTACGGGTGACGCGATCAGGTTTCTTTTGAGACTTTTCGATTGTGCTTCAAAGCGAGGTTCAAACAAGAACGGCTGATCACTCCATCCTACCCATGTAACCATCCCGGGCCGCCAAGCCAGCCAAGACTTGCGCGAGGGCGAGGCCATCATTGCCCAAGCCAAAAGAACGACCGCCAAACTTAACCCCACCCAAATGAGCGCCACGCCAGGATCGCGGCTCATGATCAATTCGCTTTGCTGAAGCGGGCGAACCGAATGAAGGACAAAATGCGCCCGACTTTGTTTACGACGAATGAAATCGTAATCCCGATGATCACTAAAAATCCAAAATTTCTCAGGAGAAGAATCATTTTGTTGAAATTCGATCTCAATCGCCGGCCGATTGAACTCGCTCTCGGGTTGGATATCTAAAACCTTGAACCGATAGGAATCCAGCTCCAGTCCCTCGCCCCGCCCGATTTTAGGGAAATTTCGTTCTTCGCCATCCGCCGAATCGATCACGCTCAAATCCACGCTCGAACGGCCCCCTGGGCCATACCCCACCTGAAAGAACTTCCAGGCCCCGAATTCACCCGGGCGCTCTGAATCAACATCTACTGTTGAAACCAGCGCGCCTTTTTCATAAATTCGGAGGGTCGTGGACTGTTCAAGCGGGTCGTAATCAGTACCCGCCACTTCAAAGTTCATTTTAGCATACGGTGCGTACGACTTTTGCTCGGCAGGGTAGCGACTCCACCCCTGAGGCAAAATCCCCCGCAAAGGCTGAGCGTAATCGGTGCGCCCGTCTTCAGCGACAATCAGTCTGGCCTGAAAACCAAAGAGACTACTCCATAGGACGCCAACCAGGGCCACGATCAAGGCCAGATGAGCAACCCACACCCCGAGGTGACTGAGCGCCCCCCCCGTTGAAACCATCTGAACTTCCTGCTCCGTATCCCGTGCGACCTTCCAATTTTTAAAACTCCGACCCGCCCATTTTTTGGCGGCGGCCTTGAATTCCTCCCGCGAAAGTGGCGTTTCAAAACCCATTCCGAAGTATTCGCCCTTTCGAAGCCCCGCATGCGCTTGATCGAGGGCCTTACTTTCAAGAGCGGCTTTTGAAATTTTACGCGAGGCCCTCCACGCCTTTGGAAGTCGTAACAAAACCAAGATCAAGAGGTTCAAACCCGCTACCCCGAGTGCAAAGATGAACCATCTGGAAGTGATGCCCCACTGAAGCGCTAAGAGGGCCGCAAAACACAGCATCAACCCCAAGCCCAGAAAACGAGTCCCTCGATCAAGACTCACACCTATTTGAGTTTTATAAGTTTTTTTGGATTCATGCATGGGTTGTCTCTTGCCCAGTATACCGTGTTGTCCCCGTATCCGGCAAATAGAACGAGCCATGAAACGCGGATGGAACAGAAGTTGCTTTTGGCGAGTCTATGATGAAATGGAAACTCAGAATTCAAGACCCGTCCGGCGAAACCCGTCTTCTCTCCCTGAGAGGATCAGCCATTTTAGGCCGTGGCGAAACCGCCACGATCCCGCTGCGCGACCCGACAGTCCCCGCAGAAGCCGCCACCCTTTGGACACCCCCTCAAAAGGCTTTTGCGGCAAATGAAGAATCCCCTTTTTGGCTACGCGTCGCAGAAGGGGGGGAACCTCTACAATTAGGTGATCTTTTTGTGCGAGAAGCGCAGCTGCCCGCTGGCCTTCCCATTCGAGTCGGGGAAACCCGCCTGACTTTAGAAAGGGAAACCGACCTAGGCTCCCAACCCAACCAACCCACCCATATTCGACCTTGGCTGACCTGCACGGACGAAGGAACGCAAACCCTTTGGCTGACAAAAAAAGCGGCGCATACGCCTCTTTCGATTTACCTCGCGGGCGAAACTGGCACGGGCAAAGAGGTTCTCGCCCATCTCATTCATGCGTGGAGTGGACGCGCATCCGGCCCGTTTATTCCTCTTCATTGTGGGGCGCTCTCGATGTCCCTGGTCGAAAGCGAGCTTTTTGGCCACGTCAAAGGGGCCTTTACGGGAGCTTCTCACCATCGCCCCGGCGCGCTGATCCAGGCCCACGGTGGCACGCTGTTTTTGGACGAAGTCGGCGATCTTCCGTTGGACATTCAAGTCAAACTCCTCCGCTTTCTCGAAGACGGAGAAATTCGACCGGTCGGCTCTGATCGAATTTCTCATTCGGATGTCCGCCTCCTCTGCGCCACCCATCATCCCCTGCTCCAGCTCGTTGAGCAGGGCAAGTTTCGGCGCGATCTCTACTACCGCTTAGCCTCGATCACGATTCAAATTCCTACGCTGCGCACCAGGCCGAAAGACATCGCCCTTTTAGCCCGTCGGTTTGCCAAAGAGTTCAAACGGGGCATCTCCGCCCAGGCGCTACTGCGACTGCAAGCCCATGCCTGGCCCGGAAATGTTCGAGAACTCCGCCATGGAGTCGAAAGGGCCTGCGGCCTCGCCTCCCCAAATAGCGCCATGCTCGACGAGAAGGCCTTTGAGTTTTTGCTCACCCCTGAACATATCCACGCTCGACCCGAACTGGAACTAGGAGTTCCGGTGGTTTCACTGGATGAAATGCAACGCATTATGCTTTTAAGAGCCCTCAAACTCACGAGCGGAAATCGCGGTCGAGCGGCGCAAGCCCTAGGGATTGCCCGAAGCACCCTTTTTGAAATGCTGAAGCGGCATCAAATTACGGGGCCGCGGTCGGAAAAATATTATCAGGTTTGACATCTTAATCCGTCAAAACTCTGTCTTCAAGTTCCCCAGCCCCCTGCCGATACCCCTATAGGCATGGAGGCCGTATGAAGAAGTTTCACCTCTTTCGATGGATTTCCATTTCGTCCCTATTTCTCACCCTCACCGGATGCGCAGCCTTGGGGCTCAAAGATAATTCGGACGACCCACGGGCCGACCCCGTCGCTGCGGCTGCCGCTCGTTTTCGAAATCCAGCTTCCGACTCGCGGCCCGCTGCTACCGAATCTACGACCCAATCGGGCGACCTTTTTGGCGACGATGAAACCGGCGACGAAGCCCGCGCCCAAACCACTTACGCTGAACATCTTGTGTTGGGCATGCCCATGAACCAAGTGATGGCCCTTTGGGGTCAGCCTAGCCAAGTGGAATCCGCCGGGGATTCCCGCGAAGGAAACCAACGTTGGACTTATTTTTCGGGCCTCTCTAGCCGCTGGGGACTGGGCGGACGTCGCGTCGTATTTTTTGAAGGCGGTCATGTCGCCGGTTGGCAGACCCCCCACTAAAACCGCGAGCCTTTGCCGAAAATCGATGTTAATACCCGGACATGGAAGCTTTTTTTGAATTTGAAAAACCTATTGTCGCCCTAGAAAAAAAACTTCAGGACCTACGCGCATTGGCCAAACAAGAGGGTGTAGATTTCAGCAATGAAATCAATATCTTAAATAAGAAACTTGAAACTCTCATCGACGAGACTTACGCCCACCTTTCCCCATGGCAACGCGTGCAACTCTCCCGTCATCCCGCCCGCCCCTACACGAGAGACTATATCGACCTACTTTTTCCCGACTTTCTTGAACTTCAAGGGGATAGAACTTTTGGGGATGACCAGGCGATTTTGGGAGGTACTGCCACCTGGAAAACTGACAAAGGTGACATCACGGTCATGATTTTGGGGCACCAAAAAGGCCGAACCACCAAACAAAAAATAGAACGCAACTTCGGGATGGCCAGACCCGAAGGGTATCGCAAAGCCATGCGGCTCATGCAAATGGCCGAACGATTCAAAATGCCGATGATTACCCTGATGGACACTCCGGGCGCCTATCCTGGGATTGAAGCTGAGGAGCGAGGCCAATCCCAAGCCATTGCCGAGTGCCTTCGCCTCATGGCGGGGTTGAATGTGCCGATTATTTCCGTCGTCATTGGAGAGGGGGGCTCGGGCGGAGCCCTCGCCATCGGGGTCGGCAACCGCGTGTTAATGCAAGAATACAGCACTTACGCCGTCATCTCCCCTGAAAGCTGCGCCGCCATTTTATGGAGCGACTCGAGCCTGGCTGAACGTGCTACCGACCGTCTCAAAATGAACCCCACCGACCTCCTGAAACTCGGAGTCATTGATGCCATCTTACCCGAACCCCAAGGAGGCGCTCATCGCGACTGGAATTTGGCGGCCAGTCTTTTAAAAGAGGGCATCGCTCAGCATTTAAACCCTCTCATCAAGCAAGCCAAAGCAAACGCCAAAAAATCGCCGAAAAAACTCATCATGGACCGCACTGAAAAATTTCGCGCAATGGGTCAAGCGGCGCTCGCACATGCACCCGATACGTCGGGCTGATTTTAGGCTATCATAGGCGGATGACTCAAAGCAAAGGACCTAGAATGAGCCAAAGTAAACTCATCGTCATCTCAGCCCCCTCAGGTGCCGGAAAAACGACCCTGTGTCAGCGTCTTCTTGAGGATTTTTCCGAACTCGTCCTTTCTATCTCGTGCACCACTCGCCCACCTCGCGGAGCAGAAACTCACGGCCGGGAGTATTTTTTTCTTTCAAAAGAGGAATTCGAATCTCAAATCCGGGCGGGAAGATTTGCGGAATGGGCTTTAGTTCACGGCAACTATTATGGCACCTCCAAAGATGTCATCGAAAAAGCCTTTCATCATGAAAAATCAGTTCTGCTCGACATCGACGTTCAAGGATCAGCGAGCCTGCGAACGGCCTACCCAACGCAATGTTTTACCGTCTTTATCGCCCCGCCCAGCATTGAGATCCTCGAAGCCCGCCTGCGCGCCCGAAAGACCGACAGCGAACAAACTATTCAAAAAAGAATCCACAATGCTGCAACCGAAATGGAGCGCATTTCTGAATTTCACCAAGTGGTCGTGAACGACCAGCTCGAAACCGCCTATCGGAAGCTCAAGGCCATCGTCGCACAACAACTGCGAGCGGAGGCCCTCGCCTAATGGCCAAAAAAAAGCCCCAAGCCACGATCGCATCCATTTGCAGTAGAATCTCCAGCTACTATCCCGATGCCAAACTCGACCTCGTCCGCAAAGCCTATGAAGTCGCCGAACGCGCGCACCAAGGCCAGCTGCGCTCCAGCGGCGATCCCTATATGACCCACCCCACTGAAGTAGCTCAAACCCTCGCGGATTTGAAGATGGATATCCCCAGCATCGCGGCCGGACTACTCCATGATACCGTCGAGGATACCTCGACGACACTGGTGCAAATCGAAGAGGAATTCGGCAAGCACATCGCCGAACTCGTCGATGGCGTCACTAAGCTTTCAAAAATCACGTTCAAAACCTCAGAAGAAAAACAGGCCGAGAACTTCAGAAAAATGATCCTCGCCATGGCCAAGGATATTCGGGTCATCCTGGTCAAGCTGGCTGACCGCCTCAACAACATGCAGACGCTCGAGCATTTAATTCCCTATAAGCAAAAAATGATCGCCCAGGAAACCCTGGAAATCTACGCCCCGATCGCTAATCGCCTGGGTATTGGCTGGCTCAGGATAGAACTAGAAGATCTTTGCCTCCGCTACCTCCATCCGGACGTCTACTATCGCTTGGCGCAAAAAGTCACCAAGAAGAAAATCGAGCGAGACAAGTACACTGACGAGGTTTGTGATATTATCCTCGAAAAACTGGGCGAATACGACATCAAGGCCACGGTTGGCGGACGGGCCAAACATTTCTACTCTATTTTCAAAAAAATGGAGCGTCGTCAAACGGACTACGAGGATATCTACGATCTCATCGCTTTTCGAATCGTCGTGGACAATATCACCGAATGCTACAAGTCTTTGGGGGTGATCCATGCCACCTACAAGCCCGTTCCTGGGCGTTTCAAAGACTACATCGCCATGCCCAAGGCCAATAGCTATCAATCGCTCCACACCACCGTGATTGGTCCCTCAGGCGAGCGCATTGAAATCCAGATTCGCACCAATGATATGGACCAGGTGGCAGAAAAGGGGATCGCCGCGCATTGGAAGTACAAAGAAGGCAAATTCGATTCTCACTCGCACGAAAACGTGGAATGGGTTAACCGCCTGCTGGAGTGGCACAAAGATCTTTCGGACCCGAACGAGTTTTTAGAAACCGTTAAAATTGACCTTTTTGCAGAAGATGTTTTCGTGTTCACGCCCAAAGGACAGGTCAAGCAGCTTTCCCACGGCGCCACGCCACTCGACTTTGCCTATTCTGTCCACACGGACGTTGGCCACAAATGCGTCGGCGCCAAGGTAAACGGCAAGATCGTCCAGCTCAAACACCGCCTCAAATCAGGAGATACAGTCGAGATCATCACCTCACCCACGCAAGAACCCTCCAAGGACTGGCTCAAGATCGTGCGCAGTTCGCGCGCCAAGGCCAAAATTCGCGCTCACATCAAAATCCAAGAGCGTCTTAAAGCCATGGAAATCGGGCGTGAACTTCTGGATAAGGCGCTCAAGCCCTATTCGATGTCCGTCAATCGAGTCGAAAAATCAGGCGAGCTCCTCAAGGCCGCGCAGGCCCTGGGTTTTAAGACCGTCGATGAGATGGCGATCCGAATTGGTTATGGCCGCACCCAAACCGAACACGTTATTCCTTACTTAGTACCCAAAGAGGCGCTTGAGCACACCGTAGAAGATGCCAAGGCCGAGGATGAGAGTTTTCTCAAAAAGGTTTTCAAGGCCGCCACTCGACGCAGCGAAACCCGCAATGCGATTACCGTGGCCAATCTGGATGACATACTCATCCGCTTCGGCCGATGCTGCTCTCCGCTTCCGGGCGACAGCATTGTTGGTTTTATTACCCGAGGTCGTGGGGTCACGGTCCACACTGTCACTTGCACCAAGGCGATCGACAACGACCAAGAGCGCCGCGTGGACGTGCAATGGAACCAACCCGACAAAGGCGTCATGCGGCGGCACGTTCGAATTCGAGTACTCACCTTGGATGAGCCCGGCTTGCTTGCCCTGATGTCTCAGACCCTCTCGGCGTGCGGCGTAAATATTTCATCAGCCAATATCCGCACCACTAAGGACAAAAAAGCCATCGCGCTTTTTGATATCGAGGTGAGCGATATCTCGCAGTTACACAAAGTTCAAAGCGCCCTGGAAAGCAAACGAGGGGTCATTTCGGTCGAACGGGTACGCTCTTAAAGCGAGGGTAGCTAATCAGCCATCAGCGAACAGGCGTCAGCTAAGACGAAAAATTACATCCGTCTAGCAGTAATACACGTCTTTGATTGCGTTTAAAAAGCTGATTGCTGTTAGCTGATGGCTGACTAGCTGCATGCTATTTATAGGACCAACTCGTCCCCTGGGGTCCGTCCTTCAGCAGTACTCCGCGGGCCTCTAAATCCTTGCGAATTTGATCAGCCTTGGCAAAATCTTTAGACGCGCGGGCAGTTTTGCGATCTTCGATCCCCTGCAAAATTTCGGCTTCAGTCGGAAGCGTGCTTCCCCCGGCTGTCGCACGTTCCGCCTTGATTCGTGCCAAATCCTCAAGCGCGTACGTCGGATCCTGCCGGCCGATACCGATCATGCCGCCAATATCATCTTCGATCACCCGCAAAAGTTCGGTGGCGCCTAAAACGGCCGCAGGAGTGGCCTGTCCGAGAGGTTCTGCCAGGGTCCGGTTAAACTCACGGATCAGTGTAAACAGCGCTGCCAGCGCTCCTGCAGTATTGAAATCATTGGCGTAGCATTCATCAATCTCTGTGCGCGCTTTCTCGCTTGAGGCCAGAAACGCGCCCCAAGCCCCTTCGGCCCGAAGATCTGCATGAGCCCGAACCTGTTTAGCCACCTGCTGCGCTTTGGCTTTAGCCTCGTAAATCCGCTGCAGCCCGGTCATGGTCTGTTCGACCACATGATCGTCAAAATCAATGGGCGACCGATAATGGACCCCCAAAAGAAGAAAACGTGCGAACTCGCCCGAAAATTTTATCAAAAAATCACGCGCGGTGAAAACGTTGCCCAAGCTCTTGGACATCTTCGTTTTAGAAAGGGTTAGAAAAGCATGGTGTAACCAATAGCGCACAAAAGGTGCATGGCCACTCGCGCCCTCGCTTTGCGCGATTTCATTTTCATGATGCGGAAAAATCAAATCTTCGCCGCCATGGTGCACATCAATCTGATCACCGATCCAACGACTCGACATGGCCGAGCATTCAATATGCCACCCCGGCCGCCCTTTACCCCACGGACTTTCCCAAGCCGGTTCGCCGGGCTTGGCAGGTTTCCACAGTGCAAAATCAAGGGGGCTTTTCTTCTTTTCGTTCACATCCACCCGCATCCCCGCCACGAGATCCTCAGGCTGCTTATGTGAAAGCTTACCGTAGCCATCAAATTTTTCGATCGAATACAAGACTTCGCCGGATTCGATCACATAAGCATGACCATTGGCAATCAGCCGCTCAATCAGCGCAATGATTTCAACCATATGGTCCGTGACTGTCGGCTTATGGGTAGGTTCAAGCATCCCCGAAGCCGCGTAATCCTTTTCGACTTCCTGAATGTATTTTTTCGAAACCGCCTCGGCGGAAATCCCTTCTTCGTTCGCCCGCTTGATGATTTTATCATCCACATCGGTGTAATTACGTACGTAATTAACGTCGTACCCAACCCGCTTAAAATAACGGTAAAACAAATCCGCTACGAGTCCACCCCGCAGATTACCGATATGGATATAGTTGTAGACCGTGGGTCCGCATGAATAAAGACTCACCTTACCAGGTTCTCGGGGCTCAAATAGCTCCTTTTTTCCCGTAAGCGTGTTGGTCAGTTTGATCGGACGAATCACAGTGTTCATCAGCTCGCGAAAATAGTCTGAATTTCCTGTTCGATTTGATCTTCTTGAGTGTTTTTGGCCAAAGAAATCTCTTTGACGAGCAAGTGCTTGGCTTGATCCAACATCTTACGTTCACCAAAGGAGAGATCTTTACTGTGCCTGAGTAAGAAAAGATTTCGCAAAACTTCAGCGATTTCAAAAATCGAGCCCGTCTTGATCTTTTCCATGTATTCACGGTAACGACGGTTCCAGGTGGTCTGGTCGATTTTGACATTCCGTTCTTTCAGAATATCGTAGACGGTCTTAACGTCTTTATTAGAAATAATTTCGCGTAGTCCCACAGAAGCCACATTATCCGTAGGGACCATAATCGTCATTTGGTTATCGACGACCTGAAGAACATAAAATCTCTTCTTCTTTCCCCCTACTTCCTTTTCTTCAATACGCTTAATGACTGCCACGCCGTGAGCTGGATAAACTGCGTTATCGCCTACTTTGAACATCAAAACCTCCGATGCTGGACAAAACCCTGATGAAAAAATATAAAGCCGCTTCAAACCTGAATCGAAACTTGACGCAGACCTGAGCGCAAAATTTTGACCGCGCGAGACCATATCATGCGCAATCCCATTTTGTCAAACTGACTCCATGATCAGTCGAGCGCCCTAAAGCAAGGCCGATGCCGAAACTTTTACAGGACTTAATGCGCAAAGTACCCGATCTCACTAGAGCCAAAAAAGCCAACCCCTGAAATCAAACTACGAACCTGTCTAAAGATGAGACAGTCCATCCTACCTTAGACAGTCTGCAGGCTCTGGACTCACTCCGTCCGGTTGCCGATCACGGCTTCTAGGGTTTTGCGACTGAGCTCATCCAGGGAGCCGTTGGCAATGATTTCTTTAAGCTTTTCACGGATTTTCGGAGCAGGGACCGTGTAGGTCAATTCGGTCCAGATTTTTGAACTTTGAACTTTCAGCATCTCTCCCAGGTATTTCGAACTTTGAACTTCAGGAGATTTTGGCACCCGGCCGGTCCAGACGATCCCCACGACCTGGCCAGTCTCCCGGTCAACGAACGAGGATCCCGAGTCGCCGTGCGAAACATCACACCCGTTAGCGAACGACCAGGCCTTATAGGGGCCGGGATTGTACTCGTCCGGATCGCCCATGAAACGATAATCATCGGCCTGCGAGAACACCTTGCAGTCGTCGTCTTGATTTGCCATCAGCTTGCCCGCAGGGTTTCCGGCGATCCCAAAACCAAGGGTCAGGAGCTTCTGCCCCGGATAAATTTTGGCATCGAAGTCAAAGTTACGGCCTAAGCCCAAAAGCGTGGCTTCATCCCCGGCAGAGACCGGAATCGCAAAGAGTGAGAGATCAATATCGGTCCAAAGCCCAAAAAGTTTTGAGCACGTGAAATTCTTACCCGTAAAAGGAAATTTGACTGGAGACCCATCGCAACCGAAAGCTTCCATGACGTGATAGTTGGTCGCCATCACATGAAGTCCGTTAAATTTACCCAGGTAAAAGGCGGTTCCACCACTTCCGTATTTTGCGGTCGCGAGCGCCACTCGCCGAAAAACAGCCCCACCGACATCTATTTCAGCTTGAGTGACCGCATGCTTACCCCACTGGTCCCCGATTCGATAATCATCCGTCCCAAAAATCTGAAACAGCGGAGAGGCTAAAGACGGGGACAAGGATGGCCAAATCAGGTTGGCTTGCGCCGAGGTTGCCGCAATCAGTGCGAATACAAAACTCAGGAAACGAACGCGGGTTTTCATCCCATCAGAAAGTCATGAAAATCCGGAGAAGTCAAATCGATCCACATTCACCCCGTCGTCATCATCCCACTCGAAATTCCGGTCACGGTCAACCGAAGCAAGGCGGGATCAGGATCCCTCAATAAGAGAACCTGAATGAGGTTCAAAGGGTGAATCATCGGCGCTCTTAATCGAATACTCGTACCCAGCCACGGACGAAAACCCAACAAATCCCGCTCCCCCGTGATTGCGCGCACAAAAGTCACCGCAAGCCGAAACTCACGCCGAAAATCGCTGATTGTTTTGCGCGTGAGCTCCGCATCCAAACCACTGTTTTCGAGATAAAGCTGCCAAATCGGCAATTCAACCTTAGCCAAAGTCGAGGCAAGGACTTTGACGTAAGAGCAAAAAAGTGGATCCAAGCCATACTGCTTCCGTAACTCTTTCTGGTCCCGAGCACTCATGGACCGCCACGCGCTCCCCGCCCCCCACCAGGTCGGAAAGAGCGCGCGCGTCTGAGTCCAACACATCACCCACGGAATCGCACGAAGCGCTCCAACTGAAAGCACCTGGCCTCGTTTCGAGGGACGTGAACCCATCTTTAAATCGGAAAGGTACCGATAAATCGTGGCGCAACTCACGACTTTCAAAAATTCAGGATTGCCAATCATCACGCGATAATAAATCGAAGTTGCGTCGGCAAAACGCCTGAGCACCGCACTCGCCTGATAAGCGCTAGCCCCCCCTGCCCCAACCCTTTGTGCAATTTGATCCAAACGCCGCCGCGTAATCTCCGGACTAGCCGTCGAACGTTCGATCGTCTCGCCTTGAATGGTCGCTTTGTAAATCCTCAACGCACTATCCGGCCACCAGGCGGTTTGCTCCTCAATCGAGCCGCCCCCCCGGTCCGTACTCCCGCCAGAGCCGTGAAAAAATACGGGTTTAAACGTCCCTGTTTTTTGGGCTTTTCGGTACACTCGGTCTAGACTATGAATCGCCGCGGCGATTTCGAGCCGGCTTTTAAGGACACCCGTTTCTTTGGCCGAGTCCGAATACCCCACCATGATTTCAAAATAACCGCCCCAATACTCATGAACCGCCGCCCGAAGTTCACGATCCGCAAGCATTTGCCCCGCAATTTGGGGAGCTGACTCAAGGGCCACGTTCTGTTCAAAGAGCGGAATAATCGGCAGACGAATGCTACCCCATTGCTTTTTTACGACCGCTGCGGCGGCTCGCACATGATCCATGTTCGAGGCCATGCTGATAATCAAACCTCGGGCATACCATTTCGGATCCCCGCCCTCCGAAAGTACGCGCACTTTGACCATCATTCGAGAAATCGCAAGAGGCTTGCCTTCCGCGGCTTGACAGAGAAGATCCGACGACTCCCGAAGTTCTAACGGAACGACCAGGCCAGGAAAAACTTTTAAGAGTAGCCGGAGCTCCGCCGCCAGGGGATGAAAATCCGTCACCCCTTTAAGTACCGTGCGCAATCGCCCCACTCGCCGGCCATCCCCTCTTTTGAGTTCGCGCAAACCTTTCAGGGCCTGCCGAACGGGTTTAAGCTCCCCCATCAACTGGGGATCACCCATGCGCTCTGCGAGTTTGAATAGACGACTTGCCCCAGACTCGAACCGCTGAAGCAAGACCGTGCGCGAAGCCTGTAAACTCTGGTGAAGTTGAACCTCATCGACACCCGGATGACCATCCTTATCCCCACCCACCCAAGTTCGAAGAAAAACCGGAGCAATCTCGCGATTAGCCCGAAGGATCGCGCCCAAAGTATCACTTTGCAGCACCATCGAATAAATGGCATCGGCCTCATCCCGCACGGTGGGTTTACGCCTCCGTGAAGGCGAGAGCCTCCAAGCCACTCTTAATAAACTCAGGATTCGTTTCTCGATTTCGAATGACTTGGGATCGTCGATCCACTCGGTCAAAGCGTTCTGAATTTCCCGAAACAACGCAATCGTCTCGGGCGATCGGGCCTCGGTGGGATGGGCCGTCAAAACATAGATAATCGCATCGGGTCGCTTCACAAGATGAACGGCTAAGCCTGAACGCAGGCGCCAAGTCCGATAGGAACTTTCGCAGGCGTTCATCAGTTCGAGCATCAAGGTAAACGCCTGAGCGATTTCCTCGCGTTGATGCATGGAAAGCTTTCGCAGGTCCTCAAGTGAGCGTTTCAAGACTGCATAGGCCACCTCATGAGAGGACCCTCGAACCACCGTCATTTGTTTTCTCAGTGATTCAATCCGCCCATAGGCCTTCAAACCCAGTTCTTCTCGAATGACATTTCCTAAAAGTGCCACGGAGCGCTTAACGAGGGTTCGAAGTTCGGGGGCTAGTTCGTTATGGGATTTGAGGGAGGGCATATTGAATTGATGAGAGGCGACCTTTCCATAGGATATTATCATTTTTATATTATAAATCAAAGAGTTGGACACCAAAGAACTCGATACTTGACCATTTAGGTCATATTAGTATAGAATCTGCCTCCGGAGTTGAACCATGATTGATGCCAAGAAAAGAATCCAGTTAGTCGCCGCTCTCACCCTCGCCAGCATGGGCTTGACCCAGGTGGCCTTCCAGCGTCCGGCCCACGCGATCATCGCAGGGGCCACCGCTGGCGCGGCGATTCCTGCCCTGGTGGTCCTCGGAGCCAGCCTCATAGGTACCGCAGGGGGCGCGGGGCTCGTGACCTTAGGCATTTCAACAGGACGCGAATGTGGCGACTGCACGGCACCAGATACCTTGATTTATGGCGGCGGAATTCTCACCATCGGTGGGGTTATCGGAATCCTGGTCGGCGTTGTGATGCTCGACCAAACCGGCTCACCGACTCTTCAATTCAGGCCCCTCGACTCCCTCACCGCCACTGAGCGAGGGATTTTACCTGCTGAACAAAAGGCCTTTAACCGCCAACTTCAGCGGATTAACGGGATTTCCGAAACCATCGCGCAAAAATTTGCCGATCCAAAAATCACGGATGCCAATCAGGCGCTTCGTCTAGCCGACGAAATCTGGAAACAAGCCTGCCACGATCAGCAGATCAGTGCATTGGCATGCTCCGCCTTAAGCAAAAATTCCCAGCATTTTGCCCAACAACTCGAACAGGCTTCCCAAAAGAAGTAACCCAAAAAACAACTATGCCGAATTTCAAAATACTTCTGATTTTCACCTGTCTCTCCTGGGCTCTCAGCGCGAGTGTGTTCGCGAACACCCACGCGAATACCTACCTCCCTCACAAAGTCGCCCTGATTACCTCGTACGACACCGCGCAACTTGCGGCAAAGCTCCCTGGATATCTGGGGTTTTTGCGTTCCAGCATCGCCCACAGCGGCATGAAAACTGAAATGGAACTCGAAAAAACCTTTCGCGACCAACTCGAGAACGAAGGATACGAAATCGAAGTTTACCATCAAGGCAATTTGGCCATCCTTTCAGCCCTGCTTCATTCGCCCGATTATGCGGGAATTTATTGGGTATCTCATGGCCTCCAAAAAGGCTCAGCAGACGGCGGGCTTTTACAAGGCGGGATTCTAGATAAAGACGAATTTGACATCTCCCCTTTGCTCAGCGAAATTCACCCCAATCTGAGAGTTCTTGGCTTGATCACCTGTTATTCGTCCCAAGCTTTTAAAAGCCGGACGCTCGATCAACAACTCGCCAAAACCAATCCCCATCTCATGTGGCTCACCTTTCCTCGAGAAGTCGATGCCGTCCCCGGACTTAAAGTCACGATTCAAACCAGCCTCTCCGGCTTGAAACGGCCCCCTCCCGTGCTTTCGGCTTCTGAGGCTTGCCCATCCCGGCAAGGCTACTACCTCGGTCTCACCCGAACCTGCCACGAGGACGGCCCCGCCATCTATCTTCAAGGCAACGGGCGGCTACTCGCCACGTTCACCTCCTGCAAAAAGGGGCAAACCCAATCCATCAGCGGCCATCTAGATGTCACGGCGCAAGACCTTGAGGATATCCGAAACAAAGATTTCGACCCAGCCATTTTTGATATTTTAGTGGCCACCGGTTCTAAGCCCATTTCTGCGATCATGCTCGACAAAGCCCCCTACTTAGGCGAGATCTCGATTGATCCTATCCGACTCGGTCGCGATGACCTGGGTACCTGGCGGCCTCTGTCCCTCAGAAAAGGGGACCTGGTCGGAGTCAGTCAACATATCTACACCTACGTGGGGCAACCCCCCGCCCCTTATCGGCTTACCGACTATCGCCCTTTTACCTGCGCTCATTAAGGTGTACCAACAATCATGCCTTCAGCCGAAACTCGTCAGTTACTTGAGCACTTTGCCATTCATCTACCGCCGCAAGGCCAGGTATTTTGCCTCCCGTCGCAGGCCGAAATTCCTCTCTGGCTCCAGTCTCACGGCTATACAGTCCAGGAGATGGACGCAGCCAAAGATGCTCGCCTTTTAAGCCTGCCCCGTGAAAGCTTCGACGGAATCTGGGCGGGGCAAGCACTGGCTAACCTTCCTATTGAAGAGACTCAACGCGTAGTGGCGAGTTTTTTTCAGGGTTTACGGCCAAAAACAGGCGTTTTTTCAGCGATCCTCACCTATCCAGAAAAAGCTCTTGCCTCTATGCTGCGTCAAAATGGCTTCAATCTCTTGACCCTAGGCCGTGCAAAATCAGACGATTCACATTTAGCCATCATCGCTTGTCGAATTTAGACTTCACGATCGCCCCATTCGAACGTATAGTGAGCTGATCTTGAGGAGATGGTTTTCATGAGTTTTAATAAAGCTTTTTTACCCGCAGTTCTCGGTCTCGTTTTTGGCCTCATCTTGGTGAGCGGCTGGGTTTCGCAGATCCTTCAACGCTCTTTTCGTACTCACGGAAATGTGTTTTCGCAATATGCCCCCAAACCTCCGATCGCGAAGCTTTCTGCTCCCAGTGAAGCGCCTTGGTGCAACCCCGCCTACAAAATGCGGTGGGCCGGTTGTAACCTGAGATAAGGGAACATTTCCGAGTGATAACCTTGGGCCAACGCAAAATCCTCACGATTGATTGCGACTATCTCCACCCGCAGTATGCGGCCTCTTACCTTTTGATGGACAGAAGTCACGGCAAAACCTCTGCTGCATTTATCGACAATAACACCGCCCACTGCGTTCCTCAACTTCTAGCCGCGCTCAAAACCGAAGGACTTGCTCCGGAAGACGTCCAGTACGTCATCATCACCCATGTTCATTTGGACCATGCCGGCGGGAGTTCTGCGCTTATGAAAGCTTGCCCGCGCGCGGTTTTGCTCGCACACCCTCGGGCGACCAAGCACGTCATTGACCCCTCAAAGCTCATTGCCAGCGCCGAGCATGTTTACGGCCCCGAGACTTTTCAAAAATTATACGGCTCGATTGAGGCGATTGACGCCCAGCGGGTACGCGCGATCGAACACAACGAAAAAGTCCCCTTTGGCAAAGGCCGGCCCCTGCGTTTTATTCATACTCGCGGGCATGCTAACCATCATTTTTGCATCGAAGAACCTGAAACCCAATCCATTTTCACCGGTGATGCCTTTGGTATTTGCTATCCTGCCCTGCAGCGCGAAGGGCTCTTTATTTTTCCAACCACCAGTCCTACGGACTTTGATGCTCACGAAGCGCTCAACAGTATCGATTTAATTTTGGCCGTTGGCGCGCGCCAAGCCTATCTCGCTCATTTTGGGGTACTCACCGAGTTCGCAGCCGCCGCCCTACAGCTGCGCGAGGATCTTCGTTTCAGCCAAAGCTTAGTAGAGCATCTGGTCAAACAGGATGGATTAGTAGATCCCGATCCCTGGACCTTTTGTCACCGAGCCCTCGAACAACACTGGCAAAACAAAGCCCAATCTGTGGGCCTTACGCTCGATGCTCAAGACCGCGAGTTAGTCCGCTTGGATCTTGACCTCAATGCGCAGGGCTTGGTGCATGTGGCTAAAAAACGGCTTTCCAAAGGGCTGTAAATCGTCGAGCCCCCCCGGGCTGGCCTAAAATCCAGGCGGTTTTTACAAACGCGCACTCGGGAGTCATCGTTCCGGCCCAAATACCCCCTTCGCGCAAAAGCACCTTGCCCGCCTCATAGAGATCGGGATGAGAAGCACGCCCATCAGTGGTCAATACCACCGGTTTTTTCAGGCGGCGGGCATCTTCAAGCAAATTCAAAAATTCTGGATCTTCAGTGGGCGCGGTTCCGGATTGAAACACCACAAGCACTAAAGCGCTGAGGTCGGGCAATAATTTCTCGCGAATCAAACGGGCCGGAAAGCCCGGCGTGACATGCAACAAGACCACCTGACGATCAAACTCCGGCAAAAACTTCAGTGGTGCTTTTAGGCGTGTCTTGGGAGCTGTCCTTAAAGTTAAACCTCCCTGATATCGAATTTCAGTACCCACCACCGCCAAAGGTTCCACTTGAGGACTTTCAAAGGCATCAAAATCGATCGCACTTCTCTTCCGTATCGAATCTCCCCGAAAAAGTTTTTCGTCAAAAAACACACAAACCTGTGAAACCAATTCCCGCGGCCCTTGCGTGGCGATCTCCACGGCCGAAATCAAATTGCGCCGCGCGTCAGTTCTGAGCGCGGTCAACGGCCGCTGCGCGCCGGTAATCACCACCGGGCGCAAACAGGGACGAAGCAAAAAAGAAAGCGCGCTTGCCGTATAGGCCAGCGTATCCGTTCCGTGAAGTAACACCACGCCATCATACTGAGACCAGCGACTTTGAATTTCTTGCGCGAACCATTTCCACTGCTCCGGTCCCACATGAGCGCTATCCCGGTTCAACAAGACCCCGACATGACAGTCCGCAAGGGCGCTCAATTCTGGCACCCGCGCCTCTAACCGCTGTTTCAACATGGAGGGCTTCAACCGCGGGGTCGTTAAGGCCCGATCCGTACCGACGTCCATTCCAATGGTGCCGCCAGTATACAAAATCAAAACTTGTGATTTTTTTTTCTTCTTCAATTTTAAATTCCTCCATCGCTTTTCAGATAGGCCACAATCCCTTGGCCCGCGACCGCACCTTGTGAAACACAACCTTGAATCAAAAATCCGCCGGTCGGGGCGTCCCAATCCAGCATTTCGCCCGCCACAAAAACCCCGGGGTAAGCTCTTAACATGAAAGTTTCATCCAACCCATCCCACTTGAGACCGCCCGATGAGGAGATCGCCTCGCTCAACGGCTGTCTTTGACGGAGCGGCAGCGGAAATCGTTTAACCAAGTCCATCATCGCATTGAGGTCCGAAAGCACTGCCGAAGGGGTGAGATGAAAAAGCAAGGCCAACGCCCCCTCGCCCAAATTCAAAAAACGCTTGATTCGCCGAATCGGCGAAAGGTTTTCGCGGCAGAGTAAAAGTTTTGCGCGAATCTGCGCCTCACTCAGATCGGGCTTAAGATCCAGGTACACCGTACCCACTTCGCCCGCAAAATAAACGGGGGTACCCTCAACCCCGTAATGGGTGATCACTAAATCGCCACTGCGCTGACCACGCGAGGAAGAAAGAACCACGTTTTTAATGGGTTTACCTTCGACCTCTTTCAGAAGCGCCGGGGGCCAATCCACCTGAAAACCCACGTTGGATGCCTCGAAGTCCTGAAAACCGAGACCCTTTTCCCGAAAAAAGCGAGGCCATCGAAGAGGATTTTCATCGGGTTCATAACTACCCCCTCCTAAGCAAAAACAAACCGCATCAAAATCAAACACGGCCTGCGCATCGCCCGATTTTTCAGGGTCGTCAAAGTAAAGACGAACCCCATCAGAGGAATCCTCAAAACCCGAGCACTCATGGCCCAACTCCAGCCGCGCTCCCAGCGCAGAAAGCTCATCCAACCAGGCCCGCAAAAGTGAAGACGCCTTCAACCCCTCCACAAAATAACGCCGGCTCGTCCCCTTGAAAGTCTTGATTCCAAGGTGCTCAATAAAAGCCAACCACTGTTGGGGCGAAAAAACTGAAAAGATCTTCAAAAACCGCTCACGTTGCACCCCATAATGAGCCGCAAATTCTGCCCCCGGAGCATCATAGGTCACATTGAGTCCCGAACTTCCGGCAATCAATAGTTTGCGACCCGGACCGCGGCGTTTTTCGAAAAGAACAACTGAATAGCCAGCCTGGGCGACTTCATAAGCGGCCATTAAACCTGCAGGCCCAGTTCCTACGATCCCGACTTTTAAGGTTTTTTTGCTTCCTACCATCACTTGAATAGTCTCCCTAAAACCCTTCTAAAGGAATTTTAATTCAGTTTTAATCTGAATTTAAACCTGCTGGCTTAAGGTGGAAAAAGCAAACTAGGAGATTTTACTATGAAGGCCTCCCAAGCCCAAAAACGCCTATTCATCGCAATCAGCGCTTCTGTAGTGCTTTGTTTAGTCGCCCTCAGTCACTCCTCCGTCCATTCCGCCGCCACGGAACCCCCACCTCCGCCCCTCGCGGCAACCTCCCTCCAAAATCTCTTTGTCGACATATCGGATCGCTTGATGCCCTCCGTTGTAAACATCTTCACGACCAAAGCAGTTCGCGCCCATCCGCATGGGTTTCCAGGCTTTCCTGGATTTGGGGGATTTCCAGGCGATTTACCGGACGGTTTAGAAGGCGGTTCAGAAGAAGCCCTCCCCCTCGACCCACGCTCGCCCCAAGCTCCCCAAACCCCTATGTCACTCGGCACAGGTTTTATCATCGAAGCCGGCCACGGAAAGGGAATCATCCTCACCAATCATCACGTGATTGCGGGCGCGGACGAAGTGAAGGTTAAATTTACGGAGTCCGCAGATGAAGACGAAATCCCAGCAAAAATCATCGGAAAAGACCCCGAGCTGGACATCGCGGTGCTCGAGGTCATAACCGACCGCAAACTCCAGGCGGTCGAACTGGGAGACTCCGACCGCCTCAAAGTGGGGGAATGGGTCGCGGCCATCGGCAACCCCTTCGGGCATGGTCATTCCGTTTCGCATGGCATTGTCAGTGCAAAAGAACGCACCTTACCGGGAGGTTTTGGGCGGTACCTTCAGCTCGATGCTCCGATTAACCCCGGCAACTCCGGGGGCCCACTCGTCAATATGTCGGGCCAAGTGGTGGGAATCAATAATGCGATTGATGCGCGTGGCCCGGGCATCGGATTTGCCATTCCCATCAACTCGATTAAAGAGTTTCTTCCCCAACTCAAAGCAGAAGGGAAAATAGACCGTGGCTATTTGGGCATCAATATCATGCCACTGAAAATGGATTTAGCTAAAGCCCTGCATATTGAGGCACCAGCGGGTACGCCTGTGGTGGCTAACGTGGGCCCAGGAACTCCCGCTGAAAAAGCCGGAATCGAACCCTATGACGTCATTACCGGCATCAACGGCAAGACACTAAAATCCACCGCACAACTCGTTGAAGCAGTGCTTAAAATCCCGGCCGGACAGAAAATTTTGGCCCAGGTGATTCGAGGCGGCAAGAAATTTAACTTTGATGTAACGGTACAAGCTCGACCGCAGTAAAGACGTAGGCCCCATCCACAGCCAAACGTCCGGACCCCTCCCACCCTTGAACATAGGGAGGGGTCAAATCTTCGAGCAAAACAAAATGAAAAGTCCCCTGCAATAAGTTCCATTGTCGAATCGCCACCGCGTGAAAACCAAAGTACTTGCCCACCAGCGGCCGCAAGCATTTATAGATGCTTTCTTTGGCCGAAAAGACAGCTGTCACGCGTTCCTGTCTTGAACGCGCCGGCAAAAGCATCTCGGATAGCGTTAAAACCCGGGATTCGATACGAGCCGCGCGAGTTTCATCCATCAGTGGCTCAATGTCGATTCCCAAGGCGGATCGCTCGGCCGAGAGGGCAACTACGGCGGCAACCATTCCCTGGGTATGGGTAATCGAACCTACCCACCCAGGGGGCCAAAGAGGCTCACGCGCGGGCCCCACACCAACAAAGGAAGAGGGTTCTGAGGGTGCCTTAAACCGCAGGGCAGTTTGGGCACAATAACGGCCCAATCGAAAATCGAGCTGTCGCCCAGAGGCGGCACCCAAAAGTTCGACCGGCAAGGGATGAGAAGACTCACCAAAACGCACTTCTTCCTGCGGCTGAAGTGGCAGTCGAACGGAGTAAAAACCCACTTGTGGGCTCACGATTGACGAAAAGAGCAGGTTCATAGACATTCGCCCCAAGAGCTATCGTGCACCAGGGGTGCGCGTCAAGTTGCAACTCCCAGTAAAAATGAGTTAGAATCGTGATCAAATGAAACTCAGCCCCTCGGTCCTGTTGCCAATCCTGTTCATCGCGTTAGCTGATTCGTCCCTGGCTCAGGCTGGGAGCATTCATAATCACCTCACCCTAGATTTACTCCCCCTCGTCATGAGCGCCAACAACCCCGCAGGCACTGGACTCGCATTGTCCTACGATCGCTATCATGACTGGCTCAAGTCATCGTATGAAATTTCGATCGAAGAGACGACGCCCTTTTCATTCGAAAATCATCGAATGGATGTGAATTTTCAGCTCGGTTTTTTTACTGAGATCAACCCCGCTTTTTCCATCGGAGCTCGCGTCGGAGTGGTCGTCAACAACCCCGGACAGCCGGCCGGTTTTGGCGCACTGGGGCTTCGCCTTCCAGCGCTTCACCCCGAAGAAAAGGAGTTTTTCTCGTTCTTTTTTGAAGAAATTGATTTAGGCCTTTCGGGCGCGGGCGAGCGCTATGCGGGCATTCGCTTAGGAATGAAATTATTATGAGCACTCGAATATTTTCGATGGTTTGGGTGCTGGTTATTTTTGCAGGCCCCGCCGGTCTTGTGAGTTGCGGCAAAAGTGATCAGACTTTTTCTTATCATTTCACCATCAATGGGTGCGATACAGCGGAGCATTTTTCTTCTACCCTCGCCGAGGAGTGTGGCAGCCTTCAAAATGAAGCCCTCAATAACGGCTGCGCCCAAACTTTGCGCAAAGATTTTTTTGCGCAAATCGGTTGCACGGGGGACTTTACTCCCTATTAAAGTCCGAACTCGGTAAGGGCGACACTTCGAGTGGTGGCGTAGCGACTGCGGGCGGAAAAGATAACTCTGGGGCTACTAAGCCAGGGGGCGACGCCGCCGGAAAGGGTGCGGGAATGGGAGTGGGAGTTGTCGTGGGCAGAAGAGTGCCCACCTGACTCGCCTGTTGGCCTGCCTGGCCCGCTTGTTCTGACACACTTTGCCCGGTGGTCGTCGCCGTGTTTGAGCCATCCACCGACTGAGCCGAAGCGTACAGCGGCAACAATAGTACTAAAGAAAGGATCCCAAGGATTTTGATCATATGGCTTTTAAGTGATGCTGGGTGCGTGCCAACATGCCCACGACTGGCGGCAAGTCTACTGCTGTGCGCCTCCCGAAGGAACTAGTCATTTTGCGCAACTCCGAGTTTTGCCTCGGCAACAAGTCGCTTTACACTCTTTCTAAAATCAGCCAGAAGTTGCTTAAAACCAGCGGTGCCCTCAGTGCGGCGGCGGGTGAAGATCTTGAGGAGCGTCGAATAATACCAGCTGATCTGTAAAGGTTCTGCGCTGAATCGTTTCCAAACACCCTTGCCGTGACGATCAAGATCCCGGACGATTGCACCGCAATTATGAACCTTATCCGCCAGGGAAACCAAAAGAGTGTCTGCGGAGACTGTCTCTAAGTGTTTGAGATAGGCTACCTTTCTGTTCTTCCATGGTCCCTTTTCTGAAGAAAAGGAATCCGAGCAGTTCTCCACAATTTTGGCTACACCCGCGCCGAATTGTTTCTTGATCACCGCTAGGGAGACATCGCAGTCCTCACATAAATCATGAAAAAGAGCCGCCTGGATCTGCGTCAAGTTCCCAGAGTGTTCCATCACCAAAGCGGCCACCGCTAATGGATGTGAAATATAGAGGATTTCCGTCCCTTTGCGGGTTTGAAGACCATGTTTCAGCGTTGCAAACTGAAGTGCCTTTGATAATTGCGCCGGCAACGTATTTTTACCCATAACGGGTCCTCTGCTTTCTGTTGGATTGACCTATCGGAGACTACCAGGGGCCAGGAAGCTAGTGCAATGCATTAATGAACTACGAATCTCCACCGGTCCCGGGCGGCAACAACCCACCCATTGACACCGGCCGAACCACTCATTAAACCAATACAGGGGCCAAAAATATGAAACAACGCATCCGACACCTTTTTCCGCACAATGCTGGAATCCCAAATGACGACCAAGTACCGCGCGGCTGGATCACGCCGCAAGGCCACTTTCACAAAACCAAAGAACATTGGACGAGTATCAACGCCCAATTTCGCAGGCCAGATACCCGCGCGGTGGGAAAAGATGAAGCGCCCGAAGAGGCTGAATTGGCGGAAAAAAATGCGCATCTGGCTTATAGCTTGGGCTGGATCAGCGTCGGTCATGCAGGAAAGTTAAACGCCATCGGTCACCAAAAGACTTTCGAGGCGAGCTATCATCCGGCCGTGACGACCCTTCGAACCTTGCTCGCGGCACTGCCTCACCTTTCGATCCAGATTGAAATCCAGATCGGAAACTATGTCCCTTCACGTGGCACCCATGAGGATTTTCATGTGAAGGAATACGATCTCGATATCCTCATTAAACGCGGAAGACTTCGCCATACCTTTCCATAGGTAAAGGGTAAGAGTAAAAATTTGTCTAGGATTGAACTTTTTCACGACGTCTTAAAGATCACCGCAGTGGAGGCGCTTGCAATATTATCCGAGCCTGAGCACGGAGATGCCGCACTCATCGACGTACGGTCGGAGGCTGAGTATGCACAGGGGAAGATTCCAGGCTTCCAAAATCTCCCCATCCTCACGGACTCCGAACGACACCAAGTCGGCTTGATCTATATGCAGCAAGGACAAGAAGCGGCCATTCATCTTGGTCAACGGCTCGTGGCCCCCTACCGTCTGCTTCGGCTTGAGGCTTGGCGCGCCGCGATCGAAGCCACCGCGGGTCACAAGGCGATTGTGAGCTGCTGGCGTGGGGGACTTCGTTCGCGTATTGCAGCCGAATGGATGGCTGAATACACGGGAAGTCCCATTCGAACGGTGGAGGGCGGCTACAAAGCCATCCGTGCGGAACTCCTTCAGAGTGCCCAAGCCGCTCAACCTGCATTCCTGGTTCTTGCAGGATTGACGGGTTCCCGTAAAACCGAGCTACTCACCGCTGCCGGCCCCGCAAGGATCGACCTCGAGGAGTTCGCCGCGCATCGCGGCAGTGCTTTTGGGGGAATCGCAGGAGTCGAGCAACCCAGTCAGGCGACTTTCGAGAATCAGCTTTTTCTTGCAATCTACCGGGCAAAACAGGCGAGACGCCCTGAAGTGCTCGTGGAAGACGAAAGTAGTGCAATCGGTCGAGTACTCTTACCCAATGAAATCAAGGATCGGATTGTCCAAGCACCGCTGGTCCTTTTGGAGGTTGGTCTCGACGACCGCGCCTTACACATTGCACGCACCTATGTTCTCGAACCGATGCGCGCGGGGATTTCTGCGCACGACCATCTAGAATCCATGCGCAATGCTGTGAAACGCATCTCCAAACGTCTAGGCGGACTGCTGACTTCAAAGATCATCCGGGCGCTTGAAGATGCATTCATGAACAATGAGCGACTGGATGAGGATCGTCACTTACCTTGGATTCGCGAGCTGCTTGAGCATTATTACGACAGACTCTATCTCTCAGGCCTAAAATCACTCAATCGTCCGGTACTTTTCCGGGGAAATTACGAGGAATGCCAACAATGGATCCAAAACCGATTCGCCTGACTGCGACCGTGAAAAAGGGCGGCTGCGCCGCAAAACTTCCCGCCGGAGAACTCCGTGAGATCCTTAAAACACTCAAACTCCCGCGGCTGCCTGAACTCAAGGTGGGCACTGAACTGATGGACGACGCCTGTCTCTGGGATCTCGGCAATGGTCAGTATCTCGTGCAGACTCTGGATTTCTTCACACCCATCGTTGATGACGCGAGGGACTTCGGCGCCATCGCCGCCGCCAATGCGATGAGCGACGTCTATGCGATGGGAGGCGAGCCGCGGATCGCGCTTACGATTCTCGCCTTTCCCGCCTCGACTCTGCCGATGGCACTCGTCAGCGAACTACTGGAAGGCGCGGTGACAAAGATCGCTGAGGCGGGGGCCTGCCTCGCGGGCGGGCACTCGATTGACGACGAAACTCTTAAACTCGGATTTTCAGTCACAGGTTTCGTCGATGCGAAGCGCGCTTGGACAAATCAAGGAGCCCAGCCAGGGGACACCCTGATTCTGACCAAGGGACTGGGAACTGGCACGCTCATGACTGCCCTGAAACTGGGCGAACTTTCCGCGGAGTTCACCGGCGCTGCGATCGAGAGCATGAAACTCCTCAATCGCACGAATGATCTCATAGGAGACGTAAGTATTAACGCCGCGACCGACATTACCGGCTTCGGCCTCGCGGGCCATGCCATGCAGATGGCGGTGGCTAGTCGATGCACGTTCGAAATTGAAACCCAACGCCTACCTGCGCTGCCTGGCGCGCTCAAAATGCTCGGCGACGACTATTTAAACCGCGCTCACAAGACCAACCGTGACTACACCGAAAAAAGTGTGACATACCAGGAAGTCGATGCGGCTACAATCTGGCTGACAGTCGATCCACAGACCTCAGGAGGGTTACTGCTTTCGTTGCCGGAAGAGGATGCTGAAAAAGCACTACAACTCCTGCAGCCACGTTTCCCATTAGCCTCGATCATTGGACGAGTGGTCCCGGAGGATCCATACACGAGAATTCGATTCAAAGGAACTGCAGTAGAGTGATAAAATCATTACAGCTCCATCCAATTCCAATGATTCGAAGCCTGTTTTTGTCTGCCAGAGCTTTTAATGTCAGTTCAAGCTTATTCATATCAGACAGCAGGAGTAATCCACATCCTGACCGCGAGTATCATAAGCAGTAAAGCGAAACCTTTTCTTAACCAAAAATCCGGGAGAAGCATCGCAAACTTCGACCCAAAGTAGGTGCCGACAAACAATCCCAGGGCGATCAGCAAGCCGTAGCGGATATGATCATAGGAGATGCTCCCCGCCTTGAAGTATTGAATGACGCCCAGAATTCCCACGGGGAGCAGGAGAGCTACGAGGGATGTACCACTCGCTGTGTGCGGATTGAACCGCAGCACTAATACCAGGATAGGGATAAGAATAACTCCGCCGCCAATGCCGAAAACACCCGACATGACACCCGTAATGAAACCAGCACAAATCATAAATCCGTATTGAATCATGCTTCTACCCTATCGCAAAACAGGCAGCGGCTCCATTACTTTATCAAAACTGTTTATAGTTACGGTCAGATTCTGAGTTTGACGAAAAATAGATTGGGCAACACTATGAAGCCTGGCTGCGAGGGTTTTTTTGACTTAAGGAAAAGAGGGACTATCTCCAATGTCACATTCCAAGGAAGGCAAGAAATTCGATCCAAAGAAGGCGGCTCACCTTGATGCACCTAAACACCAACAGAGCATTCCTTATGCTGCTCTTGTTTTTCTGCGGAATAGAACCCCTGGGCACTATGCCATTCCTGCCTTTGCACTGATTACTTTTTTGCCAGTGATCTCCTCCGCTGTCGCTCTCTTCATGGGGGTCATCGTGGCGTTAGCCTTTGGAAACCCCTATAACGCTCACACAAAGAAGCTCACACACACCCTCTTGAGCCTTGCCGTGATGGGGCTTGGTGCAGGAATGAATCTGGGAATCATCGGAAAAATAGGACTCTCTGGAATTGGGTACACAATTGCTGGTATTGGCAGTGCCTTTCTTATTGGAACCACTTTTGGAAGGCTTTTCAAAATTGAGAAAGACACCTCTCTGTTAATCACGGTAGGTACGGCAATTTGTGGCGGAAGTGCCATCGCCGCAGTGGCACCCGTGATTAAAGCGAAGTCACACGAGGTGTCAGTAGCTCTTGGCATCGTTTTTATGCCGAATGCCCTGGCTCTATTTATTTTTCCGTGGATAGGGCACCACTTAAATTTGACTGAAACGCAATTTGGACTGTGGAGTGCCCTTGCCATCCATGACACGAGTTCAGTGGTTGGGGCCACTCTTCAGTATGGATCTCACGCCCTTGAGGTGGGGACTACAGTAAAACTGGCACGGGCGCTATGGATCATTCCGGTTGCCATGATTGTGGGGCTGATCAGATCACGAAGTCATCAGTCGAAAACAGCGGCGACAAAAACCAAGAAGCCGTGGTTCATTCTTGGGTTCTTGTTGGCGGCCGCTTTAGTTACATTTGTGCCAGTTCTTCAGGGGGCTGGGCATCAGATTGAAGCCGTTGCAAAAAGGCTCATGGTTCTGACACTCTTTTTCATTGGCACGAACCTCACCCAAGAGACCATCAAAGCCGTGGGGGTAGCACCCTTTATTCAGGGCGTGGCATTATGGTTTGTGATGGCAACAGGGACGCTGACTGCGATTCTTTTTGGTCTAATAAAGCTGTAGCGTTTTGGAGATGACGGCTGTCTTTGTCGGCGCCACATCTTGTTCGAGGCCGTAATTTACTGTCAGATTGTCTGCGTGAGCGGATGTGGGACAAAGTGTAAAGACTGACAGCGCGGCAAAAAGCCAATTTATAGGTTTAAAGTTGTGGAAGGGAAGGGGGATTTTCATGGTTTATTCCTTTAGCTTGGTTGGGTTGGATTCCGACGCTTACTCTGCAGGTGGACTTGAAGGCTGTTAATTTTCTCCAGAGTTCCGGCCTGCGGTCTTCTATGGTGATCGCCGAGATGGGTTCAAGGGTCGGAGTTTCGAACACCTCTTCTTTTTTTAGAAATGGATTGAACACCTTTGCCGAGGCTTCGTTTTGATTGGCAATGAAGGTGAGGTTGAGTTCGACGACCAGGCCAGAGCAATCCCCTTGAATCACCGGTGTGATCGTTGTTTTGTAAAATTTGGCCGGATCAAGTGACTTTGTATCAAAAGACAAATTTGTTCCGACCGAAGTGCAGTCTATTAGGCGTGATAGCTTCTCAGTGCAGATGTTGGGGCCAACGAGTTCCACGGCACCCTCCGGGAGTGGTAGGTTCAAAATACCGATGGGAGAGGGGCTTTGGGGCTGCGTTACAACTGGGGCTGGGGTGCTGATAGGTGCTTCCACGACTTGTGGAACCGCTGAGGGAGGAGAACTGTTCACTGGCGCGGGGTTTGGTTGGGTGGGCGAATTTCCTCCACATGCCGAAATTATGATCAGCGAAAGGATTGAAAATCCTGGGGCTGAATAATGCAAAGCCTTTTTAGTCATAACAAGGTCCTCGTTACTGTCCGAGGCGGGAAGAGGTAATTCTCGATCTCACGCTCAAGGAGTACCGGCTAAGGTGATGCTTTATATGATAAATAACTAAAATAGTCAAGTAATTGTAACTTAATGTTATTGTTTTTGAATTACGATTAACGTATGGAGTTGTGCGCCTGTCGCGATGGGGCATTAAGGCGGTACCCCGATCCCTACCCTCTCCCGGGAAGGCGTTGCCGGCATACGGCCAAAACCTCTCGATCATCCCGACTAGCCCGATGCTAACGGGAATAGAAGCCGCATTAGCCACGGACCTGGATCGCCAGTACGCGCTGGTAGAGGCACTTGAGGCGGTTGATCAGGACTTCGTCCTAGCCGATTGGGTGCTCGGAGCTTCGGATAGTTCTCATTCAAAAACTCGTTGAACTGACGAAGAACGATTTCATCGGCTTTCGACACCCTTCCCATCGCCGCCCGAAGGGCCAGGTGCTTTTGCATGAGGTCACCCGTCAGGCCTCCCCATTTGAATTCATTTTCCGATTTCATGCCGCCACCTCCGGCCATTCCTCAGAGATCATCCTGAGTCGATTCACATCTGATTTTGTGTACACGTAGGCCGTGCGGATCGATTTGTGCCCCAACAGATCCGCGATGTCTTTCATTGGCGTGTTTTCGGCGAGAAGCTTGGACGCAAACGCATGGCGAATCGAATGCGGCCCTCTCGGTATCCGGCACGCCTTAGTAATGCCAATCTTCCGCAGTGACCGGCTGACAAGTCCCCAAACCGAACCCTTGATGGGGCGTTGACCATCAACGACACTCCCACCCAATCCTGTCGTTAAAAAAACCTGATCATATTTTTTAGGCGCATCCATCCTTCCCCCCTTAAAATAAGCAATAAGCGCTTCTGCGACATCGGGCAAAAGAGGAACCTTCGCGTCTAAGTGGCTGGGCTGTCTCAGTCACATAATCGTGGATGAGGGCTGGGCAAATTTTTCTGATTCCCGAAGCCGTCCCAAAGTGCGGATACTTCATAAAAAAAGTAGTAACGGCTTTTTGCGATTATGAATAGTGCCTCCATTCAACTCTTTATCTTGCCGCAGATACTCTAAATATTTCAGATAAAGCAGCGGCAATGATTTTCCGTTATAGAAAAAAATCTTCTCCTGCTCCGTTACATGTTCGCAAGCCATGATGCCTCCCGTTTGGTTCGGTGATGAACAACGATCCATCTATCGGGAGACTGTTTAATTATGTTAAGAACATTTTTTAGATAAGGCCAAAATACCGTAGTGGGCTGACGGTACTTAACATAATTTTCTACTCAACATAACTTGCGTAGCAAGCCCAGCGACGTTTTTTGGTGGGAGTTGGTAAAATTTGCATAAGTCTCTCCTTTAGAAATGCAACGGCCCGAGGGCTATTCATGCCTTCGGGCCGTGGGTGGGGTTGGTTGTGCTACCGGTTTGACTGAGGTGGTCAGGCTCTAGGGGTGCGTGAGCATCCGTGAGAATTTGGAATAAGACATGATGCCGACCTGGGTCTTTTCAGCGGCGAGCCCCATAATCGTGAGCGTGCAGGATTTGAGTTGGCCCGCCAGCGCGAGCATGATGCCGAGCCAAAGCACGGCAGAGTAGAATCGAATGAGTTCCATGGTGTTCCTCCTTGAGGACGTTACGTGGTACTCGCTCGTTGAAATTTTGCTGGTAGCAAAATGGTAGCAGTTTGGTAGCAAAGTTTTGAAATGGGCCGAAATACCTTGAAATATCTCGGTTTTGATTGCGCCGCTCTTCCTGTGTTATTAACTACTTAATGCGGCTAGCTATTTTGTTCTTTGCTCAATCATCTGACTTATTTTTTGGCTGGGGAACTAGGATTCGAACCTAGATAACCAGAGTCAGAGTCTGGTGTCCTACCATTGGACGATTCCCCAAAAAAAACTTTGGAACACTTAGATAACTTAGGACGCTTTCAGTTGTCTACAAAAAAGCCAAAGTAAATCCCCTGTAATTTCAAGCAACTGAAGCAGGCAATCCGGCCGTGACCCATTGCTTCCCAATTCTGAATAGGGAAACATTCATGAGGTCGGGTCACTGGTGCCCTCCCCCACCCGCTTCACGTGAATCACCAGCTGCTCGCCATTTTTCATGGACCCGGGCAACGTGAGATTTTTTCTAATTTTGCTTCCGGGCGTTATTTTAGTGACCTCAAATTTGGAGGGGCAGGCCTCATGAACAAAAATATCGGCGTATTTCGCCTCGATCTGCGGCCAATCTTGATCGAGATAGGCTGACACCTTGATTGTCGGCGCGCGGGAAGTCATCAGATAATCGTAGGTATTGTCCTGTACCGTCAACGTAATATCACCTGAACTGGAAACACCGGACTGAAGTCTGAGTTGAATTTGAGGCATAAGTCAACAATCGGCGAAGTAACAGGGGGATGTCAACTTCAGATCATTCATTCTGCTTGGCCCAGTTCAGCGTGCAACCGTCGACGAAGAAGTAGACCAGGTCAGGGGCCAAGCGCCTACGGATGGGCACCATGAACGACGAAACTTTATCACTCTCGCCCGAAACACTTCCACTTTCGATCATATAAGGGTCGTTACTCACACCTACCCGCTGAAAGTTCAAAGAAATATTGCCATCCACCCCATCACCATGACTACCCGTACGGAGCGAACTAAAAACCTGTTTGCCGCCATCCACAATCGACATTTGAAAGGTGACCTGGCCACTCACGGCGTTTCCGACAAATAGTGCTTCCGGCGCAGCCTTGCTCATTTGTTTAATCACAGAGAAGGAACAGGCTTCAGCAGCCGCAGCATCGCTCACACTCCTGCAGGCGGAATCGATCGCAGGCCCAATGCGCTTTTCGGAATCAGCCTTCGTGGTCCAATAAGCACCTCGACAAGTCATCGACTCAAGGCGTTCACTAATCCCAGCAATATTGGATGGGCCAGAGGCATAAGCGAGTGAGGCAAGAGTCAAAAAGGTCGGGAGAATTGAAAACAACATGATTTTGTTCAACATCGTTACGTGACTTAGCATCGCAAATAAATTGAGGCAACCCATTAAATTATCGGGTATATAGTTGAAATATATGAACAAAATGTCGCTTTTGGGTCTTCTAACTGCAATCTTCCTCACCTCCTGCACCCAAGGCGACCCAGCCCTCCACAAACGTATCAACCAGCTCGAGGCTAGACTCCTTGATCTTCGCCCGGCGCTGGGAGAAGTCATGGGCGTCATTCAACAACACCATGCCAAACTTTACTATGCGGGAAGCGTCGGGAGCTGGGCGCTCGCGGCCTATGAACTCGATGAACTCAAAGAAGGCTTAGATAGCGCCGTAAAACTTTACCCTCACTTCAAAGAGGTCAAGGTACCCCTCACCGATGCCGTCAAGATTACGGAATCAGGAGTTCAAGAAGTAGAAACCGCGATCAAAGCCAAGAATAAGAAAAGCTTTATCAAAAGCCACGAGAGCCTCACCCAAGCCTGCAACGCCTGTCACCAAACGGTGGAGCGTGGTTTTGTCGTCATCAAAACCCCAGCTCGCGGCGAATTCAGTAATCAGCAGTTTTAAATGGCGCCGTCGCCGCCGGTGCGACGAAGCGGGGCCTTCATCGCAGCCACGTACTCACGTTTCATCCGGGCAATATTGTCGATCGAAATATCTTTCGGACAAGCCGCCCGGCACTCACCAATATTGGTGCAATTGCCGAAGCCTTCTTTATCCATCTGCTCGACCATCCGAATGACCCGATCGACGCGAAGCGGATGCCCCTGCGGCAGTAAAGCCATTTGCGACACCTTGGCGCCCGTGAAAAGTGAGGCCGAAGCATTCGGGCACGCGGCCACACACGCACCACATCCGATACAAGCCGCGGCATCCATCGCCGCGTCAGCATCTTGCTTGGAAATCAAAATAGCGTTGGCATCAGCATGCCCGCCAGTCTTAGCTCCCGTATATCCGCCCGCCGCAATAATGCGATCAAACGCGTTACGATCTACCACCAAGTCACGGATCACGGGAAAAGCCCGGGCGCGCCAAGGCTCAACCACAATCCGATCCCCGTCTTTAAATCCTCGCATATGGAGCTGACAGGTCGCAATGGCCAGATCAGGCCCATGAGCCTGACCGTTAATCATGCAGCTGCAAGAGCCACAAATGCCTTCGCGACAGTCATTATCAAACTCGATCGGCTCTTTGCCCGTTTTGATCAAGTCTTCGTTCACAAAATCGAGCATCTCCAAAAAAGACATATCCGGAGAAATATTTTTAGCCTGATAGGTCTCAAAATGACCTGGATCGGCCGGACCCGACTGTCTCCAAACTTCTAATGTCAGATTCATCAATTGGGCACTCATTTATAACTCCGTTGCGCGAGATGAATGCTATCGAATTTCAGCGGCTCTTTATGAAGAACGGGATCTTTTCCAGAACCCACCCACTCCCAGGCAGCCACGTAAGCAAATTCATCGTCTTTACGAAGCGCCTCATTATCAGGCGTCTGGCTCTCAAGACGGAAATGACCCCCACAGCTCTCTCTGCGATGAAGCGCATCACGCGCCATCAATTCGCCCATTTCCAAAAAGTCAGCCAACCGACCGGCCACTTCGAGATTCTTATTGAAACTCGCATCCGACCCCGGGATCCGAACATTCGTCCAAAATTCTTCGCGAAGTTTTTGGATCTTTTCGACCGCAATTTTCAAGCCCTTTTCTTCACGGGCCATTCCGACGTAATCCCACATGATGTGGCCAAGCTCACGATAGATCTCAAGAACCGTCTTCTTACCCTTCTTGCCCACTTCCATGAGCCTATTGATCTGAGCGACGGCTTCTTTTTCAGCCTGCACAAAAGCGGGGTGCGAAGCATCGACCTTTTCAAGCTTAGAATCGGCAAAGTAGGAACCAATCGTGTAAGGAATCACGAAATAGCCATCCGCCAGGCCTTGCATCAAAGCGCTGGCCCCGAGACGGTTTGCGCCATGGTCAGAGAAATTGGCCTCGCCGAGCACATGAAGGCCAGGCACATTGCTCATCAAGTTGTAATCAACCCACAAACCGCCCATCGTATAGTGCGCGGCTGGATAAATCCGCATCGGCACATGATAGGGGTTTTCGCCGGTAATCTTTTCATACATCTGAAAAAGATTGCCATACTTGTCGCGAACTACGTCAATACCGTCACGTTGAATAGCATCTTTAAAATCCAAGTAAACGGCCAAGCCGCTTGAACCCACGCCACGACCCTCGTCGCAAACCTGCTTAGCCGCGCGAGAGGCCACGTCACGAGGGACCAAGTTTCCAAACGTCGGGTATTTCCGCTCGAGATAATAATCGCGGGCATCCTCAGAAATTTCGCCTGGATGCTTTTTGCAGTCTTCTTTTTTAAACGGCACCCAAACTCGGCCATCATTGCGAAGGCTCTCAGACATGAGTGTCAACTTGGACTGATGCTCACCCGCAACGGGAATGCAAGTCGGATGAATTTGGACATAACAAGGGTTAGCAAAAAGCGCGCCTTTTTTATGAGCCCGCCAAATGGCCGTTCCGTTGGAGTTAAAAGCATTGGTCGAAAGAAAATACACGCGCCCGTAACCACCGGTAGCCAAGCATACAGCATCAGCTACATGCCGTTCAATTTTGCCACTCACCAGATCACGCGTAATAATCCCGCGTGCTTTACCATCGATAATGACCAGCTCGAGCATTTCAGAGCGGTTAAAAAGTTGCACTTTGCCCGCATCCACCTGCTTCATCATCTGGCTGTAGGCCCCCAGCAAAAGCTGCTGACCTGTTTGACCTCGAGCATAGAAAGTGCGCGAAACTTGGGCGCCACCAAATGAGCGATTTGCCAACTCGCCGGAGTACTCCCGAGCAAAAGGCACACCCTGAGATACCGATTGGTCAATGATCAGCCGACTGATCTCAGCCAACCGATGAACATTAGCCTCACGGGCTCGAAAATCGCCGCCTTTAATCGTGTCGTAAAAAAGACGAAAAACACTATCGCCATCGTTTTGATAGTTTTTAGCGGCGTTAATCCCACCTTGAGCCGCGATCGAGTGAGCGCGTCTGGGCGAGTCCAAAACCGAAAACGTCTTGACGTTATAGCCCAACTCCGAAAGCGAAGCCGAGGCAGAGGCTCCCGCCAACCCAGTACCAACCACGATGACTGTGTGCTTTCGCTTATTAGCTGGATTGACAAGTTTCATATGCCCAATATAATCCTGCCATTTTGTGGCAAGTGGGCCTTCAGGGACCTTTGCATCCAATTTGATGTCACTCATTTCAAAGCTCCGGGAATATCAAAGTAGATCCACAACGGGATCAAAAAGAATCCAAACGCAAGAATGAACGAAAGCACCATACCCAACAAGCGAATCGGAGGCAGCCACCTTGCGTTGACAGCTCCTAAACTCTGGAAAGCACTCCAAAAACCGTGGCGCAGATGGGTACCCAAAAGCGCCATAGACCCCATGTAGACAAAAACAAAGAAAGGATTTCTGAAAGTCTCATAAACAAGACGATGAAGATCGCGAACTTCCACTCCATTGGCCTGCGTCACATAGCCAGCCGCCTCGGCCGGACCAAATCGAAACTGCCAAATATGGAGAATTAAGAAGGCGAAGAGAATGCCCCCCGTAATAATCATATTGCGAGAACTCAAATTGCTATAACTGGCTCCACCTTTGGTGCGCAGCCCTTGATAAGCGATGGGGCGAGCTGTGCGATTCTTACCAGTCAGCGTAAAACCCATGAGAATATGAAGCAGAAATAAAGCCGTCAGTCCGACTTCGGCGACGACTAACAGCCCCCCCAATCCCATCAGAGTGTGTGCATAAAAGTTAAAGGTTGTTCCATTCACTTTATAGAGAGAAAGATTACCTAGAAGATGAATAAGAGAGAAGAGAACCAACCCTAGTCCAGAAAGAGCCATGAGAAGCTTTTTTCCGACGGAAGAGCGAAGCGCTTGATGAAGCGGAATCATGAGAGTTACCTCGAGTTGAGATTCTATTAGTAACTGCCAATCCCCTGTTTACGCAATTTAAAAAAAACTTTTTCTCAATCTTGCAATGCATTATCACGACGAAGTAATATAAACTCCCCCGACTGAGGCAAGCGAATCTGCATCAACACATTTTCTGAACGTTTACTGAGGTCCGCATTACAGACCTGACTTGGCACTCGAACTGGATTCTTTGACTGCTCTTCCGCCATTGAGCCTGTCCAATAACCTGCCTTACCTATGGCCTTGACGATCTTCCAATGCCGAATTTTATGCTGAGACTTGACCGTCACCTCAGCATTGAACTCGCTAAGGCCAGAAACCTGTGCAGTCAAAAGCACCGGCTCACTTTTCATTCCTACAGTGCCCTCTTTGACTGACACCCAAAAACCCCGCCACGTGCCGCCAAAATCGGGACTCAGGCGATCTTCAGAAGTCCCTGACGGCACCCACTTGCCCGAAATCGGGGGTAACTCCCCCTTCACCTTGGCCACTACCCATGATTGCTTTTCGCTGACGAACCACTGCTCAACCCTAGCTAATGCCGAGGACGAACCACTGCGCTTCAAAGCCGTGCCCGCAGCCACTCGGGTATGTGGATCATCGTGTTTCAAAAACTTAGACAGCCATTCCTCTTCTCGCGCGCCTTGAGCCACCCCGATCATCCGAATGGCATTGGTGCGGATCACGTCATCTGGCGTGTGCTCAGCCTGGCTTTTAATAAAATCAACGGCGACCGCGTCATCAGTAAATGCGCTCAGACCCTCGATGAGGCGCATTTTCCGATAAGTGCTCGGCTCCGTTTCATACATCTTCGTTAAAATTTTTGGGGTTTGGGGCCCCAAACTCCGCCACCAGGCGGGGGACTCATGAGGATGGCGATCCATGATCATCACGCGAACGCTCTCTTCTATCTCGGCATCCGTCGATGCACTCACAGGCATCGAAAGCCCGAAAAGTATCGTCGCAATCGCCCAAACGCACACCTTGACCCAAAGTTTGCTCATACCTCTGAGCTTACCGGAAACCACCCTACTGAATCAACGGGTGGTTATTGATGACTTGCCCACTTTGAGCGGAAAACAGATTTCCGTCACCCGTCCCTTTACCGACCGTAAAGTACTTGGAACTCCAATACATCATATAATTAAACTCACACTCCAGGGCGACTGGGCAATAATTACCGTCAATACTACTATAGGAGGTGCAAGCGTCACTGCACATCTTTTGGGTGACTGGAAATACATTTGTATCTCTCATCAAACAGTTGCGAATCGAAATTCGACCACTGGAGTCGGTGGCAGTGCAGATCGGGGTATCCCGAAGAAGATCATGTTCGGTGCCGTGGGATTCGGTCGGGTGATTGAGTCCTAAATAATGTCCCATCTCATGCGCGATGGTTTGCTCCATATCCGCAAAATCGTATTCCACTTGGGTCAGCCCACAGGGCGCCGCCGAACATCCGGAATTATACTGATCCATTTTGCCAAAGGTCGAAACCACGACCCCGCTATTCGGGAGACCATTCACGGCAGGTCCGCCAATCCCACCCGACATCCCTAAAAGGGCGCTATTGTCTGATACCGACTTAACAAAAAAGATATTGATTGCCTTACCCGCCGTCGCCGCCGGCAACATCGAACCCGCAGCCGCCACCATCTTACCAAAGTCACCCATGGCGACATTGGCGTAGGCCTCGCCATCAGTCCACTCATACGCCTGAATGGATCCTAGCTTCACATTGACATTAGAGGCGGAGTAAAAATCTTGCACCGCCGAAAAAAGCGAGTCCAAATTGATTTTACCTTTTTCGGTGCGCGTAGCCTGGGCGACGTCTTTACCAACCAAAATCACATTGACGTCGATCGCCCCTGAGTTGGCGATACTGTTTTTTGCCTTTTTAATGACGGAGACATTCAGTCCCGCATTATAACCACTCAGCGAGGCATAACTATCCGTCATTAAGATATATTTTGCGGTGTAAGTCCCTCCAGAACGCATTTTTCCATGACTGAAAAAAGTAGAATTGAACGCACAAGAAGGATCCAAAGCCGATTGGGCCGTACCATCACTCCAGTTACAAGTCGGAAAGGTATTCGTGCTCGCGTAACTCCCAAAGGAAAAATCAATTTGATGCTGTTCCCAATGCGATCGATCCGCGTAGGCGCTGGGCCAGCTGATGGTACAGGCACTATTGACCGTGCAGTTACCACTTGAGTCACAAATATAGGCACCAGAGGCAAAACAATCCCCCCCCGTGCCAGAACGCGCAAGATTAATCCAGTCATTCGAACCATCTGAAAGATACGTCAAAACCGTATAAGCGCCCCCTTGAAGCGCAGCCGGAAACCCCGTGGGTTGAGCTAAAAGTGTCAACGACCCATAATCACCCAAATCATCCGTCATATCGATCGTGACACTGATTTCACGACCGCTCCAGCCCTGCGCCAAACCCACCAAAGGACCGGTCACCGTGGCTAAATCGGTCTTGGTCAGGGTCACATTGGCATCGTGATTAACCGCCCCCGCACCTGTCACGTTAGGCACCCAGGCGGCACCTTCCAGAACTACCGCGCTCGTGGTAGCGGCCAAGTCTTTTTTTCCACAGTTCAAAAACAAAGGAAAAACTAAGACCACTGCGGCCAGTAACCTGTGTCTGGAATGACCCATGCGCATGACTTCCTCCGAAACTCTATTCGGTTAGTGTAGTCTGTTTCTGGATCTCTTCCTGCCTGAATTCGTATTTTTTAAACAAACAAAATAAACAAAACAATAAGCCCGCGCTTTTGCAGCATTATCAAAAACCAAGACTCTTTTTAGCCTCGAACTGGCCTCGGTCTTGCCTACCCTCTAAAAACGCGATGAGGGCTTTGTTCGCCCACCCAATGCCGGAGCTCGCAATGAGCCTTGTCGTTCTCAATTTGCACCAAAGCAAAGGTCAGACTGTATTGCTGCCCTAAATGCCGCCAATCCAAATTGATCATCCGAGTCCAAGTACCTGTATTGATATACTGTTTTCCATCGGGGTAAATTTTGTCCATGGGCTTATGGGTATGCCCGAAAATCACTGTACGGATAGCCGCATCAGAAGCCATGAGGTCGCGAGCTTCGCACTCCAGATCTAAAAGAAAGTTACTCGTTTCTTCTTTAAGAATTTTAGCCGTGACGCTGAGTTTGGAGCGGCGCTTGCGTGAATAGACAAAACGAGTTTTCAAAAAATAAAAAGCCGAAAGAAAGCAAAACTTCAGGGTGAACACAGGATCCATGAGCAAGCCAAAAAAAACAAACGCCTTAATGGGGCGAACTTTGTCCAAAAATTCCCGCTCCCACTTCAGCCGATTCACGATTTTAAGGACGTAAAAACTTCCCCAGGGAAGATTAAGAACCGGCGCTTCACTGCCCTCTTGCTCAATTAAGGGCTTCTCAAAGTTCAAAACATGAACGGCTTCAAATTGATTTCCATGATGAACCTCAACCCCCCCCCCCCACCGCACACGATCACGGTCCGTGATGATTTTTACCTTATCGCTGGGAAACTCACCCTGCGGATCCCACTCGCGAATGATTCGTTCCCTGATCTTCGGAAAAAACAAATCAGCATCGTGATTCCCCACCATATAAG
This sequence comes from Bdellovibrionota bacterium FG-1, assembly GCA_051382295.1. Classification (GTDB taxonomy): domain Bacteria; phylum Bdellovibrionota; class UBA1018; order UBA1018; family UBA1018; genus JBBCAW01. The sequence continues at coordinate 14,093 of JBBCAW010000005.1, read as the reverse complement.
TGATGGTTTTGCCCGGTTTAGCCGCAAATCGCCGCAAAGCTTCCATCACCTTAGGATGCCCTTGAATAATCGCCTCGCACTTGAAGAGCGCGATCGGTTCAGTAATGACGTCTTCAAACTCCCCATTATAAGGAACATTCAAGAAATCAAAATAATCCCCGTTCATGAAAAGCTCGACATCGACCGGTCCATCGGGACCATGCCCGAACTCACCAGCAGAAAAAAAATCAAAAAGTTCAACCATTTCGTCATCGAAATGAAAGTCTTCATGAGGATTCAGCTGACCCTCAAAAAACCGTCCTGCGGAGAGATGGCAGTCGCTGATGATGAACTTCACTTTTTTCATTGATCTGATTATAACGCGATCTAGCCAAAGTAAGGGCATCGGATCAAAAAAATTCTTGGAACGACTTGACTCTTGGTCTGGAAACTCGTAGAAAACCAGTCAACCTCTCTAGGTAGGATGGATCATACTATGCCAGACAAAACCCGTAAGTGGTCCGACAATGCCCCCGGCAAATTCTACGTGGACGACCAATGTATCGATTGCGATGCTTGCCGCACCGAAGCACCTGATAATTTCACTCGCAACGATGAACACGGCTACTCCTACGTTTATAAGCAGCCATCCACCCCTGAAGAAGAAATTCGATCCAAAGCCGCTCTTGAGGCATGCCCGGTTGAAGCCATTGGCATTGACGGCGTTTAAAAAAAAAGGCAACCCGTCCTGAGGCATTGAAGCCAAGAGGGGTTGCCCTTTCTTGCTGTCAAATAGCTGGCGCCAACTGCGAGTTCAGCGCGAACCCATCGAGTGAACCACGGCGCGCTTCACTCGGGAAACCAACCGCTTGGCCCCTGATGATTTACGAGCTTGAGTTCGTGCGACCGGGGTTGCTGTTGTTCGTGCCCCGACCGCCCTCCCCGCTTTCGCAACAGTCGCAGAACGACTAGTAGCAGCCTTTCTCGGAGCTGCTTTTGGACGACCTTGAACTTTAGAAGAACGTGAATTTGTTGCCATGAAAAATCTCCTTTTCGCTTTGCAACCAATTGCAAAGCAAAGGCCAACACCTATTTTGAAACATCATTTAATAGAAATTATTTCGAGAAACGCCAGACCCACCTCGGATTGGGGACTGCGAATCACGAGAGGCGTTCCCTCATCGCCGCCTTGCCGTACATCCCCCTGCATCGGCAACTGCGCCAGGAGATAAGATCAAATTTACGCGCCAAGCCTTTGCCGCCTCCTTGGCCAAAAAGTTCATGCTTTTTGTCACAACCATGGCCCTTAAACCAACTCATGTTTTCGATAAAACCGCGAACCGGTACTCCGATTTTTTCGAACATCGGTACATCTCAGGTGCCGGGAGGCATATCGACGACCCAGTAGCCGAGCTCACCCCAACGCACTTTATGGCAAAATTAATTGACGATACTGACGATACTATGAAGCATGGGACCGTGCCAACTCGCCGGCTGATCGTCACGAATCAAGAACCCCATGGACATAACTTTCACCGCGCGCCCTGCAATACCAAAGCAGTTGCAAGATTCACGGCCACCGTGCCTTTCTCAACCCCGCCTGTAAAACCTCGTGAAGAATTTCAACCACCTCAGACTCACATCCCCCGCAGCCGGTAGAGGCGCAAGTCTGCTTTTTGATCTCTTCTAAAGTCCGACAGCCTTTTTGGATAGCATCAGTCAATTGCCCCAAGCTCACAAAATGACAAAAACAAATCGTTTGATCCGGATCGACCATTTTTTAAACCCCTTCCGCCCAATCTCAAATCATGATACACGGCAGCAAGCTCCAAAAAAATGGGAAAGTAGGAATTTACTCATGCCCCCAAAAACCAAGTCCATGCCCCGCAAAGAAAACGCCCAGCTCGCACGCGAAACCATCATTAAGAACACCCGCTCTACGCTGGACCTGCTGGGCGAAGACGTCACACGCGAAGGATTGATACGAACCCCTGAACGTTATGCCAAGGCGATGGAATTTTTGACCTCGGGCTATGATCGCAATATTGATGACATCGTGGGCAATGCGCTCTTTAAGGAGAATGCGAGCGAAATCGTGATTATCCGCGATATCGAATTTTTTTCACTTTGTGAGCATCATTTGCTGCCCTTTTTCGGGCGCGCTCACGTTGCTTATATCCCCAAAAATAGAATCATCGGCCTCTCCAAGATCCCGCGGATCGTAGATGCTTTTTCACGTCGACTTCAAGTGCAAGAGCGCCTCACCACGCAAATTGCCGGAGAACTTCAAAGAATCCTCAAGCCGCTCGGCGTAGCGGTCATTATTGAGGCGACTCATCTCTGTATGATGATGCGTGGAGTAGAAAAACAAAGCAGCTACACCATCACCAGCACGATGTTAGGCGAATTTCACGATGATCCGGTCACGCGCAAAGAACTGCTCGCGCTGCTCGGCGGACTAGGCTCGGCTTCGCCAAGAAGGTAACTCATACACCAACGTGACCGGGGCCACCAAAGTGCGATCATCAAGAAGATGGGCGTCTTCTGGAGAATCAACCGTCACCAACACCTTGGATCGATTATAGGCTCTCAGAAAGCTTGAAATCGCCCCCTTGGTTGCGCGGGTGATCTGCTGAGAGGATTCCAGCGGAAGAACGCCTAAAACCCCATGCTCGGTCCGAATTGCTACAGGAATAGAGGCTCCCGCGCGAGTCCTCATGAGCTTTCTTAAGTTCCTTTTCATCATCCAGAGTGCGATAATTTGCTAACAGCGATTCAAGAAAAGTGGTTTTTCCCACTTGCCGATGACCAAAGACTCCCACAATAGCAGAGTGGGCGCACAACTGATTAAAAGCTTCGTGAATATGTCGACTTCTAAGGTGAGGCATCAATATGCCTATATTTACATACTATGCGGATTTAGGTAACCCTCAACCACCCCATCTGCGCCCCAATCCGCGCTTCCAAATCCGCGCGCCCGCGCGCTTGCCAGTCACTCAAAACCTCGAACTCTTTGGACTCGGGATCGAGCCAATCCACAAGCCTCGTCATCACTTCAGGACTGAAACCACAGGGCGAAATCAAATGAAACGGCGCAAGGTCATTCACACAATTGATGGCTAAACCGTGATACGTCACCCAACGTCGAACAGCGATCCCCATCGACGCGAGCTTACGATCCCCAATCCACACGCCGGTAGCATGCGGGCGCGACTCCGCCACCCATCGCCCACCACTGAGTGGCGCTATCGCAGCCATCACCGCTTCTTCAAAACCCCTTAAAAAAGCGCCAATATCCCGCTTTTCGTCTTCGAGTTTAATAATCGGATAAATCACCAATTGGCCCGGCCCATGGTAAGTCAGGTCCCCTCCCCTTTCACTCTCAGAGAAGGCAATTTCAGGAGGCAAAGAAACCGGAAGCGGCATATGCCGCGGCCGAGGCGTACCGGTAAATTGAAGTCCGCGCCCGCGCGTAATCACCGGTTCGTGTTCTAAAAACAAAACTGTGTCGGGAATTTGATCCTGTGCGCGCTGCTCCACCAGCTCCAATTGAAGTTCGCGCGCCGCCGCATAAGAAGTTAAGTTTTTTAACGACCGAAACTGCATCGTCTACCTACATCATTTGCGTTTAAAAATATGGATCGCATGCCCAAGCGTCGCTTCGGCCGCCTCCATCAAGGTCTCAGGCAAAGTCGGATGCGCATGCACCGTCAAAGCCAGATCTTCGACCATTGCGCCCATTTCAAGCGCCAAGGAGGCTTCGGCAATCAAATTCGAAGCCTCCGTACCCACAATATGCACGCCCAGCAAACGGCCCGTTTGAGCATCGCCAATCATTTTGACAAAACCATCGGGCTCATTCATCGAAAGTGCGCGACCATTCGCCGCCATCGGAAACATTCCGACGCGCGTCTGAATCCCCTTCACTTTGGCTTCGGCCTCCGTCATGCCCACGGTGGCTATTTCAGGATCCGTAAAAATCACGGCGGGCATCGCGACCACATCATAGGCCACCTTTTTGCCCGCAATCGCTTCAGCTGCGACCATGCCTTCTTTGGAGCCCTTATGTGCGAGCAATGGCTGACCTGCGATATCGCCAATCGCATACAGGTGCGGTACCGAAGTGCGACGTTGCGCATCGACAGTCAAAAATCCACGCTGATCGACTTTAAGACCTGCTTTTTCAAAACCCAAGCCATCTGAGTTAGGCGTCCGACCGATTGTTACTAAAACCTTGTCAAAAACCTCAGAAGTTCCATCCGAAAAGCACACTTCAGTGCCATTTTTAGCCGCTTTTTGAGTCTTCACGCCCGTACCGATCTTGAGTTTGACTCCCATTTTCTCAAGACGCTTTTGAACCACCTTCGTCAACTCCGGATCCACGCCACCCAGTAATCCCGGCCCGGCCTCGACCACCGTCACCTGCGTGCCCACTTTGGCATAAAAAGTCCCGAGTTCGAGCCCGATGTAACCGCCGCCAATACAAAGCAGAGTCTTCGGAATCTCCGTCAACGCAAGCGCGCCCGTCGAATCCAGGATTCGCTTTTGATCGACTTCAAACCCCGGCAAACTTGAAGGCCGTGAGCCCGTGGCAATCACACATTGATTGAACTGAAGCGTGATGACATCCTCAGAGGTTTTTACTTCGAGGGCCTTGGGTCCCGTAAACTTGGCGTCCCCTTGGATGACTACACAACCATTGGCTTTGAGCAATCCCGCTACGCCGCTAGTGAGTTTTTTAACGACCGACGACTTCCACTCGATAAGCTTCGACATATTGACTTTGGCCCCGGTCACTTCAATCCCCATCTCTGAGGAATATTTAAGCCTCTCGAAAAGCGTGCCCGCCGTAATCAGCGCCTTAGAAGGAATACAACCTACATTGAGGCAAACTCCTCCCATCTCGCCGCGCTCAACCACCGTCACCTTTTTACCTAATTGCGCGAGCCGAATGGCGCAAACATAACCTGCAGGGCCGGCGCCCAAGATCACCACATCAACATTCATATTTTGCATTCTTGAAAAATCCTTACGCCATCAGCAGCAAAAGCGCTGGGTTTTCTAGATTGTGAATCAGGAGCTTCATGAACTCGGCGCCAATCGCGCCATCCACGACTCGATGATCCAAAGAAATCGAGAAATAAGTCCAGTCCGCAATTGCAATCGTTTCTTTGCCATCCACCACTTTGACCACGGGCTTACGGAAAATTTTGTTAAAACCCAAAATCGCGACTTCAGGGTAATTGATCACCGGGGTCGCAAAAAGCCCGCCAATCGTACCAGCATTGGTGAGCGTGATTGTGCCGCCAGAAAAGTCTTCCAACGTGAGCTTCTTGTTGCGCGCCCGCTCACCCATTTCTTGAATATCTTTGGCCAATTCGAGGATCGACTTTTGAGCGACGTTTTTGATCACGGGGGCCGTCAAGCCGTCTTCAGTTTGAACGGAAAGCGCGATATGAACATCTCCCTTATAGACGATTTCTTGTTTTTCTTCGTCCAGTGAAGAATTCAGAATCGGGTACTGCTTAAGAGCGGCAACCATGGCTTTCATAATAAAGGGCAAGTAAGTCACCTTAACCCCTTGTTGAGCACCCACGACTTTGGCTTGGTTGCGTAAAGCCACGAGGTTGGACATGTCGCACTCTTCGACATAGGTGAAATGCGCGGCATGATCTTTGGACTGGCGCATTTTCTCCGCGATTTTTTTACGAAGCCCCCGAAGAGGGACACGGCGATCGCCCGCACTTGCCAAAACCGGACGCGCTTCAATTCCCTTGGCAAGATCCTCACGCATCACTCGCCCATGAGGGCCCGTGCCTGACAGGTTGGCCAATTCAACCCCTAGCTCTCGAGCGACCCGCCGGGTGCTGGGCGCGGCCAATACACGCGTTGCAACATGAAGATCACCCGTGGAAGGAGCCACGGCTGTCGCCTTTGTCAAAACAGGAGCGGGAACCGCTGCCGTTTCCACATGAGGCGCATGAGCCGCAGAAGCCCCCCCTAATGCCGATCCCTCAAAGGTCAGCATGCGTTCGCCCACGTGCACGATGCTGCCTTCTTTGAAATGAAGTTCGCTCACTTTCCCCTGAAAAGCCGAGGGAATCTCAATCGTCGCCTTATCCGTCATAATCTCGCAAAGAGGTTGGTCAAACTTGACGGAGTCGCCGACCTTAACCTGCCACTTAATGAGTTCGCCTTCATGAACGCCTTCGCCCAACTCCGGAAGCTTAAATTGATTCGACACTGTGTTTCTCCTGGTGCTGTTTAATAAATAGTTCCGCCGCCCGATAACTCGACCGAACCATCGGCCCCGAAGCGACGTACAAAAACCCCTTCGCCTCGGCCTGTTTTCCTAAAACCACGAATTCATCGGGTGTATAGTACTTTTCGACCGGCAAATGCGCCAAAGAGGGTCTGAGGTATTGCCCTAACGTCAGGACATCGACCTCAAAAGATCTGAGATCGTCAAAAGCCTCACTCAGCTCCGCGACCTCTTCGCCCAGACCCAACATCACCGCACTCTTCGTGTAAAGAGCTCGCCCCGTGGCGCGCGCATGGTTTTTGGCCTCGCGTAAGGTATTCAAAGATTGCTCATACCCCGCGCGTGGATCACGCACCCGGTATTGCAGACTTCGCACGGTCTCGATATTGTGCGCGTAAACATCCAAACCTGAATCGACGATGGTTTGAATCGCCTGAATATCGCCTCGGAAATCGGAAACCAAAGCCTCAACCACAATCGAAGGATCGAGCCGCTTGATCTCGCGAATGGTCGCGGCAAAATGGCCAGCCCCGCCGTCTGAGAGATCGTCGCGATCCACCGAAGTCAAAACGACGTATCGAAGCTTAAGCGCGGCAACACTTTGCGCGATCTGGAGCGGTTCTTCGGGATCAAGAGCAGGCGGAAGCCGCGCCGTCTTGACTGCGCAAAATCGACAGGCCCGCGTGCAAGTGTCACTTCCCAGCATAAAGGTCGCAGTCCCACTCGCCCAACATTCCGCTACATTCGGGCAATGAGCTTCTTCGCAAACGGTATGAAGCTTACGCTCCCGAAGGAGGCCTTTGATCTTAGAATAGTTCTCGCCTGCCGGTGGGCGGATCTTGAGCCACTCTGGCTTGCGAGAAGCTAAAATCTGAGCGGCTTTAGACGGGGATAGCGGGCGAGTGTCCATGTTTGATTTGCTCCTCAAACCTTATAATGACAGGGCTGGGCATAAGCAAGAAAAAGCCCCCTGACCTAAAGTCAGGGGGCCTTGAGAGAGAGGAGTAGTATGAGCCGCTTCCTGCGGACACTTTATAGAATTGCAGGGACGATGCCAATCACTGGGGGTTCTCCCTGCATTAGAACGCTGCCCCGGCTAATGCGGGGTCCCAGACTGGAAGTGAAGCACTGAGATCGTATTCGCCCATGTATTTCATCCCATAAGCGTAAATTTGCGGCCCAAAGTGCGAAGCTATTCCCTGATTCCAGGGGGCGGCGGAAACATTCATCATGCCGTCTTGATCGTTATAATAAGAAGTCACAAATCCTGGATTAAAATGACTTTCGGGCAAGGTCCAGGGGGCTTTGAAAGCGCCCTGAAGTTCGTCATTTTGGGAAATCAGCGGCCGATTTGCAGGCGAAGGTAGTGCATTCTGAAATTGCAAAGCCGAGCGTTTCAAAACTGGATTCATCTGAAGGACCAACCGCCTCGTGGGGTCGTTGATAGAACTCATCGGTGCGCCATCGATTGACGCTCGTGCGGAGAGTTCAAGCACCCCAAGGGCTCCAAAGAAGCCAAGAGCACCGAGGGCAAACGAAACTCTCCTATTAAAACCATTCATAATGTATTTCTCCTTAAACCAAACCGATACTCCGAGACATCAGCAATTCCCGCTGAAAGCGAGAATAACCTCTTTTGCGTAGAAGGTTTTGCGGTGAGTTATTTCGCGAAAATCACAACAGCCATGGATGGCGAAAGTTGTGTAAAAACAGGAAGTTTGCTTTCGCGAAATCACTCACCGAAAACCGCTGTTCGTGGGCCACTAGAGCAACCTCCGTGCCGATGCGCCAAAGGACGGTTTCAAAGCTCGACCGGTGTAACCCCGTAAAACCTCTGGGGTCATTTTGCCTGAAATTTCAACAGGATGTCCAAAGATTAGACAACTGGACAGGCCCCCACTCTTTAGTGGACAATTAAGCTAAGCGAAATGAGTAAGAAACGGGGAACCCAAGGTCGAAAAGGCGACGAACGCGGCCAAGCGTCCATCATGATCGGCATGATGATGATGACGTTTATTTTGTTTCTGGCCTTTGTCATCAACACAGGGATGCTCGTCAACGCCAAGATCAACCTGCAAAATGCCGCGGATCTGGCTGCCTACGCCGGCGCGGCCACTCAGGCCAGACATCTCAATCAAATCTCTTTTTTGAATTACGAGATGCGTCGTCAGTACAAAAAATTTCTATTTCGCTATTATGTCATGGGCAATATGGCGCAGAGGGGCTTTCCTCGAAATGGGGGTGCCGCCGGTCCCGCACTCTGGTCGCCGAGCGGAAAGCCTGACAAAAACTACAGTGTCCCCACCGTTTGTATGGTTTTTAATAAAAGCGATAACTTTTGCCAGCTCGACCTCTTACCCGAAATTGGCATCCCCCCCGATAACCCACTGGACGCCATCAACTCGACTTTGATTGAGCAGCTCAAATCGATCGAAGACATCCGTAAAGCCAATTGTCAGTCCATTGGCGCAACCAACTCGATCATCTTGAGGCTCTGGCTTTGGAACACCGATCCCGACCTTAAAAAACTGATCGCGCAACTCGCCGCAGATCCAAAGACTGCCGCGGCGGCCCAAACGGTCCAAGACCTCGCCTATGGACTGGGACTCGTACCTCGGGAGCTGATTTTGCGACGACGAATCGAAACCCTCAAAGACTACGCCAACCAAGAACCCGCTAAAAACGTGACCTATAATACTGCTCACACCATGAAAGGCAAACCCGACCCGGCCGCCTTTGAGCGCACCATTCAAGCTTTTTTGTCGGCCTACTACACTTTGGGCAATCACACCTTCGATACGGGCAGCATTGTCATGGACGAACTCATGCCCAATGCTTTGATTAAACTCAACAATATCAAAGCTAAATTTGATACCTATGCAGTGACATTCAAAACGGATCTAACAAAAGGAAAAGCCGCTGCCTGCACTCCCCAACTCGAACCCGACTCCCTCGGCGGCGAACTCGTTTTGGGTGTTTATAAAGACCCCAGCATCTTGACCTATTACGCGGTTCGCGTAAAAGCGAAGGCCAAAGTCCTGTTTTCGCCCTGGGGTGACTTAGATCTCAAGGCCTATGCAGCAGCCCAGCCCTTTGGAAGCCGCATCGGCCCCGTTCTCACTTCTGAGGACCTTGTTCGATCTGGGGTACCGGACTTTGGTGCAAAAGGAGATGAAGCCATTTCTTTGCACTTGGCCAAAAGCATCCCTAATCTCGCTATTCGCGATGCCGGTGACAAAGCCAGTGCCTCGGGGGGCGGCTGGGACCGGCAAGACGCACTGGCCACGTATTATGGGAGCTTTCAGGGAAAAGACGGCAACGCCATCCAAACCATCGGCCCCGCCGCGATGGACCGCGCTTACCAAACCGCCATGGTGCCCAACCCCATCGAAGTCACCAAATACAATATCCCCAACGACGTCCTTAACGACCCCATGGAACGCTACTTTGACAGCCAGCAAGTATTGGCGTTTTGGGCCCCCGTTTTTCCACCGGACAAGGCCAGCCAAGCCAAAACCATGATTATGTCGATGGTCGACTCACTCATGGGCGACTCCGCAATACTCGCACAAACCCCCATGAAGGACGCCCTCAGAAATGAGATGACGGGCTATCTAGAAAAGCTCCGCAACTGCCAAGGGGAGCCCCTAGGCGGAGTGAGCGGACTCACTAACGAATGCTTCAATGTGGTCAAACTTCAGGACCCTATGCATACTTTACTCGGAGATGGGCGCCCTCAGCCAATCCACCTGGGCGGCGGACTGGCGGCCGATCCATCCAAGATCAAAACCTCATGGAATGGAGTACTGAATGACGAGTTTAGGAGTAAGGGACGTGTGGGATATAGCGTTAAATTCGTTTCTTTCGATTTGTTAACCTCGAAGCCTGAAAAATCGGATGGCACAAAAAACTGGACTAACCTCTTGGATTCCGAATCTGAAGCGCAGATGGATTTTCAGAGTATTCGCCACTAGTCCGGCAAATCTTATTGCAAAGCCATTGCACCTATGGCTTATTTTTGTTGAAAGTTTTTATTTCGTTCTTAATTTCAATGGAGAGGTTTGCTCATGGCCACAAAGAAGAAAGCAAAAGCAGGAAAATCTACCGCAAAAAAAGCGGCTCCCGCCAAAAAATCGACTAAAAAAGTCGCAAAAAAAGCGACCGCGAAGGTAGCCAAAAAAGTCACTAAGAAAGCCGCCCCTAAAAAAGCGGTTTCAAAAAAGAAAGCAGCTCCTAAGAAGGCCACTGCCAAAAAGGCGGCTCCTAAGAAGGCGACGGCCAAAAAAGCCGCCCCTCGTAAAGCTGCCCCTAAAGCTCAGCCAGCCCAAAAACCTGCCATGGCCGGAGCCATGACTGGCTTTGCCGCAGGCCTTGCCGGAGGCGCAATGGGCTCCTCTTTTGGCGCTTCACATGATCATGACCACGAGCATGACCTGGATCACAACCATGGCCAGAGCCATGGTGATGATGAGTCTGAAGAATAAGCTTCTCAATTTTACCTCATTGAACATGCCCTCGAAACGGAATGCCGCTCTCAAGACGGCTCCTTTTCGGGGGTTTTGTGCTTTTAGCCGAAGAGGGTTTTATGGAAATTCGTGATGTCATCCATGGTTCGATCCGAATCGAAGACTCGGAGCTTGCCATCATCGATTCGCGGTATTTTCAGCGCCTCAGGCAAATCAAGCAGCTGGGTTTTGCTGAAAACTCCTTTCCGAGCGCTACCCACAATCGCTACATCCACAGCCTCGGCGCCATGCACATTGCCACTCGAGCCTTCGAAACCATTTTTGCCGCTCAAGCGCCCGGACATCTCGTCTTAGCGACAGAGTCGCCCCGGGCCTTTGCGCGCTTTCGCGCGGTCGTGCGCCTCAGTGCGCTGCTTCATGACATTGGCCACGGCCCCCTATCCCACACCACTGAATTTGCGATGCCGGACGTCCGTGAACTGCAAATCCCGGGCAGCGCCCCCAAAGCCAAGGCTCGCAAAGCCACACATGAAGACTACACTCTCAAAATCATTCTGGACTCAAGTCTGACCCCGGCCCTGCAAAAAGCCGGCGCCCTCCATGGATTTAAGCCGGTTCATATCGCCGCGCTCATTGATTCTGAGGTGGCGATGGACGACGACTTTTTTATCGAAAAGATTCGCGGTGAAGCGATCGATTTCAGACCGATTCTCAAACAGCTGATTTCCAGTGAGCTGGATGCGGATCGCATGGATTATCTCCGGCGCGACAGCCTGCACGCGGGCGTGAGTTACGGCCAGTTTGACTTTGATTGGCTGGTGGGGAGCCTGACTTCGCACATCAAAGGCGGCCACTGCTACCTCGCGCTCCACCACCGCGCGCTTTACGCGTTTGAGGATTTCTTGATCTCGCGCTTTCACATGTTTCTGATGGTTTACTTCCATTATAAAAGCGTAGTTTTTGACGAAATGCTTGGGCAATACCTGTCGGACCCCCAGTGCGATTACCATTTACCGGCGGATATCGAGGAGTACTGTGAATTTAACGACGCCCACCTCTCAGCACACCTCGCCAAAAGTACGAACAAATGGGCCTGCCGCATTGCGGACAAAGTTCCGTACCGCATGCTCATTGAGCTGCATAGTGGGATCCCCGCCACGCAAACGGCCGCACGCGAACAAACCCGCTTGCTCGCGCGGATTCAAAAGGATCTGAAAGCTCAGAATATTCACTATCTGCTCAAGACTTCAACGGGCGAACTTTCGAAGTATTTCCAAAAAAAGGTCGATCCTTTTTTTGTTCGGTACGACAATCACTACAGCGCCCCGAGCTATATTCCGATTGAACAGTGCACGGACTTATTTCAGCGCTATAGCGAAAAACGCAGCATTACGCGGCTCTATGTTTCGCACGAAGATTACACGCGACTCAAAAACAAGGGGCGGGACTTCCCGCTTCCCTATGAAGAAGAAGAGCAGGGACAGTTTCAGCTCACGAGTTGAGTGAAAGGACTTAGGGCTTTTCCGAAAAACTATTCTCCAACGCCTTCAGTTCGTGATCTTTTACGCCCGCTCCTTTGAAGTGCTCCCGCCAGGAGGCAACCCCTATTTTTAGCCGAGCAATGATGCCCCCTGCCTCTTCCTTCATGAGGCGAAAACGTTCACACTGAGACACGGCATTGGTGATAGAGGCCTTTTTTCCATCGGTTCCAATGACCATCGCGAGAGAATAACTTTGTGAGTTCACACTTGCGGGAACCACGTCATAAAGGGGTGACAGATCCCAGCGATCTCGGCCAGAACGCAGGAAACCAAAATTTCTCAAATGGTCGTCATTATTATAGACGAGGATGTTAAAAACCATTCGTTGAAACAACTCTCGTAAATCCTGTTCGACTTGACTTGAATGCTTCACAATGGCATCGACCAGGCCGTGATAACTCCAAGTCGAATAATCACTTTCATGGCATCCCGTTAGGGTCAAACCCGAGATAAACGGAATGGGCGAGCCGTCTGGCCTGCGGTCGAAACGTTCGATCAAGTAGATGGACCAACCAGAAACCTCTGTTGTAGCAACAGAAGAAACCCTTAACCCACATTTCTGCGCAAGGGTCATGGTTGCAAATTCCACTCTGGGTTCGTTTCTACTATCCAACGAAAGAGAAAATTTGGCGAGATGCGGCCTTCCCTTCCAAATCACCGTGGCCTTAGGACGTGCGCCCCCCAAAGAAGGCCCATACTGTAGGTATTGTTTAAGGCGTTCAGTCTCTTTGGATGCTTCGAGATCGTTTAGGGCGCCTACACAAAAAGCGAGATCCAGATGCTTTGAATCCAGAGCGTGAAATCCGGTAGGGGTGTAGATTTTTGGACCCGATGCAGGATCATCCGAGAAAGCCAAGGCCCCGACTCGATCCGGCCCCGTGGCCGCGACGTATTCCAGTTCGGTGAGTGAACGTGCGAATTTTTTATCGAGCAAGTAACGGCCCCATTTATCTGGCCCCGCGTCTCGAATCCCATTGAATAAACTAAAACCCTCCGGCGTGACGAAGGTCCCGTCCTGTAGGGGCAGTTGAATGGGATCAAGCTCAATCCTATCGTGACGTTCCAGATACTTCTTACCGTATCTAAAGGTACTGGATGAAAATCGGCCTGTTTCTTCGTATTGAAGTAAGCCCGCTGGCACCCAGCCCGCGGATTCTAAATGGGCGTAAACATAGAGTTCACGAAGCATCAAAAATTCACCTTCTCATCGCTGATTTTTTTTATTCGCTTCTGACGACTGCGCGCCCTACGAACCGCTGTCGAAATGGCTTCAAGATCGTTTTCGGGCTTAAGAATTTCTTCAATGCCGCGCAGGAGATTAAGGGCACTGAGAACCTGAAAAAAAATGCCCAATGAAACTTTGGGGCTACCCTTTTCAAGTTGGCTTAAGGTGCGGCGATCGACTCCAATGCGGCCAGCGAGTTCGGAGATCGACATTTCTCGACGTCTTCGAGCCTCAGCTAAGAGTCGACCTACCTCTTTGAGCTCAAGTCCTGCATCAGCGGGCAGCAACTGTTCCCACGGAGTTTTATTTTTTCTGGGCTGGCCTGAGGTTTTCATGTACACTCCAATGTCCAACTATAGCTTAAATTGTACATTATAGTGTACTGGTTTGTCAACCCTTCCACTTAATCGAGCAGCCCATCGACGGAATTTGAACAGAGCCAGGATCTCGACCTGCTAAAATCTCGTCCACCGCATGCTTTAAATCCTGCACCCGAACGGCGGCTTCGTCCTTCCAATTGTCATCTAAGCGCCCGCGGTACTTGAGGACAAAACGAACGGGGTCTTTTTGCGCAGTTTCATTTTGATAAACGTAAAAATCGGGTGTGCAAACAGCGCCAT
>JBBCAW010000004.1:0-139052 GCA_051382295.1 Bdellovibrionota bacterium FG-1 | reverse complement strand
CTTGATTTGCTCCACGAGACTTAAAGGATCGTTCTTCGGTTTCATGTCAAGCCATTGCCTCAATGTAGGGACGAATCTTATCGGCGGCGCTCAACTGGTTCGCCATGTCCAAGACGTTGGAGAGCGTGGTTTTTTTTTGCGCAATGGCGGTGCGGAGGGCTTCCACCGCGACGTTGGTGCCAATTCGTTTCCGCTCAATCAAGCATTCGGCAAGGGTGCGCTCCACGGAGGTGATCGAATAGCCTTTCTCCCGGACAACGCCGACATTGAACCGGGGCTCTCGTTTCCGGAACAGCCGCGCGCCCGCGAACCGCGTATGCTTTTCCACTGGCACGAGGAGCCATACCGCACGCGGGATGTTGTCAGTTAGGCCATAGAACGCCAGTGCCGACAAAAGGCACACGGCTGAATCCCCACCCAAGCGAAGCGTTGCTATGCGAAACTGCTCCTCGTCGTTGATATCCTCCGCCGGAGCGCGGTAGACACCACGGCTCATACGTTCAAGGCCGCCCGTTTTAAGCTGGCGTTGAATCTCATTCCACGAAACACCAAGCTGCTTGGCCTCTGCCCAGGTGAAAAGGCGATTCTGGAGTTTTTGTGGAAATACGGGCCTTTTTGCCATAAATACAATGTGACACAGGCTTGAGATCGTGTCACATTGTATTTTACATCCAACATCAAACACTGTCGTTTCAGTTATTTGCAGAGTCATCCGCCTATTCCTTCTTCCGGTGGTCATACATGCTCACTACCTTCTCCATGACCGCTTCCTCGGTGGGGATAAACCGCAGGGTCTCGGTCGCTCCGGCCTCGTCGATACCGGCCAGTCGGATGTACCGCTGCATGGTTTTCAAGTCGCGCCACCCACAAATCTTCATCACTATCGTCGCGGGAATCCCTGTCGAAATGAGCTAGGTTGCGAAGCAGGCGCGCAGCGCGTGGAATTTCACGGATGGTATACGATTGGCGATGCAAAACCCCCGGAGAATCCTGGCCTGCTCTCCCTTATTCCAATCTGAGAATCTCGGGAAAAGGTATTCCTCTGGTTTTCTGTTCTCGATTCTCAGCTCGTGGATCATGAACCAGTAGAACTCGCTCGAAACAGGAACATTGCGCCAGTAACCGGCTTTGGTCGGCCCGGCCTGTTTGAGCCGCGTGTTCCAGCTATGCCGGACGCGGAGGAAACCGTACCTTCGCTTATCGAAGGGCTTTTGATCCTCTTCGATCGCGAGTTCGCGCGGGATGACTTCGAGATCGCTTCTTTTCAGTTGGTGCAGTTCGCCGCTTCGGCAGCCGGTGAAGATCGCACCGACCCAAATGGGATACCAGGGGTGATTTTGCTCTTTCGCTTTTCTGAGAAGATCCCGAATCTCCACGACGGTAAGGATTTCTGGCCGTTTTTCCTCGCGATCGGGTTCCACTTCCAGACCGAAAGTCGGGCTCTGATGGACGCCGTTGATGATCCGCTCCTCGATGCCCCATGAATAAATCATGTTGATGGTGTACTTCAGTCCACGACGAAGCGTACGCATGAGCTGTTGGAACAGGGAGTAGCAATCTTATCGCCAGCCTCTTTGGTCATGACACCCACCTTGGTTCATCGTTCGATTCGTTGTGGTTGCTCGCATCGGCGTAGGAGAAATGGGCACATAATGCAGGGAGCTGTTGCGAAGAAAAAGGGCCGAAATCCGCAGACGCAAGCATGGACTCTGATATCAGAGCCCGTTTACCACCCCGAGGCATGCTGCCCCGGACCCCTGTGAAATCGATGCAGAAAGACGAAAGAGAATACATCACAAACCTCCAATCGCGGCTCTGGCGGCAAGGCCAGCACCCGATGAAACGCTTTCGGGCAGAGCGTTGGGCGCTGAATCTGAAAGCAGGGGACGCAACCCCATGATGAGGGAGCCGGTGAACAGCGGGCCGATCATGAGTTGCAGCCACGAGTACACGGCGAACGCCTGATAGAGCCGCGACGAGACGAGGGCTGCCGCGTAGAGCGACACACCGTCGGTGAGTCGTCCGAATGCTTCAAGCGTTTCAAGGTTGAGCGCGAGCGTGGTGACGACGTGATAGAGCAGCGCCCAAAGTGGATTCCAAAGACAGATTGTAAGTACAGCGCTTCGTAAGCTGTGTTGGCGTACATGGGCTGCTCTTAGAGCAGGTGTTGTGCCAGGATGCGTGCACTGCCATGCTTGTGAAATTACAACGATTGGGATTTTTTGTGGGGGTCGGAATCAGCGGAAAAGTCTATCTGGGGAGACTTAGGCGTAGACTTTGGTGGTCTTGATTGGCCGGAAAGAGCGCGCCCGGCCTGGCTGTCATCGCAGCGGCAAAACTACCCAGAAATTATATAATTCTGAGGTTACAGCCCTTACAAATGGGCTAAGGGCCGCGCGCATTCTCGGCCACGGCCCGCGCGAAAACGAAGGGACTTAGACTGCGCCCCTGCCAGACTCGGGTGTCAACTGGCTAATGAACTTTGACCGGAACGCTCCGATGAGAGCATAGCTAATGGTAAAGCGTAGACACAGGAGAAAGGGGGGCAGCGTTTAGCCCCCCCTCCTGTAAATAAAAAATCAAAACCCAAAGGACAAGGTGATCATAGGAGTTATATTGGCATCCACGGGATTGGTCGTGAACGTCACGCCGTTAGTACTGTTAGCGGGGCTCAGATTATCGGTGAGGCTCTGGGTCTTGTAGCTTACCGAACGGTAAACCAGGCTCGGTCCGAGCGCCAAACGCGGCGAAAGCTGGAACGAATATCCTACATCGATTTGGATACCCGATCCGATGGCATCCGCGGTCTGCATATCCGAGGACACCGTGCCGTCCGCCTTGGTCTGTTTCTCCGAATAGGTGCGGTTGCCGGCCATGATATAGGTCAAGATCCCGTGGAATCCGCCGTGCACGTAGCCGAGGGATGGACCGAACTCGAGATATTTGGTGGAACTCGAGATCGCCTTCTGCGCACCGGCTCCCGTGAGGGCATCTTGGTTCAGAGGAGTGTTCTTGAAGTTCAGGTTCGCACCCAAGAACAAGCGATTGAACAGAATATACCCGACTGTCGTCTTGGTATCATAACCGAGGCCGGATGCAGGGCTGAGTGGAACGGTCGGATCGACGGGTGTCGGGTCCGCTTTGTAATAAGTGGGAACCAACGACTCCTGTAAATAGAGCCCATCCGCGAAACCAGGGCTGGCAGCTAGGGATCCGACGACCATGATGACAACCGCTTTGCAAACAAGCAGTTTATTTACTAACGGCCGATTTGACACCGTTTATCAGGCTCAATATCCTGTCTTGTTCAAGTCCAACCGCGCCAACAAAACGATTCGCCGGGACTCGCCGGTTACAGTCATTCGCGCTTCCAAGAAAATGGAGCAAGATTATGAGTTAGCGCTAATTGATCTTCCACAGACCAATGCCTTCTCAGATGGGAGTGATGTGTTTTCCTCCGGCATCGAAATACTTTTCCGGGAACCACACGGAGTGCAAACGTCATTGGAGGTTGTTGATTGCCAAACAGTAGGGCTCTAGCTAAATAGCCGATTTCGGCAGAGGGCTCCTTGGAACTCTCTGCTGAAATCGGATAAAAGCTTACTATCAAAAGCTCCGTTTGCCACCCTTCTGTGCCAACGACGCGAAATTAATTGAGCTAGAGATCTGACCACCGAAAATTCGCTCTGCGACTGCGATCCATCTAACTGTGTGTCCTCTTGGCCCGACCCCACGCAAGGAATTATTGGTGACGCCCGACCCCGACAGCCCTCACCGATAAACCCGGGTACGACAATTACTATACCCCGCGATGGAAGGATCATGTATCCGGTTCTCCGAGTCCAATGATTCGTTTGCGAGGAACTGAGCGCGTAGATATGAGTTCTCGGATCGCTTCAAAAACGACCTTGAACCGACCATCGTATTTGCGTTCTATTTGGGCGATTCGGTTTTCGAACTCCTTGTCCAAAATCAGGACCTTCCGTAACCTCACGAAAGCTCGCATGATCGCAATATTCACTTCAATTGCTCTGTCACTATTAAGAACGGTCGAGAGCATAGCAACGCCTTGCTCAGTGAACGCCATGGGCGGTTTTCGACTGCCACCCCATTCTGAACTTGAAGTCGCAAATTGCGACTTCAAGTTTCTAAACTCTTGATCTGTAAGGATAAACATGAAATCTAAGGGAAAACGTCTTAGATTGCGTCTCACCTGTTCACTTAAGCGCTTGGTGGGGACTTCATAGACCTCCGCCAGATCGGGGCCCAACAGTATTTTCTCTCCTCTAATCAAGAAAATCTTGGATTCAATTTCACTCACTTTGACTTCGATTTTGGTCATGGTCGACCATAGAGCAAGGGCCATTCCACTCAAAAATCGCGAATATTAAGACCGAGTTCATTCTCTTAAAGCAAGGGTTTTAGATGAACCTAAAACTGGCAACTAAAAGTCGAACCATCCTCAAGATCGGTCATCTGAAATTTTAAAAGGGTCGCCACTTTGGTCTGAAGATCAAATTTGACTTCCTTCGAATTCAAAGTCGCTGGAGTTTCGACAAACTTTAATAAATTGCTTTCGTCGGTGTAAAGCTGAGAAACAACTTTGAAAACTACCGTTTCACCGTTCTTTAATCCAATTGCTGTCGTCCCTTGAGGAAGCTGTGGACTCCTAAGAACTAAGACCAGTTGAAAGGACGAATGGACCTGGTTGCATCGAATTGTATCTGGCAGCTTGTCTGGCTTGTTCTTCTCAGTACCTTCGGTCTTACTTTCGCCGGACGAAGGAAGTGGTGCAATGAGTGGCGCAATGAGTGGCGCAATTTTTGAGTCGGTATCCTTCGCACCGCCACAACCACCACTCATTAGCGCGATGGCCAATACTCCGACAAAAAATTTGGCAATTTGCCTCATTTTGATTCGGTATCACCCAACTCATTCTGAGTCAATTCGTCAAGCGCAGCGCCCCATCACTCCAGGGTCGCTCCACCTAACTGTGTGTCCCCCTGCTCCCGCTCCCACGCAAGGAATTATCGGTGAGGGTGAGGGGATCCGCGCGCGCAGGAAGCGCGTTTTCGCGCGGAGTCCAAGGATGGACGACCCCGACATCCCTCACCGATAATTCCTAGCCTATTTTGACGTGCCATGCTATTTGCCACAATCGGAGTGGATTATATGAACCGGGTCATTTCCATTGAAGCGCCTTCCGGCTCTCGATTGCCGTTTTTTATGCATCCGATCGATGCCGTGGGCATTCAAGAGCGCGCTGATTTTTTTGCCAAAAGAAGCGTCAAAAAACAGTCCAAGCTAGACGCGCTTTATACCTGCATTCAGATGTGTGACCTGACCACTCTGGAGGGTGCGGACACCCCCGGCAAGATCAAGCAACTTTGCGCTAAGGCCATTCAACCCGCCCCCCCCTCTTTACTCGCGGCGCTTTCAAAGCAATCGAGTTTTCGCCCACTGCCCTCGGTTGCAGCGGTTTGCGTCTACCCCGCTTTAGTACCCATTGCCGCCAAAGCCCTTCGCGGCTCAAAAGTCAAGATCGCGTCCGTAGCCACGGCCTTTCCCGCAGGCCAGCTCCCTTTTCAAATCAGAATTCAAGATGTCAAGATGGCCGTAGAAAGTGGCGCCAACGAAATCGACATGGTCATCAACCGAGGCGCGTTTCTATCCGGCGATTACCAGCAAGTTTTCGATGAAATCGCGGCAGTCAAAGAGGCTTGTGGTCAATCCGTCCACCTCAAGGTCATTCTGGAAACTGGCGAACTGGGCTCTTACGATAAGGTCAGGCTCGCATCGGATATCGCCATGAGAGCAGGCGGCGACTTCATAAAAACATCGACTGGCAAAGTCAACCCTGCGGCCACGCCGGCAGTCACGCTGGTCATGCTGCAAGCAATCGCGGACCACTATGCCGAAACCGGCATAAAAATCGGGATGAAACCTGCGGGCGGGATCAGGACTTCCAAACAAGCGATCCAATATTTATGTATGTTGTCCGAAACTCTTGGTCCGCAATGGTTAACACCCGATCTGTATCGATTTGGCGCGAGCGCCCTGCTCAATGATCTGCTCAAACAGATTTTTAAAGAAGCCACCGGCGTATACTATTACGACAAAGCATTCTCTTTGGATTGAAAGAGGCTAAAATGACGACCACTCCTTTTGACTATGCCCCCTCGCTCGAAGCCACTGACATTGTCCGAATAAAGCCGAAAAACGAGCTTTTTATCGGTGGAAAATTTGTCAGCCCGGCCCAGGGAAAATACTTCAAGACGATCAACCCTGCCACGGAGCAGGTTCTTGCGGAAATTGCTGAAGCGGACGCGGCCGATGTCGACCGCGCAGTCAAAGCGGCGCGGCGCGCTTATGATCAAGTCTGGTCAAAGATTTCAGGACGTGACCGCGGACGATACCTTTATCGGATTGCCCGGATCATTCAAGAACGCGCACGCGAACTGACTGTCCTGGAAACGCTGGATAATGGTAAACCCATTCGCGAATCCCGAGATGTGGACATCCCTCTGGTCGCGGCTCACTTCTTTTATCATGCGGGTTGGGCTGATAAGCTCGAATATGCAGTGCCCGGCAAGAAGGTTTCGCCCGTCGGCGTGGTCGGACAGATCATTCCCTGGAATTTTCCTCTCTTAATGGCGGCTTGGAAAATTGCCCCGGCGCTCGCCTGCGGTAATACCGTCGTACTCAAACCTGCCGAAACGACATCATTGACAGCGCTACTCCTTGCTGAGATTTTCCAAGAGGCAGGACTCCCCGACGGCGTGGTCAATATCATTACAGGCGAGGGAGAAACCGGCGCCGCGCTCGTTTCTCATCCCGATGTCAACAAAATCGCGTTTACGGGCTCGACGGAAGTCGGAAAGAAAATCGCGCAGTCCATTGCTCATACCTCAAAAACCCTCACCCTCGAACTCGGCGGAAAATCCGCCCACATTATCTATGAAGATGCGGCCATCGATCAGGCGGTCGAAGGCGTCATCAATGGCATTTACTTCAATCAAGGCCATGTGTGTTGCGCGGGCTCTCGACTCCTCCTTGAGGAATCCATTGCCGAGCTTTTCGTAAAAAAGCTCAAAAACCGCATGGGCACGCTTCGCGTGGGCAATCCGTTGGATAAAAACACCGACATCGGGGCGATCAACTCCGAAACCGAATTCAAGAAAATCCGCCAGTGGATCGAGGTGGGCAAACAAGAAGGCGGCGAGTTTTTTGAACCCTCTGAACGCTCGCTTCCCGCGCGCGGCTACTTTGTTAAACCTTGTTTTTTCAATGACGTCGCTGGCAGTTCTACCTTGAATCGGGTCGAAATTTTTGGTCCCGTTCTCACGATTAGCACTTTCCGCCGCCCCGAAGAAGCCATCGCCAAGGCCAACGACACGCCTTACGGTCTAGCCGCTGGAATTTGGTCCGACAAAGGCTCCAAAATTCAAAAAACCGCGCAAGCCCTCAAGGCAGGCGTGATCTGGGCCAACACGTACAACAAGTTTGATCCCACCGCGCCATTCGGAGGCTATGCCGAAAGCGGATGGGGCCGCGAGGGGGGCCGCCACGGGCTTCTTTCGTATTTGGAGGTTCAATCATGAGCGGTTTAAACTCCCCAGATTTGCGGGTCCCTAAAACCATCAAGCTATTCATCGGTGGCGAGTTTCCTCGCACGGAGTCCGGTCGGACCCTGCCGGTCTACACTCAAGACGGCAAAACGCTGTTTGCGCATCTCTGCCGCGCCTCGCGCAAGGATTTGCGAAATGCCGTAACCGCCGCGCTCGAAGCGCAAAACAGCTGGGCGGGAAAAACCGCCTACAACCGTAGCCAAATTCTTTACCGCATGGCCGAAATGACCGAGGGAAAACGCGCTGAATTTGGCGAGACCCTTCAAGAAACTTTGGGTTATGACAAGAAACTGGCCAATGAGGCCGTAGATCAAGCGATTGATGCTTTTGTGTACTATGCGGGTTTCGCCGACAAATACGCTCAAGTCATCGGAAGCGTTAATCCGGTGGCCGGTCCCCATCACTGTTTTACCGCGCCAGAACCAGTCGGTGTCGTGGGCGTTCTTTTTGATGGGGAACTCAACCTAGGCGATGTCGTTGCGCAGCTCGCGGCTATTCTCTGCTCCGGCAATGCGATGATTGCACTTTTACCTGAAAAAGGGGCCGCGATCCTCGCCCCCCTGGCTGAGGTTTTCGCGACCTCCGATCTCCCCAAAGGGGTGGTCAACCTTTTAACCGGAAGCCTATCCGAGTTGGCCACACAATTTGCCTCCCACATGGAAATTCAGTCCCTCAGTTACGAGGGAAACGATGGCAAAACCCGAGGAGAGCTCAAAGCATTGGCCTGTGGCAATATGAAGCGTATCGCCGCGAAGGACTTAAAACAGCCACGCCTCTCACTCGATCGAGTGCTCAGCTTTGTTGAATACAAGACCGTTTGGCATCCGATAGGGTTTTAAATCCGGTGCACCTGAGCCCAATAAAAAAGCTAAGTGTAGGGTTTGGGTTGGGTTTGTTCATGGCCCTATCCGCTCTTTGGGCCTGCGATGAATGCGCGAATCTCAGCCTGGATCGCGACAAGATCGAAAAATCGATTCGTCGCCTCAACTCGATCTTGCAAGTCAACCAAGACTTTATCCAAGGGCTCGATCCCGAGGATCACTCTGAGCGAATCAAAGCCCAATCCAACGTCAACATCGCAAAAAAAAGAATTTCCGCTCTAAAAAGCTGCAGCGATTGTCTTTCGAAAAGTGGCAAAAATGGCTAAAACTGGAGGCAACCCTCATGGGTGAAAAATCACACCGAAAACTCCGCAACTTGCTCATTAACCCCAGATATCAGATCAGATATGTTTTTTGGACCAGTTTTACAGGCCTCATCTTGATTTTTTCCAATGCTTTGGTTTTTTACGCCTACATTCGTGAAAACTACAAAGTGTTGGTCGATATGAGTCCTATGGAAGATGAGGCCAAAGCGCAACTTTATCGAGAACTCCATCAAATTCTCGTTTTGCTCGGCGGGTTTTCATGCGTTTTTTTGGTCCTGGTTTCCATCTTTGGCCTGGTCCTCTCCCACCGTACCGCAGGACCCATGTTCCACTTTAAGAGGGTTTTTCGCGACATTCGGGCTGGAAAACACGAAGCCCGGATTCACTTAAGGCCCAAAGATGACTTTGGGGATGTCGCGAGTGAATGCAACGAAATGATCGATTACCTGATCAATCGCCCGTGAGGTCGTTCCAATCCTGCAAAAAAGCCCCGGCTTCGTCTTCGATGGCTTTGGGTTGATCTTTAATAATTTGATCCATATTTTCAATTCGTTTTTTAATTCGGTCGGGCGATGGTCCAATGTCCTGAAACGAATTTTCCGGATCATCCTGTAAGCGAGGCGGCAACCAATCCTCGTTGACCTCCAACGGACTCGGAAACACTCCTCCCGGCGGGGCCGAAACAGTCGAAGGTGCCACTCTCAAGCGTTTGAGGGTTCGCCCAACGTCAAGACCCACCGCAAAGAGGTAATTTCGATATCCCGAGGCGACATCAACCGAGGCCCCCACTGAAAAAAGCCACGGATCTAACCCAAACCCAAAAGTACCGTGGAGCCTAGAGTTTTCAAGATAGCTGCCACTATAAAGCCGAATTTGAATCTGTCTGAGGTTGATAAACTCATACTCGAAACCCAAATGCGGCTGGGCATGAATTGAAAACACACCTGGCTCGCTCGCGCCAATGAATCTCACGCCCAATTCGGCCCTAAAAAAACGATTGGGAATCTGCCCCAACCCCATTTCAAAATTCCAAGGATGCAAAAAAGCCCCCCCGTCACTTTTGGAGTAACCCATCGCCGAACGATAACTCATGCCGACCAAGAATCTTTTCGGAAACCGGTACATCCCGCCCAAAGTCGCACCCCAAGCCGACTGATAAACTAACATCCGATCCGCCGAGACACTATAGCCGTAGTTCAGGGACGCCCCGAGCGAGAGATGTTCGTTCAAAAAAAGTCGGGATGCACTCACTGAATATTCCCGTACCGCTTCAGCCTGACTGGACTCTGAAAGCCCCGCTGAAAATCCCCAGGGGGTCTCCGGAGCGACTAACCCGGCCGAAAAAAACTGCAACTCACGTCCAGCGACTAGGGTCTGCGTGTCCTGAATTTTGTTTTTCGAATACTGCAACTGGGTGCCGGGCACTGTGAGAGCGCTGCCGGCGGGGTTTTCAAAAACTCCCCATAAATCATCCGAAAGCACAACGCCGGTCCCCCCACGACCTACGCTTCGTGGGTCGCCTTGCAGTCCAGAATGCCAATCGTCATTTGCAAATACGGGTGCAAAAACCGACGCAGCCATGAGAAGAAAGAGAAGAATCATGAAGACTATCCCCGCCCACTTTCACATCGAAAAATCGACCACTGGCTCGCCGAATTTCGGATGCCGGGAATGAATCGAAACGCCTTGAGCCACTCCGGAAAGACGGAAAACTCAAACTGGCAAACGCCTCTCAGTGGACCTGCTTCAACTGGCAATTCGTAATACTCATAGAAAAGCCATAAGGCGCTTTTTCGAGCGCTCAGCGTTTGAGTCAAGCCTCCCCAGCCTGGCTCCTTAACCTCACGCACCCCGGGGTGACGATAAAACCGCACCTTTCCGCCGGCGACATTAAAGGGATCGCTAACCAGATAATGAAGCTCGTTGAGTTCAGGCCATTTTCGGTAAACATAGTCATAAAGCAAGGGTTGGGACGAAGACGGCTTCAAGGTCGCCACTAGCAAAACGGCAAGATTGAAGCTGAAAAACAGCCATCCCAATCCAGAAATCACTCGAATCCGAGGCAAATGACGACTGAACCAATCCAAAGTAAATCCGATCAACACCGGCACGGCCGTCATCATGGGAAACAAAAATCTCAACTCTTTATGCTCTACCCCGCAAAGAGCCAGAAAAAATGGCAAGGTGACCCAAGTCAGCCAATGCCAAGGTCGAATGAGCCAACCCAAAATGACCGCTAGGCCAACCGCGCCGCTCAAAATCGCCAGATATTCACCGACGAAATAGAGATAAAACCACCACGACTGCGCTCCAAACTGCTGAGCCGCGTATCCTTGAATGACATTGACGTAGAGGTGATTCCACGGCGAAAAAGTCCAAAACCCATAACCAATCCGGTCCGCCGCCAAGCCCACCGCCATCGCCAGGAATGCGCCGAACCCCATGGCCAACATCCCGCGCATCTTGACTCTTGCGACAAAAACACACCAAAGGAGTAAGCCCACGTGCATGGGCCCAATTTGGTAACGGGCATAACCGGCAAGCCCAAGTAAAAAACCCACTACCCCACCCCAACCGAAACTCAGAGAACCGCTCTCTAGGCCTAAAGCCAGCAGCCCCGCGCCAATAAAAAACAATGAGCTCGAAAAACTTTCGGATGAGGTTCGCGCGTGAAAATAGGGCAAAAACCAAAGCAATGCTAAAAGCCAAAGCGTCATCTTTCTCGCCCGGTCATTATCAAACCAAGAAAATACGCCTACCGATAGGATCGAGGTTGCCAACCAACCCAAAAGGGCCGATACGGCGCGAAAACTGGCAGCCCACCAAGCAGGCCGTGTGACCCCAAAAAACATCCAGCCTTTTGCAATCGCAGCGTACAAAAGCGGTTGAATCCAAGGTCGCTGTTGGGCGGAAAATTCCCACGGAAGATCCGCGGCAGTAGCCCACCCGAGGTGATGACTTAAAAATTCGAGAGTCTGAAAATGCTCATCGAGATCGTAAAAACCGACACTAAACCATGCGGCCAGGAGATGGAGCACCAGACTCAAGAGGAGCCAACGTCTTATGGGGAAGGCTCTCAATCCGTGAAGCATTTGAGACCTCCATATAATTCAGTTTACGCTGCAACTCACGAATCGTCGCCGACCCGCCGTAGGTCAGGCCCGAGCGCAGTCCCCCCACAATATCCGCGATAATGGCCTCTTCGTCTTCCCGATAAGGAACATAGGTAGCCACGCCTTCAGCCGTTTTCCATTCGGGCATTCCGCCCATAAAGTCTTCTTGAGCCTCGCGCGACGCCATTCCGCGATATTCCTTCACTAAACGTCCTTCGCGATTGATCACGACTCCGGGGGTAGGCCGAGTCCCCGAAAGCATCCCCCCGAGCATGACAAAATCTGCACCAAAGGCGAGTGCCTTCACGATGTCACCGGAAGTGCGAATTCCGCCATCTGCAATAATAGAACGATCCACTCGAGCGCACTCCTGAATCGAAGTCAGCATCGGAACGCCAAATCCGGTTTTGATCCGGGTGCTGCACACGGAGCCCCCCCCAATCCCCACCTTGAGGATATCGGCGCCACAGGAGGCCAAAAAGTCCGCGCCCGCGTAAGTAGCGACGTTTCCAGCCATGAAACAGGCATTGGGCAACATTTCGCGAAGGCGCTTGAGCGTCTTTCCCACATACTTGGCATGACCATGCGCAACATCAATACAGAAAAGTGAAGCACCCGCATCCCGAAGCGCGGCCGCCCGCTCAAAATCCTTTTCAGAAGTCCCGAGCGAAACAAAGGTTGGGAACCGACAAGCCTTGAACTCCTCAACATTGCGCTCAATCGACATAAATCGATGCAAAACCCCGATTCCGCCCTTTTCGCCGATGAAATTAGCCATATTGCTCTCGGTGACGGTATCCATATTCGAGGTCATGACAGGCAACTCAAGCTTGAGCTTTCCGCTTTTATCAGCTACCGAAATATCGACTAATCGACGTGATTCGTAATGGTTATAAGAGGGAATCAAAAGGACGTCATCAAACGTAATGCCATGGATCTTCGACATAACGGTCAAACTGCCCTGAATGAGAGCTCCCCGTCAAGAGGGTCCTTGATCCGCCCAAATTTTATATGTTACCCTTAACCAACCATGAAGAGACCTCAACCTATCGACGCGCCGTCTCCTTTTGAAATCGACGAATTATTTTTTTCTAGGACCGATCTACGCGGCATCATCGAGAGCGGAAACGACGTTTTTGTTCGGGTGAGCGGTCACCCCGCCGAAAACCTCATGGGACAACCCCATAACATTATCCGTCACCCGGACATGCCCAAGGCTGTTTTTGCACTGCTGTGGCAAACGATTCAGACAGGGAAGCCTCTTTGCGCCTACGTCAAAAACATGGCTGCTGATGGTCGCTATTATTGGGTTTTTGCGGGGGTTTTTCCGATCAAAGACGGCTATGTTTCGATTCGGATCAAACCTTCCACCCCCTTGTTCGAAGCAACCAAACAGATTTACGGAGAGGCCCTCAAGGCTGAAAAGACCCAGGGAGTTGAGGGCGGAACCCGCGTGCTTCTTGAAGGTATAAAAAAAGCGGGCTTTAATGATTACCCTTCCTTCATGACCGCAGCCGTCGGGGCAGAACTCTGCGCCAAAGAAGCGGGGATCCTCGCCACTCGTGGCGAAAATCACTCACAGCTTGACGTTAGCCAGGCGCTTCTTGATCCCGCGCTCTTTCGCATTAGCGAAACTTGCCTACGTGCCTCGGAAAGTTACACGAACATTTTTAACTCACTCGGCGGATTTATGGCGCTGGCCAAGGATCTGACCACCCATATTTCTTCGGTCCTCAAATCTTTCAAAAGCGTTCACTTTCTGGTCATCAATATGTCCGCCGCCGCCGAACAGAGTGGCAGCTCGGCGATCACCATGGGGCGAGTGGCTGAAGGATTTCAGGAAATGGCCGTGCAGGTGCAAAATGGCGTAGGGGGCTTTGAATCCTCGCTGAGTCGTTTAAGTTCAGCCATCCACGCCGCGGAGTTCGACATCGGTGCCGCACGACTTCAGACTGAAATGGTGACGTTTCTCATTTTGGAATTCTTGCGAAAACCACCCGAGGTCCAGCGAGACCCCCAAAAATTGCGAGAGCTGCAAGATAATTTTCTTTGTTTACTGGGCGTAGCCAGAACCTTCTCAGATACCGTCAAGGTCAGCGTTCAGAGCCTTTTGGACGTGTTGCGAGGGTTATCGCGTGAAGCGAACGAAATGATTAAATTGATCAATGGCCTCGAAGTCATTCGGCAACGAGGAAGAATCGAACTCGCCTTTCTGGATGGTGGCACGACCTCCTTCAATACCCACATTGAAAGCATGCAAAGCCTGATTGCCGAAGGCAAAACATCCCTGACCGCCTCGACCGAGATCAGCCGACGTTTTTTGCAGGGCCTAGACCAAATGAATCGCAAACTGGATCAATGCTTGGGGCATTTTACTGAGGCAAATCAAGCGGTGGGGCGGCTGAAGGTTTAACTGGCGATCTGCGTAAATTTTTTATGCTTCTGTTGGGCATACCAAAGTTCATAGTTTTGTTGAAGATTGAGCCATAAATCCGGTGTAGTACCAAACACATCCGCAAAAGCGAGAGCGGTTTCGGGTGTAATGCCACGCTTTCCGTTAATGATTTCATTCACTCTCGCGTAGGGCCAACCAAGGTGAGCGGCAAACCTCAGCTGAGAAATTTTCATGGGCTTTAAAAAATCTTCGGCCAATATTTCTCCCGGATGAACGGGTGGTCTGTTTTTGGGTAACATGGTCACTCCTAATGGTAATCTTCAACCTATAGACTACTATGTCAACCGATATATCGAGTACCGATATAAACCGCAACCATTTAAAATAATTAATAAATTTTATATATAAAAAAAGCTAAACCAAAATTTGCCTAAAGTTGCGCACTGCGATAAACAACCCCCTGTCAATAAGGGAAGAAGACGATGAAAAAGTTAACGCTACTCTGTCTGGGATACCTCACAGGATCACTGATTCTCGCCAGTGGAACCGCCTTTGCCGACCCCAAAACCTACTATTACAATCACTCGCTCAAAGCTCACGAGACACAAGCCCCCATAAATTGGCTTGAATGGCTGAGACCTTCCTTTTTGCCTCAAAGTCTCATCGGGAGCGACGCCCCCGAGCCTCAAGCGACTTCCGGCATCTTTGATCAGCTTCTCAACCCCAACGACCCGACCGATCCTACGCGGTTTAAACAACGTTACTTTATAAACTCACGCTTCGCGAGCGGCGAAAATTCTCCGGTTTTGTACTATGTTTGCGGCGAAAGCCAGTGCGATGCCTCGGATTTATATGGTGAAATTGTCGACCAAGCCCAAAAATACGGCGCCCATATGGTGGCCCTCGAACACCGCTACTATGGCAAAAGCCAACCCTTCGGCGACCTCAGCGCCGCACACATGAAATACCTCACGATCGAAAACGCACTTTCGGATCTCGCAAGCTTTCAACGTTTTGCCATGGACCGACTGGGTCTCAAGGGCAAATGGGTTTCGATGGGCGGCTCTTATCCCGGCAGTTTATCGGCCTATTACCGCGAATCTTTCCCGAAGCTCGTTTCTGGCGCATTGGCTTCGTCCGCGCCCGTGCATGCCAAAGCTGCCTTCGAAGACTACGATCTGGACGTCGCGACCGTGGCAGGCCCCGAATGCGCGGCCACGATGCGCCGGGTGGTCAAGCAAGTAGAGAGCGTCCTGGATCAACCCGATCAACTCGCCAAAATCAAGGCGCTCTTTGATGCGAGCAGCGTCCGCGATTCGGTCGACTTTCTTTATGTGATTGCCGACATGGCCGCGATCGCCATCCAATACGGCCATCGCGATGAATTTTGCACCGCCCTCCAAGGGGCCGACCCTCTTACCAGCTATGCTACCGTGGGCAAAAAAATGTTCGCTTGGTTTGGAATCACCGCCGAACAAGACTCGCTCCAAGGAGCGGAATCCGAAGACGTATCGCTCTTCGATCACGGCCTAGGGATGAGGCAATGGCTTTACCAATCCTGTCGCGAATTCGGATTTTTTCAAGTGGCCTATCACGACCCAGCGATTTCGGTTCGTTCTTCGTTGATCAGTCTTCAATATCATTTTGATGCTTGCCAACGCCTGTTTCATCTCGGTCCGGTGAGCGTGGACGCATTGAACAAACGGTATTATGAGCCATTCCTCAACGAGTCGACCACGCGGATCCTTTTCACCAACGGCTCAACCGATCCCTGGTCCAAGATATCCATCACTCCCGAATTGGGCAATAATACGAACCCTCACCTTTCGACTTATGTGATCGAGGGCGGCGCCCATTGTGACGACTTAGGCACAAAAACCGATTTGCCTGGATATCAAGAAGCGCGCGAAAAATTCAGTTCGCTGCTAGGTGAGTGGTTACGATAAATTAGCTCGAGCAATGATCCTACGGGTGGCTTAAAATTATTCATGCGAATCAACCATAGTTCTAAACCCAATCGCCTCACTTCGATCCAAATCATCACTCATCATGAGATACTTGGCGTGAAACTGATTGGGGCGCGGCCCTCGCGGAATCACCCACTCACTCGGCGCGGGAGTCAAAAACACTCCGCCCCGAAGCATCAAGTAATGAGTATGACCGTCGGTCCACTCACTCTCCGTCAACTCCCAAACATTGCCCGTGAGATTCAGCAACCCCTGCGGGGATGCACCGGCCACATTACTTCTAGCAGGCATCAATTGGCCGCTCAAATTGACCCTTTCGGAGGTCCGTAATGCATCATCATTGCCCCAAGGCCAGCGATAGCCTGCTCCAGCCCCTTCGGCGGCCCACTGCCACTCCGCCTCAGTCGGAAGTCGCTCCCCCTTCCAATGCGCGTACGCACGGGCATCGGCAAGACTCACATAGGTAACCGGAAGCCCCCCGACTTCATCCGAAAGACGCTGAGACAAATTTCCATTCGGATCCCTCGGGATTTGTTGCAAGAAACGTTTTGGATTTCGAGGACGATATCCGCTCTTACGAACAAACTCTAAATACTCGGCATTGGTCACAGTCGTGAGCTTCATCCCGAACGGCTTCAGCTCGTTTGTGAATTGATGTTTTACTAAATCTTCATAGTACCATCCCCATTGAGCATCGCGATTCGCTCCCCAAGGATAACAGCCCTCTTCACGCTTGGCGTGCTCAATGGTCATTGTAAAGGGTCCGCCCGGGATCTCCGCCATTCCTCGGGCAGGCAGCTCCCGCCGACTCACGATCGAGGGCCGTGGCAGCGGTTTTGGACTCCACGGCTCCGGAGTCACTTCCTCAAAGATCGGCTCGCCCTTAGGTACCGAAACGGGCATTCGAGCTCGCCGTGAGGCGGACACAAATTGACTCAGAACGAGGCGCGCGGTTTTTGGAAAGTCCAACACCAGTGCCTGCGTTGAGCGGGGCGCCACAACAATCGTTTTTGAGGCCGCTGTTCCGGCCGTATTTCCCCAGAAATAAAAATACTTCGTTTGAGCGTCCGAGTGCGGCGGTACTGAATAACTTAAAGGCTGATCCGTGCGGTTTCTGAACAAAGTAATCGACCGGAGAATATTTTGTTGTGGATCGGTCAACTCCCAACGATTTGCATCTAATCCACTGACGCCGGTTGGGATCAATGGCAACCAACGCCCGCGAGTCAAGATATCCGAATAGGCTCCGAGCAAAACCCCGGTTGCAGCCGCTAATGCACGATCCTCGAGGGTATAAGGATTCCACGAGCCATAAATATTTTCCCAAAGCAAAAGCCCCGAAGCGTTGAAAAAACTAAAAATAATGTCGTCAGCGCGGGAACGATCCCAACGTCGGATCGTCAGCTGAATATGCCGAGGTTCAAGCCATTTTTCGCGATAAAGAGAGGGCGGATTACCCTCACCAAGGTCATACCACTGCGCCCAGGACTGACGTGCAAAGCTCAAATCCGAATCCGGCATCCGCCGTTCAGGTGCGAGCACCACTCCAGACTTCTTTTGATCGATGGCCTTTCGGAGGCTATCGGGCACATCATCCATCGTGTCCAGCATCACACCGTCCGCATCCAGCTCGCCGATGACCTCGGCTAGCTCACGATGAGCACTTTCTAAAGGACCGTCGGTCACCGCCCAGGGATTGAAATTTAAGAAAACCCGAATTCCCGCGCGGTGAAAAACATCGATGACATCACGTTTCAGTCCCTTGATCCCGCCCGGCATCTGTCGATAGAAATCAAATTGGGTCCGCGAATCAAATCCGATCTGTGGATAGGCATGCCAAAGAAGGACGGAATCCACCTTCCCAAATCGCTCGCGAATTTCCTGGATTAACTGCTTGGTTCGATATCTTCCCTCACGAAAGAACGAACGATCGTACATGAAGATCTTGTACTGTCTATAGGCTTGGTCGCTCCAAAGGGACGCCGGAGATTCGTAAATTTCAGAATTGAATTCAATCTCCTTCAAAGTCTTTGCGCGAGCCTCGGTCATGGCTTCAAACCACTTCAGCCAATCTGGCCAAGTTGGGTTGTCCAAACCAAAAACAACGTCTTCAGTACCCCCCGCAGGAAATGGCGCTGAAAGGGCAAGCGGCATTCGAGCTGAAGCCGCCAAAAGTACTCCAAAGCCTAACGCAATGAAGTGAGACCGAAAGTTCATCTGGTTGATCTAGGCCTTTGTCTTTGTGACCTTTGCGAAAAATGCGACCGGTCCGAAAATTGCGGTCCGCGAGACCGCTTTTTCTCAGGCATCAAATTTTCGGGAGTGGTCATCAATTGAGGACGTTTGCGGATCAAACGCTCAATGTCGCTCATAAACGCCCGCTCTTCGGGCGCACAAAACGAAATCGCCTGCCCGGAATTTCCAGCGCGCGCGGTTCTTCCGATCCGATGAACATAACTTTCAGGAACATTCGGAATATCGAAATTAAAAACGTGCGTCACTTGATCGATATCAATCCCGCGGGCAGCAATATCCGTGGCAACCAGCACGCGAGTACGCCCAGTCTTGATTCCATCCAACGCTTTTTCGCGGGCACCTTGTGATTTATTGCCGTGAATTGCGGCTGCGCAAACGCCTGCTCCAGTCAATGACTCCGCCACGCGATTAGCATCCCGCTTGGTGCGCGTAAAAACAAGAGCTCTTTCCACACTCGGGTTACCTAAAAGATGCTTCAACAAAGAGGTCTTTTGGTTAGAGGCAACCTGATAAACCACTTGTTCAATCAACTCGGCCGTCGTTGCCACTGGAGTCACTTCGATCCGTGCGGGATTCGTGAGAATCTGCTGAGCCAACTTGCCGATTTCAGGGGGCATCGTCGCTGAAAAAAACAGGGTTTGGCGTTTTTTTGGAATGACGGCGATGATCCTTCGAACATCATGAATAAACCCCATATCCAGCATACGATCGGCCTCGTCGAGGACGAAAATCTCAATCGCACCTAAACGCACGAGTCGCTGGTTAATCAGATCAAGCAACCGTCCCGGAGTAGCAATCAAGATATCTACCCCTCGCCGAAGCGTGGCGACCTGGGGATTTTGCCCTACGCCCCCAAAGATCACGGTATTTCTCAGCGAGAGCTCTTTTCCATAATCCGTGAAGCTTTTGCCTATTTGCGAGGCAAGTTCTCGTGTGGGCGTTAAAACAAGCACCCGAATTTCAGGGGTTCTGGATTGATAAAGCGCTTTTTGATTTCGTTCAGTAAGAATCTGCAAAATGGGAAGAGCAAAGGCCGCGGTTTTTCCGGTACCGGTCTGGGCACAAGCCAAAAGATCCCTTTGTTCGAGAACCCTAGGAATGGCCAACTGCTGAACGGGGGTGGGTTTGAGGTATCCTTCATTACGAATGGCGGTCAATATCGGTGCAATTAAATTAAGATTTTTGAATTCAGTCATCATTGGACGTGACCTTATACGCAATGCGGCAATATTACCAGAATAAAATTGTTTCCATTGAAGAACGTTCATGCTAAAGTAGGTGCGTCTGTTGTCTAAATTTGCTTCTTTCGAGTCTGCGGGCATAGTGTCCACATATCCTCTAGAGCAGCTCCCTAGCCTTTAGGAGGTTATATGGGTAAGAAACTATACGTCGGCAATCTGCCATTCTCCGCAACTGATCAAATCCTCATGGATACTTTTTCACAATGTGGAAAAGTTGAATCAGCCAAGATCATCATGGACCGCGACAGCGGCCGCAGCAAGGGTTTCGGCTTTGTCGAAATGTCTACTGAAGCAGAAGCTCAAGATGCGATCAACAAGTTTAACGGCGCTGACTACAATGGCCGCCCGATGACTGTCAATGAAGCTAAGCCAATGGCTCCTCGCGAAGGCGGCGGCGGTGGCCGTGGCGGATTCGGTGGCGGCGGCGGTGGCCGTGGTGGATTCGGTGGCGGCGGTGGCGGCGGTGGTCGCGGTCGCTACTAAATAGGTACCCGGTTACTTTTTGATGCTTACCGCGTCAAACTGAGCTGAAAACCATTTTGTAAGTAAACAAAACGCCGTAGAACTCAACTGGGTTCTGCGGCGTTTGTGTATTTATGACGCAAGTCTCTACCAAAAGGTGCGGAGCACCTTTTTAAAGCTGCGGTGGCTCATCCACATCATCTTCACTCAAGTCGGGACCACCCCCATCCGCAGGGAGAAGATCCAGCTGGTTCTGAAGCATCTGCTGATGCGAAACTTCTTCTTGCCGCAATTCGAGATAAAGGGCGCGAACCTCGTCATTTTGGATGTGCTTCAGCGCATCATCAAAAAAGTGGTAAGCTTTCTTCTCAGCATCCAAGGCAAGCAACATAGCCTGCCGAGGAGACATATAGGCGCGCGGCTTACCTGCATCTGGCGCTTCAACATCCCAAATCATGCTCCCGTCCACTGTAGTGGGCGCATCCTGAAACAATTCTTTGCGGCGTTTTCTAAGTTCTTCTTCGTGCTTGCCCTCATTAGCCGCCATCGCGATAAAAAAATCACCCGCATCGCCTTTGTACCGACCTCCGATTTGTTCGGCAAAACTCTCGTATCGCTCACGCGCCTCTTCTTCGACCAAAATGGCCAAATCCAGGCAATCCTTCAGGGACAATTTTTTAAAGTCGATCATGGTTTTTCTTTCTTACTTTCTTTGACTTGTTTCAGCCGCAACTCGTATTGATAGAAATCGGATCATCCTTCAAAACATCGGGATGCAAACATTCTTTTTCTTCCGAAGCCATATCACAATAGAGTTCTTCGATAAATTTTTTGACCGGCTCCAGATATTTGTCCGGTTTGCCGGTTAAAATGAGTTGATCCAGCGCCTGAATCTCTTTTCTCTGAGCGGCGTGCTCCGCATTCATCCTTTCAACTCGAACATCTCCCCAAGCGTCCAGGTCCTTTAAAACGGGCCGTAAAATGGATTCTTCCTGGGCAATGTGCTTTAGAAAGAAAAACTGAAGCTCACGAAGCTGGTTTTGAAGGGAGCCAAAATCTTTGCGCTCGATCAGATTTTCGATCGCCTTAAGCTTGGTTCTGAGCTGCTCATGCTCTTCCAAAATAATCTTCCGCACAACGCTTGGCGCTAATTCCATCTTTTCCCCCGATGACCCAAATAGATCACCCCCCAAAAAAGGCGACAAGCTAATTTTTTGAGACATTATGTCACTCGAGTTGTGCGCTCGAAAGCCATCGTGCACCGCAATATACTCATTCCTGAATAAGATCTGCCCAAATGTGGCGACGTTTTGTTGCGTCCCAGAATCAGTTCGGCTAATTGTAAGACTCCACTTTATCTAAGAGTACTGAGGAGTCACCCGATGCAAGAAGCTCTTGCCCCTATTAAATCCACTAAACCCACTAAAAAGGTTGATACCGCTGTCCTTCGCTTCGGTGGCGATTCCGGCGATGGTATGCAATTGGTGGGCGAACAATTTACCAGCACGAGTGCCGTAAATGGCGACTTTTTCGCAACTCTCCCAGATTATCCCTCTGAAATTCGTGCCCCTGCCGGCACGATATTTGGCGTTTCGGGCTTCCAGGTCTGTATTGGTGGCACGGAGGTATTTA
Organism: Bdellovibrionota bacterium FG-1; assembly: GCA_051382295.1. Classification (GTDB taxonomy): domain Bacteria; phylum Bdellovibrionota; class UBA1018; order UBA1018; family UBA1018; genus JBBCAW01. The sequence continues at coordinate 117,211 of JBBCAW010000004.1, read as the reverse complement.
CCCCCGGTGATCGCTACGACGTATTGATGGCAATGAACCCCCCTGCCCTCAAGGTGAATCTTCAAAACGTCCGTCCCGAAGGTTATATCATCGTCAACGAAGACGCATTTACCCCAAAAAATCTCGAAAAAGCAGGCTATAAAGAAAACCCTCTGGATAGTCCCGAATTATCCAAGTTCCACGTCGTGCGGATTCCGATGTCAGCCCTGACCCTCAAGGCGCTCTCACACCTTTCGTTGGGAACAAAAGAAGCTGAACGGTGCAAAAATCTGTTTGCGCTCGGAATGGTCTATTGGCTCTTCAACCGCAAAATCGACTACACCGTCAAATGGCTTGAAAAGAAATTTCAGACCAAACCCGAGATTTTGGCCGCTAACTTGGCCGCTCTCAAGGCGGGCCGCGAGTTTCCAGAAACCAGCGACTTCTTTACGCACTCCTACCTTTTGAATCGTACAGCTCAGCCCCAGAAGGCCGGCGTGTATCGCAATATTACCGGCAACCAAGCAGCGGCACTCGGTTTGATCGCGGCGGCTCAAAAATTGGGCCTCAAGCTTTTCCTCGGCAGCTATCCCATCACGCCAGCCACAGACATCATGCACGAACTCACCAAATATCGTGATTTCGCTACCGTGTTTCAGGCTGAAGACGAAATCGCGGCCATCGGTGCAACCTTGGGAGCTTCCTTTGGCGGAGCTTTAGCGGCCACGACCACTTCTGGTCCGGGGTTTTCGCTCAAAAGCGAATTTATGAATCTGACTGTCATGGTCGAATTACCCATGGTCATCATCGATGTTCAACGAGGTGGTCCTTCAACCGGGCTGCCCACCAAAACAGAACAATCCGACCTCTTACAAGCCATGTGGGGGCGCCATGGTGAATCTCCCATCGTCGTCTTGGCTTCTAGCTCACCGAAGGATTGTTTTGATGTCGCTTTTGAGGCTTCGCGGATCGCAACCAAATACATGACTCCAGTCATTATGTTGAGCGAAGGCTATCTTGGAAATGGTGCCGAAGTGTGGCGCGTGCCTTCACTTGACGAACTTCCCCCTATCCATGTCGAATTCCGAAAAGACCCGAACGACTTTAAGCCCTATGAGCGCAACCCCAAGACGCTCGCTCGTCCTTGGGCCATCCCTGGAACTCCCGGTTTGGAACACCGTCTAGGCGGCCTTGAAAAAGAAGACGGCACGGGCACAGTGAGCCAGTCACCCGCTAACCATGAAAAAATGGTAAAACTCCGCGCTGAAAAAGTAGCGCGGGTTGCGCAAGACATTCCACCGACTGAGATTTACGGCCATAAAGACGCCGAACTCCTCGTCCTAGGTTGGGGCGGTACCGCCGGTGCAATTAAGACTGCAGTTCGTAACCTCAGTCAACAGGGAGTCAAGGTTGCATGTGCCCATTTAAGGTATATCAATCCGCTTCCACCTGATCTTAAGGGATTGTTACAGAAGTACAAAAAAGTTCTTCTGCCGGAAAACAATCAAGGTCAGCTTTGGTTTATGCTTCGAGGCGAATATCTCATCAACACCGAACGCCTGAATAAAGTCCAAGGTCAGCCTTTTACCGTCGACGAGATCGAAACCAAGATCCGATCTATTCTAGGAGCGTAAACCATGAGTGAAAATCAAACACCTACAGCCGCCGATCGTCCTCAGTATACGCGTAAAGATTTTTTGAGCAGCACCGAACCCCGCTGGTGTCTGGGCTGCGGCACCTATGCCACCTTTAATGGAATGACTCGCACGTTTTTGAAATTGGGCCACGCGCGCGAAAATTTCGCGGTCATCTCGGGGATCGGCTGTTCTTCACGTCTTCCCTATTATTCGAACACCTACGGGTTTCACACGATTCACGGCCGCGCCCCCACAGTGGCGATGGGCCTCAAAATAGTGAACCCTGCACTGGATGTTTGGGTGGTCACCGGCGATGGCGACGGTCTTTCGATCGGCGGCAATCACTTCATGCATATGATGCGGCGAAATCCCAACATCAAAATGGTGCTTTTTAACAACCAAATTTACGGGCTCACGAAAGGGCAAACGTCCCCCACTAGCCCGCTGGGCGTTAAAACCAAGTCCACGCCCTATGGCTCAATCGACCGCCCTATGCATCCTCTGACCGTAGCGTTGGGTGCAGGCGCCACTTTTGTCGCGCGAGTCCCCGACACGGATAACGAACTGATGTTCCAGGTCCTCAACGAAGCAGCCGCCCACAAAGGCGTTGCGATTATTGAGGTCCTGATCAATTGCGTGATCTTTAACGATGGGGCTTTTTCGAGCCTCACTGAAAAAGCGACCCGCCCCGATACGACTGTCAAACTTGAAGCTGGAAAACCTCTTATTTTCGGGGCTAACCGTGACAGGGGCATCCGCATGAACGGCGTACATCCTGAAGTCGTCAAGGTAGGCGAAGGCGGGGTCCCTCTTTCTGAAATCGTGGTTCATGATCCAGGGAACTCGAATGCCGGATATGCCTTTATGCTCGCCGAAATGGGTGGAGGCGATCTTCCAGTTCCGTTTGGCGTTTTGCGACAAGTTCAAGATCATATCTATGAACCCGCTCAACCCAAACCCACGCCCGAAGGTTTTGCTAAATTGATGCGAGGCTCAGCCGCGTGGGTTTGCGAATCAGACGGCTCGGTCCATCCTTACTCGGAGAAGTAAAAAATGGAGTACCTGTTTATCCTCCCAGTCATCGGGGCCGCCGTGCTGCTGGTGGTGGGAGCTTTACTCTTATCGCGCTTGGTAGCCCCTCATCACCCTGGAAAAATAAAGAATTCCACGTATGAGTGCGGCGAAGAGACCATCGGCAATGCGTGGTTTCAATTTAATGTCGCTTATTACATCTTCGGACTCATTTTCTTGGTTTTTGAGGTCGAAGCGGCCTTTTTGTTTCCGTGGGCCGTAGTCCTCCGAGAAGTCGGGATCACTGGATTTATCGAGGTCGTCTTTTTCATCCTCGTGTTGGTGATGGGCTTGGCTTACGCCTGGAGAAAAGGAGCCCTGGAATGGGAGTGAATACCGAACAAGGGAGCGGTGGGCTTCTCACGAGCGTGGATGCCGCAATCAACTGGGCGCGAGCCAACAGTCTTTGGCCGCTGACCTTTGGAACCAGCTGTTGCGCCATTGAGGTCATGATGGCCACAGGCGCCAGTCACCACGATCTCGCTCGCTTTGGCGCTGAAGTCGCACGACCATCGCCACGGCAAGCCGACTTATTGGTCATTGCCGGAACGATCGTTAAGCGGATGGCCCCTCGCTTGCGGACGCTTTACGAACAAATGGCTGAACCCAAATACGTCATCGCCACTGGAGCCTGTGCAATCTCGGGTGGACCTTTTATTTATGAGTCCTACTCGACCATTCGAGGCGCGCATGAAGTCATTCCCGTCGACGTCTATGTGCCTGGATGCCCTCCTCGTCCGGAAGCCTTCTTTTATGGACTTCTCACCTTGCAACGTATGATCAAAACTGGCGAAACCCTTCGCAAACCCGGCGAACGTCGGAGTCCGGTGCTGGCGGCCTTGCCTCCCGGCATTACTATCGATGATATTCGTAAAGAAATGATTCTTAATCTCCAAGAAAAGGCAGTGGTTTCTCCCCATGGAATCGGCTGAATTTCAAACTGCAATATTAGCGCTCAACCCCGACATCAAAGTTCGCGAAAAAGCGGACCGCGTGGCCGTGGTATTACCCCTCCAACAAGCTCACTCCATCATGCAGGTCTTGCGGACTGACCCTAGGTTCGCGTTTGACATGCTTTGCGCGCACACGGCGATCGATTGGCCGGCGCAACAACGAATCGAGCTCGTGTACCAGCTTTATTCGACGAGCCTTCGCCAATATCTCATGGTATCCATCGATACCTCAAGGTCTGAAGGCGTCGTCCCATCCGTCGCAGATATTTGGGCCATAGCAGAATGGCAGGAACGCGAAATATACGATCTCTTTGGCGTTCGTTATAGCAATCACCCTGACTTACGCCGACTTCTTTTAGAAGACGATTGGAAGGGACACCCCCTCCTCAAGGATTACAAAGACGACTTTATGTTGGAGCGCCCATGGTAAACGTCGAAGTTGGTACGCTCGAAGGCAAACTGAAGAGACCACACCCTGAAGACTCTTCCATCGCCACCCAAGAATATTTTGTGAACATGGGGCCTCAGCATCCTTCTACCCACGGAGTGCTTCGGCTTGTTTTGCGCCTGGACGGCGAAGTGGTTCGCGAAGTCATTCCAGTGCTCGGCTACGTCCATCGTGGCCTCGAAAAGAAGGCCGAAAAGGTGGGCTATCGGCAGCAAGTCCACCTCACGGATCGTTTGGATTACATTTGCGCGCTCATGAACAACTGGGCCCTTTCGTCGGCAGTTGAAAAAGCGATGAAAACGGAACTCACGGATCGAATCGAAACGATCCGGACGATTATTGCCGAACTGCAACGAATTCAAAGCCACCTCCTGTGGTGGGGTGTTTTCGGGATGGATTTGGGCGCCTTTACGCCGTTCCTTTATGGCTTTCGCGATCGCGAAAAAATCACCGCGATTTTTGAACAGACCATCGGAGCCCGCCTGACCATGAACTACATCCAGCCCGGTGGCTTGATGTATGACATTCATCCGGATTTTGTGGCGGACGTCAAAAAATTCATCACCTATTTCAAGCCCATTCTCAAAGAATACGACGAGCTCTTCACCGGAAACATTATTGTTCAAGAGCGTCTGCGAAACGTCGGCATTTTGGACCGAAAAACCGCTATTAGCCTTGGCACAACCGGCCCAGTGCTTCGGGCGAGTGGCGAACCTCATGATCTTCGAAAGCTTGAGCCCTATGGAGTTTACTCCAAGGTTCAATTTGCAATCCCCGTCGGAACGGTCGGTGATTGCTGGGATCGTTATGCGGTTCGGATGCAAGAAATTCGTGAATCTCTCGGGATTGTCGAACAATTGATCGACAATATTCCTGAAGGCAAAACGATGATGATGAAGTTTGGCGCTAAAATCCGGGTTCCAGAGGGATCCTATTATAGCCAAATGGAAACCGCTCGGGGTGTCCTCGGAGTTTATTTTGTCTCCGATGGTACTGAAAAACCGTATCGGATGCATTTTCGCTCACCCAATTTCAACAATCTATGGTCGGTTGCGCACATGGCGAAGGGGTGGCGAATCGCGGATTTGGTAGCCATTCTCTCATCTTTGGACATCGTCGTCCCGGATATCGACCGCTGAGGAGTTTGAATGTTCGAAGTCACCTCGTTAAGCAAAATCGTTTCAGAAACCGTTAGCGATGCGCCCATTATAGCGGTCGTCTACGCTATTGGGGGGCTCGCTGCATTAGTGGGCTTTGCCTCCCTTTCAGCGATGGTCCTTGTGTACGCGGAACGCAAGGTTGCGGCCCATTTTCAATGCCGGCTTGGGCCTATGCGCGTGGGCTGGCATGGAACACTCCAAACCGTGGCGGATTCGCTAAAGCTTCTCCTGAAAGAAGACATTGTCCCTACTCAGGCAGATCACTTTCTTCACGCCTTGGCGCCTCTTTTGTGCATTATTGCGGCCTTTCTAGCGATCACGGCGCTGCCCGCAAGCCCTAAAATCGCGCTTTCGGATATGAATATCGGAGTGCTTTATATCTCCGCAGTCAGCGGATTGAGTGTGATCGGCATTCTCATTGGGGGTTGGAGTTCCAATAATAAATGGTCCTTGCTCGGGGCCATGCGTGCAGGCGCGCAGATCATCTCCTATGAACTTTCGGTCACCCTATCGATTCTTGTCATCGTCATATTCTCAGGATCACTCAAACTGTCTGAGATCGTTTTGTCCCAAGCCCAAGGTTGGTGGATTTGGAGAGCCCCTCTGGTCGGCTTTGTCTCTTTTATTCTTTTTTTGGTGGCCTCGACCGCGGAAATCAATCGCACTCCTTTTGACTTGGCCGAAGGCGAGAGCGAACTTACGGCGGGTTTTCATACCGAATATTCAGGGATGCGGTTTGCTTTCTTCTTTCTCGCTGAGTACATGAACTTGTTTATTGTCGCCGCGATGGGGGCTACGCTTTTTTGGGGCGGCTGGATGCCCTTTCACATCGGTAACTTCACGCTCTTCAATCAAGTGATGGACGTGATCCCTCCTGGAATTTGGTTTTCACTCAAGGTCTCTGCAATTGTGTTTCTTATTATGTGGTTCAGGTGGACCTTTCCAAGATTACGAATGGATCAGCTCATGAAACTGGAATGGAAAGTTTTTCTTCCGATCGGCCTGATCAACGTCGCCTTATCCGCAATCCTGGTCCTCAGTGGCCTCTACTTTTTTGCAGGTGCTGCATGACTTCTCCACTTGGCAATGACCTTAACACGCAGCCTACTCCGCGCCTCCCAGAGAGAGGACCGCTTCAGCAGTTTTTCTTTGGCCTGAAATCTCTCCTTAAGGGGATGCGAATTACCTTCCGATATTTCAGTCATCCTTCGACGGTCGTAACTCAACAATACCCTGAAAATCGGAACACGCTCAAACTCGCGGATCGCGTGCGCGCGCAGCTTTCGATGGTTCATGATGAAAATGGTTTTTATAAATGTACGGCTTGTCATATTTGCGAACAGGCTTGCCCGAATGCGTCGATTCACGTGGTCGAACGACCTAAGCCTGCGGTGAGTAAGGTAGAACTCGATACCTTTATCTGGCGCTTGGATAGCTGTACTTTTTGCAATTTGTGTGTGCTCGTTTGTCCGTTCCAGTGCCTCAAGATGAATGCAACCTTTGAATCGTCGGTCTACGACCAACGGCTCTTGGTTTTTAATTTAGCCAAATATGCGGGTCCCGTTTCAACGGTCCTTTTGAAGACTGCAGACCCCGCAGAACGCCAGAAGCTCATCGAACCCCGCGGACCCTATGCGGGCCCGGTTGCCTTGGCCGGCTTTCCTTTGGCGGGTATTCAGCAGGAGTCCAAATCATGAATTCTCCGATGGACCTCGTTTTCTTCGGTCTGGCCGCAGCCCTCTCGCTTTTAGCGCTGGCGACGGTTCTGACTAAACACATCTTACGCTCGGCGATTTATTTAATGGGCGTGCTTTGCTTGAGCGCAGGGCTTTATCTCATGCTCGGCGCTGACTTTATAGCCGGGACCCAAGTCCTCGTCTACGTCGGTGGCATTGTCGTCGTCCTGGTTTTTGCCGTCATGCTCACCCGTTCAATGGACCTTCTTGAGGACCGCCCAACGCTTTTTCGAAAAGTCGTCGGATTTACGGCAAGTGCAAGTTTTTTTGGAACCTCAGCCTGGCTTCTTAGGAATTCACCGCTGGCCCAAGATCATGCGCTCGACGCCGGCACGACGGACATAAAAAGCATTGGCCGTGCCTTTTTAGATACGGGCTCATCGGGGTATGTATTTCCTTTTGAAATGATTTCCATCCTCCTTCTGGCGGTCTTGATCGCCGGCATTGTGATTGCCCGAAAGGAGCCTCAGTCATGATTTTCTATTGGATGCTTCTTTCGTTGTTTTCTTTTTCAGTTGGGATTTATGGCGTTTTGACTCGTCGAAATGCAGTGGGCATTCTGATTTCAGTGGAGCTCATGCTCAATGCAGCTGCTCTGAATTTCGTGATCTTTAATCGGTTTTTAGCGCCCACCCAAGTCGATGGCCAAATTATGGCGATTTTTGTGATGGGGGTAGCCGCAGCCGAGCTTTTGATGGGTATGGCTATCTTATTGATGCTATTTAGAAAAAAACAGAGCGTCGACGTCACCCGTCTGCATGCTTTGAGACACTGACCGAAGTAAGGGATTTGTTATGCACCTTCTTGAAAATCCATGGATTATCCCCGCACTGCCGCTGCTATCATTTTTGATAGTCGGTTTTGTGATCCGTCCCCTCTCGGAAAGAGCGGCCGGCTGGGCGGGTACCTTTTCGCTTTTTTGCGCGGCAGTTGCCTCGTACGCCCTCGCATTTGAGTACTTTGGCTCCCACGGCGCTGGCACGGCGCCGCTGACCGCCTGGAGCTTTGAGTGGCTGAGATTTCAATCCGGCCTGACCGTCAGCATGGGCGTGATGATTGATCCGATTTCAGTGATGATGCTGGTGGTGGTCACCACGGTGAGCTTTCTGGTGCACATTTACTCAACTGGGTACATGCAGGGCGAAAGCGGTTATGGCCGCTTTTACACCTATCTCAGTCTTTTTACCTTCAGCATGTTGGGTTTGGTCGTGGCTCCGAATATTTTTCAGATGTACGTTTTTTGGGAACTCGTCGGCGTGAGTTCCTTCTTATTGATCGGTTTTTACTACCAAAAGCCCTCGGCGGTTGCAGCATCAAAGAAGGCGTTTATCGTCACTCGTTTCGCGGACCTTGGATTTTTGATCGGTATTTTAACTTTGGCTTACTTTGGATTTCAGATTCCGCATGAGGCGACTGGCGTCCAACCTCTCGATTTTGCTTTTCTCACGGACCCTCAAAATCTGTCGCAACTGAGTCAAACGGGATACCTGACTTTTGCCTTGATTCTCATCTATTGCGGCGCCGCGGGAAAAAGCGCGATGTTTCCGCTTCATATTTGGTTGCCTGACGCAATGGAAGGCCCGACTCCGGTTTCAGCACTGATTCATGCGGCGACCATGGTGGTGGCGGGCGTCTACCTCGTGGCCCGCCTGTTTCCAGTTTTTGCTTTTGCCCCCAATGCGCTGGAAGTGGTCGCGGTCGTGGGCTTGTTCACCAGCGCTTTCGCTGCCGTCATTGCTTGCACCCAGGATGACATCAAACGGGTGTTGGCGTTTTCGACCTTAAGCCAACTTGGCTATATGATGTTTGCACTCGGCATCGCAACCATGGAACACCCACAAGGTTATACGGCGTCGATGTTTCATCTTTTTAATCACGCGTTTTTCAAAGCCTTGTTATTTTTAGGAGCAGGCTCGGTGATCCATGCCGTTCACACCAATAATGTCTGGGAAATGGGCGGTCTCCGCAAGAAGATGCCGGTGACCCACCTCACCTTTTTAATAGCCGTTTTGGCGATCGCGGGAATTTGGCCGTTTTCCGGCTTTTTCTCCAAGGATGAAATCTTGGGGGCCGCAGTTGAGGGTCATCGCTGGTTCCATTTTGTAGGCGGCCTCACGGTCGCGGCTTTGACTTCCTTCTATATGGCCCGAATTTACCTTCTCACTTTTTGGGGCAAACCGAGAGACCATCATTCGGATCACGCACATGAGGCGCCCTTCGCGATGCTTTTGCCGTTAGTGATTTTGGCAGTATTGTCGTGCACGACCGGATTTATCCCGTTCGGTGAGTTCGTCGGGATTTCCGCCGAGCATGAGCATGAGCATGCAGGAATTAATTTGGCAGTTGCCATTCCTGGAACGCTCGCGGCCGTGATTGGGCTGGGACTCTCCTGGTTTTTTTATGGCCGGCAAAGCACCCGCCAAATCGAGGGGATTGCCCAGTCCATGGGCGGACTGTACACCACCATCAAAAAGAAATTTTACTTCGACGAAATTTATCTCTTTATCACGCATAAAATCATCTTTCGTTGGATTGCGGCCCCGGTCGCCTGGTTTGACCGCAACGTAGTGGATGGGGCCGTCAATCTTTCTGGAAGTTTGACGCGGAAATTGGGGGGTACTATTACCCTGGCTCAATCGGGCCAATTACAAACATACGGCTTGTGGCTGGTTTCCGGAACGGTAACCCTTCTAGCTCTTTACTGGATGACGGTAGGTTGAGGACGATATGGGTATTTTAAGCTGGCTCATTTTTCTTCCGTTCTTAACTGCCCTCGGTGTTCTGGCCGCGCCTAACACCAAAGCCGTCCGCTGGATTGCGTTGTTAGGGACAGGACTTCATCTAATTCTAACGGCCATCGCCACCGCCAAATTTTGGACTCTCGCTTCGGCGGATCCCACCCAAAATGCGATGTTTACGCATTTGTTTCTCGTCGAACGAGCGGATTGGTTCAAGGGACTCGGTATTCAATATCTGCTGGGCGCCGACGGCATCTCGATGTCGATGGTGATCTTGACTTCGATCATTATTTTCACGGGGGTTTTGGCGAGTTGGAAAGTTGAAAACCGGGCAAAAGAATTTTTTGCTTTTTTACTAGTGCTCGTGACTGGAGTGTTCGGCGTCTTTTTGAGCTTCGATCTTTTCTTGTTCTTTATGTTCTACGAAGTGGCCGTTTTGCCCATGTACCTTTTGATCGGGGTTTGGGGAACGGGCCCAAAAGAATACTCGGCCATGAAACTCACTTTGATGCTCATGGTGGGTTCGGCTCTACTTTTTGTGGGGTTTTTGGGTCTTTATCAGATCGCGGGTCAGGCAACAGGCAACTTTAGCTTTGATCTGACGCAGATGGCGCAGTTCCATTATCCGACCAGCTTTCAGCATTGGGCCTTTCCGGTTATTTTTATTGGGTTCGGAATTTTGGGCGCTCTCTATCCTTTTCATACTTGGTCGCCCGACGGACATGCTTCGGCACCCACGGCCGTTTCGATGCTTCACGCTGGCGTGCTCATGAAGATGGGCGGTTATGGCGCGCTTCGGGTCGCCGTTTATTTGCTCCCAGAGGGTGCCAAAGAGTGGGGCTTATTCTTTATGGGCCTCACCACGATCAATATTCTTTACGGCTCATTTGGCGCAATCAAACAGCGCGACCTTAAATACTTTACGGCTTATTCCTCGGTCAGCCATTGCGGGATGGTTCTTTTTGGGGTCGCAACCCTCAACATGATGGGAATGAAGGGCGCTGTTTTGCAGATGTTCAGTCATGGCATCATGACGGGCCTATTCTTCTCCCTGATCGGGATGGTCTATGGCCGTACTCACACGCGAATCATTCCAGAAATGGGCGGTCTGGCCAAGGTTATGCCGTGGCTAGCAACCGCTTTTTATATCGGTGGCTTGGCCTCACTGGGCCTTCCTGGCTTTGCGGGGTTTGTTGCTGAAGCCCACGTGTTTTTGGGAGGTTTCTTTGGAAATCCCTGGCATTCGGTGGTCGCCATGCGAATTCTTACAGTCCTTGCGGCTATGTCGATCGTAGTGACTGCGGTTTACGTTTTGAGAGGCCTTGGAACCGTTTTTCTAGGACCGCTCTACGATTCACATCATGCGGAACTTACGGATGCCACGATGTCCGAACGGCTCTGCACTGCAATTTTAATCGCGACTCTGGTCGGAGTGGGCGTATTTCCACGAATGCTCATTGAGTTGATTGAACCCGCGATTTATCCGATCTTGAATCGGCTACACCACTGAGGAGCCAGCATGTCATTGCTTCCTGAAATTTTAGTCGTTCTTACCGGCTTCTTGATATTGATTTTGGACCTCGTGTTTTTACGCGCCAATAAGCGATGGATACCCACGGTAGCGCTGATTGGCCTAGCCGCCGCCCTGGCAAGTCTCTTTTATGTGCTGGATCAGCCGGCCGAGGTTTTGGGGGGTCGCTTTACGATTGATCCTTTGAGCCTGTGGTTTAAGGCCATTTTTTTGATTGCTACTCTGCTGACCGTGACACTCAGCCAGATGCCTTTTGATCCTCACGCTAAACAGCCTCTTCAAGCCAGAGCCGAATTTATTGCAGTGATGCTCTTTTCGGTCTCCGGAATGATGAGCCTGATTTCAAGCCAGGATTTGATTTCGCTTTATGTCAGCCTCGAACTTGCGACGATCCCACTTTTTGGTCTGACGGCCTGGTCCCGCAACGAGCGTTCGGGCGAGGGCGCGCTGAAGTATCTCGCCATGGGTGCGCTGGCTTCGGCCCTCTTGCTCTACGGCTTTGGCCTGCTCTATGGCCTCACGGGACAAACCTCGCTCATTGCCATCGGACACGCGCTTCAGCCTTCTTCGGCGGTTTGGCTAGCGGCCGCCTTGATCACGGCGGGCGTGGGCTTCAAATTGACGATCTTTCCATTTCACATGTGGGCCCCAGATGCGTATGAGGGCGCACCGACTCCGGTGACGGCGTTTCTTTCGGTGGCCTCCAAGGCGGCCGGGCTGGCTGTGGCCTTTCAGCTTTTTTATCGGGTTTTCGGCAGTTTTGTTGGACAGTCGTCCGCTTTCGTGGCGGTTTTTGCGGCCCTCACGATGACTTTGGGAAATTTAGTGGCCATCCTTCAAAACAACCTGAAGCGCTTTATGGCTTTTAGCGCTATTTCGCAGGCAGGGTATTTGATCCTCGGTTTCTTGGGAAATTCGGGCACCGATGCTTCGGCGATGGTCTTTTACATGCTCATTTATGTCATGACGAATCTCGCGATTTTTTCGATTATCGTGCTCCACATTCACCAAACCGGCCGTGAAGATCTCGCAAGCCTCAAAGGCCTCTCGCAGACCAATCCACTTTTAAGCCTTGCCGCGATGGTCGCACTGTTTGGCTTAGCGGGGATTCCTCCGTTGTCAGGCTTTGTGGGTAAATTTATGCTCTTCAATGTGGCGGCCAAAGCCGGCTACTATGGGTTGGTGGCCCTCGCCGCAGTCAACTCGACGGTTTCTTTGTATTATTACCTCAGAATTGTTCGCCAAATGTACATTGAACCCCCTGCTGAGGGGGCTCAACCTTTGGCTATTTCGCCGCTCATGGGGGCGGGCTTGGCAATTGCGACTCTTGGGGGCGTATTTATCGGAGTGGTTCCGATGTTTTTCGAACGCATCGGAGAAGCCACCACGCAGTGGTTGGCCCATTTTTAAAATAGCCTTCGACATTGCCCCATGCACCCAAAGGTGCTAAAAAGCATCCCTTAACCTCAAGTAAGGGAGTGAAATCTTATGTCATACAAAATCACGTCCGATTGCAATAATTGCGGCGCCTGCGAACCTGAGTGTCCCAATTCTGCGATCAGCATGGGCGACGATACTTTTACAATTAACACAACCTCTTGCACCGAGTGCGTGGGCTTCCACGGTGAACCTCGTTGTGCTGCAGTTTGCCCAGTCGACGCCTGCCTCCCTGACGAAGCCCATGTGGACACGGAAGCTTCGCTCCTCGACCGCGTGAAAAAACTCCATCCCGGAAAAGATTTTTCCGGCAAAGTCCCTTCCCGTTTCAGCAAATAAAGGACCGATTCATGAAAAAGATACTCACGCTATTGGCACTGTGTGCTTTCGTTTCGTCGTCCGCTACTTTTGCGGCACATAAGAAAGCTAGGAAAACCGCGGCAACACCTGCGCCAGCCTCGACGACCGCAAACACCCAGCCTACATCAACTATTCATGTTGCTGAAGTCCAACCCACCTCAAATGCACCCCTCGCGGGAGTGATGATTCGGCCGATGGGCTCCTACCAAATGATGAACCCAAAATCGTTGAACAATTACCTTCAAACGACCTTTGACAACAACACGGGCATGAAGATTGGCAACGCTTTTGCGGGCGGTGCAGCGATTGATATTCCTCTTTACGAAGACCAATTCTACATGGGCGTTCGGATGGAGTATTTTACAACCTCTTCGGATTCAGTCAAAAGAGGCGGCAACGTCCCTGGAAATGTTCAAGCCACACTTTCGGGCATGCCAACCATGCTGACCGCAACCTATATGTACCCTGTAGCCCCGAAATGGCGCCTAGGCACCACCATCGGTGGTGGGTTTGCCTTCAATTACCGTGGTTCGATGGAAATTAGCGGATCCAACGATGCTAATCGCCCCAACGGAACGGCCACGTGGGGTGCTACGCCTATCACAGGCTTGGGCGCAGCATTTATCAACTTCGACGCAACTCAACACATCGGTGTGCGTCTCGAAGGCGGATACCGTATCTTGTCGGCCTCTCAGATTAAGGCAACGGACCAATACGGAACGATCATCAAAGCAGGTGACCCTTTGGTCGACAACACCGACACGAACGTGGCCGCTGATGCCAATGCATTCTTTACCGGCCTGTCATTGGTTGTGACCCTGTAAGGGTCTCTCTTTAATCGTTACTCATTCCAAATGGGCTGGTGGCAACACCGGCCCATTTTTTCATGCGGAGAATGGAATTATGGTTTGTCTGCGGAAAATGGCAATTCGCTCGCTGCTAACCCTACCGTTGATTTGCATCTGCTATTTGACGCTGGGATGGAATTGTCGAGCCGCGCAGTCATTGCTCCCGGCTTCGGCGCCTTCGTTCAAAAAGGTAATGGTCATCATTTTTGAGAACACGAGCTATCAAACCACTCTCAATCAACCTTTTTTTTCAAGTCTGACGAAGACAGGCGCCCTTTTTTCAGCCTTTTCCGCCGAAACACACCCCTCGCAACCTAATTATATTGCCCTCGTTGGGGGAGATACCTTAGGGGTTCAGGATGATTCTCCGGTGACCCTCAATCAAAGTCACTTAGGCGACCTTCTTGAAAAGAAGGGTAAATCCTGGAAAATTTACGCGGAAGACTATCCCGAAAATTGTTTTCTGGGTAAACGAAGCGGACCTTATGCTCGCAAACACGTTCCGTTGATCAGTTTTAGCAATGTTCAAAAAAATCCCAGCCGTTGCGCTCGAATCGTACCCGCATCCATGCTCGCTTCGGATTTAAGCAGCACGGGGCTTCCGGATTTTTCGCTCTATATCCCCAATTTGAACAATGATGGTCATGATACAGGACCGGCCTTTGCCGACGCTTGGTTTGCCAAAGCGTTTGGCCCCAAATTTCAAGACCCTGCCTTTATGCAAGATCTTCTCGTCGTCGTCACCTTTGACGAAGACGATAACACGAGCAAATCGAATCAGATCTATACCCTGTTTTTAGGACCGAACGTAGTCCCAGGATCAGTAGTCCAAACGCCGACCAACCATTACAGTATTTTAAGACTTGTTGAGGACACCTTCGGCCTTGGAAGTCTTGGAAGAAATGATGCCTCGGCCACGTCCATTGAAGGAATCTGGCGCTAGCTGCGGTCTATGCGCGCTGAGGACTACCGGCAGTCACACTAGCGCAGGTGCGGCAAAGGTGAACCTGCATATTGTTCCAGTTGAACCAGTCACCGTCTTTTTTCTGAAAAATCGACCGACAATGGAAGCATCTAAATTCATTCTTCCCTAACTGGCGTTGTTTGATTTCAGTTTCCATAGATCGAGACTCGCTTTCGTTGGGATCAAACTAACATATCCTGCAAATATTAGATACGGCTGTCTCAATTCCTCGGACGCACCTGCCAGAGCAACCCACAAAGCACAATCGCCAAAGCGCCAAGAACGGCCATAATCCCAAAAGCCTGACTCCACCCAGCATGAACCAAAAATTCAGCCACACCTACGCCTGCTAATGAGGCCGCCAAATAGCCCGCGCCATCGAGTAATCCTGCGGCCGTACCCGATGTTTTACGTCCGCCAAAATCAAGCGCCACAACTCCTCCCACCAAGGAGTACGGACCCAATAGAAAAAACCCAATGAGTGCGACCAGGCCTGTCGCTAACCGCGAAGGAGTCACGTTTATCCAGGCCGCCAAAGAGGTCAGCTGACTCAACGCCAAAAGTGAAGCAATAAGCCCTAAGAGCAGCCCCGCCATCACAGGGCCACGCCTTCCGTTAAAAAAACGATCGGAAAACCAACCCGCAAAAAGCGTCCCCACACAGCCCAAAAGGGGGAAAACCGCTGACTTAAATGCGGCCGCGCTTGCACTCGCCCCCATCATTGAAAACAAAGTGGGAGTCCACGTATTAAAACACTCGCGCAGGAAAGTGAGAATGAACGACAACCCGACCATCAACAAAAAAGCTCGATCTCCCAGTAAAACTTGGAAGCGCTGCCAATAGGTCAGCTCATCTTCGTGTCTGAGGCAATCTACCTCTGTGGATTTTGCCGGATGATTTTCGGTTGAAAAGGATGGAAGAGACTCCCCCACATCTTCGGGGCTGTTTTTCAAAAATGGCTGAAGGACAAACCCCAAGATCAGCAACACAATCCCCGGGATAATAAAAAGAGCACGCCAGCCCCCGCCCAGCGCGAGAATCAATCCAGCAAATAAGGAAGCGAGCACTCCCCCGAATTGATAGCTAATGGACATAAATCCCATGGCTGTGCCGTAGCTACGCGCCGGAAACCACCGCGCCATGACATTGACCAGGCCGCCCCAACCCATGGACTGAAAAAAACGATTAGCGCCCCAAATGGCCAAAAAAAGTCCCATTCCGGAACTCAAACCAAAAAATACAGACAACAAGGCAGAACCAAAAAGCCCTATAAAAAATAAGTTACGGCCCCCAAAACGCGAATCGGCTACCGCCCCCGTCGTGAGCTTGCCAAAAGCATACAAGAGGGTACCAAAACTGGTGAGCGAGCCAAACTGGACGGTGGAAATTCCGAGGGCCGTCTTCATCGGGGCATACGCCGCGCTTAAATTTTGCCGGCAAAGATAGTAACTGGCATAGCCAAGCAGCAGGGAAGCGAAGGTGGTATTTCGATAGTACGCAAAACGACGATGATCTTGAGATACAATCATGGATCTCCCAGATTTAGACCATCGTATTTAAAATTTCCAGAAATCGTTCAGGGCTCCCGCGGTATTTGAGCCGACGCCGAATCCCCCAAAGATCCACAAATTATCCAGCGAATCGATCCATCCCACTGAAAGCTCTCTCGCGCCCGGCGTATTGGTAAAGGCGGAATGGTTCTGCACCCCATAAACCCCTTTGCTATTACTGGTGATCGAGCCGGCTTGCCATGTCCAGGCAGTGCCATCGAATTTCCAAACATCGTTCAGATCGCCGCGAATCCCCACCGAATCATAGCCACTGCCACCAAATATCCAAATATTGCTTCCACTATCTTTCCACACCACGGAGGCGCTCCGCGCCCCTGGAAAGTTCGATGCACTCGCTTGTGTTTGCGTTCCATAAGCCCCTGCCTGGCCCGCGTACTTGCTTCCGGCGGTCCAAGTCCAATTCGTGCCGTCAAATCTCCAAAGTTCGTTGAGGTAATCAAGCGTGCCAGCGGTATCGTATCCCTGCCCACCCAACATCCACATATTACCACTGCCATCGACCCAGGAAACCGCAGCGGACTTTCCTCCAGGTACATTTCCAGATGCGGGCGTGCCCTTCACGCCATAGGTGCCGGTCGACCCGATCGAATTAGTGCCAGAAATCCAGGTCCAATTAGTACCGTCGAACTTCCAGAGATCGCTCAAATAACCCGAGCCGGTAGAAGCCGTATCATAACCAATCCCGCCAAAAAGCCACAGATTATTACTGGCATCGATCCATCCGGTTGAAGCAGAACGTCCTCCGGGAACATTGGCGCCCGCGGCTACGCCTTTGACGCCATAAACCCCGGAGGGATTTCGCGAGCTTCCGCCGGAAACCCACTTCCACTGCGTGCCATTAAATTTCCAAAGATCGTTGAGAAATCCAAGATTATCCCCCACATCGTGGCCATAACCGCCCAATAACCAAAAATTTCCCGATGAATCAACCCAACTGAGACCCTGCTCACGGCCGCCGGGAACATTGGCGCCTGCAGCGACGCCCTGTACGCCATAAACTCCGGGTTGCCCATAGTAGCGGCTGCCACCCACCCAGGTCCAGTTGGTACCATCGTATTTCCAAAGATCGTTGAGATTGCCCAAACTGCCGACACTATCGTAGCCGTAACCCCCAAAGAGCCAGAAATTGCCGCTCAAATCTTTCCAAGAATAGGCGCCCGATCGGCTGCCTGGGAGGTTCGTTAAAGCGCCGGTCCCCATCACGCCATAATCCCCCACGAGATTGGGGGAACCGCTGCCCGCGAGCCAAGTCCAGCCGGCTGCGCCGGTACCAATTAAAAAGCGTGAAACGGTTTGATCAGCAACACCATCATTAAAACTTAGAGTAAAAGTTCGGGTAAAACTGTTGATGGTCAGGGGGTTAAAAGTGATCACAACGGTACAACCGGCACGACCGGCAAGCGTCGCGCCACACGTACCGCCACTGCCCGGAAAGGTGCCATTCTTGTAAGAGAAAGGATTAGTTAACGTCGAACCACTTAAACCAGTCGCAGTATAATCCCCCGTGTTATTCACGGTGAGAGTTAAATCATAATAACCATTGATGGGTTGGGTGCCATAGTCCGCGCTAGGCGAATGAGAAATACCCAAAACCGCCGGAATTTTGGCATCTCCGGTCATGGTGTAGGTAACCTGTTGGAGCTGAGCGCCGTCATTGTAACTTAAAATCATCACCCCTCGGGCGGTACCCCCTGAGGTTGGCGAGTAATGAAGCACGATGGTGCATGAATTGCCGCCAGCGAGGATGTCCGCACACGTACCGCCTACCCCCGGATAATTGCCTGATTTAAACGAAAAAGGCGGGGCCAAGGCAGCTGGTGCGATGAGGTCCGCAGGCCGCTCGCCAACATTAGTGATTGTAATCGTTTGATCAGTCGAAGATAAAATAGATTTTTCGCCAAAGTCGTAGCTTGCACCCTCGGTAATCAGCAAAGAAGAAGCCTTGTACCCCGTGCCTAACAGATTGACTGTCGCTTTCTGATCACCCGAATCTCCAGATCCATCATTGTAGCTCAGGGTAAAGGTGCCAGTGAAGACTCCTGATTGAGTGGGGGCAAACGTCAATGAAACAGTACATGTGTCACCCCCCCCCAAATCCTCGGCGCAACTTCCACCCGCTCCAGGATAAGCTCCCCCTTTAAAACTAAAGGGTGTGCTTGTCACTTCGCCTGCCGCTATTTTTCCACTTTTGTCGCCCGAATTCGTAATGGTAAATACGACATCCGTCGAGGTATTCAAAATACGCCCACCAAAACCATAGACCGCGATCGGAGCATCAGACGCCTGACCCGTCACCACAAAAGACGCGGGACTACTGCAGGCCCCAAGAAAAAGCGAGAGCAAGATAAGCGCGACTTGATAAAGGGATACTCGGATTCTATCCATAGTCTCTAACTACATGTCGGCAGATCAGGCGAAATAGCTTAATAAGTTAAATACCGTCAATTATCGGACGATCGCATCCCCGCACCTTTATAAGCACTGACTCAAAATTAGAGTACTGGTGGCCCCACTGAGATCCGTATAAGTGGCGTGCCCGCAAAGGTCAGAAAAATCCATTGTTTCGGTTCCTGACTTTCCACCTGTAAAGGTCGTCAAAACCTTACCGCCAATTGGAAAACAACAATACTTCGCCCACTGGATAGGGGTGACAACCTCGATCTGCGCCTGGGCTTTAGTTAGATTTTCTTGAAGGTTTATTTTTCCAGAACTCAAAATTTGGGTCGTTCCTACGGTCGAAATCGCCAATTCCTCGGAAGATACCGAATATTCCCACCCTAAAACTTTTTGCGGCGCTACCCGCGGGTCAGGGTCGAGAAATCCTTTGCGATATCCACGAATCCGAATTCCCTGAAAAGTCACTTTGCGACCGCCGGCCCCGTCAGACACTACCTGAATACCTCCCGAGACTGGCGTCTGAAACCCCGCTTTGACCTCGGTATTCAAGTAAACCTGCGTTCCATTTTCAGAAATACGATTGGTATCAAACTCACGAGTGGGGAACTCCCGAAGCATTGTAACCGCTGCCGATTGAGGCGTCAGGGTACAGTCGCCTGCCGTGAAAGTTAGCTTCAATGCCCCTTCCCATTGCGCAGACGTATCCGGAAAATAGCACTGTATCCAGGTAGCCACAATTTGACTACCCGTACACGCCAACCCCCGCGCAAGAGTCGGGCATATCGCGGGTCCAACATAATCTGCGTAAGCACTAGAAATGAGGCGGTCTAGGACCCCAGGGGATATTTGACGCGCCTGAAGCCCCTGACTGTGGGTGGCCGCCAAAGTTCCTGACAGAACGCCCACTCCCACTTCGGTCGCCGACTCAGTAAACGTAGGGGTCGTGACCAAGGCCGCCTTTTCAGGGCAGCCACAGAACAACAACGGGAGTGAGCCTATGAGGATGAGTAATAAGATTCGGTTTCGCATTTTTATTCCTGGGTTTATCCTCTAACTATGAGTTTTCATCCGATGATCTACTTGGCAATCATACTGAGTGTCACTTCGCTTCAGACAACCTCTGCTTATGCCAACTCCGAACAAGGAGACAAATACACCATCTCGAGTGGCGGCGGCATTTCTCATCCCGAGTATTTCGATGCCGTCACGACTCATCCGGCTGGGATCGGCCTTAAACAAGGATGGAAATTTCATTTTGAAGATCGTTTTGCCTTTCCAAATACTGCGGTCTTGACCGCGCCCCAAACCGACATACGAAGTGAAAGTAAGTCCCTTGGAGTTTCTTATGCTGGTGATCGATTCGGAATGACGGGGGCTTTTGGGTTCGATCGACTTGGGAATTATACCGAACTTTTGGGTTCTTCCTATCGCTTTGGACAAGACACTACCTTGGGTATTTCGATGGAGTCTGACAGTTTCTCTAGCTTTTCCTTCGCAGCACTCTGGGGATCGCGGAGCGCAACTCGCTACGCATTGGGAATAAAATCTGGAACCCCTTTTCTGCTTACGCTGGGAATATCTGGCCTGACTGGCGGAATTTCCCACGATTTCTCCCCCCTGCTCGAAGGCTCCCTGGATGGCGCCTACTCGCTGGACTCCGGAAGCTTCGAACTGGCGGGAGGCCCGGCCTTTCACTTTCAGCAGTTCCATATTGGACCGTGGCTTCAAATGGATAAATCCGGAGCATTTTCCATTGGCGGAAACGCGTCTTTGATCCTTGCCAAGACCATCGTCATTCGAGGAATTTATCTGCAAAACATCCGTCAATTAGGGATCTCCCTTTCGATCTGTTTGTAGGCTAAGGGCCAAAAGGCTTTCTTCCAATTTCTCCAGTATCCATCCCACCCCAACACCAAACTCCACCATCGATCAGAACACAGGCATGTCCGTTGCCCACCCCGATCGAGGTCGGCATCCCTGAAGGCAACTTCATTATTTTTACGGGATTGTAGCGATAAATCGGGGTGCCCACACTGTCATGACAAAAACCATTGGCAAAAATAAAGGCTTGCCCCCAACACCTCACTTCTCCCGTCGTCAGGACTGCGCAAGAGGCCATAGACCCGGCGGCAATAAGAGAAACAGAGACATCAGCTAGCGTTGTCACATCCGTCGGAGTAGGCACACAAAGATCGTAAACATCCGAATCCTTCATGTTCTTACATTGAGTACTAAAGCCAGGGTCAATCCCCAGTTCACCGCTGGGAAAAGCCGAGCCATTGCGCCCCCAGCACTTTAAAGCGCCAGAATCCATTTTGGCACACACATGCGAAAAACCTGAAGCTAAAGCTCTCACCCCGGAGGTCAAACCCGAAACCAAAGTAGCCGCGCTTCCGCAATTGATTATTGCACAGCTGACGGAATAATTTCCATTTCCAAGTTGGCCTTCATTATTTGAGCCCCAACACTTAATCGTCCCATCCTGCATCAATGAACAATTGGAAACCCCTCCCGATGCTACACTCAAGGCGCCTGACTCCATCCCGGGCACCGTCACGGGTTCTGGCACACACTCGACGCCGCTCGTGGTGGAAACGCCTCCAGATTCCGTGCAGCGCTTAGTCGACAACCCCGTCTGACCCAAGGCCTGTCCAAACACATTTCCGCCCCAACATTTAACAGCCCCGGTACTCATTGCTGCGCACATATGAAAAGCGCCTGCCGAAATTGAAACCGCTTGACTGTTGATATTATGAACTTTTTGGGGCACTGGATTTCGAGCCGTATCGTTGGTCCCCAACTGCCCCTCATTAGCCCCGCCCCAACAATAGACATCACCACCCGCAAGCGCGCAGCTCGTCGTATTGCCAATCGCGATCTGTGTGATCGTCCCCGGAATCCCCTTAACCTCAAGAGGGGTGTAACAGTAGGTACTCCGTTCACAGATCGAATCGGAGTGCTTATTGTCAGTTCCCGCTTGAGCTTGACCGTTAAACCCCCAGCAATAGAGCTTTCCTTGTTTGACAGCACAATTGGTGAAATAGCCGACCCCCAAGACGGTCACGCCCGACTCTAATCCTGTAGGTTGCAACGGATAAGAAGCCAGAATACCGCTTCCATCGCAAAATTTGACCCCCTCAAGCGGTGTGCCGCTCACCATTTCACCGGTGTCATGATTGGTCTGCACTAAACAGCCACTGCTCAAAAAAGCCATTCCTAGACACAGCACCATCCCAAAAGCTACCCGCGCGGTTTCCTGTTTTCGACGCCTGACAAAGCCCCACCCCAACAGCATCATCAAAAATGGGACGACCACTGCGCTCGCTCCAGGGGGGTTACCACCTTGACCGCCGCCACGGCCACCGCCGCGCCCCACTTTCTCCACAGTCGCGCAGCCCAACGGAATCTGTCCCCCTCCCAATTCATTGCGAGGATAAAGAACAGTAGCCGCATCAATATCGTCCTGGCCCAGCGTCGCCGTCATATGAACTGGAGTCGGATTAGAATACATCACTGCCTCTGAATCCATGGAGTGACCTAACCCCAATGCATGTCCCAATTCATGACAGGCGATCATGGCCGCATAGTCATCGTTTTTCTCCAAAACCAACGTATCAATGATCACATCCACCTGGATTATCCGCTTTGGTCCGCCGAGATCCGTACCACTATAACCCATTTGAGTTTCAGCGAGCGGCCCAATCGATATATCTCCGCAAAAAATAACGACATCCGCATGCTCATCATTGCTCAAAGAAAACTTGATACGAGAAGTAGGAACGCCATTCCAACAACCCATGCCCCGATCGACGATATTAGGCGTATTGGGATAGCCGCTACAGGTCGCACTGTCGACATGAACGGTGAGAGCGTCTTTTTGCCAAAACTGATCTTTCTTGGGATCAATCATCAAGGTAAACGCTTGAGCTTGAACCGCTTGGAGGCCCAGCAAGACTAAAGCTATTCGCAGCCATGCATTTTTTGCCATAAAATCTCAATCCCTTTCAAAAAAACGCAACGCCTGCCCTTAAAAACAAGGTCAGGGACCGCTTTGGAGACAAAAAACCAGTCACAAAAGCGTCCGCATCTACTCGAAAAACAAACCAACTCAAGCCCACCCCGGCCGTAGCAAAGGTGGTTTTTGCAGTGAGCGTCCCAAAATCGGGCTGAAAATAACTTTGACTTCCAACCGAGGCACTTCCCGAACCGTGGGTAGTAATATTATAAAAAAGGGTCCCCGCCCCGGCTTTAAGATCCGCGAGATGAAACCAAGGCATCACCCTTCCTAAGGTGAGCGCCCCCACCATAAGTGAGGTCGAATAACCTCCATCATTATTCAAGCGGTCGCGCACGGTCATTCCAAACAGAGGTGAAACAAACCAATCATCCCAGGGAAGAGGAATAAAAAGAGCACCCGAAACCAAGTTGTAAGGAGTACCCGTGATATTCCTTGAACCCGCATCATCACTCGAAACCTTAAACATGTTCAGCCATAAAAGGCCGGCACTGGCGCTAAAAATCTTACGAGCATTCGAAGAGGCCTGAGCAACCGGCCCTGACGCAATGAATGACGAAATAACAATCAACCACAGGATCTTTCGAAACCTCAAGAGTCCGTCCCACCTTCCAAAAGATTGCGATCATCGGCCATCAAAATGAATTCATCCAATTGCAAAGGAAGTATTAACCATGCTAGATTTCTTGTAAATGAAACTTATAAGCCGATTTCCCTTTTTGGTGATTTTTTCACTGGCTGTGTTTGCCTTTGCAAGTCGAACCTACGCAGGTGGTTCGACGGCTTCGAAGATCACTGGCTCCTATGTTTCGGGCTTCGGGATTAGTTACCATGCCCCCGTGGATTCCGTGGAGCAGCTCCCCAATGGGACTCCTCAACTTCACCTGAATAATGGATTTGGCGTCGAAAGCATGCACGACATGCTCATCGGCCTGCCGATGGCCACCCTCCATGGCTATGGTAATTTTTCCATACAATCTGGACATGCCGAATACTCCTTTGAAGATGGGAAACCTGAGAGCCCCATCACGGGTTCAGGCATTCATCTCAATACGATGAGCTTTGAAGTGGGCATGGGCCCAAGATTTCGCCCTTTTCCTTATTCTTTCATCAGCCCAGTTGCTGACGCCGGCGTTCTATTGGGAGCCATTCGAATCAAATATGATGACGAATCCATGGGCGCTAAAGTCAATGGGTTCCCCTATGCCGTGATCTGTAATTCAGCCTATTATGGTGGCTTCGCAGAACTTGGACTTGATTTGAAACTTGGCTCCGCAGGAATCGAAGCCCTTTATCGCGGTGAATATCGCCGTGTTTGGATCCAAGATACGTTGCCGACCCATTTTGCGAGCTTCTTTGAAAATAACTTTATCTTGCTGGTCTTTATTCCAATTTAAGGCACAAGTATTTCAGCGGACTTCATTACTTCGCAGTCATCGGATGAGTGGGTTCTATAAATTTTACGTATTGGTTAGCCGAATCATTACTCAGTCGCGATGCTATGTCCTCAAGTGAGATTTCGCTATAGGTTCCATCGCTGTGCCGAATAAGCAGTTTATGTGTCTTTTCATTGTAGGAGACATGGATCATACCCCAGGTTGTCACTGCCGCAGGCGGTGTCAAGATAGCCATTGTTATAGCCATCGTTCGACCCGAAACTGATGCAGCCTCCCAAGCTAAGGGCGCTTGGCCTTGAGTAAACAAAAGCCGTTCGGCCATCGCAAGTTTTAAGGTCATGGTTTGCTGAAGTGTTCTTTTTTCAACGGCGAGTATGGGAGGAGAAAGCTCTTGTACTTGGTGCCAAAGAGCATTATCTCGCCTCTCCAAATAAGCCTTTGAAAGTGAGTGATAGCCTTCCGCTTTTAAAGCTTTGAGTTCTGCTTCAACCGCAAGGGTTTCATTGACTGCGGTCTGGGACAGCCCTTTTTTTGCCAAGGCAATGGTTTTCGCTAACATCGGATTATCCTTCGCTAGCCCCTTCAGAAGCTCTCGAGTCACCGGGATTTTGAGTGCCGCCTGAAGACCTGAAAAATTGACCTCTTTTAATATTTTTTGATCGAACTTTAAATGTTCAAACTCGTGTAAAAAGATATTCCACGCTTGCGAAGGATCAATCGAGATCACCTTTAAACCGGCATTATGATAACCTCCTAGGCTACCACCGTTGATGGCGGGTAGCCCAGAGGAAGAATCCACGACTAACTTATATCCAAGTTGATGCAATTCGTCGATATACCGAGGGAGGTCGGGGTGTTTCAAAATCAAAGTATCTACGCTGGCCTTCCCAGCTTGAGGCAGGACATCTTTGGTAATCTCATACTGGTGGGTTCGCCCCCTCCAGTACCACTTGTCAGGACCCGTTAGAAACTGCGAATCTAAAATCCCCATTTCCCTTTTTAGACTCTCGGGTTTTATTCCGAGACGCTCTAAGGCCATACGATTAGCAACAGCTGCTTCGTCTAACGCTCGAGCACTGAGAGGTTTGAGGCACCAAACCGCCTCTCCCTTTCGTTCATAGAGAGAGACATAACCCTGCGGCACCGCCGACTCTGCTTTTGAAGTTTTTATGACCTGGCTGGCTTCTATCTCAATGCTCGCCAAGGCGGCTTTTCGCTCAGCGTGGTTGGTCACTCGACCAGCTTTAAGCATCGCCTCATCCAGGTTCGTTAATGACTGATAATATTTTCTTAACTCCGCCGGACTCATCCGAAGTGGCGTTTTAAAAACCTCTTTCAATTGCTTAAGTCCCGATACCGCGAGCGTCCCATCCAATGCAGCAGTAGCCAATACCGAATTCATCTTGTCTTGAACCTTCATTTGAAGGTCTTGTAAATCCTTAGTCCCACAGTCCTCAGCGCTTCCCAAACAGCTAAACTGAAACTCCTTTTGTTTGAGCAGACCGATCAGGTCGTTACCCTGAAGGGCGAGGGAGCCCGCAAAGCAAACCGCACCTGTTCCAATCGCTAAAGGAGGAAGCTCAAGCATTCCCATACTGAGCGCGCCGCAGATTTCTGTAAAATTTGAACTCACGCTTTCGCTTGAGGCAATCGCATCCTTAAGACACTGAGCGTACCAGGGGTATATACACCGACCCTTGGCGTCTTTTGGAGTATCTGGACAGGTTTTCGGTTGTTGCATCGCCGCGATCTCTTTAAAGGCGGCGTCAGCCATGGGGAGCTTAAGTAGGCCCCTCCAATCCATCGCACACGCCGATTGAATCGCATCCACCACCCGTTTGCCGTCGTGATTGATGAGATTTCCCCTGAGCGCCTCCTGAGACCCTGAATCATTCGGATCCGATTTTCCATACAGCTTCACGATCGAACGGGCATAAGAAAGAAGCTCCTCCAGATGTTCTTCTTTAACCCCAAAGTTTCTATCCTGCTCCGGCAAGATCTCCGGAGTTCCGTAGAGTCGCACGGTCAGCACTTTGAACTCAGTTCTACACTCATTAAATGCGGTCATTTCCTCGGGAGTCATTCCGATATGAGCACCAGCGCGAGTCAGCCCTTTACACGAAGAATGCGCAACCGGAGATTGGGCCCCTTTTCCACTTCCGCGTTCCTCATGAATCTGAGCGGGAGTCAGCGTATCGAATCGATTCACCAAATCCCACGCTTCCGCCAAAATCCCTTGAGCGAGGCGATTGCCACTAAACTTATCGACTTCTCGGTTCGTGCATCGATTGGAACCATTCCGGCTACCCAGGATTCCTTCCACGAGGTCTTTTGAATTGGGACAGCTCTGAGCCAACTCCTCTGCAGCAATATCTCGGCCCATCACCCGACAAAAAGACTGAGTGAGCTTTTCAATGGTCTTGGCTCGAGCTAGAAAAACAGAAGCCTCTGCATCCAAATAACCCATGGACTCAAGCAGCCCCTTGTTATTTCCGAACCCCGTTAACCCTAAATAGTCGAGTACGTGACAGCTGTGTGCGAGGACATCCCCAGGCCTGCGGCAATCCGCGACGAGACAGCTTTTGACTACTTTTTCGAGCGAGGGGTTTCTTCGGTTTTCTTCCCTCCAACAATGAATCGGATCAGTCGAGCGGAAATGTTCAGAATCAGGATAATCGAGTGGCGCCATCCCAGGATATGCCGGTTTGACAGCCTGAGCGGCTACAGACTTGGACTTCGAAGGCTCTGCCGGAGGGCGGGGCCCCTGAAGTTGCGCAGGACGAAAAAGCGCATCAGAAAGATCCTTGCCACCTGCAATCTTTCCTTGTGAAGCTTGTGCCACCCTTAAACCGTTTGACCATTTCACAAGGGCTGATAAGAGCATCTGCTTGGCATAAGGCCCAACGCTCGGGTCATGAAAGAAATTTTCAGCGAGACACATCTCGTATCCCAAGGCTGTCTTAAACTCGTGATTACAAGTTCCTTGGTATTGGGCTCGAATCTTGGAACTGATCAACAGATTCTTATCTTGATAGGCTTTTTCGAAAGCTCCTCGAGCATCGCGACGATACATCTGAAAACGAGCATTCCAACACTTTGAATCCGAGCCGCACTGTTGCGATGCCCCGCTTAAACTAGCGGGTTCGGCCGCAAATTCCTTTTGAAGCGCATCCCAGACAGAATTCATTCCAGCCAAAGGCGCCTTTTCCAAAAGTCGCCGCAAGCCGTCCGAAGATTCTTCAAGAGCGAGAGCCGGGGTTTCCTCGGAAACGTCATTAGCCAAAGAAGGGGATAAGCCCCAGAGAGATGCGACCAAAACAAAACAGCCGAAGCTCTTTTTCCAAGAAAGTAAACCCATCGAATCCCCCGCCCCTTAAGTGTAACAAAGGCAGGTTGGTTTGAGTAGACCTCCCTACCCTATAAGAGTGAAAAACTTTTGTTCAATTTAAGAACATTAGACAGTCACCCGCTCGGACCTTTGAGATTTTTTGGAAATTAATTCATAACTATCGAGCCTGTGTCTGATTAGACCTTGGAGTTTCGCAGTAAAACTGAGTGGCATCGAAATTGCTCATTCTAGAGACAATTCGTCCATGCGAATGAGGAGAGCGTAAAATGAAAAAGGCTAATATCACCCAGTTTTCTTTAGGCTGCAGGATTTTTGGAGTTCTATTTTGTTCCGGGATCATTTTTAGTTTGTCTCTTCCTATTGCGATGGCAGAGGATGTTTTTAACGAACAGGGATTGGCAGAATTTCGAGTTCATGAGCAAAAACTGAAAGACTTAGAAAAAGAGAAAATTTTACAGCAAAAAGCAAAAAGTAAGTACGAGGTCCTGTCAGAATTTTTCGGAGACGCCCACCAAAATGTCATTCGTTTAGAAGCCCATCTGCAGACCTTAGAAATGGGCACACCGGCTTATCAAAGTCTGGAACGAACCGCGATCGACTACCGAAAAAAGGAAGCGGAATTGAAGGCGGTCCAAGCCGAGTATCTAGAAAGAACCCAACGTGTTTCAGAGCTCACAGCACCGTTAATTCCAGGACAGGCTGCACACGTCGCTTTGAAAGTTAAACTCGTGAACAACAGTGTTGCCTGCGATGGCTTTTGGAATGACGAAAAACCATGGACTACTGAATGGGTTCAAAAGTGCGAAACTTTGGTCGCAAATTGGTGTGATCACAAAAGCAAGATAGACGACGCCAACTTTAAGGATCGTTGTGAAAACTTTAAAAGTTCAATTCCTCTTGCCCGATTTCAAACCCTCACCATGGAAAAGAAAGCAGCGGTTTCCTCGGATTCTTGCGACAGAATGACCGTGATTAGCGGTAATGGCGATCGGGGTGCCCTGACTCAACAACTCAAGATTCTTCAGGTCGAGTACAACCAACTCATTGCCTGTCGTGACAAGGGGAGACAATGCGCCGACGGAAATACGGGTTTGGAATATCGTAATAGTCTTCAACCCAGGATTGTGGAGCTTTCCAAACAAGAGATACCGGCCGTCGTCGCGAAAATTCAGTCGAAAAACCGAGAATATCAAGCTCATGCAGGGATTTGCAGTCAGAGATTAAGTGATCATACCTTAAAGAATATCCCTGTCGGAAACTTCCTCGAAAAAGAGGCTCATCAAGACGCCGCCGCCGCAGCTGCTACTATCGAATAACGAGTCAGAGCCCCTTGAGCCATTCAAAAAACTCTTCCATCGATTCGCCCACCCAAAGGGGATGGAGGTCGGGACGCCCAGGAACAGGATCTTCCAGGTTCTGCCGGCTGAAGTTGGTGGTCACGGCGGCCGCCGGGACTTTTGCGACAAGAGCTGCCTCAAGGCCAGTGGGACTGTCCTCTACGGCTAGGCATTCGTGACCTTCCAGGCCTAAAGAGGCCGCCGCAAAAAGATAGGGCGTGGGATCAGGCTTAGGAGCACTGACGTCATCACGCGAAACGATAATGTCCAAATATTCAGTTAAACCGAGCTGATGTAACGCGGTTTCCAGTTCCCGCCGTTTGGCATTTGAAACGACGGCGGTTTTAATTCCCTGGCTCCTCAGCCATTGAAGTCCCTCTGGCACCCCGGGATAAGGCTGAAGCCCGCGTCTTGCTGCCTCCAGGTAAATATCATTTTTGCGGCGAGCGAGAGCGGTAAGATTGTACTCGCTCGGGTTCCAGCCTGGCTTGTAGCGGTTGAGGAGAAGCATCATAATTTCTGGGGCTGTTTTTCCGACAAAAAGTCCCATTTCCGCACCATTGTACGGAATTCCAAGTTCGCTCAGCAGCTGCTCCCAGGCGGCCCAATGCAAAGGTTCACTTGCGACTAACACGCCGTCGTGATCAAAGAGGACGGCTTTAGGTTTTGGTACGGTTACAGATGTTGGCATAAGTACTATCTTAATACTATTATAGCCCTAATACTGTCCCAATTAAAGTCTGACGGCAAGTTCCGTGGCGACTCGACTCTCGGGGTCCGCTCCCCCAAAATCATCTCGGACAAATTCGTACACAATACCGGCTTGGAAAATATGAAGCGCAAATTGCAATCCTGTAGCCAATGAGTTCTGATTCAGCCCTGCCATCACTTCCAAAATCCCAAACTGATACGAGGCCCCCAGGCGAACCCGCGCGAGCAAAGCCTCTGCTTGAACCAGGTTGATCAAATCCACACCCATTCGAAAACGACCAAAACCCAGGGGAGGTTCAACTCCCACCCCCAGATTGATGTCCGTGAGTTTTGGATAAAGGGGATCCTCGGGCCAAAGTTTGCCCATGTTTTTAAGCGAGACGCTCACTCTGGGTTTCCAAAACATCTTGGGGGGTGCCCATCCGACCGAGGAGTCCACCAGAACTCCGTACTGGGTCTGAGAGGGCAAAAGGGTCCGGGGGTCACTGCCGATTGCGTCTACATCAAAAAATGAAAAAGAACCGTGCACGTAATCGCGTTGGATCAGCCGGAGCTTGGATCCAAAACTAAAATTTTCGAATCGCGAGTCTACCCAAGAAAGGGGAATCCCCCCCGAAAAACTGAGACTTTTTTCGACTGAGGCATGAATAGCGATGACGGGTAGATTGGGATTGTGAATCTCTGAGACGTATTGAACGCGATAGGGCGAAAATTCGGCCGAAAAATACCGCGTCGCAAAAACAAGGGGAATGTGAGCCTCTACGCTCGTGACATTTTGATGAAAGAGTTGATGCAAAAAATCTTTGGTAATCGGTTGATACACAAATTGATTGACCGTCGACAGCGCCGAATACCCATTACCGAAATAAACTTTTCCGAGTAAGAGCCCCTCTCTGAGTTCGGGCAAAACGCGGGATTACAAACGGTCCCGTCCGGCATGGAATCTCTGGATAGACAAACCTCACCCAATCCTCGCGATCCGGTGGTCAGCTCGAGCGACTGAAACCGGGAGGGCACCGAGGTAAATGCGTGACCACTCGGAGCGGCGTCAACCCGCGCAGCCCCCAACAACAAAAGAACGGATATCAGTTTGGATGGGGTTCGCATTTGAACGCCTCCCGCAAACGCCCCTGAAGAGTCAGAGTGCCGGTTGCACTCGGAGACGTCTCCGACTCGAGCCCATTCAGGCCCTCATAAAGCTCAGTCACCGTGCCGCTAAAAATCGCCAAGGACGAGTATTGATCCGGATACACCCGCCGAAAATCTTCGGTGGCCAAAGAAAGGTTTCGAGCAATCCACGCTAGGCCATCTCTAAAGTGATTCAGGTCCAAGCCGCAAGCCCATTGCCGATTTCCAAAATCGGGGTTGCCGATGATTTCGAGGTTAATAAACGCTTTCAAGTAAATAATTCGAATAAAAACTCGGTAGAGGCTGATATCTCGAGTGGCTTCGATGGCGTCGAGATGCTCGAGTGCCTGATCGATCAACGCCCACTTCTCTTTTTCCACCTTGGGAAATCGATTCAAAAAAGAAACCACTTCCCTCACTAAGTTCAAAAAACGATCCACCTGATCAATCAAAAGCTCAATAGGAGAATGCCCGTTTGGAGGGGCAATCGACCGATCCAATAGAGCTTTCCAAAACTTATCACTCAGAGACTGGTCAAAAAGCACGTCTTTGAAACTGTCGTAAATCCGGTAAACATCCACGCCGGTTTTCCCCAGATAGGCAGAGGCCAGCAAAACATTCGTTTCGGCGTCTTTGGGGTTTCGGGCCGCCTCGGACTCGAGAATCAAAATCGCCCGCGCGTTTTGTCCCTGGTCCATCAACGAATACGCCTCGGTGAGAGGATCCAACGCGGGGTTGTCATTCTTACTCGCACAGGCGTTCAGAGAGACGACTCCCGCAAAAAACGCAAAACTCAGGAGGCATCGCTTAAACATGGCGCTACCCCTTTATAGCGCAGTGTATTAATTAACAAGCACAATTGAACACTTTACAACGAGGACCTCGCTTGTTATGACTCGCCGAAGCATGAGAAACTATCTGTTTTGTTTGAGAAATTTTGCTGTTTTGCTCACCCTTACCTGCTCCCCTCTTGCGGGGGCAGCCGATTGCCCCTCCTGGCTTGCGAGCATGAAGAGCCCGGCCTTGGCGACCACGCGTTTTGCGAACCTTTGTGACCTATATACTGCTTTTGAATCAGCACAGGCCCGTATTCACGGGCATTCCGCGTTGAGGCTCAGAGGAGTTTTGGGGCCAAGGTTGGTCAATTTATCCTCCGATTATTTAGGTTGGCTTGGGACGCGGGCTCACGGAGATCCTTGGTGGATCTATTCGACCAAGTACGGCCAAGATCCCACGCCCGAAGTTTTTTCAAAATGGCAGGACGCAGCGCTATGGATCGACAGCAAAGTCGCTGAAAACTGGACTACGGCCACTGAGTCCCACGCTTTGGGTCTAGCACCGATCGACGTTGCGATGATGATGACGGTTCACACCAAAGCCTTTCACGGACTGGTGGACTGGGGAATCGATTTGCCACCCGACATGTATGATGGCTTCAGGCAGGGTCATGTGGAGTTCGGGTACTATTACCACAAGGACGCGATCACGGAGCACACCTTTGACCACCTCAAATATCCGGTCGACGCCCAGGGTTTGCCTACTGCGGATTCTCATCCGATGGGAGAGTTTCACCCGATCCACTGCCTGGACGAATCCCCGCGCGAGCTAACTGCTCGCGAAGAAGCCCTCGTCTTTCCGAATGGCAGGATGGATAGCGATGGAAAGGCCATCTGGCCCGTACTCAAGATCGAGGTCCTCAACGCTTTGGACCAAAATCCGTCATTTGGTTTTGACTCGATTGAAGACGGCAAGACGGTTCGCAGGCAATGCGGATTTTTTACGTTCTTGGCAGTCGACCAAATCCCGTTACGGACCGCCGAAGCGCTCGAAAGCATCAACCAAA
Source organism: Bdellovibrionota bacterium FG-1 (assembly GCA_051382295.1). GTDB lineage: Bacteria > Bdellovibrionota > UBA1018 > UBA1018 > UBA1018 > JBBCAW01. Next base: position 84,601 of record JBBCAW010000004.1, on the reverse strand, counting down.
CCACGCGCACTTGGTACCAGCCTCAGCTTTCCACAGAAAAGCCCGCTGATCCCCTCCGCACCGTCGCGCGTCTAGAGCACTGGCTCCTCGGCATTCACCCATTTAACGACGGAAACGGCCGTACGGTTCGATTGCTCGCCGACTACCTCTTAAGAAGCCTCGGACTCCCCACGCCGCTGTATTGGACGACTTGGAATGACCTCAATTACAGCGAAGAAGGATGGGCCGAGCAAATCGCCCAGGGCTTAGAGCGGACGCAAAATATTTTGGAAGGTTGCGCGGACTATCTGGAGGGCAAGCCAGTCAAACAAACCTTATCTATTGATTGGAAGGACCTATGCACGGTCGTACCCATGACGCCGGGTCCAAGGCCTTGGTAAAAGGAATTTTTATGTCAGTTTCAAAATCATACGTCCTGCGCGCGACCGCGCTTTTGCTTGCAGCCTCGACGTGGACAAGCTGCGGCCACCACTTGGGAACCCCCGCAACCACTCCGATGACCGAAGCGCAGGCCTTTTCAGATCTTCTCAATGAGCTCAATGCGGCACTCTTTGATCCGAGGCATGCTTCAGCGCGGGATAAACCGCTCTTGCGAGATGCTGGCGCTCTGATTCTCGCGTATCACAACCGCATTACCCAGCTATTTCCACTCACGGCGCAAAACGACCGAATCGCGCGCGCGATCGTGGACTACATGGCCATCGTGCGCGGGTGGCCCCCTGTTCTGAATCGCACGACCCTGGCCCAGATCTCACCTTTAGGCGCGCTCAAGGCGGTGATCATCATGGATAAATGCTTGGGTCGAAATGCGAGTGGAACGGTTACGAAGGGTTCGGATTGTGAAACGATTGACTTTTCTGACCTGTAAGTCGTTTTAGTCAACGAGGTTTTCCAGGTATTAAAGCTTGCCTGAAAAGCTTATGCTATTATACCATTCAAAAAAACATAATCACAAGGTGTTTTGTCCATGCAACCTCGCGCTAAAATTCTCATGATTGACGATGACCCGACGTTTTTAAGAGCGACGACTCTCGCCCTTCAGCTCGAATACGAGGTCATTTCGATGACGGATCCGTGTTGGGCGGTTTCGCTGCTGGATCAGGTTCATGTGATCATTTTTGACTATAAAATGCAGTTTACGGATGGGGCCGAGATCCTGAGGCGCGTGAAAGAAGCTCGTATCCTTGCCCCCGTGATTTTGGTGACCGCTTACGCTGACAAGGAAGTCGCCATGATGGCGGCTAATCTGCACGTTTTTGCCATTTTAGAAAAGCCAGTCAAATACGTGCTTTTCATGGCGACGGTGAAGGATGCGGCGCACGAATACCGCCGAAGACAAAAGGGCCTCACTCATTCAGAGAAAGGCGATGACGGGGTCGATTCAAATCAAATCGAGTTGCATGAGCCTACTCTCACGGACATCGAGTTCCGATTACTTTAAGTTTTTGAAGCGAGCGCGGGAAAGCGACTCTCTCGTGAGGAAATTGTCGCCCGGGTTTGGGATGGCCGTGTGATCGCCGACAATCTTTTGGATACGCACCTGTTAAACCTCAAAAAAAAGATTCCAGCATTGCGGGATCGCCTTCGGTCGATTCGGGGCAAAGGCTATTTGTACGAAAAGAATAGGAATGATGGGACAAAATAAATATCGGCTGGGTGCGACGGTCGCGATGATTCTGTATGCCTCGCAAGGCATCTTGATTGTCTTGACGGAGCTGCCGATGCTAGCGGAGTCGCAGCGGCAGCTTTATTTTATCGAAAAAGCCTTTTTGATCGTTACGGCGTTCATTTTAGCGGGTTGGCTTTGGCGGGATTATAAATCCGTTACAGCCAACACGCTCGTGGGTATTCACGCGATGCTTTATACGATGCAGGGTCAGTGGTACCGGCCGCTTTACTATTTCGCCTTTTGCCAGCTCTCAATTGGTGTCTCTTTTATGTTTTCAGTTCCAAAAAAGGTGTTTCGTCCGCTGCTTTTGGTGTGGGTTTTGGGCTATTTGTTAGTGTTTTATCTCACCTGGGAAAAACACAAATTTGCACTTCAGAATCCGGCTTTTTCGGACATTGTTTTTTCGATCTCCGCCACGGCAATGATTGCATGGAGAGCCTGGGGGGTCGCGCGGAGTTTTCCAACTCGGCTCGTGGGGCAGAGGTTACGTTGGTGTTTCCGAGGAAGGCGATCTTGAATTCTTGAGTGAATCTTGAGTGGAGATAAAACCTTTCCTCGCAAGTCAAAAAATCTAGTCGCGGCGTAATGCGCCTTCAGCAATTGCTTCGGCGGCAACAGCATCCGCGACGATGGCATCCAACACAAGAGCTCCGACTAAATTATGCCGGAACTTCTGGATGCCCAAACCGATTTGCTTCATAACGCACTTGCGCCTGGGCGACAACAACTAAAATCAAGTTGCGATTTTAGCACCTTCGTCAGTCAGTCCCATCGCGAGGTCTTTTTTGCGATCAGCAAAGTCATATCGTCGTAACGTATCGATACAACTCCGAAAACCGCTCTTTACGATCTCGGCCATCTTGTTGGGAGATAAGCTAAAATGCTCCCCAAAGAACGCCGAGGCATCTGTCGAACTCGGGTGGATATAAATCACATCCACATCCATTCGGTAATGGAGCTCTTGCTCCATGATGCCGCAAATCTTCTTTCGCTGTTCCTCAGAAATCCCGCTATCTTTGCAAAAGCGCGAAACTTCCGTGATTGCGTTGCGATGGATTTGTCGGTTGTAAACATGAGCGTTGATTTTTTGCTCGATCAATAAATAGATCGACTGAATCACAATGGCTGGAAGCCCGTGGTCAGTCAAAGAGCCGATTTCACGCAAAAAATGGTAGGGTTTGTGGGTGTAACTCGCAAACACGAGGTCTGCCCCCGAATCGATCGCGACATGGGTCGACAAGGTGTCGCGGATCTCTCCATCAATATAATAAATTATCTTTCCACTTTGGTTCCGGATCGGGTGTGGCGCAAAGATGACCGGCAAGGCGGCGCTCGCTGCGCAAGCGTCCGAGATCCCCACGTCATTATCGTATTGGCAGGTGAGGTCCCAAGGCGGTGGCTGATAACTATATTTTCCAAAGACCACCTTGCGTGAATGGTTCAGTTGGGTGGCGACGCAAAACAAATCTGCCAAATAGTCCTGAAACCGGTTGGACAGAAGCACGTCTTCGCGAAGGTATTGCTCAATTCCCGCGGTCGAAAATATCCCGGTCGCCTTCAGCCATTTGAGCTGCAAAAGCGCCTGCCAATCCCCCTCTAGGATCGTGGAGAAGGTTTTTTTAAAAAAAGAAAGCTGAGTCAGCTGTTCGCGGGCCAATTCGGGACGCAGCCTGAACATCTTTTGGTAAGTCAGCCGTGGCAACGGCTTGGGTAAAAGTTCGCTCGGAGAGAGCGGCTCTTTCGGTTTTCGCCCCAAAAAGGAATTAAAGATGTTATCCAGACTATAACCGGCTGCCAAGTAGGTGGCGATAATTGACCCTGCGCTGGAGCCCACGTAGGTCGATATATCCATCGGACCTGGCGTGGGGGCTGGACCCGTGACAGGGACCATTCCTCCAAAGAACTTGAACCCCTGTTCCTTGAGAGCAAGGGCAACACCCAAGTGAAATGCTCCGGCTTTAGTGGCGCCGCCGCTACAAACAAAAGCTATTTTGCGTTTAGGGCCAATTTGGATACGATCACTTGCTGCTCGACGCCTTGGACCGGGTATAGGACCTGGTTGGGAATCTGACATAATGAACAGGGTACTTGAATTTCATTCGCATGGAAATACAATTAAGAATGAGAATATATGGGTGAAATAGATCAAGGCGTTTTTTATAAGAATCCCGTCAAGGGAATGAGTCCTGAAATCGAGTGGCTCCCGTTGATGGAGTATGCCATCAAAAGTGGTGTCAGTCTTTCGACACTGCGGCGGTATATCAAAGCCAATAAGATCCTTTATAAAGTGGAAAATGGCCGATATTTACTGAGCTTTTCGGAAAAACCATTTCACGCGCCCGAAAGGGACTTGGATGTAAAAAGGGAAACCGATGCGCAAACTATGAGGCTTCAGTTGTTGGCCGCTCAAGAAGAAATTGCGGAGCTCAAGATGCTCGTTGCGATCTATGAAGAACAACTGAATTCCCCCCTGAGTACGAATGGGTAATTTTATACGCCCAGTCCTCACCTTTTGCTGCATCATCCTGGCTACCGGTTCGGCGGAGGCTACGACGGAGGTTGATCAAAAATATTTCCTCAATGCAATTGGATCCCTGAACGCGACGGATAACGTGGATGGACTGTTTGCCGATTATGTCACTATTGCATACAAGGACTATTTTTTACATCAGAGCCGTTTCCGTTTCGTCGATCTATCCAAGGCCAACACCCTCCTGGCCCAATCTAAAATTCCCTATACTAAAGCCATCGAAGATCCAGAGGTCCTTGCACAGCTTTCGCGCTCGATGAAAATCCAAAGTCTGCTGCGCACCCGGATTCGCCGGCAGGGACCGGAATATCGCTTTACGGTGGAATGGCTTCATGCACCAGGAATGGAAGTCTTGGCCAGTGAGTCGTTTTCGCTCTCTGATCCAGGTCGGGGTACCCCGGCTGGCGACGATGGGCAAAAGGGGAGCGGCTTTCCGGGCCTAGGGGATATCACAGGCTCATTTAAGGTGGCGCTCGATAATCTTTTTAAGCGGGTTCCGTTTATTGGCGAGGTTACCGGGCGAGATGACCGTGCAGTAACCGTTAATTTAGGGCTGCTTTCAGGGGTTCATCGGGGCGATACCCTTTTGGTGGGGACCTTAGACGAAGTCAAAAAACATCCGTTACTGAAGCAGATTGTCGATTGGCGAATAACCCCTACCGGTCGGATCGAAGTCGATCAAGCGGATGAAGCGATGGCCTTTTGCCACGTCGTCTCTGAGGAAGAGAAGCGTAAGGTCGGTCGATATCAAAAAATCATCCAGATCATTCCACGTTCCGTAAAAGTCGCAAAATATGCGGACTCAGGTTCTGAAACCGTCCTTGCTGAAAATGCGTCTGACCTCACGACGCCGTCTTCGCAGTCAGAATCTCCGCCGGCCCAACTCGGATTTGGACACGTCTCGCTTCTGATGGGAACTTTTACTCGCGAAGCCAGTAACACGACCGCGACGACCGGGGTGACCGGAAGCGGCTTTGTGTATGGCGCGCGGGGCGAAGGTGAACTTTGGATTACTCGAGCGGTTTTCGCTGACTTTGAAATGGGCTATGGAACTTTCGGCTATTCGCAAAAAAATATTGCGGACGGCACCGCCACGACCGCCAGTGGGGTGAGCGGAAGTATTCTGTCCACGAAGCTAGATTTGGGGTATTCGTATTTGGTTTCGGGTGATTTTTTTGGTCCTAAAGCCTGGGTTAAGATCGGTTATCTGGGCAACTCAGTAAACTTGCCGATTTCGGACGTTGAGCTGACAGCGCCCTTTAGCGTGAAATCCGTGATGCTGGGACTGGGGGGAGACATTCCCTTGCGGGGTCATTGGGGTGCCAAGCTGGATCTTGAGTTTGGCCTTTTGAATAGCGGGACCGAAGCCGGCTTGACGTCGATTTCATTGGCTTCTTCTCATAATGCGCGCATTTATTTGGGCGGTTATTACCGCTATTTGCCGAGGATTACCTTTCAATTTGGCTTTGAAATTCATGGTACCGGGGGGACCTATGACAATGGAAACACCCTCTCCCAAAAGACCTTTACGCTATTGCCAAGTGTCGTCGCGTATTTTTAGAATTTGAGAATTCGCTATGAACCATCTATCTCCTCCTCCACGCACCCAAGAGCGCATCAAAGAGTTGACTGCCCTGATCCATCATCACGATTATCGATATTACGTGTTTGATGATCCCGAAATTTCTGATGCCGCCTACGATGGATTATTTCGAGAACTTCAAGAACTCGAGGCCGCGCATCCAGAACTGAAACAAAGTGATTCGCCGACGTTGCGGGTAGGCGGTCAGGCATTAGAGGCCTTTTCTAAGCTTAAGCATCGGGTTCCCATGCTTTCGTTGGCCAACGGACTGAGCGAAAAAGACTTTCTTGATTTTGATGAGCGCGTTCACCGAATGCTTGAGCAGGAGCCTGCGGAGGCAATCGAGTATTTTGTTGAACTCAAATTTGATGGCCTGTCGATGAACCTGACTTACGAAAACGGCGTGCTGGTCAGTGCGGCCACGCGGGGAGACGGCGAAACCGGTGAAGACGTGACTCAAAATATTCGGACCATTCGCGCGATTCCTCTTCGGATTCATGCCCAAGATCCACCTCGCTTGCTCGAAGTGCGCGGCGAGGTGATTCTTCCGTTGGCGGATTTTGAAAAGCTTAACCGCGAACAGCAAAAGAAGGGGCAGAAATTATTTGCCAACCCACGCAATGCAGCGGCGGGATCGATTCGGCAATTGGACCCAAAGATGACGGCCTCTCGTCCGCTTACTATTTTTTGTTATGGCTTGGGGGCGATTGAAGGCTTTAAGTGCCAAACGATCGCGGAATATCAGGAAACGCTTAAAACCTGGGGGTTTCCCGTTGGGAAGCAACGCAAAATTTGCCAGGGTACCCAAGAAGTACTCGATTTTTACCGCAAAATTGAAGCGATGCGCGAAAAGTTGCCTTTCGAAATCGACGGAATCGTCGTGAAGCTCAATCGTCTCGATCAACTCGACCGGGCTGGCTATATTTCGCGAAGCCCCCGCGGAATGCTTGCTTTTAAGTACCCGCCTCGGCAGGAAACGACCACCATCGAAGACATCATTGTCCAGGTGGGACGCACAGGAGCCCTCACTCCCGTGGCGATGGTCGCGCCAGTTCGTCTGGGCGGTGCGACGGTGCGGCGCGCGACACTGCATAATCAGGATGAGATCGATCGCAAAGATATTCGAATCGGTGACCAGGTCTTAATTCAGCGTGCGGGCGACGTTATTCCTGAGGTCGTCAAGGTCATCACGGATGTTCGGACTGGAAAAGAGCGAAAATTTCGTCTTCCGGACCACTGTCCTGTTTGTGAATCCCCTGTTGAACGCAAGGAAGACGAGGCAGTTGCTCGCTGTGTCAGTCGAAATTGCGTGGCCCAACTCAAAGAAAGAATTCGTCATCTTGTCATGATTGACGCGCTCAATGTGGATGGTTTAGGAGAAAAGATTGTCGAGCAATTAGTGGATGCCGGTTTAGTGAAACACTATGCCGACATTTTTAAGCTTGAGCAGTCCCAACTGTTGGCGCTTGAAGGATTTGCTGAGAAATCCAGCATCAATGTAGTTGAGGCCATTGATAAGGCTCGGCACACCGAGCTTTATCGATTGCTTTTTGGTCTAGGGATTAGGCATGTGGGCGAAAGAACCGCAAAGATTTTGGCCAATCATTATGGCGCAATTGAGCCGTTATTGACCGCGACGGTCGATGAACTTGAGCAAATTCATGAAATCGGACCTGAAGTGGCTAAGAGTTTGCACCAATGGTTTACGGATGCCCATTGTCGTAAGGACCTTGAGGACCTTCTTAAATACGTCAAAATTCAGACTCTTTTGCGAAGGGGCGCAGGGATTGGTAAACTGGCCGGAAAAACGATTGTACTGACTGGAACCTTCCCGACGCTTTCGCGCTCAGACGCGACACGCTTGGTCGAAGAACAGGGAGGAAAGGTTTCATCCAGCGTCTCAAAAAAGACTGATTTTGTGGTTGCCGGCGAAGATGCCGGGAGCAAGTTGGACAAGGCCCGGTCGCTTGGAGTTCGAGTGATGGATGAAGCCGAGTTGATTCAGTTAATCAGTTAACTTGCGGCTGCCCGCTTGGTTTGTTACGCTTTTCAGGCAATTCATTCTTTGTCTATGTCGATTTCAATGTTCATTGGAGGAACTGATGAAAAAGCCACAGAAGGCCATGTTTGTTTTGGGATGCGTGTTTCTAATTCGGATAATGGGAACTCAGGCTTACGGTTTTTCTACTCAGGAACTTCCCCATCTTGAACTCGATATGGATGGGACCGAATATCGCGCACTCTTGGCGAATTCAGGAGTGCAAACCCGAGGTCCGCTGCAACAAATTCTGGATTATGGGAAAAGGAATCTCGATTGGCTGGATCTCATCAACCAGAATCGACCCGAAAATAATCGTCTTGAACTATCAACGCCAGAAACTCAAGTCGGCATTCCAATTGATCATCCACGGGAATCCAATCCCACGTTGATCCAGAAGGATTTTGCCACAATGCAACTCTCGCTTCCAGAGTCGGTCGCGGCAGTGCTCAGCGGCCAAACGCCTCCGAGTGCGCAAGTCCCTCTGGATGACATGAAATTTTTGGACATCGCTCGCGGTGTGGATCGGGTCTATCAAGCTGCAAGTCGATGGTTATTGCAAGAGCCAGCTCTTCAATCCTATGCCTCTCGATCGACCATGGACATTCGGGGGTATTACTTTTTAGCCAAGGAGCCCGAACTCGCGGCCAAGTTATCCAACTGGTCTTCGCTTGAACCGACCAAACGAGATCTCTTACGGGGTTGGTTGATCAGCGAGTGTCACAACAGCGGTAAATCACACTCGGCTTGCGGGACGGCACTCGATCGATCCATTACGGCGAATGGACAGCCCCTGAGTTTTCATCAGTTATATCAAATAAGCGCCAGGCGGATGTTTGATGCCTTTTTTAGAATTCAGAATTCGCGTGCTGATTCGCGCTTCGATTCGAGCGGTCTCGTTTTCAATGTCCCCTTTACCCATCCTGGTGAAAAATCGGTTCAGGATTGGCTGCAGCTCAACATCGAAGACGAGTGGCGCCTTCAAGCCTTTCACCTTCGACTGAATTTCATCTCCGGTTCCTTCGGTACTCCTGAGGTCGTTTTCGAGCCAGGCGTGACGCCCCATGTGGATGGGTTGGGTGGAAATACCATTACGATGGACGCCAATCGTTCGATTCAAGAATACACAACGCGATGGACGATTCGCCATGAGTTTGGCCATGTTTTGGGCTATCCGGATTGCTATATCGAGTTCTATGATACCGCTCGTAAGATGATGATTAATTACCAAATCGACACGGACAATCTCATGTGCAGTCGGCGTGGGAAATTTTTGCAGATGCATTTGGATGAGTTAAAGCGGGCTTATTAATTACTTGAGTTCGAACTCGCGTGAGGGAGGTTCGCCGCTCAAAAAGTGGGTGAGCTTGAGGCTTGGCGCGTCACCCGTTTGTCCCGTCTTGGTGAGTTCATAAACTGAGTTCAGGGCATCGTATGGTCGCGATTCAACGGTCAACCCTGAAATTTTTCGGAGATAATCATAGAAATACATGTTCTTGATCTTAAGGTTATGCGGAATCAGGAGATAGGCTTTTCCGCCCACTTTTAGAAGTTCAAGATACTTCTTTATCACCACATCAACTGCCGCTGTATAGGCGATAGGCCCAAAAAAATCTGAAATCAAATCACAGGGGCCAATCTCCTGAGTGGGGTGAGCGTAGTCTTCGATGTAGCGATCAGACAGATACCGAAACCGTTTGCCAGGGACTGTCTCCATTGTATAGATGCCCTTAGCGCCGGACGGTTTCTTAAAGCCAAGAGCCACATAGTTGAATTTTCGATCAAGCCCTAAGAGCTGGGAAAATTCAGAAATGGCATCGGCGCCCCCCGCCCCAGAATCCAACCACCGGACGGGCTCGTTAGCAGCGATTGCTTTTTCATTGAGAAGACGGAGTGTTTGGGCAAAAGTTTTTCCAAAAACCCGGTCAAAAGCGGCGGCTCCACGATAATCGATAAAGCTATTTTCGCTGAGGATTTCGTGATTCTTTCGCAATTCGAGATTAATTTCGTCCAGGCACTGTGCATTCAGGCCGGTGCCATAAAATATTAACATCACAAACACGGAAAAGATCCAGCGGTTGGCCAACGACAGCGGTCCCATTAGCCCGCCTTTTTTTTGTGAAGGCGTTCCAGCCCTTTTCGAAGGCGAATGGTGGCGGGAGTTGGAGTGTCCTGAAGCGATGGGAGAGGCTCGGGAAGTGGGTATTTCTCGGCCCCTGGGTCGACGACCAGAGGAGTTTCCGGCTCGAGCTCGCGATGAAGCCTTGCCTGGCCAATGAGTAGTTCAGTAGTGCCCCGAATGTGGGTTTGCAACGCTTGGGTCGCCTGCGCGACCTCATCAAAGGTATGGAAGGCTAAATCTGCATCGGTGCTCCACGGCTCGATCTGTTTTTCCATTTTAAGGAGTAATCCGTGATTCTGCCGAGCAGCGGAGCGCATCGAGTTGAGGCATCCGTGGAGCTCGTTCATAATCTCTAGCAAGGGCTTGGCGTCGTCGCCCACGCGGTTGGCTTCGAGAGCCATCCGCAAAGCGAGCCCCTCCGCGCGGGCCGCAGCAGACTCCGCGTCCAGAAGGGTTCTGCGCTCTTGATGGAGGGTGTTCAGCCCTGCGTGTATCTTTCCACGAAGGTCACCCACTAAGGTTTGAGACTTTCGAGAGGAGGTCGCTAGACGTTGGGAGTGTCGCACCATTTCCCTGATTTGCACGCTCAATTGCACAAGCTGGGCCTTCGCTGCTTTTGCCCAACCGGCTGCCCCGGAGAGAACGGTGTCAACATGTTCGCGTTTTTCGTTGGCGCTTGATCGCCTGGACGCTAGGAGGGCACAACCAAAAATGAGAAAAAAAGAGGTAAAAACCAATAAATCCGAGACCAGGCGCGATCGAGTTCCCAGAAAGCCGGTATAGCCCAAGCTCAAGGTGAGGCGAACTCCGACGCCCTTCTCTGGCACCAAAAGCTTAAAATAGTCAAAGTTACCGGTCTTGCGATGAAACGAAAAATTCTCCTGATTTGGGTCTGAGTCATTCTGGACTTCGACACGAATGATTCGAATGACCCTGGGCTCCACACCTTGAGCAAGAGTTTGAATGGCCGTGGCAATCGCGTCTGTTTTTCCTGCCTCGCGGTACTGGAGTTCCAGTCCTTCGAGCTGGCTCATGACCTGTCTGGCCCACATCAGGCCCGCAGCAGTTTGAGCGGTGTTGAGGCGATAGGAGTCCACCGCCACCGCGAGCGAAACCAGCACTGCGGAGGCGATGCCGCAAATTATGATTTTGAGCCTTTGCTTCGAAATCATCCCAAGGACTTATCGGTGATTTGTCGTCTGGACAAAATAGGCAAAATTCGCCGCGCTCTTGGCACTAAGCGAAGATAAAACGGATTTCTTTGTCAATTCATTGACGTAGTTAAAAAATAGAGTTTCCCCTATATTGAGAGCAAGGGTGAAACAATGACTGACTACCAAATCCGGCTCGCGCAGCCCTCAGATGCGCTGGAAATCTCGCTTCTTTATCATAAGGTATACAAGGGCGAGTATCCCGATTCTTTGATGCGCGATGTGAATCTGCTGCGTGGGTTTTTGTCTAACCCTTCCTCAGTTTGGGTGATTGCGGAGAAATCCGCCGAGATCGTCTGTTCGGTCGTTTACGAGGTCGATTCAGTCAATCGATTGGCCAAGACCTTTGGTGGCGTCGTATTGCCAGAACATCGGGGAGCCAGCCTGTTAGAAAAATCGATGACCTTTGGTTTGCAGGCACTGACACGGAACTCAGAAACCGGGGTCGAGGTCATCTACGCTACCACGCGAACCGCGACCAAGGCGCCGCAAATCGTCACCGAAAAACTGGGATACCGTAAGCTCGGGATTTTCCCTAATGTTCATCGGACGGACACCTACGAGACCCATTGTCTGGTGGCCCTTTTCAGCGGGAGCTCCCTCCAGAGGCGCTATACCGAGTTCCCCCTTCACCCGCAATTGGTGGATTTGTATCAGATTGTCCAGCTCGAGTGCTGTCTTCCCGCTCTGAGTATTGCAACCCCTCAGCAAATTCAAACAGCTCCCCCTAAAAAAACTTCGCCTCAGGTTCTTTTAGAAATTTTGGATGCGCCAAAATATACGATTCATCGCTTTCGAAAGTTGAGGGATTCCGGACAGCTCCCTTTTTCTTTTTACCCTTTTCACGAACCTAACGTGATGATGAGTTCACCAGACGATGAGGTGCAGGTCTTTCTTTATCTGTCTCCGCTCGATAAATATTGCACGATCGTTGGCATTCGAAAACCCATTGATCTGGATGGAAAAAACCTGCTCGAGACCGTCTCAACGCTACTCAGGGACCGGGGGGTTCGCTATATCGAAACCATCGTGCGTGCGGACCAACTTGAAACGGTCGATCATATTATTAACGCAGGTTTTATCCCGTCGGCCTATTTTCCGGCCTTTCAGGTGCAAGGTCAATATCGATATGACTACAGCGTTTTCAGCAAAACCTTCGAAATTCTGGATTTTTCCGGGATCGAGCTTGCGGGGGTCAATAAAAAATACCTTCTCCACTATTTTGAAAAGTGGAAGGAAAGGATTCTGGATTCCGTCAATCAGGAGGAGACTGAATGAGCGCGAGTGCGGTTGATCGTCTTTTTGAAACGGATCCCTTCGCAAATACGCCAGAAAACAGCAAACTTTTTTTAGAGAGCTTCCGGGAAGCAGCCTTAGCTCACTATCAAGGGAACGAATATTTTAGGAAGCTTTGGCAACGGCACTCTCTTCGTCCTGACGATATTCAAGTGGAAGAGGATCTAATTAAGGTTCCTCCCATCTTAGTGAATTTATTCAAAGAGCACGAACTCCTCTCCATCCCTAGGGATCAGGTGGTTTTGACTTTAACCAGTTCGGGAACGGGAGGCCAGAAAAGCCAGATTTTATTGAGTCAACGGTCGCTGGATCGTGTTAAAAAGCTAGCCTATAAAATCCATGAGTCTTTAGGGATGACCACCCCGAAGCAGACCAACTATCTCTGTTTCACGTATGACCCACGAGTAGCTAAGGATCTAGGAACCGCTTTCACCGATGAGCTTTTGACCAGTTTTACCGGCGTTCATCGGATCTATTATGCGCTCCAATGGAGCGAAAGTAAGTCGGACTTTGTGTTCAATGCCGAGGGAGTCGTCCAGGTCCTTCGCGAATTCGAGCGGGATCAACGGCCCGTTCGAATCCTCGGATTTCCCGCTTTTTTGGCCAAGATTCTTAAGGATTTTGATCTTCAGCTTAACCTAGGCGCGAAGTCGTGGGTTCAGACGGGAGGGGGCTGGAAAACATTTGCCGATGAGCAAATACCCAAAGCCGATTTTAGAAAACTTGTGTCAGGGCGGCTTGGGATTCCAGTTGAAAATATTCGCGATATGTTTGGAATGGTGGAACACGGAATTCCCTACGTGGATTGCGAGCTGGGCCAACTCCATATTCCCAACTATGCTCGGGTCTTGATTCGTGATCCCCAAACTCTTTTACCTCTTGAGTCTGGGCAAAGGGGGTTGATTCATTTTCTTTGCTCTTACTTGGATAGCTATCCATCGATTTCACTTTTGACTACCGATTGGGGGCGTTTGGGGCAGTGCTCTTGTTCAAGAGGGGGCCCAACCCTAGAAATTCTGGGGCGTGCGGGGATTTCAAAGCACAAGGGTTGCGCCATCACGGCTCTAGAGAAACTGAGGTAAGATCATGCTGTTAAACACTGCTGAGGAAGCCATGAAACTCTTGGAGGACGCTGAGGGAAAAAGAGCCCTCATCGCGCGCACGCCTCTCTCGGAAATTCTCGCTGTCATTGATCGCGTTGGTCGGCTGTGGCAGTCCGAAGGAGAATACTTTCGTCGTGCCCTCGAAGAGTTATCGGATGAAATTGCCTTTAGCAAAGCGATGATTGAACAAACCTTACGAGTGATCCCAGTTCTTTGTAATAGAACGGCAATCACAAAGCGCCTCGCAATCGAATTTGGAGACGCCGAGATTCTGGATCGGTTCATCCCCAGGCAAGGTTATGCGGGCAGGGTACACGCCGCTCCTTACGGAACCGTGCTTCATGTGGCGGCGGGGAATGTTTTCATCGGATGCATTGACTCTCTTCTGAATGGTTTTGTGACCAAGAACGTTTCAATTATGAAACTCAGTGGAAAAAACCAACGGTTTCCGGTGCTTTTCGCCCAGTCAATCATCGAAGCCGATCCCTACAGTGTGATCGCGGACAAATTTTCCCTTGTTTATTGGCCGGGCGGCAAGTCCGAGGTTGAGGACGTTTTCAAGTCGCGCGTGAATGCGATCATCGCTTGGGGTGGTCAGGAGATGATCGCATCTTATCGACGCAACTTGGGAGCCGGAACGGTCTTGATTGAGCATGGGCCAAAAATTTCTTTTCAGGCGATCTTCAAAAATGCGTTTGAGGGGGAGATCAAGAAAGGCCATGGTTTGACGGACTTGGCCGAGAAAATCGCTACGGATGTCAGCCTTTGGGATCAATCAGCCTGTTCTTCCCCCCAAACTCTTTTCATCCAAGATGGCATTGATTTAAAGGCGCTTATGGAAGCGGTTGGAAATGGATTGAGTCAGGCACAGTGGGAACGGGGCACGCTCTCGGACGATGAGCATGTGGAGATACTCAAAGAACGGTCGCGGGCGGTTTATAATGAACTCCTGGAAGGTGGCGCGGTTTTCGAAGGTCAAGATTGGCTCCTGAGTTTCGATCCAACGCCGGGTTTGCGCGCTTCGCCGTTGAATCGCACTTTGATTATCAAGAGGTTCAAGACGATCGAGGATTTAGGCCGTCAGATTTCACCGTATTCGGCGTTTCTGCAAACTTGTGGGTATTTAGCAGCCGATGGCGACCATGAGGCTCTGTTGATTGAGGGGGCAGCGTGGGGATTGAGTCGTTTTGCGCCAATCGGTCAGATGATGACGGGGATGGAAGGATCGCCTCATGATGGTCGTTATAGCTGGGTCGAGTTGACGAGGATGATCCCTGATGAAAATCGGGGCGTTCAGACCGCAAGCGATCACATTTCATCGAGGTTATCGCTCAAAAAGGACCTGGAGCCCGGTTATGTTTTTTCGTCCGGTGGCACCAGTGGTCAGCCCAAATTTGCCTATTATTCCTATGGCGAGTTCGATGCAGTCGCAAAAATGCTTTCGCGAGGGTTGAGTGCGCAAGGTATTGGCAAGGGGACTTTATGTGCCAATCTTTTTGTCGCCGGAAATTTATGGTCTTCTTTTTTGGCCGTAGATCGTGCGTTGGTTCATTGCCAGGCCCAGATTTTGCCCATTGGGGGAAATGCCGACCCTGACCTTATTTTGAAATATCTCGTCGATTTTAGGCCAGATGTTATCGTGGGATTACCCTCTCTTTTGATTTCATTATTAAACCGTGGATTGGAACTTGGCCTAAATATCGAGATTTCTCAGCTTTGTTACGCGGGGGAACATTTGAATGTCCAAGCGAGAAGACAATTTGAAAACAATTGGAAGACCCGGCGTTTTGGATCGGCGGGATATGCATCCGTAGATGCGGGGCCGATCGGATATCAGTGCGGGTACTGTGGACCGGGGGAGCATCATCTATTTTCTGACTTCGTTGATCTCGAAATCATAGAGGATGAGGCTGTGGTCACCTCGCTGGTTCGGCAAAATATGCCAGTGGTTCGCCTAAAAACTGGGGACCAGGTGAGTTGGGGCGAACCCCAGCGGGGCTGCTTGTGTGGGAGCAAAGAACCGAAGTTCGTTTTGCATGGACGATGCGACGGTCAGATGAATGTTTGGTCCTGCCGGGTTTTACTAGTGGAGGTCGAAGCCGCACTTCTCCAAGCAGGGATCGACGAAGCTACTTTTCAAATGAGCATCCGAGAAATAATGCGGGACGGCGTGGTTTTAGAGCAAATGACCGTGTTTATTGAGACTGACCGACGGGACTATAAAAGTCTTGGGCACTGCTTCGCTCTTCAATTGCATCGACTTTCAAAAGACGTGCACGCGACTCATTCAGTTTCATATGTCGAAGAGCGAGTCGCACTTCAATCCATCACGCCTGGGGGGCTCCCGCGTGTTGCACGCACCGGAAAGCTTCCGCGCATTTTAGATCTCAGGGAGAAGTAACCTGCACGGATCCCGACATGCTCTGTGAACCATGAATAGAGCAATGGTATGGAAATACCCCAGGACTTGTAAACGTGTAGGAAAACGCATCCCCTTCTTCAAGCGGCCCTGAGTCCCAAAGGCCTGAATCCGAAGTGACCGTGTGGGTGTTGGGATCATCGTTAGTCCAGGTCACTAGGGTGCCAGGAGGAACCACCAACGGATTAGGACCAAAGGCGGCTGGTCCCATACCCGCCGCATTGACTGGAATATGAACCATGCTACCCGCCTGGCCTGCGGCGCCACCGCGGGCAGTTGTGTCAGGATTGGGACGGGTCGTAAGGTTGTTCGAATCTCCGCAACCTGCAGCGCCTATTGCCGCACTCAGCGTCAAGACGAAAAATAATAGGTTAATCGATTTCATGAGCACCTCCGGGGTATACCGGCGGAGGTTGCACTAAGTATTCCAGATGAAAAAAGGCTATGCGTGTTTTAGATACACATAATCACGACGTTCGAGCTCAGCGTTCAAGGATTTCTGCATTTGGAGCTGAATTTGGTCGGCGATTTCACGCAATTTTTCCTTGTCGTCCACGCAGTGACGGTAAGTGTTGAGATCGATAGGCGGTAAGAATCGAACGTCCCATTTAGCTGGCAGCGGAAGCATATTGAGCGGAAGTGGAATCCGATATTTCTTGCGGCCTAGCTCGACCGTGGCTAGATTAATATTGGCTTCTTCGGCGCCGATGATGATGCAAGGAATGATCGGAGAGCCGGTGGTCAGGGCCATTCTTATGAACCCGGTTTTGAACGGTTGAAGGTGATAGCGTTCGCCTGTTGGCTTGAGGCTGCCGGCTTCCCCTTCTGGAAAGCAAACCACTAAATTATTTTTGCGCAAAAGGTGAATGCCGTTTTCAACGGAGGCGGCTTTGAGCCCCAGGCCTTCGGCGGTGGGCACTAAGATCGGGATTCGCCTGAAAACGCTCCAGAGCGTCAAAATCCTCGGCATTCGAGGTGTCATGTCATGCAATAGATAGCCAAGCATGAGCGCGTCAACTCCGCTGCAGCCCGAATGATTCGGCGCAATAAGGGCTTTCCCTCGTTTGGGGATGTTTTCGAGGCCGTAAACGTCAACGCGGAAATATCTTTTTAAAGTTTCAAAGAGGAATCGCAAGAATAGGTTCATTAGAAGAGAGTAAAAGATTGATTGGCTGAGGCCAAGACGGTATTTTTTGCCCAAAGCAAGGGGGTCCTCAAATGGACTATATTTTGGCGATCGATCAAGGAACGACTGGAACAACCGCACTGCTGATGGATACGGACTTGAATCGAGTCGCCGAGGCGAGCGTCGATTTTGAACAACACTTTCCAAAGCCAGGATGGGTTGAACATGATCTCGATGACATTCATTCAACAGTCGTCCAGACCGTTCGTGAGGTTACCCAGCACATCCAAGTGAAACGGATTGCTGCCATCGGGATTACCAATCAGCGCGAAACTGTTTGCTTTTGGGACCGGCATACTGGGGAGCCGGTGGCACGAGCCATTGTCTGGCAGGATCGCAGGACGGCTGACTTTTGTCAGGAATTAAAGACAAGAGGCTTAGAAGCAACATTTCAAGATCATACCGGACTTCTTTTGGACCCCTATTTCTCGGGTACTAAGGTAGCTTGGGCACTCAATAATTGGGATGTAGTTAAGCGAGCGCATCGAGAGGGCCGGCTCGCCGTTGGAACGATTGATAGTTATTTAATTTACCAACTTTCTGGCGGTGCGGTTCATATTACCGAGCCAAGCAATGCGTCCCGCACGCTAGCCTATCATCTGACCGAGCACCGCTGGGATTCCACGCTTTGTGAGGCACTTGGGGTGCCGATGGATATTTGGCCTGAAGTGCACCCTTCGACCGGTACTTTTGCGCTGACCCGTGACTTTCCGGGGCTTCCAGATGGAATTCCGATCACCGGCGTGTTGGGCGATCAACAATCGGCCCTGATGGGGCAGGCTTGCATCCGTGAGGGAACCGCTAAGTGCACTTTTGGAACCGGCGCTTTTATGCTTCTAAATACCGGCCGCAAGCCATGTAAAAGTCGGCATCGTATGTTGACCACTATCGCGTGGGCGTTGGCGGACGGTTCATTCACCTACGCGCTGGAAGGGAGTGCTTTTATCGCGGGTGCGGCTGTTCAATGGGTTCGAGATGGGCTCAAATTCATTCAAGATTCTTCTGAAATCGAGGCTCTTGCGGCTTCAGTGCCTTCAACCGATGGTGTGGTGTTTGTGCCGGCTTTGACCGGACTTGGGGCGCCTTATTGGGATCCGGGTGCGACGGGAATGTTTACAGGACTGACTCGGGGTACGACACGCGCACATATGGCACGGGCTGTGCTTGAGGGCATGGCCTTTCAGAACGCGGAGATTCTCACCTCGATGCAAAAGGATTCTGGCAATCCACTTTCAAGTCTGAATGTCGATGGGGGCGCTTCTGCTAATAATTTGTTGATGCAGTTTCAGGCCGATATTCTTGGAACGAGGCTGCGGCGGCCCAAGCTCCTTGAAACCACAAGTCTCGGAGCGGTTTTTGCCGCGGGTCTAGGGGCCGGAATCTGGACTGAATTGACGGATATCGAAAAAACCTGGAAAGAGGAGAGAGTGTTTGATCCAAAACTAGATGATAAAGGCCGTCAAGAAACGATGGCGCGTTGGTACTCGGCTATTAAACGAGTTGTATTAAAACCATGAGTGCCAAAGTAAAAACTCACTATAGCTGCCAAACCTGCGGATATAATACAACTAAGTGGTTAGGACGGTGTCCTGGTTGCGAGGCGTGGAATACTTTTATCGAGGAAAAGCCCCAGTCTGAATTTCGATCCACGCGCGAGGCCATCGGGATTCCACGGAGTGCGCGAGACTGGGTTCCGCTGGATCCGGAGGATGACGAGTCAGGTGAGCCTTCTACTGGGAGCGGTTTAGTTGCCCAGAAACGGCTCAATACCGGTATGGGCGAGTTGGATCGGGTTCTGGGAGGCGGGCTCATTCCGGATAGTTTTGTTTTGGTGGGAGGGGATCCGGGAATAGGAAAAAGTACGCTCCTGCTCCAGATGGCCCGAGGACTCCACCAAAAAAATCCAGAACTTAAAATTCTTTATGTCAGCGGTGAAGAGTCCATTGACCAGATTCGGGGGCGGGCCCATCGGTTAGGCGTTGCAGGAAAAGGTCGTATTTTTCTGGCCACTGAAACCCAGCTTGAGCAGGTCTTCGCGACCATTAAGGAATTAAAACCTCAAGTGGTGATCATGGACTCGCTGCAAACTTTCTCAAGCGGAAGTCTCGAATCCGCGCCGGGAAGCGTCAGTCAGGTTCGTGAGGTCGCAGTGAAGCTGATGGCTTTGGCGAAGTCGGCTGGGATTTCGGTATGGCTCGTTGGCCATGTCACTAAAGAAGGAAATATTGCGGGTCCTAAGGCTGTGGAGCACATGGTTGATACGGTACTCTATTTTGAGGCCGAAGCGGGAGCCACTTATCGCCTATTGAGAACCGTCAAAAACCGTTTCGGTAGCACCCGGGAGCTGGGGGTCTTTGAAATGGAAGGCGAAGGCCTTCGCGAGGTCGCGAATCCATCGTCTCTGTTTTTAGGCGAGCGGACTGAACCTGTTGCTGGAGTCGCGGTAGGAGTGTCACTTGAAGGTTCAAGGCCACTTTTGATTGAGCTTCAGGCTTTGGTGACTCCCACGACTCTTGCGATGCCCAGGCGAACCTCCGTAGGAATCGAGGCGACACGAATTTCGTTGCTGGCTGCAATTCTTGAGAAACACATGCGGCTCGGGTTGGCGGAGCAAGATCTGTTTTTCAACGTGGCCGGAGGTCTCAAAATCAATGAGCCTGCCTGTGACTTGGCTGCTGCCGCCGCTATTTGGTCGAGCTATGAAGAAAAGGCTATTCCTTCGGGCTGGGCGTTTATTGGTGAGCTAGGCCTAACCGGTGAGGTGCGGCGGGTGGCTCAACTCGAAGAGCGAATGGCGGAGAGCAAGAAGTTAGGATTTAAAACACTTGTAGTTCCGAGAAGTTCTATGGACCGTGTGGCAAAGCTGTCTGGTATTCGCTTGTGTCCAATTTCCAGGGTCGATGAAATTCCCGAAATTGTTAAGTCTTAACTTTTTTATTTTTCGAAAGTGCTATCTTTAAGGATATGGGCAGCGATTCGAAACGTGACTTAAGTTTTAATGAGCGACTTCGACGACGTGAACGCGAGGATGCTGATCAAGACGAGGATAAAAAGGAACAAGAAGCTTCGAAAAAGTTTTCGTATGAAGGCACGGGTGGTTCCACAGATAAGCTGATTGAGTTGATCAAGCGTGCCGAACCTCTGATTGAGCAGGTCAATGGATTATATAATCAATATGTAGCAGGGGTCGAGTCTCGGCCGCCCATCGAACGGCGTAAGCATCTCGATGAGTTGATGGTATCGATCCAGGGTCTGCCTAAACCGACCCCCGCCTATCAGTTTCGCTATCAAACGCTCAATGCCAGTTACCTCACCCATCGTGAGCGGTGGGAGCGCATGTGCAAAGATCTCGAATCCGGCAAAATTAGGCGTACCAAGTCTTGATCAATGCCCGAAACTTATCGCGCGCTTCTTCCATTCGGGCGGGAGTTTTTTCCATATCACGAAGCGAAGTCGTGACAATCTCTGACTCATCGAATCCCATGAAACCGAAGTTGATTTTGGAGAGAACGCTCAGGGTGTCCCAGTTTGGGTACTCAGGAGTGGCTTGGTTTGTAGGATAAAGGCCACCCGAGGTGAATATCGTCAGTGCCTTTCGGCCTGCCATCAATTTTTTACCCATCTCAAAAGTTTCTCCGGCCTGCATGATAGCGTCGAGATAGGTTTTAACGGAGCCAGGCATGCCGAAATTATGCATGGGATACGCCATGACCACGACGTTGGCTGATTTGAGTTGTTTGACGAGTTGATCCTGAGCTGCAATCGCGGCAGCCTCCGTGGGGTTGAGTGTCTGGCCGCCATAGTTGCGTTTGGCATATGAAGCCATGCTTTCTAGATTGAAGGCAGGAGCAGGGTGCTCGATCAGATCGAGTGTTTCGACTGAGTGGTTGCCCAGTTCATGTAAAAAAATATTGAGAAGCTTTGCGGTATTCGATTTTTCGCCGGAGGGGAGATATTTAATGACAAGTGTTTTCATTTTCGGTTTCCTTTAGGGTTGAAGCATTAATTGAGATCAAAAAGTAGAAATTCGGCACCTTGGGGTCCGCCGTTGATTCGAAGCAGTATTTCATCGGAGACGGCAGCTCCATCCCCAGTCTCAAGTGTGATTGCGTTAACTGCGATAGAACCCCGCGCCACCTGAAGCCACACGTGGCGATCCTTCTCAGGATGAAACTCGACTGTATTACCAGCGTCAAAGACACTGCAATAAAGTTTGGCGTCTTGGCGGATTTGAATGGCGTTGGATTCGCCCGCGCCAGAAGCAATCAAAAAAAGTCGATTTCTATTTTCTGTCGGCTGAATGATGTGCTGGTCATAGGTGGGCTTGTAGTTTCGTTGGTCTGGAAGAATCCAGATTTGCAAGAGGTGGACTTGTTTTTCATGGGAGTGGTTGAACTCACTATGAGTTACGCCGCTGCCCGCACTCATGTACTGTACTTCGCCCAGCGTGATGACGGAGCCCGTCCCCATGGAGTCGCGGTGTTCAAGCGCGCCTTCAAGAACATAAGTGATAATCTCCATATCGCGATGGCCATGTGTGCCGAAGCCTTCTCCGGGGGAGACCCAGTCTTCATTGATCACCCGGAGCGCGCGAAAGCCCATGTAGGCGGGGTCTTGATACCCTGCGAACGAGAAGGTGTGAAAAGTTTTTAACCAGCCATGGTCAAAGTGTCCTCGATCTGCTGCCTTGCGAATGCGAATCATAAAGAGTCTCCTTTCTATGTCTTCAACCTTAGGCTGAAATTCGAGCGTTGATAAGGGTGGATATTTGAAATAGATTGTTTCTCATTAGGGACAATCAAATGGATTACAATGCGGTTTGGATGTTTGTTCAGGTTGTGCAAGCGGGGAGCTTTTCGGGCGCAGCCCGTCAGATCGGTGTTCCCAAGTCCACGGTGAGTAAGCGGGTTGCGGCGCTGGAGGAGGCACTCCGAATAACTCTCCTCACTCGCACGACTCGCAAATTAAAACTCACGGACGCGGGTCGGGCTTATTACGAAAGTAGCGTGCGTGCTTTTGCTGAACTTGGCGCAGCGGAATTGGAAACGCACGCTACCCAAAAATCACCTCGAGGTATATTGCGCGTAACAGCCCCTGCAGAAATGGCCTCGGCTTTTATGGCGGGGTCCATCTCAGAATTTATGAACAGCTATCCTGAAGTTGACGTCCAGCTTGTCATTACCGACGATGTGCTTGATTTGGTCTCTTCCAGCGTTGATGTCGCGATTCGAGTGGGAAAGCTCGAAGACTCGAGTTTGATTGCACGGCGGTTGGGCACAAGCTGTTTTCGACTTTTTGCGAGTCCCCGCTACATTAAAGCGCGGGGGATGCCTCAATCGCCCTCTGACCTCGAAGGGCATCGGTGTTTGCGCTTTAATACGCTTTTTGAGGGCAATTATTGGGACTTACAGTCGGGACAGCGGCGCGCGCGTGTCAAGATAGCCGGCAGATTTTCCGCCAATAACATTGCAGTGCTCAAGGCCATGGCTGCTGAAGGCCATGGTATTACGCTTTTGCCGGTTTTTACCTGTCAGGTGGAGGTTCAGCAAGGAAAGTTAGTCCCTGTGCTGCCACGCTGGGCGACGGGAGACGAGCCGGTTCATATGGTTTACCCACAGCAAAAGTTTACCTCGCCTCGGCAGCAGGTATTTATTGATTTTATGGCGCCGAGATTACGGCAGGCTTTGTTGCTTCCCGACCCAAAAGCGGGGACTCCAGCAAAGTAGTTGATGATTTTGTAACGCAAGAAGGTAAATGATGTGGAGCAACACTGATGTGGGCGCTTATTCTTCGCGCCAGTGGGATTTACTGCCGCTAGACGGCAGAAGAACCCGTTCACCGCTCCTTCAAACCAATTTACTGCCGCCGGAAGGCAGTTAATGCAACTCATCGCCGTGAATCAAGAAATTCATAGGCAACTCGCCTCCAACTGAAATGCCTACTCGGAGGAGCCTCAAAACCGTCGAACCCTTAGACACCTGGCTAACGCTTTCACCTCAGGGGGCGCTCCACAGTGGAAATTCCCCCATCTTTTCAAGGGGCCTTATTGGCACCCCATTTGCTTTATTCAACAGTAATTGAATTGAACGAAGGAGAGAGAGAATATGAAAAAGTATAAAATAATGGCTGTTTTAGCGGTAACTGCCCTAGCCCCGTTTTTTACGGGCTGCCGGGACATCAGCTGTCAACAAGTGTTGGTCGGCCAAGATGCCGCATTGGAAATTCAGTCCGCGCTTCAGCAAATAGTCAAGGACCCCAAAGCAAGATGGAGCGAGGCTTGTGTAAGAATCGAAGAAAGTTCAGCGATTCTTTCGGACCAAATCGCAAAAATGAAAAAATGGGATGAGCACAAATGTGCAGACCCGTCCCATCGTGACCCCAAGTGTGCCAATGCTAAACAGCTCCGGAACAATGGCAAAGATCTGATCTCGAGAATCGATCAAAAATGCTCGTCACGTCTCGATGAAAATGAGCCTTACTCACTCAAGCAAAGAGATGCTCGTGAATTATTATCCATTCTTGAAGGCCCGCTTGCGGCCCCGGGAAATCGACTCTTGGCGCAGGTTTGTGAATTGGGCGATCAAATGCGGCATAAATTGGCGCCAACTCTGCCAGCCCCTGAGCAGCAGTCTATGGTTACCATGCGCCCTGAAAAGGTCGCTCCACCGGTGATTATCGTCGGCCCTGCCGAAAATACGGCCGCACCGGCGGCCGGCGCAGCCGACTAAAAGTTGTCCCCTGTCCTGTCCTGATCCTTATCTCTCCTTCTTGTTTCCCCCTGGGAGTCGAAAGCTCTCAGGGGGTTTTAGCTTTTTGACGAACGAAGTAGACAAAAACATTTTTTATAGTATATACTAAAAATGAGGTTTGATTGGGATCCAAAGAAGGCAGCCTTAAACCTAGAAAAGCACCGAATCAGCTTTAACCAAGCGATCACCGCATTTGATGATCCTAACGCGCTTATTGCACCAGACATAACTTGTGATCGTTTTTACCCTTCGCCAATCTGGAAAAATTTATCGACTGATCAGTGCCCGCCGAGCAAACCGTGGTGAAAAGAAGGAATATGAAAAAGCTAAACACGTTCCCATTTAAAATAGCCCGCCGAATCACCGAAAAAGAGCTTCAATCTGCTCGTGAGGCTATTGAGGAAAAGTCGGGTCTCAAGCGTCCAAGTCGTGGCCGGCCGCCTAAGGGTGACGATAAGTACGAACCGGTATCGATTCGGCTTCATCCGAAGGCGCTTAAATGGGCTAAGAAAGAGGCTAAACGGCGGGGAGTGGGGTACCAGACAGTCATCAATGAGGTTCTTCTAAAAAAAGCCGCTTAACGTATTTTCTCCAAAAAATGCCAAGCTAACGTCGCCGCTAACCGCGCGGTCCGGTCTGCGATATCGTGAACGGGGTTGAGCTCAAAGATTCCGAGTGACGCGACTTTGGCCGTACGGGCCGATATTTCGACCATATCTAATAGTTCGCTCGAGCTGAAGCCCTCAGTTTGAGGCGCCGAGACACCCGGGGCAAAGGCTTCGGCCGCAGAGTCTAAATCCAAGCTCACCACGACAACGTCGCAACAAGCACAGAGTTGAGTGAGTTGCTTTTTGAATATCGCGACTGCATTTGTCCTGAGTTTTTCAAAAGGGATGATCTTGATCTTCTTTTTCTGAGCGTAAGCCCAAAGAGCGGGCCCGTTGCAGTGAGCTTGAATTCCAAACTCAATCAATCGCGAAGGATCCAGGACCCCCGACTCAATCGCTAAATAAAAGGGGGAGCCGCTGGTCGGAATGGGTGCCGGTTTGCGCACATCTAAGTGCGGGTCGATGTTGATACATCCTAAGCGCAGTTTGCGCTGGGCGCCCTTGGTCCGACGCATGCCTTCCGAGATTCCGAGTAGCTGCGAAAAGCTGTGATCGTGACCGCCGCCTATGACGACGCTGACCGTGCCGGGGACCGAACGGTGAAGATCCCGAATCTGGTCAGCCGCCAAACGATGGTTGGCCGCAACGTCCGACGACAGACCTTGGACGTCACCGGCGTCCCAAATCCGGTCAGCTAAGCCGGCTTTTCCGATCATGCGGGCCAAGATCTTTCGGACGGCCTGGGGGCCTTGGGCTGAGCCAATACGTCCCCCCACGTGAAGTACTCCTTGGTGGTCCGGAATTCCAATCAGGCAATATTTGCTTCGTTGAGACATTTCACTTATTATTTTAACTGGAAAATCATCAAAATGGACGGCTTCAACGAAAAAAAGTGGTTTATCTATCTGACGGACCACCACGAGGGACCTTTTTCGCTCGCGGAGATCCAAACCAAGATCGCCCAGAGTCAAATTGCGCCTTCAAACTATGTTTGGGCTGAGGGGATGGCTGACTGGAAGCCAATGACCGAGGTTACGGAGTTCGGGGCCATCCTTGCTCCTCCTCCTCCTTCTTCCCCTCTGACCCCGGCTGCGGAGGTTGCGCCAGCGGTGCCAGCAGAGCCGATATTCACGGTGACCCCCACGCTCGAGCCTTCATTGATCCCCTTTCAGGAGGAGCCGGCTATTGAAAAGACTAGAACCCTTGAGGTTTCAGAGCTTCCACAGGCCAAAGATTCTCAAGCCAGTCAACCCTTCAATTGGGTCAAATTCGGGGTCTTTGTTTCTCTTTTGGCGGGGATCACGGCCCTATTTTTTGCCGGAACCTTTGACTCCTTCTTGCGCTCCCCGTCCATTCGTGCGGTCGGCCAAACTTTTTCTCAGTTTACCCAGCCTCAACTTCTGAGCTTGGTCGAACGATATCCTTCTTTGAGTCAATGGATATCACCCCTACCCATGTTGGAAGATGTGACGACTGAGGATTATCAAAACCTGAGAAACGTCGCTTCGGCTCAGCTTGAGACGGCCGGACCAAAACTGGCCGTCGCCTTATCAACCGCCGATATTTTGGCGCCTTCGTTTTATCTTGCCACAAACCTTCCCGATGGAACTTTGATCGATGTGTGGGTCGAAGGGATTCCTGACACGCTCCTCAACCAGCCTTCATTGAGTACCAAAGTTCAAGCAACGATCACAAAAAAACTAGGAAAAACTGCCGCAGTGCGCGCCGCCGATGGCAAGCCACTGCCTCGCGGCGAATATATCATCTACATCACTGAGGCTGCGCAACAACCCCCAAGTACCCAGGCCGTGTTGAGCAAGCTCCCCCCCGTCATTGCCAAAGTTCCCGCAAATCTTCCCAAGGGGCTAAAGATCCTGGTCTCAAAAGCTGTATTTTTGGGTGGCAGCAAAGACGGCATCTATCTTTCTCGACTCAAAGAGTATCACGACAAACTTCATGCAAAAGCGACGACCGAATTGACTGAGATCAAGCAATTTGCGACTACGCTGGAAGGCCAGCTGGCCAACGATGTTGAAAAATTCGCTCAATGGCGGGCCGGCAGTAAAAATGGCCGAATATCGCCCGCCGCTCGTAAGGGCTGGGGCGGGTTTACGCATCAATGGATTGAACTCCAAACACAGCTCAAAGCCAGTTATGAGAAATGGACGCCGCAGATCCTTCAAACTGAATATTTTTATGGCGAGCTTTATGATTTGACTCGGCAGGCGGCCCTGGCCGTCGAGGCGGTTCATGCTCTTCACGACACGTTTTTTTCAGGCAAAGCCGACCTGCGGGCCCTCGATATTCAACTGGGGACGACGGTCTCAGGGGCGCAAACCGCCTTGAGCGTGTTGAAGAATAAGCTCGAAACCAATGAAAAGCTTGCTCCCACCCCCAACGGGATGCCACGCAAAGAGGAGACCATTCAATGAATTCTCAGAAAAATCGTCCAGGCGGAGGAGCCGAGCGCCGCCGCTCCAATCGGCGTCCTATTTTGCGCACTTTTTCGCTGTTTGTCGTTGTTCCACAAAAAGGCATTCATCGTCTTGAGGTCCATAATGTCAGTGAACAGGGCCTGAGTTTTGACCTGGATACAGAGGGGGAGGATGCGGCAAATTTTCCTCTCAAGGAGAGTGAAAACCTTGAAATCCAGTTTTATTTGAATCAATCGCTCTTTTTGCCTTTGTCCGTGCGGATTGTACGGGCCGAAACCACCGGTCCGGTCCGACGCGTAGGTGTTGAAATCGTGCGGCAAGACAAAGCCTCTGAGGGCTTTAAAGCCTTTATTCAAATGCTCGATCAGGTTGCCGACGTTGGTCAAATCGTCCAGGGATGACCAGGCGGCAAATTTAGCTCGGCAAATCATTCTTATTTAGGTCTTCGTTTTGCTTCCGATACGTCCCTTGGAGGATATGAGCATGCCCCAACGGACTGGAAATACTACGGATGTGATTGATTTTAGTGAAGTACGGGCTCAAAAGCTCGAAGAAAAGCGGCGTAGCACGGAGCGCATTTTCTTCAAGCAATTGCTGAGTGTCTACTCAGTGGTTGGAAATACATCGATGTGCGCGATTGAGCTGATTGATTTGAGCGAAGAAGGCTGCTCGTTTCAGGTCCCCTACGATGCTGAACGACCTTGGCCGAAAGACTCAAAAGACATGCCTCTGCGGGTCTACTTTAGTCAGGACACTTATTTAGAGATTCGTGTCAAAATCCAAAATTCGCGGCCGTGCATTGAGCACAACGGTAGATACGTGCGATTTGGCTGTCTTGTGGATACGGCAACCCAATCTTACGCGGCTTATCAGCAGTTTGTCCGATTTCTGAAATCGTATTCAGAGCACGCGCACAAAGATCGTGGCGATCTGAGTGTCTTTTACCTTTAAACAAGACATGCTTTCTGATTACTGTGAATCGAGCTGAGGATCAGTGGGCGGCCCCAAGGGGGCGCGGTCCTCAGCCGAGTCATAACCGGTATCAGCGTAAGTGATAGGCGAGAAACCAGGGCGCCGATCGACCCATGCAGAAGGTGCACTGGCAAAAGGCGCAGTCGCCTCCTCCTCCTCGTCGGCATGAACAAATTGTGCGGCTAAAAAAAGCGCAAACATCCCGGTAAAGAGAATCGGGATATAGCGAGTATTGAGTGGGGCATAAAGATGGACCGCCATGAGAACTCCTTTTCCGGCGTTACATCTCTAATTTTATCGAGTTTTAATCCAATAAGATAGTATTTTGGCGGCTTTTTCTGGGCTTTTTTCGACTAGATCGACAATCTTTTGACGCAAAATCCCGAGATGGGTCTTCATCTCGGGATTTGGTAAAGGCGGGGTTAAGGGTTTTTTAGGTGAAGAATTACAATGACTCATGAATTTCCATTGAGAGCAAAAGTCTCCTTCGGGTGTCCTAACTCGAGACGATCAATCTCTTCTTGGGTAATAGAGCCCATGAACACTTCGCCGCCGACAATCGAAAAGGCAAACCAACGATCCCCCATCTTTTGATAGAGAACTTTTACGTTTTGTTCGCCATTTTTCTTGGTGATTGTGCGTTCTGTCATGTTCATCCCTCCTGGAATCATTTGTTTGGTGTGAATTCGACCTACAAAACACCTATCGGCGTGGGAAGGAGGTTCTTAACGGAGAAAATTTTGCCGGCTTTCGGGCCTAATGAATGCACTCAAAAACGTCGATGAGTCTTTCATGACATTGTTCTGGAAAAAAAATTGTCCAATGATTCGGCTCGGGCTTCTGCTTGGATTTGCTTTGTTTGGCGCGTCTCACCCCGTTTTTGCGAAGCTCTTGCAGATTCTGCATACCAACGACCTTCACTCCCACTTAGAACATGCCGAGGATCGAAGTATCGGTGGCTATGAAGCACCGCAGGGTCCCAAAGGCGGGTATGCGCAGCTGAAGGCCGTGATCGATCGCTACAAGGCCAGCGCTGCCGCAGAGGGCGTTGAGACCTTGGTATTAGATGCGGGCGATTTTACGGAAGGAACACCCTATTTTCTAGCCGACCAAGGTGAGCAATCTTGGCGCATTATGAATGAAATGGGCTACGACGCCGTGACGCTTGGCAATCATGATTATTTGATGGGCCAAAAAGATCTCAATCGGATCGTCGGGCATGTCCGCCCAAAATTCGCACTCCTTGCCGCCAATTTTGATTTTTCGAATAAGCTCAAAAATCTCAGACGCTATTTGTTTCCTTATGCGCAGTTCAAAAAGGCTGGTGCTCGGATCGCTGTCATTGGTCTAACGACCGATGAATTTGTCTATCAGTGGCGCGCGGGCCGTGACGTGATTTACTCCCCGCAGGAGGGACTCACTCAGTACATCGATGAAGCGCGAGCGCACAATGATTATGTGATTCTCCTCTCTCACCTTGGCCTTCCGCGTGATCGAAGCATTGTGGCTCACAGTTCGGATTTGGATTTGGTGGTAGGGGGACACTCGCACACCTTTTTGGAAAAAGTGGCCAAGCAGAAAGATTTTCTAGGGCGTCGCGTGCCGATTGTTCAAGCCGGACAACACGGCCAAGTGATGGGACGGTTGGTCGTTGATCTTGTCCCAGGACATCCTCTTAAAATTATGAGCTATGAGTTGATCAGTGTCGATCACGCGGGGCCCAAGGATCCCGTCATTGAAGCATTGGTACAACAGGCTCAGGAGGGTCTGAATCGTCAATTCGGGGATCAGTGGCTGCACGAAGTCATTGGAATTTCAGAGGTCCCCATGGTCATTCCGAGTGACGGTCCCACCGTTTGGGGGACGTTGGTCGCCGACGCAATGAAAAATGCCGTGGGCGCGGATCTCTCAATCGACGCAGGTGGACAGCTTTTTGGCGACAACATGTCCGGAGGACTGCTCACCCGGCAAAAATTATTTTCCTTTTATCCTCGGGTTTTTGGCTTTCAAGAAAAACAGGGCTGGACCATCTGGACTATTCAAGCGCGCGGGTGGGTTTTACGCACGATTATGGAAATCGCAATGGATCAGGGAATCAATTTCAATGTTTCCGGAGCAAGCTATGACACAGCTAAAGAGGCGGGCCTTTGGCGAATCAAAAATTTCAAAATTTCCGGTCGCTCCGTCGAAGATTTTCGCACCTATCGTGTCGCGCTTCCCGAAGGGATTGGGCGGGCGGTATTAGAAATCAGCCCGGTTTTTCAAATTTGGATGCACCATCCAACGGATTCGGGTTATGCTATTTGGTCAGCGATCGAAGCCGAGCTGATGAGCCATGGCGGCATCGTCAAATAAAATAGATGGAATTTTCGGACCAAAACTGTTTTTAGTGATTTATGACTTCAGTTCAAAGCCAAGGCGCCAATCGTTATTCAAACTCCTATTGGATGGAAGTGCCGATCCTCACCGGAAACACGCGTGAACTCCCCTCTCATGCCTCGGTGGCGGTGATCGGGTCCGGCCTGACCGGTGCGAGCGTCGGGTACTTTCTCAACCAACGCGGGTTCGAAGACGTGGTCATTATCGACGATAAGGCTGAAGAGTCCGCTTCTTACCGCAATTGTGGGCATATCCTTTTTGGGACCGTCGAATCCATGAAAGCCATGGTGGAAATTCACGGTGAAACAAAGGCAAAAGAGCTTTGGCAGCACTCCATCGATATTTGCAATAAAGTCGAGGCCACGATTCAAACGCTCGGAATTGACGCTGAATATCGGCGCGATGGGTATTTAGTCATTTCGGTCTCGGAAGTCGAAGACCGCGAATGCCGCGAGTCCGTGGAGTTGCTCAATCGAATGGGCTTTCAGTCCGACTATGTGGATGCGGCCACCATTCAAGCTCTTGGGTTCCGAAAATGTTTTGGAGCGCGCTTTGAGGCGGGTTCCGCGCAGGCGCATCCTGTTAAATTTAGGAATGGCGTGCTCGAGGCTTTTCTCAAGACGGGTGGCCAGTACTACTCAAATGTTCAGGTCCTGTCGCTTGACGAAAATTCGGATGGCGTGGAAATTAAGACCGCACGAGGCTTGACTCAGGCTGATGCCGTAGTCATCGCTGCCAATGCCTACTCCCCTTTGTTTTCTGATTTTTTTAAATCTCGAGGTTTGATTGATCCGTTTCGAGGGCAAATGATCGCCTCCAAGCCGCTTCGCCATGATTTTAAGGTCAAATATCCCCACTCGTTCGACCATGGGTATGAATACGCCATTATTTCAGCCGATAATCGGTTAGTCCTGGGAGGCTGGCGCAATCATTCCGAGACGGGTGAAGTAGGAACCTACTCGCTTGAGACCAATCCTCACATCGAGCAAGGCCTCAAAAATTTCGCCCAAGAATTTTACGACATCCATGAAGAGATCCAGTGGGAGTACAGTTGGTCGGGCATCATGGCAGCCAGTCGGACGGGCCTTCCTTTTATTGGAAATACGACTTCGCAACGGATTTATTCTTGTGCCGGTTATACGGGGCATGGATTTTCGTGGGGTCATGGTTCAGCCGAACTCCTGGCCGATATCATCAGCGGTGGCGAGGTTTCACCCGTGGCGCGGTTTTTTAATCCCAAAGCGATGATTTAGAGCCTTAGCCTCGGCTTTGATTCCATCTGATCACCGTAGCGGCCGCGAAATCTCCCGCGTGTGAAAAACCGCCTAAAACCAGGTTTGAACCCGTCTTCAGTTTGCCGTTTTGGATCGCCTGCTCCAAGGTGATTGGAATCCCGGCCCCAAAGAGATTACCGTATTCCGAAAACGTATCGAAGTGTTTTTCAGGCGGAAGTTCCAGCGCCTCTCGCCAATTTCTTAAAAAATAGGGATTCGGCTGATTCGTAACCAGCGCATCGATTTGAGAGGTTTTCATTTGGGCGAGCTGACAGGCCTCTTGAATGACATCAGGAACCAGGCGATTGCCGCGCGAAGTGATCGAAGCGATCTTGGCTTCATTAAAGTCGATGTAGCCCTCGCTAACCCCCGGTTCGAAATATTTGCGATGTTCATCGTTGGTCGAAAACATGTCTTTCGCATTGGCCCCAAAGCAATGATGAACGAGCGAGAGGACGGGGTTTTCGTTCGAGGCCGTAAAATAGCCAACGCCACAGCCATCCCCGGGCACGGCGGCTTGGGGTTTTTTGCGAATCTGGGGCTGTGAAAAAATCTGTCCAGCGGCATTTTGGACATTACAGATCAACGCGCTTTTTGCGCCATAGGCGGTCATAAGTGCGCGAGCAAGGTCCATCATATAGATAAAGGATACACAACCCGCGCTGTGGACATCAATGACCCAACGGGCTCGGGTGTTGAGAAGATGGCTCACAGAGGGACCACAGCCCAAAAAAGGTTCATCCGGCAAGGAGACATTGGTGAGCAAAATGTCGATGTCTTTTTCGGGATCAAGGTTGAGTTTTTCAATGAGCTTACTCGAAGCCTGGTGAATCATGCTGGCCGCGGTTTCATTGCGCTGCACGTGTCTGCGCCGTTGCACTCCGAGGAACATTTTTTGTTTAGTGGTCTTAATGGCCTCCCCGAAAAATTCGTTCTCAATGATGGTTTCAGGAAGAAAGCTGGCAACCCCAGCTAAACTCATGGGAGTCACAAAACACCTCGGTGCGGACCCATGGGGAGTCCATTTTGGTGACGATACTCGAGAATCTTTTTCAGATTCTGCATTTCAACAGTATGGCCGGCATAGAACATATCCCAAAATTCACCGACCCAAGGTCGTCCTTTCGGGGCGAGTTCCGGAAATGGGTTTTTATCGTAAAAGGGATGGCGGCAATTGGTCCAAAGAACCACTGAGCCGGGTTTGTTAAAAACAAGTTCGGCCGGAATCACGCGCATGAGGTAGATCATCCAGAGGTGTTCGCCCTGATCCCAGGCGCAGTGATAATCCACGGTCATCGCATCGGGGTTCGAGGTGACCCGGCAGTGAATGGTGGTGTTGTCGCCAATTTTATCCTTCCCCACAAAAACATCTGATTTTCCGGTCTTTTCGAAGCCTCGAACGCTGAAGCTCCATTCGTTGAGGCTGTCGAGTTCCGCGAGGTAGCGAAAAACTTTTTCGGGTGGACAGTCGATGTATTCTTCGATGGAGCAATAGGTTCCGTAAACTTCATGATGCTTGTAGACGCTATGAGTGAGCTCCGAAAGCGCGCTCATCATTTCGGGCTTTCCGCTGGTCTCGACCCGAAGAAGACCGGGGATTTTTGCAATATCTTGGGCGATGTCTTGGACGGATGGATTTTCGGTCATGCTTTCTCCAAAAAAGAAATAAAAGGCGGGATTTCGTCGGGGTCGGTTTCAATCGAAATAAAAGCCGGGCCCTGCAGACTTTTGATTTGTTGGAGGGCCGTGCGGAATTTCTCGGGGCGTCGGACTCCAAAAGTGGGAAGATTTGCAAACATCGCGCCCATGCCGGCGGATAGATTGACGGGCTTAAAACGGTTGTAGGAGCACGCGGTATTGTAGAGGAGAACTTCACGAGTAATGCACATTGCGTGGGCGTTGTTGTTAAAGATCAAATAGGTGATGGGAAGGTTCAATTCCACGGAGGTGTGAATTTCAGACCCGTGCATGAAAAAAGCGCCGTCGCCTGCAATCACGTAAGTCCTCTTGGAGTTGGCAAGTGCCGCTCCGATGGCCGCGCCAAAGCTATAGCCCATGCCGCCCATTCCCAAAGCGATGCAAAATTGGGTTTTACTGGGAAGACGAAGATAATGTACGGCCGAAGCACCAACATTACCGGCATCGCAGAGGATATTGCTTTGAGGTTCGAGTTCCTCTTGGAGGAGATGCATGAATTCATCCATCGATGAGAAAGCCGGATTTTTTGGGCCGAGATACGTGGGTTTCAGGGTTTGAGGCGTAAAATGAGGCTGGGGTGCTTTTGGGAGATCTGGTGCGGTGGCGGTTTTGAGAGCTTCAATGAGCGCCTTGAGGTTGGGTGAAATATCGCCCTCGATCGAGAAATTTGAGGGCTGGGGCCGCAAAAAGTGGTTTTGCGGGCCTACGGAAATGACCGGGGTCCGAGCCAATAAGTCGTCTAGCCCAAATCGATTCATGACGGCCATTCGCGTGCCGATCAGGAGGCAGGCCTCGGCGGATTTGAGGCTTTCGATGACAGATGTATGGCCCATGACGCCAGTGACTCCGACAAATCGAGGGCTCTGGTGATCAAACGCGGATTTTCCGGAAGCCGTGACCGCAACGGAGGCGTCAAGCTGCTCAGCGATTTGGGCGACGAGGCTTTGGGAGTTTGTTCGCGTGACGCCTTCGCCGCAGATGATGAGGGTTCTCTTGGAACTCAAAAGCGCTGCAGCCTCCGGGACTGCTTGAGAGGAAACAAATGACGCAGGACTCAACCAAAAGGTCCGGAGCACCTTTTGGGGGGCGCACATGATGTCCTTTGGAATCAGCAAAACTGCGGGACCTTGTGGATGGCTCAGTGCAGAGGCGACGGCATCTTGGAGGGCCGCTGGCAGCTCCTCGGCGGTTCTGACGGAGCGGCAAAATTTGGAAGCGCCTTGAAAGATCTTTTCAGCATCGACTGAACCGCCTCGCCCGCTCGAGTCTTGAAACCCCCCCTGCCCTTCCTGTTCGGTTGGGACTTGTCCCACGATCGCTAAAATCGGGACGGCTGAGGCCAAAGATTCGCAAAGCGCGGGGACGAGATTAAAGGCGCCGCCTCCTGATGTCGCCATGACCACGCCGAGTCCGCCGGTAAATCGGCTGTAGGCATCCGCCATCGTCCCGGCCGAAAATTCGTGTTTGGCGACCACGGCTTGAATGCCCTCGCCCTGGTGAAATAGAGCATCGTAGAGGTCTTCAATGTTGGCGCCGCCCACGCCAAAAACGGCCCGAATTTTTAGGCTCTTTAAATACTCAACGATGTACTGCGAGGACTTCGGGTAGACGGTCACGGTGGAGAGTGTTAACACGTAGTGTCAAAATGAGCACGGGAATTCGTTCCTTAAGTACTTACCTCAATGAGTTTGATCGGAGACACTTCTGAGTGCCCGGTGAATTGATAGGGGGCCTAATCGGGTGTAATCGGACATAATCGGGTATAGTTGGGTGAGATCCGATGCACCCGGCGGCTCAGTGTCCGTTACCGGCTGCCTTCAAGTGCTTGACCTTGGTCCATTTTTGGCGTAACAATATGGAGTATGATCCAGAGAAAGCTGAGTCCGAAAATCAACGAAAGCTTTTTTCTCTTCGGTGCGCGCGGAACTGGAAAGTCGACTTGGCTTCAGGATCGATTTTCTGAGCAGAATTGTCTATGGCTGGACCTTTTGGACCCTGACATCGAAGACCGTTACCTCAGAAATCCAAAAGCCCTGGAATCAGAGATTGAGCTCTTAATCGAAGAGAAAAATAAGCCCGATTGGATCATTATCGATGAGGTTCAAAAAGTCCCGCGCCTTTTGGATTTGGTTCATCGACTCATTGAGCGTCGAGGACTTCGTTTTGTCCTGTCGGGGTCATCCGCGCGAAAACTTAAACGAGGGCATGCCAATTTACTCGGCGGACGAGCGGCTGTGTTTTCTCTTTTTCCCTTTTCGGGTGAAGAATTGGGCAAGAATTTTGAACTCGAGACAGCCCTGAATTGGGGCACGCTTCCTCGTGTTCACTTCGCACACTCTTCTTCCGAGCGAATTCGAAGACTTCGAAGTTATTGTCAAATTTATTTAAAAGAAGAAATACTGGTCGAACAATTAGTTCGAAATCTTGCCCCCTTTAAGGGCTTTCTTGAGATTGCGGCGCAAATGAATAGTAAGCGGATTAATTATGAAGCGATTGCACGTGACATAGGTGCCGATAACAAGACCGTTCAGTCATATTTTGATATTCTTGAAGAAACATACTTAGGAGTAAGGCTTCTGCCGTTTGGTCCTTCTATTCGAAAAAAACAGCGAAAAGCGCCAAAGTTTTACTGGTTTGACGGTGGCGTCCAGCGCTTTTTGGCGGGGATGATTCACAGTCCATTGATCTCCGGAACCTCTGCTTTTGGTGAGGCATTTGAAGCTTGGGTGATCAATGAGTTGGTTCGATTTAACTCGTATCATGAGCTTGATTACCAATTTTCTTATTTGGAAACAAAAGATGACAGCGAGATTGATGTGATCTTGAGTCGAGGTCGCCAACATCTCGCAATTGAGATTAAATCTACATTACGGATCGATCCTATCGAAGTTCGAAAGCTCGAGCAACTTGCCGCTGACCTGCCGGATAGCACTAAAATTTATTACCTATCTCGGGATCCAAGCCGACAAAAGTTGGGTCAAGTGCGGTGCTTACCTTGGACGGATATATTTAATGAACTGTGAAAAAATCAATTACACGATCGTGACTTTTCTCAACAGATCCATATCCTGAAGCGCTTTGCCGGATCCTCGCACCACACAGGTGAGTGGATCTTCGGCAAGGGCCACGGGAAGGCCCGTCTTCTCTTTAATCAGAATATCGAGGTTGGCGAGCAAGGCTCCCCCGCCGGCCAGAATAATTCCGTTGTCGACGATATCGGCGGCAAGTTCGGGCGGCGTGCGTTCAAGAGCGGTCTTGATCGTATCCACCACGGCGGAGACCGGCTCAGCCAAGGCGTCGCGGATTTCTTCCGAATTGACTTCGATCGTCTTGGGGGCGCCGCTAATCAGGTCGCGACCTTTGACTTCGTAAGTTTTTTCTTCTTCAAAAGGATAGGCGCAACCAATCGAAAGCTTGATTTGTTCGGCCGTTCGCTCACCGATGAGCAGCGAGTATTTGCGCTTGATGTAGTTGACGATGGCGTCATCAAATTTATCGCCGGCGACCCGGACCGATTTCGAGTAAACGATCCCGCCCAACGAAATCACGGCCACTTCAGTCGTGCCGCCCCCGATATCGACAATCATATTACCGCTCGGTTCGCGGATCGGGAGTCCAGCCCCTAAAGCGGCGGCCATCGGCTCCTCGATCAGGTAAACTTCGCGAGCGCCGGCTGATTGAGCCGACTCTTTGACCGCGCGCTTTTCGACTTGGGTGATGCCAAACGGGATACAAATAATGATTCGAGGTCGGATGAAAGTCCGGCGGACGCTCGACTTTTGGATAAAGTACTTGAGCATCGACTGCGTGACTTCAAAGTCCGCGATCACGCCATCTTTAAGGGGGCGAATAGCTTGGATCGAGCCGGGAGTGCGTCCCAACATATCCTTAGCCTCTTTACCCACCGCAAGAACCCGGGTTTGGCCCCGGGCATTGCGGTGAATGGCGACGACCGACGGCTCATTGATGATGATTCCGCGGTCCCTGGCATAAACCAAGGTATTGGCCGTGCCCAGATCGATAGCCAAATCATTTGAGAAGAAATCGAGGAATTTTTTAAACATGCTTAACTCACCATTTATAATGCCGGATGTGCTCACCGCGTTCCGCGATTTCACTCATGGCCTTCATCCCCATTTCAAGGTGAAGGTCCGTGAACTTGCGAAACACCGCCTTGGCTGACTTCTTAGTCTTAATACCATTACGTCGAAGCGGAAGGTCCGAAACCAAAAGTAAAGCCCCAATCGGCACTTTACAAGCGAAGCCTGTGACAAAAAGCGTCGCTGTTTCCATGTCGATGGCTAAGGCACGCTCCTCGTAGAGCTGAGCCTTGAATTTATCGTCAAACTCCCAAAATCGATAATCAGTAGTATGAACAACCCCGGTGCGGTAGTCCAAACCTTTTTCGACCAGAATTTGCGAAACGAACTTTTGAATCTTGAAGGTCGGAAGCGCCGGCACTTGCGGCGGCATAAAGTGATGAGAGGCGCCTTCGTCGCGAATGGCTGCAGTCGGTAAAATAAAGTCGCCGACCTTCAGCGACCGATGCAGGCCCCCACACATTCCCAGCAGTAAAACGGCCTTGGGATCGATGACTGACAAAACCTCAATAATGAGTGCAGCGGTAGGTGAGCCAATCGAAAAGTCGACGATCGACACGTCCGCTTTGACACTATGCACAACCCCCATGGCGGAGCCTTGCGTCCGCTCATCGCCGCAGATACTGTGAAAACGCTCCAAATAGTAGTCAAAGTTGGTCAGGATGATCTGTTTGCGAAATTTTTCAATCGGGCTGCCGGTATATCTCTCGAGAATGTCGCGTGCAATTTTGAGCTTTTTGGCGTTCGAGTAGATTCGATTATTATTTGGAATAATGAATGGGTTAGGCGGAAATCCACTATCTTTGGTTTGCACCTCACGAGTCTACATTTTGCATGGAGGCAAAACAAGCAATTCCCGGGGAATTCCTGTTTATGCTATGGGTGTGATCCATGGGTTCTAGGAAGTCTTTTAGAAAAAGGCTGGGCAGCGGGTTGCTTGTGAGTTTGGGACTGCTTTCCGTGGCGGGAGCCTTGGGGTTGGCTTGGGGATCATACCGGTTTATCCGAACCGAAATTCCGGATGTGGGCGTACTCCGGTCCCGTTACCCGATTGTTCATTACCAGGGGCCTAGTCGGTCTCCCTCGATTACCCTAGCGCGTACGCGGCCTGCCAGTTGGGTGGCCTTGGGCGAGGTTTCTCGCTTAGCCGTAGGCGCGATTTTGGTGAGTGAGGATTGGGCTTTTTATCAGCACAAGGGCTACGACCCGAACCAGATTCGCGAGGCGATCAAAGAAGACTGGGAAGAAGGCCGTTTTGCCCGCGGCGCGAGTACTATTACCCAGCAAGTCGCTCGGAATGTATTTTTGGACAAGGACAAGAACCTTTGGCGCAAGGTGAAGGAGTTATTCCTGGCCATGCGCTTGGAGGAATCCGTCGGCAAACGAAAAATTCTTGAAACTTATTTAAATATCGCTGAATGGGGTGAGGGGATTTATGGAATCCAGGCCGCCGCTCGGTTTTATTTTGAAAAAGAGCCCATTCTACTGACTGCCCGTGAGGGAGCTTTTCTGGCCATGCTTTTGCCAAGCCCACTGAGGTATAGTCAGTCGTTTCGAGCCAAAAAATTGACCGATTACGCTCGCTCGACCATGGCTTCCATCTTGTCCAAAATGACACAGGCCCATTACCTCACCGAGGAAGAGCGAGCGGTGGAAGTTGCGGCAAAGCTTTCGTTTGAACTTTGAAAAAACTGTCTAAAAACTCGACAAAATTGTCTCGATTGTGTGAAGACTTAAAGCTGCAACGACAATTTTCCGACACGGTTCAGTGAGAGAAATGATTTGGGAGCAAAGACTTGACCAAAACAATGTTTCCGGTGAACAATTTAGATCCAGACATCTTTTTTCGAAATGAGGAAACATGAGTCGTTTTATAGGAGCGGTCGCCCAGGCGCCGCGGGCCCTGAAGTGGGGGGCTTCTTTTATTGTTGCAGGGGTTTTTCTCGGCTCAGGCCTATTTGCCATTCACGCAAAAACCCACCTTCCGTCTCCTTTTCTGGGGCCTGCTTTTGGCAACGTTTTTGGCCCGAAACAGAGCGTCGTGACCAAAGAAAACCTTTCCCAGGCTCTCGGAGAGACCAAAGCGCTCTTTGAATTTCCGTCTGATCTTGAAATTTCCATCAATGAAAAAGAAAAGTTTCACGCGATCATTCAATATTCATTTGACGCCAAATTGCAGGAGTCCATGGAGCAGCTTTTTAAGTCTTACTCCCCTGATTATGGTGCTTTTGTCGCCATGGATGCCGTGACCGGGCGAGTTTTGGCGATGGTGAGTTATTCACGGGACCCTAAGATCAAAGAGAACCTTGCCTTGAGGGCGACCTTCCCTTCGGCCTCCGTATTCAAGGTCGTGACCGCAGCGGCCGCGATTCAGGAACAAAAGCTGAATCCAAATTCAATTATTCAGTTCACGGGTGCGAATCATACCCTTTATCGAAGTAATATTATGAAAAACCGGGTGAATCGGTGGTCCCGGTATTCAACGTTGAAAGAGGCTTTTGCCAAATCGATCAATACTGTTTTTGGTCGCATTGGTGCTTACCAAGTAGGAACCGAAAAATTACAAAACTATGCGAGCCGCTTTGGCTTTAACCGTGCCATTGCGTCTGATTTTCCGATGCAACAAGGACATGCTCACATCGCAAACGACGCGGACGCCTGGGATTTAGCTCAGACAGCCTCGGGCTACACCCGGGAAAACACCATGAGTCCGATGCAAGGGGCTTTAATCGCGGCTGCCGTAGCCAATGACGGCGTCATGATGGAACCCTTTGTGGTGCAATCCGTTTATAGCCCTGAGGGCGGCAGTCTGTACACCTCTGAACCTAAAGTCGCGAGCGTGGTGGTCAAACCTGAGACCGCTTCTGAAATTCGTGCGCTTATGACGGAGACCGTGACCCATGGAACTTCGCGCAAATCCTTTCGGGGGTTTTTCAAGGGGCCATTTAAAGAACTGAGCGTGGGTGGCAAAACGGGCTCATTAACCGGAATGGATCCGCCCGGCAAATATGATTGGTTTGTAGGTTATGCGGATGGGGGTCCCCATCGGATTGCGGTCGCGGCTTTGACGATTCATAAAAAACAGTGGCGGGTGAAATCGTCTTATTTGGCCCGAAAAGCGATGGAACAATACTTTTTTACGCATCCGGTTCATGCCAACAGTGTTGCCGACAACCGCTGAAGCCCAAAGCGTTCATATCCCGATTTTGGTTGAGCCTATCCTCGCGGGGCTTTTAGCGCCTTTTCGTGCGTTGGGGGACGAGATACCTTCCCATATTTTAGTCGACTGTACTTTTGGAGGAGGCGGGCATACGGCGGCTTTTTTGGAGGCGCTAGCCTGCGATCCGCGGCTTTCTCGGCACTCGGTCATGGCATTTGATCAAGATGCCTCGGCAATAGAACGAGGGCGGGTCAGGTTTTCTGAACAGATCGCAGCTGGAAAGTTGGAGCTCGTGCATTCACCTTTTAGTCAGGCGAATCATTTCCTGGCGGGTCGGCCCGTCTTGGGTCTCATGGCGGATTTAGGCTTTTCGAGTGATCAGCTGGAAGACGCCGAACGAGGGCTGAGTTTTTCACGTGAAGGTCCTTTGGATATGCGATTGGACCCTTCACGTGGACAAAGTGCCAGGCAATATCTTTTTCAGATGACCGAAAGACAATTGGCCGACCTCATTCATGAACTGGGTGAAGAACGCTTTTCACGACAGATCGCCGCGGCTATCGTAGAAGCTCGACGAAGGCATGCGTTGCCGACCACGACGATCGGTTTGGGTGATTTGATCGTCAAAGCGGTGCCACCCGCCGCACGTCATGGCAGGATTCACGCCGCGACTCGAACTTTTCAAGCTTTGCGAATCTTGGTGAATGAAGAGCTCGAAGAGCTCGATACTCTTTTGAAGCGTGTTATACTGGAAGTGAAATCAGGGGGAAGAGTGGCGATCTTGAGTTTTCATTCGCTCGAGGATAGAAAAGTCAAACAAGCGTTTCGGGATAAGGAAGGCCTGTTTAGACCGCTGACTAAAAAACCGCAGGAAGCGGACGAAGCAGAAATGAGGCGTAATCCGCGTTCGCGGAGCGCTAAGCTTCGGATAGCCGAAAGGATGTCGGAAAATGTCACGGAAGTGGATGCCAATATGGGTGTTTCCAGCCATGGTCGCGCTGGCGGTAGTAACCGTCTGGCTTAGACTGTCGATTGTTCGAACCACTTACGCGATCAATCAGGCTGAACGTCAAGTGCGCGAGTTCAAGCAAGGTCGCGAGACCATGGAACTCAAGCTGACCGCGCTTCGCTCACCTCGCCATCTCGAAAGCATCGCACGCACTCAATTTGGTCTTGGGACCCCTCGCGCGGATCAAGTCATTCACTTCGGGAGGGGCAATGCAAACTGAAGCAACCAAGCTCGGTATCAAGCTGAGAATGACGAGCTTGATGCTTTTGTGCATGCTTTTTGCGGCAGCCGTGATGGCTCGGGCCGCGATGGTTCAGGTCTTCACGCATGAGCGTTTAGAGCAGATGGCGCGGCGACAATTTCAGTCTAAGGTGTTGATTCGTCCTCGTCGGGGCGCGATTTTGGACCGAAACGGTGAACCTCTTGCGATCAATATCGAAACGAGTTCGCTTGCGGCTAATCCTTCCAAAATAGACAATCCCCGCGCTTTGGCTCGGTTGCTGAATAAGGCCACGGATGTGCCATACAAAAAAATACTGCAACGACTCAAAGGGGGGCACGAATTTGTCTGGATCAAGCGCCATCTGACTGAAAACGAGCTGCATCGACTCAAAAAATGGCGATTATTCAGTGCGGATGGAGATCTAATTCCAGGGCTTATGCAGGTGAAGGAAAGCAAGCGGGTTTATCCTCATGGTGAACTGGCTTCGCACGTGATTGGCGGGACAAATGTAGATTCTGAAGGCGTTGAAGGCGTGGAGCTTTGGCAAGACGAGAAAATGCGCGGAAAAATACTCTCCGTCAGCGCGATCAAGGATGCCATGGGACGCCCCACTTTTATTGACGCCGTTTCGGCTAAAAATGTTCAAGATCATCGAGATGGCGAGCCCGTGAGCCTGACGCTTGATGCCTCTCTTCAGTTCGCAGTGGAGCAGGAACTTCGTAATTCGGTACTCAAGCATAATGCGCATGGCGGTGCGGTTATTGTGATGAATGCAGTCAATGGCGAAATCCTCGCTATGGCCAATCAACCTTCTTATAACCCCAATGATCCCAATGCGCCTGCCGACCGGCGTCGCAACCGGGTGCTGACTGATGGCTACGAGCCAGGCTCGACACTCAAGGCAGTATTATTGGCGAGCGCGCTTTCGCATGGCTGGAAGATTTCAGATCAAGTCTGGGGTGAAATGGGCCAGGGCCTCAAGGTGCAGGGGCATAAAATTTCGGAAGCGGAGGCTCACGAAAAATATGGCTGGCTCAATTTGAATAGACTGATTCAAGTTTCGAGCAATGTGGGCGCGGCCAAAGTGGCACTCAAGCTCGGGGCCGACCATTATTATAGCACCTTGAAGTCCTTCGGTTTTGGGGCGAAAACGGGGTCGTTCTTTCCCGGTGAGATTTCGGGAATGTTGCCGGTGCGAAAAAATTGGTCACCCATTACGTTGGCGAATATCGGGTTTGGCCAAGGCATCTTAGTGACGCCGATTCAAATGCTTCGAGCCTATGCGACCTTTTTGAATGGTGGATGGTTGGTTCAGCCCAGAATTTTGATGGATTCCGCGAAACCCCTCAGTTCGCGCGTAATTACAGAAAAAGTCGCGGCCCAGATGGTTGAAACCCTTCAAGGTCCGCTTCACGAGGGTGGAACCGCGATTAAGGCCAATCTTCCGGGTTATGCGATTGCTGGAAAAACCGGAACTGCGCAAAAAGTTGATCCCACCACACACACCTATTCACGTTCGCGTTATGTCGCATCCTTTATTGGCATGCCTTTGGGGGTCGATCCCAAAATCGTGGTTTTTGCCTCCATTGATGAACCTCATGGGGTGATTTACGCTTCAGAAACCGCGGCGCCGTTGTTTCGCGAAGTTCTCAATGCGGTGGCCAATCGCTTCAGTCTTCCGACCCGGCCGGATACCGTTAATCG
Source organism: Bdellovibrionota bacterium FG-1 (assembly GCA_051382295.1). Classification (GTDB taxonomy): domain Bacteria; phylum Bdellovibrionota; class UBA1018; order UBA1018; family UBA1018; genus JBBCAW01. The sequence continues at coordinate 41,134 of JBBCAW010000004.1, read as the reverse complement.
AGTTTTGGCCGATCAGGATCGACTCAAGGTGTCCTCGGCCCATCCGGTAGCTTCTCCTGAGCCTGAGGCCGATCTTGCTTTGCATTGGCAGGGGACGACGGCCACAGGGCATACGATGTGGAAAATGCCCTCTCTACAGGGCTTAACTCCGCGGGAGGCTATGCGCGCATTACAAGGCCATCGCTTCCAAATGGAGGTTCATGGCACTGGGGTGATTCGAACCCAAAATCCGGCAGAGGGGACTTCCTTAGTCGAGGGAGATACGGTTAAGGTGTCGCTGGGGGACCCATGATTGAACAAATTCCGGCTTCTGCTCGCAATGTCACGGCTGATTCACGACAAGTCACTTCTCAAACGGTTTTTGTCGCTGTTCGAGGGGGATCACACGATGGGCATCTTTATATAGGCCAGGCGGTCAAACAGGGCGCGGTCTGCATCGTGGGGGAGGATCCAGCCGAGGAACTCAAGGGCATTCCTTATATCCGCGCTCCTGATTCTCGGCTTGCCCTAGCCTGCTTGGCCGCTCATTTCGCAGGTCATCCTTCCAAGGGGATGACCATCGTAGGTGTGACCGGCACGAGCGGAAAAACGACGACAACTTATATCTTGGAGTCCATCTTAGCGTCGGCCGGTCATCGAGTCGGTGTGATCGGAACCATCAATTTTCGATTTGAAAAAAAAATCTATCCTTCGACTCACACCACACCTGGGCCAGTTGAGCTGCAAAAACTCCTAGCCGAGATGAAAAAAGACGGTTGCACTGCCGTGGTGATGGAAGTTTCTTCGCATGCGCTGAAGCAACACCGAGCGGCCTATGTTGCTTTTGATTCGGTCATTTTCACTAATCTCACCCGGGAGCATCTGGATTTTCATCCCAACATGGAAGATTACTTTCGCGCCAAGGCGAGTTTATTTACCGACTCGATCCAATATTCGATTGAGTCAGGTAAGCGTCCGTTTGCGGGTATCAGCCAGGACGACGAGTGGGGCCAGCGCTTGATCGAGGACCTGCGCGCCCATCCGCAGCCCGAATTGTGGTTTGCCAGTTTTGGGCTGGACCCTAACGCCGATATTTCGGGTGCTGGTCTTCAGATCGATTTGAGTGGAATTCAAGGAAGTGCGGCGGGGGTACGGATCAAATCCGGTTTAACGGGACGATTTAATGCTCAGAACCTGCTCGGAGCTATTGCAGCAGCGCAAGGTCTGCGTCTGGATGCGGATACTATCGCGAAGGGGATCGCGCGCCTGAAGTCGGTTCCAGGGCGTCTGGAGCGGGTTCCCAATCGGCAAGGAGTTTCTGTTTGGGTAGATTATGCCCACAAACCTGACGCCTTGGAAAAGGTGCTCAAGACTCTGCGTGAGGTTCGGCAGGGACATCGCCTTATTACGGTTGTGGGATGTGGCGGTGACCGTGATCGCTCCAAGCGCCCAGTGATGGGTAAGCTCGCGGCTGAGCTCTCGGATCTTCTCTGGGTCACTTCTGATAATCCACGAACAGAGAGTCCAGACGTGATCATTCAAGAGATCCTGGGTGGAATTACCGATCGGACAAATGTTAGGATCGAACCCGATCGCCGAAAAGCGATTTTTAGCGCGGTTTTGGAGGCTCAGGGGGGTGATCTCGTGCTGATTGCAGGAAAAGGACACGAGGACTATCAAATCGTGGCCGACCCCACGGCCCCCGAGGGGACTCGAAAGGTCCGGTTTGATGACAGGGAGGTTGCGGCCGGGGCCTTAGATGCAAAGGATGACAAAAGACATTGACACGGTTTTTCAAAACCCATTAGCATCCGAGGATGCTCTTCCATTTACTGTACCCGCTGCATGCGCAGCACTCGTTCCTGAACGTCTTTAAGTACATCACGTTCAGAACGTTCGGCGCGAGCATCACCAGTGTCCTTTTGTGCATGTTGATCGGTCCGGCCTATATCCGTTTTTTGCAGCGAAAGCAGCTGGGTCAATCCATTCGGGATGATGGGCCGAAAAGCCACCTTTCTAAAAAGGGAACCCCTACGATGGGTGGGGGCTTGATTTTATTGGGAATTGCGGTTCCCACTTTGCTTTGGTCTGATCTGACCAACAAAAATGTGTGGATTGCCTTGGCGACCACGCTTTTGACGGGCGTGATTGGTTGGGTCGATGATTACCGTAAAGTGATTCAAAAAAACTCAAAAGGGCTTTCCGGACGTCAAAAGATTTTTTGGCAAACCATAATCGCAGTGGGTGCAGCCTACCTCATCTATGTGTTGAGGGATACGCCCCCGGATCTTAAATTCCCCTTCTTCAAGTCTTGGTCTTTGCATTTAGGTCCCTTCTTTATCGCTTTTGCCGCCTTCGTGATTGTGGGCACCTCAAATGCAGTGAATTTGACCGACGGGTTGGATGGCCTTGCGGTGGGCCCGACCATCACGACGTCCGGCACATTTTTGATTTTGGCCTATTGCGCCGGAAACGCTAAGATTTCGGAATACTTACAGATTCCTCATGTTCCTGGGGCTGGAGAGTTGTCCATTTTTTGTGGCACAATCGCGGCGTCTTGTCTGGGATTTTTATGGTTTAACACCTATCCAGCGCAGGTGTTTATGGGTGATGTGGGGTCTCTCGCGCTCGGGGCTGCGTTAGCTATTGTGGCTGTTATTACGAAAAACGAATTCTTACTTGCACTTTGCGGCGGAATTTTCGTAATTGAGGCACTCTCAGTGATGGCACAGGTGGCGTCCTTCAAGATGACTGGAAAGCGAGTCTTCAAGATGGCGCCGATTCACCATCACTTTGAACTCAAGGGTTGGGCAGAGCCCAAGGTGATCGTTCGGTTTTGGATCATCTCCATTCTGCTTGCGTTGTTTACGCTTTCGACCCTCAAGCTGAGGTAATAACCTTAGGGGATTGTCTTCATGAGTAAGTACAAGGGCAAAAGAGTTTTAGTGGTGGGTTTCGGACTCTCCGGCGTGGCCGCAATCAAATACATGGTCAAACAAGGCGCCAAAGTCACGGTCACCGACACCAAGCAACGGCATGACTTGATGGATTCGATCACGGCGTGTGAAGAGCTGAAAATCGAATACGAACTGGGTAAGCATAATAACAAGACCTTTCACACGGCAGAGTTGATTGTGGTGAGCCCCGGCGTTCAGTTGAATATCAAACCCCTGGAAGAAGCTCGCGAGCTCAATGTCCCCATTATTTCAGAAGTCGAGTTAGCCGCGCAGGCACTGAAAGAACCGCTGGTGGCGATTACGGGCACCAATGGCAAGACGACCGTGACCACTTTGATCGGTGATATGTTCAAAGCCGATAACAAAGGGGTTTATGTGGGTGGCAATATCGGCAGACCCCTGCTGAACTATGTCACCGAGGGACAGAAGGCCGATGTTGTCGTGGCTGAGCTATCGAGCTTTCAGTTGGAGATGATCGATAAATTGGTCCCGGCGGTCGCGGTTTTCACCAATCTCGAAGAAGACCACTTGGATCGTTATTCGGATATGCAGAGCTATATTCAGGCGAAAAAACGCCTTTTAAAGGCCTGCGATCGGAATAGTTACGTGATCCTGAATTATGACGATCCTATTATTGCCAGCTTTGGCCAGGAAAATCCAGGCAAGGTGCTCTGGTTCACCCGTCGTGACCCGCTCAAGGTGGGGGGGGCTTTTGCCGAACAATTTTGCGGCGCTTATTACAACGCAGCTATTAAGAAGTTGATGGTAAAAATCACGGGCAAAGAAGAGATTTATGATCTCGCGCAGTTCAAACTTTTTGGTGAACACAACAAAGAAAATCTTCTGGCGGCGGTGCTGACGGCGCGGATTATGGGGGTGAGCGAAAAAGCCGTTCAAACCGTGATCAATACGTTTAAAGCGGTTGCGCATCGGCTGGAATTCATTCGTAAGAAAGATGGCGTTTTCTTTTTTAACGATTCAAAAGGCACCAATGTCATGAGCGTGAAGCGCTCGTTGGGTGCTTTTACGAGTAATCCGATTATTTTGATTGCGGGCGGCAAAGACAAGAACATGGATTATACGCCGCTTCAAGATCTGGTTCAGAAGAAGTGCAAGATCGTTATTTTACTGGGTGAAGCGAAAGAAAAAATCAATCGTGCCATCGGAGACCACGCGGAAACATTTTTGGTAGGAACCTTTGAAGAAGCTGTTCTTCTTGCCTATCAAAAGTCTCGTTCGGGCGACATTATTCTGCTTTCGCCCGGCTGTGCGAGCTACGATATGTTCCGCAATTATGAAGAACGAGGCGATTATTTCAAAAAGCTGGTCAGCCAACTTTAAGAACTCGAAAGAGGGCGACACCTGCCCCTGGCCTTTACCGGGCCAAGGCGTGGATTTGGTGCTCCTCCTCACGGTCATCGCGATGGTCGTGTTCGGGTTGTTGATGGTTTATAGTTCGTCGTTTATTTATGCCCAAGAAAAGACGGGCGACGGCTTCGCTTTTATTAAGAAGCAGCTCGTTTTTGCGACGCTGGGTTTTACCGCGCTGATTGCCGTTTGCCGAGTGGATTACCGTCGATGGGCAAAGTGGGCTTACCCGGGGTTGGCGCTTTCGGTGGTTTTGCTGGCCCTGGTTTTTGTCCCGGGGCTAGGCACTCGAGTTTTGGGGGCCCAGCGTTGGCTCAAACTGGGGCCTTTGACTTTTCAGCCCGGGGAACTGGCAAAATTTGCCGTGATCTTTTTTGTAGCCCGCCAACTCGACCGTAAGCAGGATCGTGTGCACACTTTGGCGGCGGGCGTTTTGGCCCAGTTTGTAGTGCCTTTGCCTGCCATGCTCTTGCTGCTTTTTCAACCTGATTTCGGCACCACCGTCATGATTACGTTGGTGATTTTTTTGCTGATGTTTTTGGCGGGTGTTCCCAAACGGTATTTGGCGAGTGCACTCGTATTAGCCGCGCTGGTCGGGACGGTGCTAGTTCTAGGATCCTCCTATCGCCGGCAGCGATTGATGACGTTTATGGATCCCTGGAAAGATCCGGGCGGCAAAGGGTTCCAAATTTTGCAGTCCCTCGTGGGCCTTCATCAAGGCGGTTTTTGGGGCGTCGGGTTGGGCAATGGCAAGGAAAAGCTATTTTTTCTACCCGAGGCGCATAACGATTTTATTTTTTCAGTCATCGGCGAGGAACTTGGGTTTCTCGGCATATTGGCGGTGATCGTCGCCTACTTAGTCTTCATTTATCGGGGGCTAAAAATTGCGCTAAAAGCCCATCAGCAATACGAAGATCGCTTCGGGATGCTGCTCGCTGCCGGGATCACCCTCGCTTTGGGACTTCAGGGTTTTGTGAATATGGCGGTGGTTTTGGGACTTCTTCCGACTAAAGGGCTGACCCTTCCTTTCATCAGCTACGGGGGCTCGGCTTTGTTAGTGGATCTTTTTGCCGTTGGGGTGCTTCTCAGTGTTGCGCGTGGGCCTCAGTATCCCTCTCGAAACCTTCCCGCTCCCAGTGAGGCGAGCAGTGGGTGACTCAAGCCCTATTTCTTCGGGACTGATGGTCGCAGGTGGAGGAACGGGGGGGCACGTGTTCGCAGGGATTGCGATTGCGGATGCCTGGAAACAAAATTTTGGGTCCGAGACCTCGATCGTTTTTGTAGGGGCCGAGGGACGAATTGAAGAAAAGCTGGTGCCCCGGGCCGGCTACCCGTTGCGGCTGCTGCAACTCGGATCGCTGAAGAGAGTGGGCTGGACACGGCGTCTCAAGACGATGGTTCAACTTCCGTTGTCGCTTTTAAAATCGGCGGGCTGGATTATCCGGTATCAGCCAAAGGCCGTGATTGGGGTGGGGGGGTTTGCCTCGGGCCCCTTAGTTTTGATGGCGAGAATTTTGCGAGGTTTAGGACTCGCCCACGCGCGGACGGCGATTTTGGAACAAAATTCAGTTCCAGGTTTTACCAACCGGATTCTGGGTCGGTTTGTGGATTTTGTTTTTTGCAGTTTTCCGGGGACTGAAAAACAGTTTCGGAATTCCCGCATTTTGATCACCGGCAATCCCGTTCGAAGTGTCATGACTCGCCTGGTGTCGGCCCCACGAGACCCCTTTGTCATCTTTATTTTTGGGGGTTCTCAGGGGGCACTTGGCATCAATTCGCTAGTTCTGGAGGCCTTGCCTCTTTTGCAGGATCTTAAGCACCGTTTACGCTTTATTCATCAAACGGGTGAGTTAGATTATAACAGGGTGGTTGAAGGACATCGCCAAGCGGAAAGCCAAGCCCGGGTGGAAAAATTTATTTACGAAATGCCGGAGGCTTACGCCCAGTCCTCGCTTTTGATCTGCCGATCAGGATCCTCTACTCTGGCGGAGATTGCGGCGGTGGGGCGCGCAGCAGTTTTAGTGCCCTTGCCTACGGCTGCGGACAATCATCAGGAAACGAATGCGCGGGTTTTTACGGATGCCCGCGGGGCGTTTTTGCTCAAGCAAGGCCCCGGGGCGGGTGCACAGTTGGCCTCGTTTATTCGCCAGGCGGTGATGGATCCCTCTCAAATCGATCGAATGGAGCAAGCCGTGATCGGGTTTTATCGGCCGGATGCGGCCCGAATGATAGTGGAGACTTTGAATCATGCATAAGCGTTACGAAACACCGCTTCACTTTGTCGGAATTGGTGGCATCGGTATGAGTGGGATCGCGGAGGTTTTTCTCAATCAAGGTTATCCGGTGACAGGCTCTGATCAGGCCGAATCCGAAACCACTCGGCATCTGGCGCAGATTGGAGCACGCATCTCCATCGGACATCGCGCCGAAAATGTCGTGGGCGCGAAGGTCGTGGTCATTTCATCGGCCGTTCGACCGACGAATCCCGAAGTGGTCGAAGCCAAGCGCTTGCGAATCCCCATTATTCCGCGGGCGGAGATGTTGGGTGAGCTGATGCGGGGGCGGACAGGGATCGCCGTGGCGGGCACTCATGGCAAAACCACGACGACCTCGATGTTAGCGACAGTACTGATGGTCGCGGGCCTGGATCCCACCATTGTGATTGGGGGTAAAGTTGATTCATTAGGGGGCAATGCCAAGCTGGGGCAAGGGCGCTTTTTAGTGGCCGAAGCGGATGAGAGTGATGGCTCTTTTTTGCATCTCCCGGCGACTTTGGCGATCATCACTAATATTGATAACGATCATTTGGATCATTACGGAAGTCTCGAAGCCATTGATCATGCTTTTGTGGCGTTCATTGGAGAGTTGCCATTTTATGGGGTCGCAGCGGTTTGTGGCGAGGACCCCGGAGTGCGTCGAATCTTGAATCGCGTGAGTAAGCCGATTGTCACGTATGGCTTGTCTGACGAATGGGACTATTCAGCGCGGACAGTGAAGATCCAGGGTTTGGGTTCGACCTTTGAAGTGTTTTCTCGAAGTCGAGGGCAGGTATTGGGGCAAGTTCGATTGCATGTGCCAGGCGAACATAATGTCTTGAATGCTTTGGCAGCGGTGGCAATTGGGATGCATATGGGAATTGACTTTTCCATGATTGCGCGAGGATTGGAGCAGTTTAAAGGTGTGAAACGCCGTTTTGAAATTCGCTGGCAAGATCAGGCCGGCAAGCGTGTGATTGTGGACGATTATGCGCATCACCCCACTGAGCTTGCGGCGACTCTTGCGGCCGCTCGAGGTTATTGGCCAGGGCGGATTATCACGGTCTTTCAACCGCATCGGTATTCGCGAACCTTGCATTGTCGGGATGGGTTTTTGTCGGCCTTTCATAAGAGTGATGTCGTTTTAATTACCGATATCTACGCGGCTGGCGAAGACCCGATCGAGGGTGTGGATTCGGCGCGTCTCGTGGCGGCGATTCGAAAAGTGGCCAATCCGGGGCAGGAGATCGTGCATGTGGGAGATCTGCTTTCCGCCGGCGATGAAGTTTTGAAGCGCATGACCTCGGGTGATCTAGTGCTTTGCTGCGGCGCTGGTTCGATTACGCGGTTGCCGGAGCGACTCATCGAGGCCCTGGGGCAGAGGTAATTGTGGATTCCGCGATCATGCAAAAGATGCAAAATTGGTTCCGCGCGGGCGCTCATGGTTTTAGCGGCTCTTTACTTTTTGATGAGCCTCTTTCGCGACACACGTATTATCGGATTGGCGGGCCAGCGCTGATTTATGCGGCTCCAAAATCTGAGGCCGATCTGCAGTGGCTTTTTCGAGGCATTCGCGAAACGGGTGTTTCTCATTTTGTGCTGGGTGCAGGCTCTAATTTATTGGTTGCCGACGAGGGTTTTAGTGGACTGATCATTCGGGCCGGACGGCTGAATCTGCAGATTGAAGAGCTTCCCTCGTCGGGGCGAATTCGAATCGGTGGAAGCGTGGCGGTATCAGCGTTGCTCAGGCGTGCCGCCGCTGAAGGGTGGGGCGGACTCGAGCTTTTGACGGGGATTCCGGGAACGATGGGCGGCGTGATCGCCATGAATGCGGGCACGCATCTGGGTGAAGCCAAAGATCGTGTGAGGCGAGTTGAGGCTTTTGTTTTGGGTGGCGGGAGTTTAGAGCGAGTGGTTTGCGAGGGCGAACAACTCCGGTTTGAGTATCGCCGTAATTTATTTTTGCCCGAGGGAAGCCTGGTTTGGTCTGTGGATTGGGAAGTGAGCAAAGATGATCCCGCTGCAGTGAAGGCCCGAATTGATGAGACTTTGGCCCGGCGAAAGACCTCGCAACCGATTGAGCTGCCGTCTTGTGGGAGCGTGTTCAAAAATCCTCGAGCGAGCGGCTTGCGGGCTTGGGAAGTCATCGAGCGGCTCGGACTGCGGGGGCATCAAATTGGGGGCGCACAGTTTTCGGAGAAGCATCCCAACTTTATCGTCAACCTCGGGGGCGCGACTGCCGCGGATGTGGGCGCGCTGATTGAGCTCGCAAAGAGCCGGGCGCGCGCGGAGTTGGGCGTCGAGATCGAGGAAGAAGTCCTGCGGGTGGGTGGGTTGCTCTGAGGACTGCCCTGAAGACTGGGTGACCTTACCGGAGCCTTCCCCGTCCTAGTTTTTATTTCTTTCTCCTCCGGGTCCAACTTCTTTAAAGCAAGCTCGGCCAATAACTCAAACAGTCCTTCATAACTTCCGCGCTCGTTCTGAGGGGCAAGCAGGCCTTTGAGCTTATCAAGCTTCTTCATCAGCTCTTCGCTAGCTAAGAACTGAATCATTGTTTTGTCGGCCGATACCGCACGAATCTTCTCCTTCGGGAGCGCGGCCTCCGGCGAAATTTGGGCTAATTTCTTTTCCGTTTCTCGGAGTGAAAGGTGCTCGATCGATTCAAGGATTTCTGCTTTTTCGTCCAGATCCATTTTGGGTAGGCCTTGTTCTTTTCGTTTTAAATCTTCGTTTCTAAAAAAAGACTGAGTATGAGCGACGGTGCAAAGTGAAAGCGCGCCTCGTTCAATTTTTGTTTCCACCGCTGGAAATACTTTTAGCAAGCGCATGGACTGAATTCGCCTCATGGCCGCTCCCGCGCTATATTGAAGTTCCTGGGTCGTAAATTCAAACAGGCTGGGATAACCCATGGTCAAGTAGTGGCGGTCAGTCTCTATTTCCAGAAGTAGGTGCAGAACACGAATTTGAGACTTTCTTTCTTCGGTAACAGCTTGTTTAAGTTCGGCTAAAACAAAATCGCGGGGTCGCATAAAACAGACACTCCTTTTAGGTTCGCCCTGTTTTCGTAACATGGCTTTTTACACTTAAATTTAGGCCGCTCGGAGGCGCACCGTGGAAAACTGTTTTAAAAATGAACAAAAAAGCCTGCCGACGGCATTTGAGCGAAATTCAGCCAAATAGGGCCGCGTTTAGACGAAACAAAGAGTCTCTGGTCGAATTTTGGAACTTAATTTTCAAACCCATGGCAAGAAAAAAGTTTCAGCACACGCAGTTTTAGCGCTGGAAACTTGACTCAATATCCAGCGGTTGACTCAACCATTCGGCTGCCGGTTGGACGGAGATGCCTGAATAAACACCGCCCCACTTTGCTTCGATCAGGCAGACCGCTGAGAAAAATCTCGGGAAATCCCCCCACGGTCATGAGGCGCCGAAAGGATGGAGTCGCCATGGATGGTTTTGCGATGGTCTGGGTCGTCTCAATTGAGGTAAATGTCCGAGGGGGCGGCCGCTAGCAAGGCATGAGCAAGGGTGGTCTTTCCGCCGTATGACTAATTTGACCTACTGGTCATTTTAGTCTAGACGATTTGGACTTTCTGGGATTTTTGGTCGGGGGTCTTTGAGGGGCGACTGGGGGAATTTGAGATGTTTATGATGCTCAAAAATTGGGCCGCCCCACAAATCGTATCAGTTGACTCAACCATACGACAGCGGATTGGATGGAGATCCATGCTTTAGCCTGAATGTACTGTTGGATTTGAAGTCCGGTTTTGTTTAGAATCTGCTAGCATGTATGAGTCGAGAGTTAAATAGAGGCACAAATGGGCAATATCGTATTAAAGAAGAAAAGACCCACCGTATACATTGAGACTACGATCCCCAGCTATTTGACGTCCAGGCGCGCCAAAGACATCGATAAAATTTACAAACAACAAGTCACTCAAGATTGGTGGGAAAAGACACTGCCAAAAATTGAACCAGTTATTTCGACTCTTAGCGACGACAGATGAAGTAGGAATGCTCGCTGAAGAGTTGCGCCGCAAGCTGAAGATTCCTCCTCGTGCCAGCATAGACGCCTTTCATTTGGCTATTTCTGTCATTTACCGAGTTGAGGTAAATTCCAGGAAATGTCGCGGTTTTAATAATCACGCGCCTCTTAAGAAAACATGAATTCAACGAGTCGTTTGTAACCACCTTTGCGACGCGCTTGATCCAAAGACGCGATATAAGTCATTCTTCGGTCCTTTGGTGAGTCCTTAAAAGCGTGTCCCCATGTTGGAACCTTCCAGTCGTTTTTTCCACAGAAATACTCGACTAAAATTCGTCCAAAGCGACCATTCCCATTCGCGAACGGGTGAATCGTTTCAATTCTTTCGTGAAAACGAGCCGCAGTTTCGGCCTTGGAAAATGACTTCTCTTTGATCCAGTAGGCCAGGTCCCCCTCTAGCTGTCTCAGTGCCGTCCAAATCTGATGAGGCGAGTGAAAGTCAGGATTGTTGAGCTCGTGCTTTCTTACTTCGCCCGCCCACCTCCAAACATCGCTAAAGAGGCGTTTGTGCAGCTTCAGCCAGAAATCATAGGTGACGCCTCCATCTTTCTGGCCCTTGAGCCACGCGATTCCTAATGCAATGTTTTGCTCTTCGTATTCATCGAGCTCAGCCATAGTTTGGATGTGCTTTGGCTTTAAGCCTTTTTGAAGCTCAGGCGGTAAGGGTGTTTGGCCGTCTCGATCTTTAAATAAAAAGTTATTCACCACACGTCTCCTTTCTTCAAAAGTTTCTCGGCCAGGCGTTCGATCCGCTTTTCCACCGACTCATTCACGCGTTGATCTTCGAGGGTCATGTGAACGTCTGCCGTGCTCAGAAGGATTGCTGCCTTTTTGAGAGCGGCCTTTTTCATCAGTTGGTCGAGATCGGTTTTCGGCACAAACGCATAGATGAGTTCGCAATCCATCGCCTGGGCCATTGTCTTAAGCGTGTTAATGGTGACCTTGCCCACAGCCTCTCCTCGTTCTGCCTGGGCGACGGTCGGAATCGACAGGCCAGTACGGGTGGCAAGTTGCTTTAAGGTCATGCTCAGCGACTGACGCATGTAGCGAATCCAACCCGGGCGAACTTTTGTGTCAGGTAGCGCCTTACGAATGGACTTTAGGCGGCGATTAGCCTGTTCGATGGCAAGTGAGTCTAATTCTTTCATGTACATACCTCAAATGAAGTATGTAAAATAATAGAATTTATGTCAAATTTTTATGTTTAAAATAATAATTATATCTATTGAATTATGTAAATTAACATAGTTTTTAACTTCGTGTCGAGGTGCTGGATAACGCGGTTGAAGCCAATAAAAATTGATTTTTCGAGGTTTCATAAGAAAAGAAAAGATGTTGCTTGATGCTAGCCTAAAACACCACACGATCCAGCGGTTGACTCAACCATTCGGCTGCCGGTTGAACGGAGATGTTGGAATAAACGCCGCCCTTTTTTAGGTCGCCCACGAGCTGAATGCGGTTCTTGATGTTCAGTTTTTGGCCAAAGTACGTGAGGTTTTTTGAAGGGGATGAATCTCCCCACTTTGCTTCGATCAGGCAGACCGGTTTACGATTTTGAACAATCAAAAAATCGACTTCATGACCCTCTTTATCCAATAGATAATTGAGTTCGAACCGATCTCCGGTGGAATCCTCTAAATAGTGCAGTCTTTTCAAAAGGTGAGTGGCGACGAGATTCTCGAACCGGGGTCCTAGGTCGTTGTTTTTGTCGGAGAGTTCTACATCACCGTTGTCGTAAAAAAATATTTTAGGCGCTTTGCTGATGGCCCGCGGAAGGGATTTTGAATAGGGCAAAACCCGGAAAAAAAGAAACATCCGTTCCAGAATTTCCACCCAATGTTTGACGGTTTTTGGAGCGACCTGAAGATCCTCGGCCAGGTTCGAAAAGGCGACGGGTCCTCCGACTCGCGTGGCCAAGAGATCAACGAGAACCGAAAGAAGCGCAATATCCCGAACCTGTTCAAGGTCTCGGACGTCCTCTCGTAAAACCAGTTCTCGCCGTTCTCGTCTCCATCGTTTGGCCTCGACTAGGTCACCACTGAGGAATATCTCGGGAAACCCGCCCACAGTCATGAGGCGTCGAAAGGCTTCTTCGCGTGAAAGTTCCTTGGGATGCTCACTCATGCAGAAAGGATGGAGTCGCCAGGCATGATATCTGCCGAGCATGGAGTCACCGCCTCGGCGATAGACATCAAGTCTGGCGCTGCCAGTGACCAAAAATCGGTGGCGGTCATGGGTGGTGTCGTAGGTTCCTTTGAGCCAACTTTTCCATTTCGGGTATTTGTGGATTTCGTCCAGCACGATGAGACCGGCATCTTCGGACCATTTGCGGGCAAGGATGATTTTGCGATGGTCGGGGTCGTCCCAGTTGAGGTAAATTCCCGAGGTCTCATTTTTTAGAAAAAACTGGGCGAGCGTCGTTTTTCCGCATTGTCGGGGACCACTCACCCAAACCATCTTTTTATCGAGATCTTTTTGAATGGGAAGGGTCCGATAGCGGTTCATTAGGGGGTATTTGCCTTTAGACTATTTTGACCTGGTGGGATTTTTGGTCGGGGGTCTTTGAAGGGTGATCGGGGGAACTTGAGGTGCCTTTGACGCTTCAGGCACCCGAGACCTCGCTCTAAGTGTTGATGATGTCACTGAAATTGAGGCACCCCCTCCTAGGTACTGCGTGACGCAGTTGCGTTAATGCGAAAGTCTGATAGGCTAATTGAATAGGTCGATTAATTAAAACGGGGGTCGGGATTATGAACGTTTCATTACGGGGTCTTTTGGTCTGTGGCTTGATGGGTATGGTCATGAGCGGTAGCGTTTGGGCAAGAGGTCCAAAGGCTAAGCACATCGTGTTTGCACGTTCTGCCCCTGTGGGCGTAAGTAATCAGGCGGTGAAAACTTGTAATGATCAGTATACAGGCAAAGAAAAGGCGGCATCCGATACGGCAAATAAAGCCTTGAGTGACTTTGATTTCACAGGATGCACTGTGACTCCTGGTAAATACGCCGTTGGGGGTCAACAGGCTCCTTCTTTGGCGAAGTGTAACGACGCCAAAAATAACGGGGGCAAGGAAGCATTTGATAAATGTAAGGCCGGCTTTGATGATGACGTTTACAGTTTTTGTGACCAAGCACAGAACGTACTTCAAAAGGCCGCCATGGCTGCTCTAATGGCCGCCAACGAAAAGTATGCGAGTTGTCAGGCACTACAGGGACAACTCACTCAAGAATGCCAAGCACTCGATAACAAGATTGCTAGTGAGCTTCCCATTGCACGTAAAGCGATTCAAGCTGCCCTTGATAAGGTTCCGACAGTGGTTGAGCTCATCGGAGCAGCTTTTGCGAAGGCTGTTACGGACTCCCATGATAAGGCTATCAAGAATATTGAAGGCTACAACGCTACGAAAAAAAGCAAAGGTTGTCCTGTTAGCCCTGTGACTGGTGGCGCTCAGGCGGTGAAATTCCAATAATCTAGTCTTTCCTTCATCCCATTAAAAAAGGGGGCTGACTCACGATGAGGCAGCCCCCTTTTTCTTATCAACAATGCTATCACCCCTTCAAGTGCCAACCCTTCGGCTGCACAAAGGCCAAAATCCCGAGCCATGACAACGTCGCGCCCATCCCCGAATGACCGCGTCCCGACCAAGGGAGGCGCGGGCTCACGCGATCGCAGCAGTTCCAATAGGCCGACCCAGCGTTGACTTGGCTGAGGACCTTCTCCGCACGCGCGGCATCGGTCGTGTAAATACCCGCTGTTAAGCCATACACACTGTCGTTCATGAGTTCGACCGCTTCTTCATCCGACTTCACTTTCTGAATTCCAATAATCGGACCGAAGCTCTCTTCGCGCATCACTTCCATCGTGTGATTCACGTTCGAAAGCACCGTCGGCTCAAAGAAGTTGCCACCGGCGAGGCCCGCGGCCTGTGCACGCTTGCCGCCACAAAGAAGCTTGGCGCCCTTTTTGACCGCGTCTTGAACCTGTTTTTCGAGCACTTCAAGTTGCGCCGAACGCGTAATCGCGCCAATGTAGGTTGAGTCTTGAGTTGGGTCTCCCATTTTATAGGCTTGGACTTCGCGTACAAAGGAGTCCACAAAAGCGTCGTAGACCTTCTCGTGGACATAGATGCGTTCAACAGAGCAACAGCTTTGCCCCGTGTTGTAGAAGGCCCCATCCGCGACCCCTGGCACCACCGTACTGAGGTTCACGTCTTCGCAAACGTAGGTCGGGTCTTTGCCCCCCAATTCCAGCTGCACCTTAATCATCTTGCGAGCTGCAGCCTCGGCAATCTTCGCGCCTGTGGCGTACGACCCCGTAAAGAACACCCCATTAATCGGTTGCTCTAAGAGCGCGGCGCCGATCGAGCCTCCGCCAATGACCGGAATAAACACGTCTTGAGGGATTCCGGCGGCATGAAGGCGTTCAGCGATCGCTAGGCCCGTGAGCGTCGCGAATTCAGAAGGCTTATAAAGGACCGCATTGCCAGTGAGAAGGGCCGGCACAAAAACATTGGCTCCCACGAGGTAGGGATAATTCCAGGCCGAAATATTAGCCACCACGCCCAGGGGTTCGTACCGAATCTGCTCACGAATCCGTTGAGAGACGTCATCGTAAACGGTCTCGTTTTCGAGGGTCCGCGCCACGTTCTCCATAATAAAATCAATACGACCTAAAACCCCGCCGATTTCGTTACGCGCTTGAGCAAGGGGCTTGCCCATTTCCGAGGTCAGGATTTTGGCCAGCGCTTCCTTGTCTTTGACCAAGCTGTCTCGAAATTTCTTCATCATTTCAATTCGTGAGACCAATGGCACTTGGGCCCACTTTTTTTGGCCTGCCTTTGCGGTCAAATATTTTTGGTGGACACTGTCCGTCGTATCAGCGGGGACGTCTTTGATTTTCTGGCCGTTGGCTGGGTTGTAGATTGCAAGCGAGCTCATCGTTGGGTTCTCCTTTTTTGGGCTTCTGATAAAAATTCGCGAAGTACCGACGTAGAATCCAGTAAGGTTTCGTCGGCACTGAGTACTTTTTTGGTTTCGTGTTCAAATTCCGGATGCCATTGAATTCCCCAAACCCAGTGGGTCGGGGCTTTGTGTCTTATGGCCTCAACAATTCCGTCTGCGGGACATTTGGCCATCACTTCAAGTTCGGGTCCGAGTGTTTGGACTCCTTGATGATGGACGCTGTTGATCGTGCGTCCACGGTGAGGGCCTAAAACTCGTTCTAACTCGGACCCTGGGATCACTTCGGCCTGATGGCGGTTATGATCGTAGATGTCCCAATTTCGATGCATTAAACTCCCTGGCACTTGAGTCGTGATGTCTTGGAAGAGCGTGCCGCCAAAAGCGACATTGAGGAGCTGCATTCCACGGCAAACCCCCAGTACGGGTTTTTTTTGCGCCACAAAGGCTTCGACAAGCTTGATCTCGTATTGATCGCGAACCCAGTCGCCCTTCCACTCGGGCTTCAAGGGTTCTTGGCCATAGCTTTTGGGCGAAAGATCCGCCCCTCCGGCCAACACAAGTCCATCGAGTTCCTGAGTCAGTTCGCCGAGTTCAAAGGGAACCAGGGGGCCCACCGACGGTATCAAGTAGGTGAGCGCTCCCTGGCTCATAATCCAATGAGCGAGCGATTCTTCAGCATAGAGCAAGGTTTTGCCCTTGAAGACCGCGCGCTGGGGATCAGCGTGAAAAAAACAGGCAGAAAGGCCAATTTTTAAACGCTTCGTCATTCAGAGGCTCCCGTTAAATTCCCATCGCTTGGCTGAAGACGCGAACAAAGTCTTCGCGAGTGCAAGGGCGTGGATTGCTCGGGTGGCAAGCGTCTGCGATTGCAATATCCGCGAGGGCTTGGAGCTGTTCTTTTTTGACGCCAGCAACGGTTAACAAAGCCGGAATCCCGGTGTCTTTTTTGAGCTGGGTAAGCCACCGAAGGAAGCCCTTGGGGCTGGTATCTGAAAGGCCTATGACTTTGGCCATCATTTCAAAACGAGCCGGAACCGTCTCGGCGTTAAAGGCCACCGCAAAATCGATCATGATGCCATTGGCAAGGCCGTGGTGCATGTCAGCCACGGTCGAAAGGGCGTGCGCGCAGGAATGGGTGATGCCCAACCCTTTTTGAAACGCAATCGCTCCCATCATCGAAGCCAAGAGCATTTTACTCCGAGCCGCAATGTCTTTGGGTTCTTTTACGGCTTGAACGAGGCTTTCGGCGCAAAGGCGAACCCCTTCGAGCGCGATACCATCGCAAATAGGGTGAAAACCCTTGGCCAGGTAAGCTTCCACGCAATGAGTGAGGGCATCCATTCCGGTGGTGGCCGTGATCGTAGCAGGGAGTCCAATCGTGAGTTCAGCATCTGCAAACACCGCCTTGGCCAGGAGCCGTGGCGAAAAAATGATCTTTTTGACATGAGTCTTATCATCCGAGACCACCGCACTTCGACCGACTTCGCTTCCAGTACCAGCAGTGGTCGGAAGCGCGACCCAATAAGGAATGTCGCGGTCGACTGGGAGCGCACCGGGCTTGTCGTCTTCGTAGTCAAAGAGGTCGCCCGGATGATGGATCATTAAAGCGATTGCCTTGGCTACGTCCAAGGCCGCACCACCGCCGAGACCGACGATACAATCGGCCCCAGTCTTCCAGTAGGTCTCCACGCCTTGGATGACCTGAGTTTTTACTGGGTTGCCCCAGATTTCTGAAAAAACAGAGGGAGCCAAGTCATGCTCTTTCAGTGAATTTTTGATTTCTTCCAGAAAGGGCAAGCCCGCAATCCCGCGATCCGTCACGATCAACGGCTTTTTGAGGCCTTGGGCCCGGAGATGAGCACCGACGAGTTTCCTTGTTCCCGGGCCAAAATGGATAGGGGTTGGAAAGCTAAAGCGATACTGGGCTTTGGGGTCGAACGTGGTGACTGATTTCATTGGACGATTCTCCTGAGGTGAATGAATAACTGCTTGAGTTAGATGATTTCAAAATACCGTTGAAGTTCCCACTGCGTGACACTGTCCTGAAACTGGCGCCATTCCCATTCGCGGGTCCGGACGAAATGATCGACAAAGGCCTCTCCAAAAATTTCATGTGCGACGACTGAATCTTTGAGGCGGTTCGTTGCCTCCTGAAGACTTCGGGGGAGCCGACTCCCTTGCGGGACGTGATAAGCGCTTCCTTTAATGGGGGCATCCTTGAGTTCAAGTTTTTTCTCCACGCCATAAAGACCGCTGGCAATCGAGGCCGCAACAGCAAGGTAAGGATTGACGTCGGCACCTGGGACTCGCGTTTCAAGGCGAGTAGATTTGGAGCTCCCTGAAATCGCGCGCAGGGCGGTAGTACGATTATCGACGCCCCACGTGGTCTTGGTGGGAGCCCAATAGCCATCAACCAATCGCTTATAGCTATTGATGGTCGGAGCAAAAAAGGGAAGAATTTCGGGCAGGCAATGAAGCTGTCCGGCAATATAATGGCGAAACATTTGGCTCATTTTGAGAGGATCTTGTTCATCAAAGAAAAGGTTTTTGTCGTTCGTTAGATTCCAAAGGCTTTGATGGGTATGACCGCTTGAGCCTGGAAGTTGAGAGTTCCACTTAGCCATAAAGGTCGGCATCATGCCGAACCGATAGGCGATTTCTTTGGTTCCCGTCTTGAAAAGAACAGCACGGTCGGCCGCTTCCAGCGCATCCGTATAGAGGATCGCGGCTTCATAGACGCCGGGCCCAGTTTCGGTGTGAAGGCCCTCGATCGGCACACGAAACTCCCGCATTTCATCCATGAGCGCCGAGAAAAAGGGCTGGTTCAGGCTCGCGCGAAGGATCGAATAACCAAACATCCCGGGCGTGATGGGTTCCGGCGAAACGAATTTTTTTTCCGCGATGGATTGGGGGGTTTCTTTGAAGTTAAACCACTCAAATTCCATTCCGATACTGGCACGATAACCGGCTTTCTCAGCGTGCGTGATGACCTTTTTGAGGAGCTGTCGGGGACAGACCTCCAGGGGGCGGCGGGTTCCCTCTTCTTGAAAATCCGCCAAAAAGAACGGAAGGCCATTTTCCCAGGGAATTTTTCGAAAAGTGGAAAGATCGATATGGGCCACGGCATCGGGGTAGCCCGAGTGCCAGCCAGTGTACCGGCCATTATCATAACAAACATCTGAAGAATCCCAGCCAAAGATCACATTGCAGAAGCCAAAACCGGTCTCCGCCGCTGAAAGAAACTTTTCTTTAGCGAGGTATTTACCACGAAGAACTCCGTCGATGTCCGTGATGGCGACTTTGACTTTTTGGTGAGAGGAATCTTTGATTTCTTTCAAGACTTTTTCGCGTAACTCGCTTTTCATGGGGCTTACTCCTGGGTGTAGGGTACGACCACAACTTGATCGACGGCAATCCCGGCTGCCTGAGCAAGCGGTTCTTTGAGGTTTTTGGCAGT
The DNA here is from genome assembly GCA_051382295.1 of Bdellovibrionota bacterium FG-1. Classification (GTDB taxonomy): domain Bacteria; phylum Bdellovibrionota; class UBA1018; order UBA1018; family UBA1018; genus JBBCAW01. Next base: position 22,114 of record JBBCAW010000004.1, on the reverse strand, counting down.
CCCCAAAACGGCAATGGCCAGCTTTTCGGGTTTTAAAAAATGCTTTAAAGCTGCATTCACCTGCTCGAATTTCACCTTTTGAAGCGCCGGGCCATAGGATTTCATAAAGCCCTCTGGCAGATCCAGCGTGCGTTCAAGAAGGCGATTTTCTACGCGTTTGCGGGGAGTGTTATACATAAAGCCGGCGCTGTTGACGAGACTCCTTTGGGCAAAGTTAAATTCCTCTAGCGTGATCCCCTGATCCCCAAGTTCCTTAGCCATCTTGAGCATGAGGGCCAACGCAGGTGCCGTATCTTTTTCGGCTGGAAAGACGTGCATCTGCCATGACCTCGGTTGGAGGCCCTGTCTAAAGTAGCTGTTCGCGCCATAACTCCATCCTCGCTTCACCCGAATTTCAACCATCATCCGCGCCGAAAATGATCCACCCCCGAAAGCATAATTGCCTAAATGAAGGGCGAAAAAATCAGGATCGGTCATTCGAACACCGATTTGTCCCGCATTGATTTGCGTTTGGGTTCGATCAGGCTTGTCGATCATGAGTAACCGACGGGAGGGGCTATCTTGAGGGGGTAGCACCTTAATGATGGCGCCATAGGGGGACTTTCCGCTCCGAGCCTTACTCAGTACGTTAGCGAATGTCTGAATCTCCGCGCTTTGAGCGGCGCCCGTTCCGACGACTAGGAGGTTAACGTCCCTGAATAGCTTGTCGTAGTGGCGGCTAATATCCTCCCGCGAAAAATGCTCCACATCTTTGACTTTTCCTAGGACAGGTTTTCCGTAAGGATGCTCCCTGAAAAGAAATTCGGTGAAACGTCGGCTAGAAAGTGTGGGGTCATGGCCCAGTTCTTCGAGGATTCCGGAGGTGATCTCGGCTTTGAGTTTGCGAATTTCGTTTTCTGGAAAGCTGGGCTCCGTCACGATTTCAGCCAAAAGTTGGGTGAATGGAACGAATTGCCGACTGAGAACCGCGCCCCTTAAGATTAAGGCTTCCGCCCGAACTTCGACCTCAAGCCTGGCGCCCATTTGATCAAGGGCCAAATCAATTTGTTCTTTGGTGCGAGAACGAGTGCCGCGTAAAAGCATTTCACCCATAAAATTCGAAAGGCCAGATTTACCCATGGGGTCAGTGACTGATCCCGCTTTGACGGCTACATTCAGATAAACAACAGGGAGACTGTTATCGTCTTCAAATGAAACTTCGATGGCGCGAGCTTGAGGAAGTATCCAAAGGGCTGCGAATATCCCTGTGATAAGCAATGTATGGATGGGTTTCATTTATTCACCCCCGTGATGACAGTCCGGTTTGTAGGGTTAAAATATTTTTTAGCGGCATTACGAATGTCTGGGGCAGTCACAGTCGGTACTTTTTTGAAATGATCCAACCCAAGAGTGAAGTCATTTGCAACGGCTTCATAGTGTCCTAGAAAATTGGCCTTCTGCGCATTGGATTCCAACCCCTCATAGAATCCAAACTGAATCCGATTTTTGGCTCGCTCCATTTCTTGCTCGGTCACCGGTTCTCGAGTGAGACGAGCGAGCTCCTTAATAATAATGGTCTCGGCATCGGCGGCTTTTTTGCCTTTTTGGAGATTGACCGTAAAAATAAAAATCGAAGGATCTTTGTCTTCAATGTCATACGCGTCAACGTTGGCAGCGATTCCGGTTTCAACCAAAGCCCGATAAAGTCGGCTGCTTTTTCCGCCTGTTAAAACGGCTTGAAGAACATCCAAGGTCGCCATATCTGAGTCAAGAATTCCAGGAATGTGATAAGCGAGCAGCAACTTTTCGACCTGAATATTGAGCTTCAAGCGTTTGCGACGAGGAGCCTCTTGCGGGGGCTCCGCCGCGATCAGATGCCCGGGCGTCGTTTGGGCGACCAGAGAGCCATAATATTTTTTAGCTAACTCAAACACTTGTGCGGGGACGACGTCGCCCGTGACCACCAAAGTGGCGTGATTGGGACTATAGTAGCCGTGGTAAAAATCGAGCGCATCCTGGGCGTGCATGGCGTCTAGATCTTTTTGATATCCAACGACCGGCCAATGATAGGGATGTTGAGTAAAGGCGGTCTCATAAATTTCTTGATACATCAGACCGTCGGGGCTGTTTTCGTTGCGAAATCGGCGTTCATTTTGGACTACGTCGGTTTCGGTTTTGAAAGCCTTTTCATTGACCAATAGATTCACCATGCGATCTGATTCCATGCGCATGATAAGATCCAGTTTGTCGCTGGGCATCTCTTGAACGTAGGCCGTATAATCCCGGCTGGTGAAGGCATTCTCGCCTTCGGCGCCAGCCCCTTCGAGGATCTTATCAAATTCACCGTCTTTGAAGTTTTTCGTTTCTTTGAACATCATATGTTCAAAGAGATGGGCCAATCCGGTGCGTCCGGCGATCTCGTCACGGGAACCCACCTTAAACCAGGTTTGATAGGCAAAAGTGGGAGAGCGGTGATCTTCGACCACCAACAGACGGAGGCCATTGTCCAAGATGAATCGATGAACCTTTGAATCTCCCACCAGGGGTACGGTTGGTTCATTTGCGCTCGGGGCGACCGGCTCAGTGACGACTGTCGCGGGAGGGGTCTTTTCATCCTTTTTAGTGGGCTGAGTAGCACAAGCACTCATACTGCAGAGCGCCACAAGGGCTGTCACCCACGATAAAGCCGTGATCCTAAAATTTTTCATGTTTTTAGAGTCCTCTCACCCGATTTTAGAGTGTCGTTAAGCGAAGGTAACAGGCAAGGACGTGAAACGCTAGCCCGGGATTGCACTCGACGCAGAGCATGTTACCCTATTTCTATGGGGCAAACTTCGCTTCGTAAAGCGGCAATATTGGTGGTCACTTTCACGGCGATTTTCGGGGCCGCCTGGGGCGTTCGGCATGCCATGCGTTCGCCGCTGTTTGTCCTTCAGGTCGTTGAAGTTGCCGATCAGCCCGAAGGTGCCCCTGTGGATGCTCAAACCCTTTCTAATCTTGCAGACCTTCCGGTGGGTAAGGTCAATCTTTTTGATCTAGAGTTAGGGCCGATCGAAGAGCGAATTTTGAGTAATGCCTGGATTCGCGAGGTCCGCCTTCAAAAGCACTTCCCTCAAACCTTGTCGATCTCGGTTGTTTTCAGAGAGCCGCAGGCGATTTTGCAGTCCGAAGGCGGAGTGTTGTCGTATGTGGATGTGGATGGAAAAGCTTTTGGGCAAGTGAGTCTGATGTATCAGCCGGATTTGCCGATGATCACGGCCTCAGGTGCGGGGCATGTGGTTCAGTCGCTTCGATTGTTGAAAAGCTGGGCGGCATCGGAGCTTGGGCATGTGGCTCAGATCTCATCTTTACAATGGGAGCCGGAACGCGGTTTTAGAGTTTGGGTCACTTATGCTTTGGCCGCTTCAACCGGCCGAACGCTTGTGGATTTGGGTCAAGATATTGACGGTGAGGTTCAATTTAGGCGTTTGGCCCAGGTTTTTCACTATTTAACTGCCAATCATGTGCAAGTTCGACAGATTTGGGCCGATGCTGAAAAGAAAATAGTTGTCAGGACGGCCCGCGGTTCTTAGAATTCCTTAGACGGGAAGTTTTTGCCTACAAGATGGGCAAGCTCCCCCGACCCACGGGAGGGATTCTGTGTATGTCCAAAAAGGACTTTATCGTTGGCCTGGATATCGGAACGACTAAGATTTGTTGCATCGTGGGCGAGGTGGCGGGCGATGAGGGCATGATCGATATCATCGGCATTGGCACTGCACCGTCAACGGGCCTTCGTAAAGGTGTGGTCATTAACATTGATTCGACCGTGGAGAGTATTACAAAAGCTATCGAAGAAGCCGAGCTCATGGCCGGAGTTGAAATCTCAACCGTTTACACGGGGATAGCTGGCGGACATATCAAGTCCTTCAACTCCACTGGCATTGTTGCTGTTAAGGATAAGGAAATCACTCAGCAGGATGTGAATCGCGTGATCGATGCGGCCAAGGCGGTTGCGATCCCGCTCGATCGCGAGGTGATTCACATTATTCCGCAAGAATACACGATCGACGGTCAAGAGGGTATTCGCGATCCGATTGGCATGAGCGGGGTACGGCTTGAGGCCAAAGTTCATATTGTGACGGGCGCAGTTTCAAGTGCCCAAAATATCATCAAATGTGCGAATAAAGCCGGGCTCAATGTGGCCGAGATCTGTTTGGAGCCGATCGCTTCCGCAGAGGCGGTCTTATCGCAGGATGAAAAAGACCTCGGGGTTTTGTTGATCGATATCGGCGGAGGGACAAGTGATATCGCCATCTTTAAAGACGGTGCCATTGTTCATACCGGCGTCTTAGCGATCGGCGGAAATCACATTACCAACGATATCGCAGTTGGCCTGCGAACTCCTCAAAGTGAGGCTGAAAAAATTAAAATTCGCCACGGCTGTGCTTTAAGCGGTTTAGTGAAATCGGATGAAACGATTGAGGTGCCGGGTGTGGGTGGCCGGAAATCGAGAATTCTGCAGCGAAAACTACTGGCCGATATCATTGAGCCCCGCGTGGAGGAGATTTTTTCTTTGATTCAGCGTGAGGTCATGAAATCGGGTTACCAGGACCTGCTTTCTGGGGGGGTGGTGATTACGGGTGGCACGAGTATTATGGAAGGCATGCCAGAACAGGCTGAATTTATTTTCGAAGCACCCGTCAAGCGCGGCCTGCCGCAAAATATCGGTGGCTTGAGGGATGTGGTCAATTCACCAAAATTCGCGACTGCAGTGGGTTTAATCAAGTATGGCTCGCGAAATGTGCAGCGAAGTAAATTCACGATCCGTGAAAAGAACATCTACGACAAAGTTCGGGGTTCGATGCGTTCGTGGATCAAAGATCTGTTTTAGAAATTTGGTTTTAATTGGGTGTGGGCTTTGGGAAACCGGCCCACAGTGAGTAAAAACGAGCCGGCGTGGTACTGAAAGGGAAGCGGCGGACAATCTGAGGAAGAAGGATCTTCTTAAAATGTTTGAAATCGAAAAGCTGGCAAGTGAAGGGGCTAAAATCAAGGTCGTAGGCGTCGGCGGGAGCGGCTGCAACGCCGTTAACACGATGATCCGAATCGGACTGGAGGGGGTGGAGTTTATCACCGCCAATACCGATCGTCAGGCGTTGGATGCATCGTTGGCTTCAACCAAGCTGGCGATCGGCCAAGACCTCACCAAGGGCCTGGGGGCTGGCGCCAATCCAGAGGTCGGCCGCAAAGCCGCACTCGAAGATTACGCGAGAATTTCTGAAATTTTGCAAGGCGCGGACATGGTGTTTATCACCGCCGGGATGGGGGGCGGAACAGGTACGGGTGCGGCACCTATTTTTGCCAAGATCGCCAAAGAAGTGGGCGCCCTCACTGTCGGGGTAGTGACGAAGCCCTTCATTTTCGAAGGCAAAAAGCGCATGAAACACGCGGCGATGGGAATGGAGTGGCTGCGTGAAAACGTGGATTCGCTCATTACAATTCCCAATCAGCGGTTGCTGGCGATCTCGGGTTCAAGTCTTTCGATGCTGGATGCGTTCAAAAAGGCGGATGAGGTTCTACTCAATGCGGTCCAGGGGATTTCCGACTTAATCACCCATACGGGTCTGATTAATACGGACTTTGCGGACGTAAAGACGATCATGCAAAGCAAAGGTTTGGCCTTGATGGGGATTGGCTATGGCGAAGGCGAACACCGCGCGGTGGAAGCAGCGACCAATGCGATTTCTAGCCCGCTCCTCGAGGATATTTCGATCGATGGTGCTACCGGAATTATTATCAATATTACCGGCGCATCGACGATGAGTATTCATGAAGTGAACGAAGCCACGACGCTGATTATGGAAGCTGCGCACGAAGATGCTGAAATCATCTTCGGTACGGTCATTGATGAGTCGATGAAGGACCGTATCAAAGTCACCGTGATTGCCACTGGCCTTGGGCTTTCTACCGCGATGGCCGGGGTTCAGAAGGTGGATACGGCTATTCGCCCGCCTCAACCCAATGCGGCGATGATGGCGCCCCAGGCCCAGGCTCCCGCTCCGATGACCGCAGCACCGGCTCCGATGACGGCTCCTTCGATGGCTCACTCCTATGCCCCTGATCTTAATCTGGAGGCAGATATCAACATGAGTGCGGGGCTTTCTTCGATGGCCGCCAATCCTCAGCAAGGAACGGGTGCTGAAGGCGGAGAGTTGGCTCGTGCCCGAGCCATCGCGCAGCGTTTGGGAATCACTAACCTGACGGATGATACTTATGATGTGCCGACCTATATGCGTCGGCAGCAGGAACGCGAAGTCTGATTTAGCCGGGGCAAGAGTCTCTGAAAAGGGGCTGCCGGTTCAAAACAAAGCGCCACCTCACTCCTCCTGATGCTTGCTCAGGGGCCATGAGGTTGGCGCTTTGTCTTATTTTACCGATAAAACGCCACGCCCACCGCCGCCAGAACCAGCCCAAACGAGAGCGCATATTGAGGCTTAAGGGGTTCACCCAAGACGAGCCAAGCAAAACCAATAAAAATGAAAAGTGTGATGCACTCCTGAAGAATTTTCAGCTGATAAGCGTTTAATGCACCATAGCCCAAACGGTTAGCCGGCACTTGAAGTGCATATTCGGGAAGTGCTAGGAGCCAACTCACCAAGATCGCCGAAAGGATACTGGCGTGTCGAAAGCGAAGGTGACCATACCACGCTGTAGTCATAAATAGATTGGAAAGGAAGAGTAATCCTGCGGTTTTCAGTGTTTGAAGGAGTGTTGAATTCATGAATAAAAGAAGGAGAAAGGTTGATAGACTTTTTTGAGCATAGCGTGATTACTGGGGAATTCAAGACCCCTCGGAAAAAATAAAGATACTCGCTAAATTTGCAAAAAAGCAAAGGCTAGATACACTCATCAAACTAAACAGAGTGGGAGCGCCGTTATTTCGAGCGACGCAATGGGCAAAGTCAGATGAGCGGAAGTGTGGGCGTTTCACTGGCATGAACCTTTAAAAGATTTCGCGATGCCACTTTTCGCGGAAGTTAGGAACAGGGGGAAGTGAAAATGAATTTTACGCAAAGGGCCACAGGATTGGCCGGTATTTTTGCCGCATCTGTACTCATGATGGGCGCTGCGTCTGCGAGTGAATATCGTGCGGGAGAACTGATCGTTAAATATCGGGACGGCGTAAGTCGCTCCCGCTTAGAAATGAATTCGCTCTACGATACCGCTGGCGTAAAAAATGTTCGCCATTTCAGCGGCATCATGAAGGGCCTTGATCACGTTATTCTCAATGAAAACGTCAATCTGGAAGACGCGATGGCTGCTTTCATGAGCAACCCATCCGTCGAATACGCTCAACCCAACTATATTTTGCATACGTTTCCTACCGCTCGTCACACCAACAGTGGCGGCATTCCTTGTATTCCTGGTTTTGACATTCCGGGCTGTGAGCCTGGTGGCGCCCCCGGCGCTCCGGGTGGCGGGGATGGTGGCACACCTTGTATATTCCCTGGAGTTCCGTTTCCCCCAGGATGCCAAGATGGTGGTCAACCCGGCGAACCGGGCAATCCAAACCCAACTCCTACTGATACTCCTCCTCCAGCGGCATCTCGCCCAGACCTCATGCCAGCTCCTGCTGACGTGACGCCTCCAGTGGCAGATCCAGATCTAGACAAAGCCTATGGCATGAAGAAGATCGGTGCCGTTGACGCATGGACTACCTATCGCGGCTCTAGCTCCTTTATTGTCGCCGATATCGACACCGGTATTGACTACAACCACGAAGACATTTCCTTCAACCTCTGGCGTTCTAAGGACGAGTCCGGAAAAGAATTCTCAGGTTACGACTTTGTCCACAATGACACACTTCCGTTTGATGACAATGAGCACGGCACTCATACTGCAGGCACGATCGGTGCGGTCGGTGGAAATGGCAAGGGCGTCTCAGGCGTTGCCCAGCGTGTTTCCATTATGGCGCTTAAGTTTCTGTCAGGTGAAGGCAGTGGTACCACTGCGGACGCCATCCGCGCCGTCGACTACGCTATTGGTCATGGAGCCAAGGTCCTCAGTAATAGCTGGGGTGGCAAGGGTGATGACGGCAACCAAGCCTTGAAAGACGCTGTTGAGCGGGCTCGACTCAAGGATGTTCTCTTTATCGCAGCCGCCGGCAATGACGGTACAGATAACGATGGAAGCAATCCTTCTTATCCTGCCGCTTTTGATAACGACAACATGATTTCTGTCGCAGCCACTGACGATAAAGACGGACTGGCGTTCTTTTCTAATTACGGGAAGAAAACCACTCATTTAGCAGCTCCTGGTGTCAATGTTTACAGCACAATACCTGGAAACAAGTACGCCAAGCTGTCGGGTACTTCGATGGCATGCCCGCACGTCGCGGGTGCGGCTGCTCTTCTTTGGTCCAAACATCCTGAATGGAATTACAAGAAGGTTAAGGAAGTATTGCTCGGTTCTACCGATAAGGTTGCAGCTCTGGCGGGCAAGACCGTCACCGGTGGCCGGCTCAATATCCTGAATGCTTTGCGCTCGAGGGAATGATCAGATCGAGCTAAGCTCGACCTGAGGCCACGGATTGGCTACGCATGGGGGCTCAGCGAAAGCTGAGTCCCCATTTTTTTTAATTTAAAAGGGGCCAACCGCCCTTGGTCGACCCCTTTGATCAGCCGCAACTGCTCATAGCCTGAACGTTAGAACCCCTGATCGTTCCTTCGTAGTCTAGGCCTGCGTGCTGGCTTTCCCCATCCGTGAGGTTGATTTTTCACTTCCGTGTGAGTCCGTTCAGCATCCATGCTGGCGGACTGCTTTTTTTTACTCAATCACCCTGATGAAGCGAGCTTCAATTTCATCCCAATGCTTTTGTGCCGGTGACCGTCGATGTGGACGAGCTCCTGGCGTTCCGACTCCTCTTTGCATCCTACACAGAGGGTCGCGGTTGGGCGGGCTTCGAGACGTTTGAGTTCAATGTCTTGACCGCAGTCTTCGCACTCCCCGAAGCAACCCTGTGCGATTCGCAGCAGGGCCTCGTCGATTTTTTTTGCAAAAAGAGTTTCGCGATTTCGCAGCCGAATTCGCATCGAGGTACTCACTTCGCTCGAGGTCAGATCAGCTTCGTCAGCGAGGTCGTCCTGGGCCAACACCAGGCTTTCATCAACGACCTTTTGGGTGAACGTCAAATTGCGACGTTGTTGTTCAAAAAGAACCTTAAATTGCTGAACGATTTGTTGATTCATAACGGACTCCTTCGTGTTTGCTTGGAATTGGTTTGGGTTCACGTGCGACTTTTCGCGTATTTAAGAGGTTGTAGGCGTCACCGCCACAGGCCCTCTCCATTTCTGTGCCTAGACCAAGCCCACTCAGGAGCGTTGTATCGGGATGCGCAGAAAGACTGGATTTGAATTTTCATAGTTCTCACTGCCTCCGATTGAATGTTATTGCGAGCGGTGTGCCATTGAAAAAAGTTCAATAAAAACAAAACACGAGCATTGGCAAAACAACATGGTATCAAAACGCCCCATGAAAAGTTCACCACACTCGGTCTATCTTTTTTTCAAAGTGCCCTACATTGGAGATGACCCCGTTCTATAACGAAAGGGCTGGCGCAAGCCGGAGCCAAAACGAACCCAACCCTGGGGTGAGTATGACCCGCCTGTGTCCTAAATGATGGGGTGATGCGTGACAGGCCTTTCCTACGCGTATCGGCGCGAAAAGCTCTCACCCATGCTCTTATGTTGACGACCCGCTGCTGTAAGAACTTCTTTGCGTTCCTGTTCTTCCTTGCAGGACACGCAAAGTGTTGCCGTGGGCCGTGCTTCGAGGCGCCGCATTTCTATGTCTTCGCCACATGCATCGCACTCGCCAAAAACGCCTTCCTCAATCCGACAAAGCGCCTCGTCGACTTTCTTAATATAAAGCATCTCGCGATTGCGCAAGCGCATCCTCATAGACTGCTCGATATCGGTTTGAGCTTGATCAATTTCGTCGTAACGATCATCCGAGCAAACTCCAAAATCTTCGCGAACGATTCGGTCATTAAAGAGAATCGCCTTACGTTGCGCTTCGAAAATCTTTTTAAACTTCTTCATCTTTTCTTTAGTCATGTTGCATCTCCCCCCTTGAGTTCTTTGATGATGGCTTGGCTGACGGCTTGAAGTGTTTCCATGACTCCTTGGCCCCGACTCGCGACCGCTTCAAAATAGGGTCGTTTCATGGGGTTAAAAGTCGCTTCAAGTTCTCGAATGGGTACGGCGCCAGGAAGATCCCGCTTGTTGTATTGAAACACGAGCGGAAGCTTGTTGAGATCGTATCCTTGTTTATCCAGGCTTCTTTCTAGGCCCTCAAAACTCTCGATGTTAGCTTCCATTCTCTCTGCTTGGCTGTCGGCGACAAAAACGACGCCGTCGACACCCTTCAGAATGAATTGACGCGAAACCTCGTAAAAAGTTTGACCAGGTATGGTGTACAAATGAAAACGCGTCCGGTACCCGCGGACGTCCCCCACCGAAAGAGGGAGAAAATCAAAGAAAAGCGTGCGCTCATTTTCGGTACTGAGCGTTACAAGTTTGCCGCGAGCCTCATTTTGAGTGTGTTCGTAAATGTATTGAACGTTCGTGGTTTTTCCACAGAGACCTGGACCGAAGTAGACAATCTTGCAGTTGATCTCTTTGGTGGCGTAGTTAATGAAGCTCACGCTCAGCCTATCTCCATTCGGTTTTCGAGGGCTTTTCCAATCGTCTGCCGATCTGTGTACTCTAGAAGACCTCCTACGGGCAACCCCGATGCAAGCTTGGTGAGACGAATTCCGGTTGGCTTGATGAGTCGCGAAAGATAAAGGGCGGTGGCTTCACCCTCGACGCTCGGATTGGTAGCAACAATGAGTTCGAGCACCGAGCGATCAGTTCCCGGATGAAGTCGCGCTAACAGTTCGCGAATCTTAAGCTCCTCGGGACCGACTCCATCGAGTGGCGAAAGCGCCCCATGCAAGACATGATAATACCCCTTAAAGACGTGAGTCGCTTCAATTGAAAAGACATCTGACGGCCGCTCGACGACACAAAGCAGTGAAAAATCGCGTTCGGTGTTGGAACAGATCTGACAGATTTTCCGATCCGTGAAAGTGAAACATTGTTCACAAAGGCGAATCTTTTGTTTTGCACTGAGAAGCGCCTCTGACAAAGCCGTCGCATAAGCTTCGTCCTGCTTCAAAATATGATAGGTAAGTCGCGTGGCTGTTTTTTCACCAATGCCAGGAAGCTTAGAGAGCTCATAGATGAGTTTGGATACCGGATCCTGTCCTGATTTTGGGACGGCATTAAGAGGAAGCATGGTCATCCTCTTCCGTGATCTCGATTGGACCGAGATCGCCGCCAAAAAGAGCTTTAGCTTCTATAATGATAGGATGATTTTGGGCGGCCGTTCGGGCGGTCTGTTCGCGCTCTTTAAGCTCCCGCTCTTTTTTGTTGGCGAGGCTTTCGCCGCCTTCTCTCACGGCTAGCTGGATTTTGAGGGGTCGCCCAAAATAGTCCTTCGAAAGAGAAACCAGTTGCTCCGTGTAGGTTCGCGAATTGAGCTGTTCTTTATAGTAGGCTTCTTTCGGAGAAATGGAGATGGGAAGCGTATTGTCTGTTTCGTTCACGCCCTCGCTATGCGAGTGCTCAAGCATGGATGCGAGGAGTGGCTTGGTTTGCCTTACGTGCTCGATAAAGCCTTCCCATGTTTTGGTACATCGTCGAGATTGCCCGCATACCTCGTTCTCGGTCTCGTCTGCAGGCAATCTGGACGATGTAGCAGTAGGGAGTACCGATGATACACTCGAGGTGACTTTTGGAGTAGTGGAGGTCGTGGGAGTTAAAGGAGTACTAGGCGGCTGAGAGTGCGTGGCGTTGACATAGGCCAAGGCTTCAGCGGTAGCACACTTGACGATCAAGATATCCAAAACCACCTTGGGCTGTGGGGACCGAGCGATCCATTCCAACCCATGATGCAAAACTTGAAAAATCAGTTCGATCTCTTCGAGGGAGCGCAGCCCACTTGCATCCTGAAGTTCTTTCCATTCCTCTTCCGAAAGCTCCAGTCCCGTCGAGCGCGGGGCGCCTATTTTAGCGAGAACGGCCCCATGGAGAAATTCAATCAGGCTTCGGGTCAGTACCCGAAGGTCGTGGCCCCGTTGATAGGCTTGTTCAATAAGCGCGAGGGCCTCCAATGGTTTGCGCGCAAAAATACCACTCACAATTCCTAAAAGAGTCTGGCCTTCAATCAGACCAATACTGTCCCGAACAGCCTGCGCGCTGAGGTGAGAGCCCGAAAACGAAATTACTTGATCCAGTAATGACATGGCGTCACGCATTCCGCCTTCGGCGGCGCGTGCAATGAGCGTTAACGCTCCTGCATCGGCCTGAATGTTTTCAGCGCGAGTGACTTCGGCTAGGCGCGTTTGAATTTGACTGATCGTCACGCGGCGAAAATCAAACCGTTGGCAGCGCGAAAGGATTGTGGGGGGGATTTTATGGGGCTCGGTGGTCGCAAAAACGAAGATGATGTGAGCAGGGGGTTCTTCCAAAGTTTTAAGAAGCGCATTAAATGCCGCCGTCGTCAGCATATGGACTTCGTCGATAATGTAAATTTTTCGACTACCGTTTGAGGGCAGGTATTTGGCGTTTTCGCGAATTTCGCGCACAGCCTCGACGCCATTATTGGACGCGCCGTCAATTTCAATCACATCCACACTGGATCCAGCCGCGATTTCCTTGCAACTGGCGCAGTGATCACAGCTCTGGAGCCACTCAATGTTTTCACGCTGTGCGTCTGGAGCGGTGGTAGTGGAGTGCTCGCAACGAATGACTTTTGCAAAAATACGGGCGATCGAAGTTTTACCGATGCCACGAGATCCTGTGAACAGGTAGGCATGATGAATCCGACTTGCACGAATGGCATTCATCAACGTGCGGATGATATGATGCTGTCCGACAATGTCAGAAAACTGAGCAGGACGCCACTTTCGCGCCAGCACCACATAAGAATCCATTCAAAATCCCCACAACTATATTGTGAACAGGCATGCGACACTACTTCGCGCTATGTGCATAAACAAGGGAAAACCCCAGAGATTTACCGCTATTTGTCGGCGCACTGCGCGATTTTAAATAGAGGAATATTCTGTTCGCGAAATCGAATAAGGAGGCGCTCGTTGAACTCTGTCATTGCAGCACCCGCGTCATCCATGTCGAAAAGCCAAAAGCCGACTGTAATGGACTGACAGCCTTCGTTGAGATGATTGAGGTTGACCCATTTTCCGCGTGCCGAGTTTGCGCGTTTGATTTGGTCGACCGTTTCAAGGCAGATGGTTTTGACTTGATCAAAGGATACTTCAAAAGGAACTCTAAAAGTAGTGGACGTCGTGGCTTCCCGCGAAGGAAGTGAAAGGTTAAGGATTTTGGTATTGACCAAATCCGAATTCGGCACAATCAACGTATTGCCATCGCCCATTCTGAGTCGTGTGCTCCTGAGGCCGATTTCATCCACATCGCCGATACTTCCGGAAAGGTTAATGCGATCTCCCGGGCGCAAATTTCGATCGATGATCAAGGTAAAACCCGAAATCATGTTCGACAAGGTATCTTTGGCCGCAAGACCGACAGCCAAAGAGCCCACTCCCAATGCCGTCAGCAGAGACAAAACATCGTAATTAAAACGTTTGAGAATCATGATCGCACCCGAGAACAAGACGAACAGGGTGACGAGATTTCTCAATAAAGGGATAAAACCTTGTTGAAGGGTGCTGGCATTAGATGACTTTGTCACGCTCCATTCGATCGCCACCATTGCGGCGCGACGAAGCATCCCGAGAACGATCAGCACCGCGATGACGTAAATTCCGCTATCCAGCCAGGCCGAAAGTTTGCTGCTCATGGGTGCGATTTCAGCAAAAATGCGCAGCCCGAAGATATAAAGAAGGTTCGAAACCGAAGGCACCAGACTCATCAGCCAAGGCCAGTTGCGATGGGAACTCATCCTTCGTAGCACTCTTCGTAGACTGGCGTTAGTGGCTAAGGTAATGAGGAGTACCGCAACTGCAACCATCCATTCACGTACAGCGATCCAATCCATGGTGGCAGTTTCGCATTGAATTTCGGCAATTGGAATGCGAATGTGGATCGAGGGTAACCACTTGAAGCAACATCAGTTTCCAGTGAGGTTCGGTAGCATTACTGTAACGGTCAATATGCTAGGACTTCTGCAAAAAATCGAATGGCACTGGACACCGTGTGTTGGTTCTCAACTCACGTTAGCGCCTCCTTCTGTTTTGTGGCTTTTTCGAGCCCTTCAAGCTTATTTTGATTCGGGTGTTCCCCTGGGTGAAATCCCCTGGAACTGGATTGACGATAGCTTCTGGACTTCGTTTCAAAGGCAGGTCTATCTGGTTATTTCGCGTCTTCCTCACGGTGAGACACGAACTTATGGATGGGTGGCGCAACGTCTGGGTCAGCCTTCAGCCAGTCGTGCCGTGGGGCAAGCCCTGCGAGCGAATCCGCTTCCGGTCTTGGTGCCTTGTCATCGAATTGTTTCAGTCGCCTCCTTGGGCGGATTCATGGGTTCGATTGATCCCAATTGTTCGGAAATGAGACTGAAACAAAGACTGATCTCACTTGAAGAGGAATACATTAATCCTCTCTTCGATTTTCTCACGCCCTCTCGCGAACTCTATGAGGCTATTGCGTGAGTGCCCCAGTACGCGCTGAAGAGGATGGGTTTTTGGGCATTCCCCCGGGCATTGGATTTCTAGTCGCTAGTTTGGTGATTTCGGTGGGCACGTTTTGGGCGTTTGAGCGGGGCGCTCATGACTTTAAAGTGTTTTATTCGGCCTGGAAAATGGTGCTCGAGGGGAGAGGCGCCGAAATTTATAACCGAGCCCTTACGCCGGATCGGTTTCTTTACGCGCCGGGTTTTGCGTGGCTCTTGAGTCCTTTGGCATTGTTGCCCGGGCAAATGGTTTTAGCGCTTTGGTGTTTTGCCAAGGCAGCGGTGATCGGTTATCTGGTGCGCGAGTTTCGGCCCCGAGCTTACGAGCAAGGTGTGGCCACGGGCTTTGCGGCGCTGGGTATTTTGTTGGTCGTTCGACCTTTGCTTATCGATTTTCAGTACGGTCAGGTCAATATTTTGATCTTAGGCGCTTGTGCCTGGGCGTTATTAGGGCATTTTCGGCGTGATTCGGCCGGATTTTTGGACCTATTGCGTTGGCTCGTGCTCGGTGTGGTCGCTGTGGCCAAAGTATTTCCGTTGCCGTTATTGGTGGTTCCTTATCTGGTCAAAAAAGGAATCCCTGAAAAACGCTTACGCCTCGAGCGTTTGGGTTTGTTTGCGGGCGTGGCGCTGATTTTGTTAGTTCCCGTATTGACTCAAGGATGGGCGGGAACCTGGCATTTGCTGAGCGAGTGGCGCGAGGCTTTGGTGTCCCGGGGTTTACCACTGGAATCACATAACCAGAGCTTTGCCGCATTTTTACATCACTATCTGACCGGCGAGGCCACCCATGTCGTCTCCCATGGAATGGTGCCGGTAGTGTTTGGCGTGCCCTGGCTGTCGGGCACCGCGATCATGCTGCTTTCATTGGCTTGGATGGTGAGCGCGGCTGGGTTTTTATTGATGTGGATCACGAAGGGTTCGCAAAAAGCGCCCTTGGAGTGGTGTGCCGTCTTAATGGCGCTATTGATTTTGCCATCGCACCTAGTCTGGAAGCCCTATTTTGTCATGGCCTTGCCACTCGCAATTCTTGCTTTGGACCGGATCAAGACGCGTCGTCGAGCCTATTTGCTGTTTTTCTTGTTTGCGGTGATGAATTTATCGGGCTTTGATTTTGTGGGAGATGCTTGGGGTGCGCGATTCGAAGCCGGCGCCTTGATGCTTTGGGCTGAGTTGGGCTTGATTGCCTTTGTTTGTTACGGTCCACAAGCCCGGTCGTAGCTTTTCTCGGAGGACTCCAGAATCTCATCCCTGAGGCTGTTTTGTAAATCTCGCGCCACTTCGAGAGCACCCGGATTGAGCCGTAGGGCTAGTCCACAAAGCGTTTGGGCTTTTTCATAAATTGTGTCGAGTCTAAGCGCAAGCTCCATCGAAAGCTCATATCCAGAATCGTTGGTCATCGAATACTCCCACTGGCCGCAGTAAGAGTAGGTTTGGGGGGTACAGCGCGGGGTTTCGCCTTGAGGACCCTCGCATTTATACTGGATCGAGTTAATGGGGTAGAGGCAGCGGCTTGAGGTGTTTTCAATTCTTTGAGACGCGAGCTGCCGAACAAGTTCGGCCCCTTGCGGAAGTGATTGAAATTGTTGGGCAATCATCAAGCACCCCGACTGAACTAGGGTATCGAGAGAAGGGGAACGGTTCAAAAAGGTCGACACTGCATCAAGCGGTTCGAGAACAGACTCGCTGAATTCCGCACACTGATGAGAACTCATCGGTGCGAATGCGGTGATTGAAAGTGCTAAGGCGGCGAGAACAATTTGCTGCTTCACAAGGCCAACCTCCGATGTGAAGCAGGTATAAAATTAGAGTGATAAAGTCAATAATTAACGGTCGTCGGATTCGATTTTGACGCAGAGTTTCTTTTTAAGTCCCGCCAGCTTTTTCCGGCACGGGCTTTTGGGTCCAATTGGAATTTGGCAACTGCATGATTGTGGTCATGCAAATTGGTCGTAAATTCATGCGTACCATCATTGTGAGATACAAAGAAAATATACTGTGATTCTGATGGGTTAAGTGCTGCTTTCAGTGCTTCCTTCCCGGGGTTGGAAATGGGTCCGACAGGGAGACCAGGAAGGGTATAAGTATTAAATAAGTTAACGGCCAGAAGATCGCTGCGGTGGATCTTTCCTCGGTAGGTTTCCCACATCCCATAAATCGTAGTTGGATCACTCTGAAGACGTATTTTTTTCCTAATGCGGTTATGAAAGACTGAGCTAATCAGTGGCCTTTCTTCTGGAGCGCCTGTTTCTTTTTCGATGATCGAAGCGAGTGTGACTACTTGAAGCTGAGTCATTCCCAATTCGGTGGCCTTCGAATCGTCTTGTGGGCTCCATACTGATTGAAATTTGCGAACCATTGCCTTGAGCATGTCCTCAGCATTCATCGCACGGTTAAAAAAGTAGGTGTCGGGAAAGAGAAAGCCCTCGAGTGAGCGGGGTAGCGGAGCTTTGAATCCCAATGAGAGCAAGAATTTGCGATCGGAGCAAAGAGCGAGAACCCGGCTTTTGGAAGTGAGCTTTTTTATTTCAAGATCTGCGGCGATTTCATACATATTTTCGCCTTCGCGAACGGTCACCGGATGCGCGACGCTCACCCCTGAAGTGAGGACTCCAAAAATTTCTAGCGGGCTCATGGCGGCTGAAACTTCATATTCGCCGGCCTTGATGCGTTTCCATTGACGGGTGAGGCGTCCCACCCACATCATGCGATAAGAATCGGAAACGGTTCCTTGGTTCGAAAGGATTTTGATAATTTCGCCCGGGGTTTGGCCTTTCCGGACTTCGATGATGACTTTTACACTCGCGCCTGGGTCAGTGGGGGTGAGCGCAAAAATTCCAATGGACGCCCCGACTACGCCCAGGGTTAGGGTGACCAACAAGAATAACGCGGCAATAAGCTTTCGCATGCTTAATGATTGTATCGCGAGCTTGGCGCGAAGCAGCTTTTTTCTTTACTCGCTTAGAAGACTTTGTTACCCAAAATAAGGAGCGGCGGCTCGCCTCTCCCCTTCCGTAAAAATCCTCCTGACAATTCAATGACATCACATAGGAATCAGCTAGATGCATCTTAGGGACTTAAAAGAAAAAAAGATCGGTGATCTTGTCGAAATGGGCAAAGAACTCGGCATCGAAAACGCCGGGGGCATGCGTAAACAAGATTTGATTTTTGCGGTTCTTCAGAAAAAAGCCGAAAAAGATGAACATATTTATGCGGATGGCGTGTTGGAATGCCTACCGGATGGCTTCGGATTCTTAAGGGCGCCCGATTATAATTACCTGCCAGGTCCTGATGATGTCTATGTATCGCCTTCTCAGATTCGCCGTTTTGGGTTGCGGACCGGAGATACGGTCAGTGGCTCGGTTCGGGCCCCTAAAGAAGGCGAGCGTTACTTTGCACTCCTGAAGGTGGAACAAGTCAATTTTCAGACGCCCGAACTGAATTCGGAAAAGGTCCTTTTTGATAATCTGACCCCCCTTTACCCGAACGAACGGATCAACCTTGAATATCAGCCGACCAATTATAGCACTCGAATCATCGATATGATGGTGCCGCTCGGTAAGGGCCAGCGGTGTTTGATTGTGGCGCCTCCTCGTGCGGGCAAAACGGTGTTGATGCAAGATATTGCCAACGCCATTACGACCAATCACCCTGAGATCAAGCTCATTGTCTTGCTGATCGACGAGCGTCCCGAAGAAGTGACGGACATGCAACGTTCAGTGAAGGGCGAGGTTGTGAGCTCGACTTTTGATGAGCAGGCCTCGCGCCATGTGCAAGTGGCCGAAATGGTCATCGAAAAGGCTAAGCGCCTAGTCGAAAATAAATATGACGTCGTGATTTTGCTCGACTCAATCACTCGTTTGGCGCGCGCCTATAACTCGGTGGTGCCGCCCTCGGGTAAGATTCTCTCCGGCGGGGTCGACTCCAATGCGCTTCATAAGCCGAAGCGCTTTTTTGGAGCCGCGCGAAATATCGAAGAAGGTGGCTCGCTGACGATTATCGCGACCTCCTTGGTGGAAACCGGCTCCCGCATGGACGAAGTGATCTTTGAAGAGTTCAAGGGTACGGGCAACTCTGAAATCCATCTGGATCGCAAATTAATGGAAAAGCGCATCTTTCCTTGTTTGGACATTAATAAATCGGCAACACGAAAAGAAGAAATGCTTCTTCCGAAGGACATTCTCAATCGACTTTGGATTCTTCGTAAAGTGCTGCATCCCATGAATACGGTTGATGCGATGGAGTTCCTCTTGGATAAGGTCGCGCACTCCAAAACAAATGGTGAATTCATCAAGGGGATGAGCGGGTCGACCTGATTTTTACCAGTCGATGACGACGAACATCCTCGTTTTTGGATCCCAAATCACGTTGCGGCCATGGTTGTAATCTAAGCCGACTAATGAAAGTTTTCGGTCTTCGGTGTGCATGGTATTGCCCAGCAGGACGAGCCCATTTTCGTACTCATAGTTGAGGGCATCGTTATTCACTAAGCGGTATGAGTGCTCGAGGGCCTGGATATATTGGAGTGCTTCTTTTGCCTTGGCGCGAGAGACTGCACCAAATGGTCCGGTAAAACCCGCTTTTTTGAGGGTGTCGATCGCATCTGCCGGGGGGGCCCCTTCCGCAGTCAAGAATTTATCTACGGCCAAGGCGAGATCCTGAGTTGAGATCCCCTGAGCCGGGGCTTGAAGCATAATTCCACGTTCGGCAGCGCCCGCTCCACCCTTGATGTCAGCGACTCGGATGAGTTGTTTTCCTCTAAACTTGACGCGCTCTAAAAGCTGTTTAGCCAGTCGGCCCACCGCGAGATCCCGCAAAAATACCAAGGCGATACTTCGCGGATCCATTCCTTCTCTCAGCGCATGCCTGACTTTGGCGATGGCCACAGCGTGTTTAAGCGCCCAGGATGGCCGATCAGGAGTACCCGTCGGTACTTCAGGGTGAACGGCGTAGGCAGTGGAATAGCCCCCCTTCCCTATAGGTGTGATTTGGGCATCCATGTTTTGGCCGAGGGAGGAGAGGTACTCCCAGAGTCTTTGTTCGGGAGAGCCCGTGAGCGGTTTGAGGGTAAAGTGTTGGGGATTTGCTTGGGCTAGCTCTTCGATGGAAAGGAGCGCGATCATGTAACGGGGGGGCGTGTATTCGAATCTTTTCAAAGGGGTTTGCATTTCAAAACGGGACTGGAGCTTATGAGAAGCGGGGCCGCTATTAAAAAGAAAATCCAAGGCAGGATGGTTGGGGTCTGGCTGATAGTTTGGAAGGGCTGCCTTTGCACCGGTGCGAACGGGATGCGGCGAATAGGTAAGCCGATACCCTTTGGAAGTGAGAACCAGCCCGTGGACGTGCAGTTGTTGTTGTTCTACCCAACCTGGTCCCTCAGAAATGACGCTTTCTTCGGACAGCGCACTGAGAATAGGCTCAAGGCAAGGCTGATGTGCCGCGTGAGAGAGGTTGCCGCCAGCCAGGCTGACAAGCGCCAATAAAGTGACCGCAAATTTAAGGGGTCGAAGCCAAAGCATCACACACGCTTATCGGTCAGAGGAGGTTTTGGCTTTTGGGGAATTTTGTAGGGGGTGAGAAGTTTTGTCGGAATTTAAGCAGTCCTTTTGTCTGAACTGACACACTCTTCGGCGTCTAGCCGGGTTTCTGTCGCACGATGGGCACGTGCCAGAAGAATCAGCCTAAAACAAGTGGCTTTCATGTCGGTATCACACAGGGCTATACTAAGATTAGCCACTTGCGGCGGCGCTCCCTGCTGCATCAGTAGATTCACGAAGTCTTTGTCCTTCGTGATGACGACGGCATTTGCAACTTTGGCAGCCGCGAAAATGACTTCGTCAGCGGCGTCCCGGAGGTTGAGATCACGAACCCGTAATCCAAGGGGCGAGTCCGGGCGCAAGGTGAGCGTCAAGCCAGAAGGTCATGCGACTTGAACAACCGGATGATCCAACCTACGAGCGGCGTATTGTAGGCAAGCTCGTAAATCTTCTTGGGTGAGATCGGGCATCTCTTTAAGGATATCTTCCGCCGACAGCCCGGTAGCATACAGATCCAAAACATCAGCTACGCGAATCCGCATGCCGCGAACGCAGGGGCGTCCACCGCATTGCTCGGGCCTGGTCGTAATACGTTTTTCTAAACTTGGATTTGGAAAACCGCACATGCTTGAAGAATATCATACTTTTATCTACTTTGTCTCTTAGAGATTTTCGCAAACGAACGCGCGAAAAATCGATAATATGAGGTTCCCAGGTGTCGTCGAGTCATTAGTGACAGGTTACTCCATCAAAACGACCGGCCAGGGCGAAGCAGTTTTGGGAGACTTCGGCTTGGCCAAGATTGCGGTTGTAGATCCTCACGGCAGCCATCGATCCGTTGAAATAGCTGGCATAGCTCGGTCCTTCGCGTCCAATAACCAGTGCGGTTGCGGTACTGGCAATCGATACACCCATTGATGTGGAATATACATTCGATCCATTGCGATAGATGTTGAGACTGCTGCCGTTCACTACCGCTACAACATGTTGAAAACTGCCCGCAGTCAACCCTGCGGTAGTGCTGTTGAAATCGTTTGTTGCATTCAGAGTGAAGCCTAACTGGCCTGTTGCTCGCACATAAAAGGCCCATGAATTGACCGCAGCGCTTCGCGCTCCCGCAATGCCCCACGCGGTATTTACGGCAGAGGGGTTGATCCACGCCTCTATAGAAAGACTGGTTCCACTTAGCAAAGTACTCGCAGCGACAGTATTCACAGAGTCCGAGCTGCCATTGAGTACCAGGACGTAGGGGTTGGCTGTGCTGCCCGTACCTTGCCAGCCATCGCCGCCGGCGTTGGCGCATTTTAACGTGCCGTTAAACATCGACGCAGAAAGGTCAAACCAACTCATATCGGTTGCGGCACAGCCTGCTGCATAAGTCGTCGTTCCGCCCTTTGCGTTGGCCGCGTCGAGATTGAGGACGAGGCCGCTCGTCACAATATCCGGCACGGTGGTCGCGCGGTAGCGATTGGCTTCAGCATTGAAGTCACTTTGGATATTTGCCGCGGCTCCGACAGTGGTACCGCCGCTTGCGCCAAACACCTTCAAGGCGCCAAGCGCGCCGCTCCACCAGCTCGCACCCCCGGAGGTGGCGCCGACGGTGAGTGAGGTCGCTGGCGTACCGTAGGTTGTTCCCGGGGTAATGGAGCACTCCTGCTGACCGTTCACGTACATGGAGAGATTGGCGCCGTCCCAGAGGCCGGAGAGCATGCTCCAAGCGTTATCAGTGAAGATCGTTTTGGATTGGCATTTCCAGAGGGCGCTGCTGGAGTATATTTGAGAGATTTGTTGAGCCGTGAGTGCGTAATTAAATATCGCTACCTCATCAACGCTGCCATTCAAGTATCTTCCAAAGGTATCGG
>JBBCAW010000003.1:0-127350 GCA_051382295.1 Bdellovibrionota bacterium FG-1 | reverse complement strand
GGCCAAATGAGCGGCAAAAAAGCAAGAAGCGGTTTCCAGCCTTGAAACAGAAATGTTTTTTTCATCATGAGGCCCCCTTTCAAGTCCGAATCCCGTCCACTCGGACTGGGAAATGGGCGCCAGGCCTAATAAACCACGGATAAAGTAGGCATCAGTTTTGCTGATAGGGATTCTGCCAAACTGAGCAGCGTGGATGGAACCACCTCCTTCCTTATATAGAGAAAGGAGGTGATCCTTATGAAGAATAACAGAAACGACTGTTATGCTTCTCGGATCCAGCTAGAAAAACTTAAACAGAAAACTTGGCTCCTCTTTATCTTGGCTAAGTTTTTGTTTTTTCTAGCAAACCTGGTCGATTCCCTAAGATAAGTGAGGTGACTCTGGGTGCAGCATAAACCGGAGTTCTCATGATGAGAGGGCTGCTCGGTTTGGTTTCCCCCGCGATGGCCGCCCCTACTCGTGGGCGCATAAAAACACTTCAGGCCCAGACTCAGATTTGTCCGATGCCCTGGGCCTGAATATTTTCACGATATAAAGTCAGGACTTCTTAGAAGCTCCCGCCGACACCAGCAGTCCATACCGTTACAGATTTTTCGTGATCGACATTAAAGCTACTGTCGTTTTCACGTTTTCCGTAGAGGTAAACAGGGTTCTTCTCGCGCGCGATGTTTCGGATTGATACGGCTTCGCTATTGGTTAACAAGGCAGATTGTTCAGAGAACGCCCGATCCGTATCGGCACTGACGCTTGCACCCAGCCCTTGCTCGTAGCCAATTCGTCCGACCTTGCCTATCGTGAGTCCGCCGCAAGCATGCCCTCCAAAATCTCCGGAAGCCACAGTCTTGGATTCACCCACCTTGGTTGGCCCAAACACCATGCCGGCGTAACCGCCGCCACAGAAATCAAACTGGACGTATTTTCCCATCTTGAAGGAAGTTTCCCAGGCGAGCTGCAGTCCCTTAACGCGCGCACCGATTCTTTGATCATCCACTTTAGGGTTGGAATCATAGACGCCAGTCATTTCAGCGATACGAACTTCTCCCGTGGTACTGGGTTTTCTTTGGGTTTGAATCTCGAACACCGGAATATTACGACCACGAAGCTTTTCCAAAACCTCTGGTTTTGCCATTTTAGCCAGCAACTCCGTCCAAGAAAGATTACCTTCAAGTTCTGGGATCCCCTCTCGGCATTTAGTCTGGTTAAATTTTTCAACCTCACGCGCTAAAAGTCGCTGCTGAGCTGGATAAAGATCATTTAATCTCTCATATCCCCCAAATATTCCCTTCAGTCGCTCAGATTCCTTTCCACAATTATCCCAACGAACAAACCGAACCACACCCTTTTCCATTCTGTCTTGGGTTTCTCTCTTATCCACTCCGATGGATGATGAAAGCTTATGAGCTCGAAACAAGGTAATACCACTGATCTCGACATTCACTCGGCCCAAGGCCGCACTTCCATCCTTGATCTCGGTTTCCACTCGGCCATGAATCCCGGGGTTCAAGCTCATCCCAGCCGCGCCAGAATGATATTCGTGATCATAGGCCACCGAACTCGCTCCATCGATAAAGTAATCTTTACTCAGATCGAGTTAAAGGCTCAAGCCCTTGCCTCCGCCGCTGTTCTGAAAGGCTCCCACCTGAGCATTCACTTGATGATCCTTAATATCAAGGTCACCTGGTGTCAGATGTAAATCCACGGTATCGCCTTTAAATCCCGACGAGTTCATCGGAGGGGAGGCGTTAGTTCCGCCGTCCGCAAAACTTTGGGCACTCAAAACGAATAATGAGGCCAAACCCAAACAGCCCAGGACTATCG
Organism: Bdellovibrionota bacterium FG-1; assembly: GCA_051382295.1. GTDB lineage: Bacteria > Bdellovibrionota > UBA1018 > UBA1018 > UBA1018 > JBBCAW01. The sequence continues at coordinate 125,532 of JBBCAW010000003.1, read as the reverse complement.
ATTTATTACACTTCTTGACTGTAATAATAAAACTCACTCCTTCTCTCTCTCGTTCGTAATGAACTGGTTATGCAGAAGGTAAAAGCAAAAGGAGTGCCAGAATGGCCCCAGGGGGATGTGGGGATAATTTTGATTAAATAACGTGTATTTATCTGTTTTGGTGTCTATCCTTTTGACGGCAAAGGGATGAGAAAAACTGGGTAGGCTTTTGACAGGTGTTGAGGTTTCGACAGAATGAAAAGGTTCCCGGCATTTCAGTTGATCCACGGCGATGAGTTGCCTCAACTGCCGCCTGGCGGCAGTAAACGGCGTTGGGGTGAGGGTCAGCGGCCTGAGCTGCCGTCCAGCGGCAGTAGATGGGGTTCAGTAGGGGGGCAACGACTTCTACTGCCGCCTGGCGGCAGTAAACGAAGTTGGAGTGAGGGTCAACGGCCTGAGCTGCCGTCCAGCGGCAGTAAATCCCACTAACTCAGAAAATGAACACCGACGTCGGTGTTGTCTGGCGCCATCTATCGTTTATCGTTACAAAATCATCAACCTGTTTGCCAATGGCCAATCAAGAGTCGCCGGCTCCCACGTCCCCCCGGTTCCCACATGAGAAATTCTCGATAAGGTGAGGGGATCCGCGCGCGCAGGAGGCGCGTTTTCGCGCGGAGTTCAGGAAGAACGACCCCGACACCCTTCATCGAGAATTTCGAAATCGCGCACAAGTCCCTTTTTCCGTTCATGCCGGGAAATCGCCAAATCAATCAACCGCGAAAGCAGCTCCTGATACGGGATCCCCGAAGCTTCCCACATCTTGGGATACATACTAATCGACGTAAACCCGGGCAGCGTATTGATCTCGTTAAAGTAAAATCCGCCCGATTGTTTATCCAAAAACAAATCCACCCGCGCCATCCCCTCGCACTCCAAACACTGAAACACATCACGCGCGATTTTTTGGGCCACTTGCATCTGGTCTTCCGAAAGCCGCGCCGGAATCATCAGCGCAGCCCCGTTTTCGTCGAGGTATTTGGCTTCGTAAGAATAAAATTCGTGCGAAGGCGTCACCTCGCCCGCAACACTCACCAGAGCGGGCTCGCCTGAAACCGGATTTTCGAGCGCCGAAAGTTCAATTTCTCGTGCGGCAATTCCACGTTCAATCAAAATTTTGGTGTCATAACGAAAAGCATCTTGAACCGCCGCCGCCAAATCTGCCGCCGCTTTCACTTTGTGTACTCCCACGCTGGATCCCGCGTTGGCAGGTTTCACAAAGCACGGATACCCCAACTCCGCCGCCACTCGGGTCTCAAAGTCATTCTGATGACGCTTCCACTGTTCCGGCCGAACCGCAACCCAGGGCACCACCGGAATCCCGGCCGCCGCCACCAAACGCTTAGCCACCTCTTTGTCCATTCCGACTGCCGAGGCCAGCACCCCGCAGCCCACATACGCCACATCAGCCAGCTCAAGGAGACCTTGAAGCGTACCATCTTCGCAAAAGGTGCCGTGCATGGCGGGAAAAACGACGTCAATTCCCTGCGACAGGTCCCCTCCCGATTTTCCCGGGCCCGGAGATCCAAGATGAACCAACGCGGTACCCGCCTGCGAACTTGGACCCGGATTCGGAGGAAGTACGACCGTCGGCGCATCCTTGAAAACCGTAAGAACATCCACTGAGGCATTGATCCGGCTCAAATCATTCAAATGCCAGCGCCCCTGCTTGTCGATCGCCACTGGGATGACCTCATAACGCGCAGAGTTTAAATTTCGAATCACCGAGGCCGCTGATCTTAGCGAAACCTCATGTTCTCCGGACCTACCCCCGTACAGCACTGCGACACGAATTCTTTTTGATATGACCCCAGTTTTCATGACTTCAACACTACCACACGCAGAACACTTGATTCACTCAAAAAACCTGAGTACTCTCGCTAGTAAATCGCCGCATAAGGGGAATACTTCATGTCAACCGATACAGCCCTACCCAACACAGTTGCAAGAGCAAACCTGAGTTCGCACCTCTGGGATTCAAGTGACCTTTACCGTAATGCGGTGACAGAACTACAGGAAGCCACCCAGGCCATGCATCTGGACCCAAACATCGCTGAGCGCCTCAAAGTGCCTAAACGAGCATTGATTGTGAGCGTTCCGATTCGTTTGGATGACGGGACTGTTCAGGTTTTCGAGGGGTATCGCGTTCAGCACAACATGACCCTGGGGCCGGGTAAGGGTGGGGTTCGTTTTCATCAAGATGTGAACCTCTCCGAGGTTGCCGGGCTTGCCATGTTAATGACCATGAAATGCTCGCTCGTCGGGCTCCCCCTGGGGGGCGCCAAGGGCGGAATTCGGGTCGATCCAACCCAGTTATCTAGACAAGAAGCTCAGGCCCTCACTCGTCGCTACACCAGTGAAATCAATATGATTATTGGCCCAGATCGAGACATCCCCGCTCCTGACGTCGGAACCGATGGTCAACACATGGCTTGGATGATGGACACCTTTTCGCAAGAACGCGGATTCGCAATTCCGGGTGTCGTCACCGGAAAGCCCATTGAAATTGGCGGTTCCCTCGGACGTGCCGAATCGACCGGCCGCGGAGTGGTTTACACCATTCAGCACGCCTCCAAGCATTTGGCTCATATCGGAAAACCCGGCCCAAAAATCGACTCCAGCACCACCATCGCGGTCCACGGTTTCGGAAAAGTCGGTAATGTTGCGGCGCTTGAAATTTATCAACTCGGCTGCAAGGTCGTCGCTGTGAGTGATGTCTCGGGTGGGATCTACAACAAACACGGCCTTAACATTCCGGAGGTGATGAAGTACTTCACCACTCACCGAAAAGTTGCGGGTTTCCCTGGCGCAGACCCCGTCACCAACGAAGAGCTTTTAGCGCTTCCGGTCGATGTTCTCATCCCTGCGGCGATTGATGGCGTGATCACCAAGGCCAATGTCAGCAAAGTAAAAGCCAAAATCATCGCTGAAGGCGCCAACGGCCCAATCACCGCCGAAGCCATGAAAGACCTCGAGGAGCGAGGCACCTTCATCATTCCGGACGTACTTTGCAATACCGGCGGCGTCGTGGTTTCCTACTTCGAATGGGTGCAGGGGATCCAGAATTTCTTCTGGAGTGAAAATGAGGTGAACGACAAGCTGGCCGAAGTGATGGCCGCCGCATTCAAAAAAGTAATCGATGTTCAAGCTCGTTACAAATGCGGCATGAAAACGGCCGCACTGATCTCAAGCGTGGATCGTCTCAATCGCGCGATGTCGTTGCGTGGACTGTTCCCCTAAAATGATGCGCCTGTTTTATCCCCTATTCTTTCTAGGCTTGCTTTGCATCACGCTGGCCCCAGCCTCTCAGGCGTGGGAAAAGCACCAGACTCTCATGGCGGGGATCCTCCAAGGGATGACCCAAGGAGGGGCCACAGGGGTTGATGACGGGCTCAATCGCCCCCTCGTCGCCCCCTGCTTGAGCGATGACCAGGCTCAATTTGCCCGGCTTGCAACCGAGTTCAAACTGAATCCAAAACCTAAAAATGGCGTTCAACCCACCGCTTTGGACGCTTGTACGACCCAAAAAACCGTGACGGGCCGTGAGATTTTGGCCGGTGGGGCCGTCGACGACCCTGACCAGGGAATGGACCAAGAAATTCCGGGTCCTTCAGAATCCTATGACCCCCGGGGTTTTCAAAAATGGATGGGCGGCACGACTGGAACAACCAGCCAAGGCTTTCGCCACATGTATTTTGGAGGTTGGCAGTTCTGGCATCCTCTTTACACTTTTCAGATTCCAACTCACGCCGTCGGCCTCGCCCCCGAACGAGTGGCTCTGTTTGCTCTCAAAGCCCGACAATGGATTCAAGCCGGAGGAACACAAGCCGCATGGGGCTTCCGCATTTTGGGCTGGGCCCTGCACTACCTGCAGGATCTTTCGCAGCCATTCCATGCCACCCAAATCCCCAGCCTCCACATGGTGCCTTGGTATGCGATTCTTCATTGGCCACCCCAAGAGGGGTTTGACTCGCTGGTGAGCGAAACTTCACACGCCATGACCAATTATCATTGGGCTTATGAAGAATACACGCTGTCCAGAATCGCGACGCCCGCCACAGAGCGCTCGATTTATGCCGATTGCCTGGAACTCCCAGATACCGCGGCCCTTTTGAACGACGATCCCCGCAAGGAAGAACTTCTACGAAACCCCGAGTTTTTGGCGTTACGAACAGCGCGCGCTTCTGTGCAAATCGCTCCTAAAATGGGAAAAGCGATGGTGGATTTTTTTGGACCGAGCCTCAAAGATCGTTCTATTGACCTCCCTAAAAAACAGGGTACTCCCCCGTACATGGAGATGGCCCTCCGTCCCGATCTTGTCCTATCGCGCGAAGTACTGACTCTCACCACCTGCCAGGCGCTCAGCAATACCTCTTGGGCTTCGCGCGCGCTCATTCGTTGGGTGCTACAACCTTAGAAAAAATCACCTCAGAGGAACTCACTCTATGATCACGTACTCCCCGATTCCTAGTCTCCATCTTTTCGGCAACGTTAGCCTGCATCCCTTCGGCTTACTCGTCGCCACGGGCGTCATCTCAGGGGCGGCCTTAGTCCATCGACGAGCCAAGGAACTCAAAATCCCGCGCGACCATGTCGATGGCATGATTCATTGGGCAGTCGTGCCTGGTTTTATCGGGGCCCATCTTTTTGAAATGTTCTTTTACCAGACCGACCGCCTCATGCAGGACGGCCCCCTCGAATTGCTAAAATTTTGGGATGGAATTAGCTCCTATGGTGGGTTTATCGGGGCCATTCTTGGTCTTTTTTGGTATTATCGCACGACTCTCAAGAAAGGTATTTTGATCTATACCGATCTCTTGCTTCAAGGCCTCGTGCTGGGCTGGGTTTTTGGCAGATTGGGCTGCACCATTGCATTTGACCATCCGGGATCGATTACCAACTTTGCGCTCGCTTTCGAACAGGATGGCGTCGGACGCCACAATTTGGGTTTTTACGAATTTATTTTCACCCTGGTCGTACTTTTACCGACCACCCTTTGGATTCATCACAAAAAACTCAAGGCCGGCTACCAAACCGTCGCCATGGCCCTACTCTACGCACCCGTGCGCTTCATACTCGATTTATTTCGGGCCACGGACAAAGCAGGCTCAGATACCCGTTACCTAGGACTCACTTTTGCCCACTATGTCAGCCTAGCCGTTGCAGCATTTGGCATTTGGCTCTGGATTCACCTTCGCGCTACTCAATCGGACGCTTCAGCCCGAGCTCCTTGATCTTGAGCTGCAGGCCCTTCCGTGAAAGGCCGAGTTTCTCCGCCGCGCGCGTGACATTTCCCGTCGTTTCCTCAAGGGCTTTTTCAATCAGCTCCCGTTCGACCGACTGCGTTTGCTTTCTCACGATTTCTTTAAAACTCCCGCCTTCACCGGTCTGAACCACATCAGCATCCGCTCGAATCCCCGCGGCCTCGGCAATCTCAATCGGAAGATCACAAACTCTCAACATCGGATCATCGCTCATCAAAATCATCCGCTCGAGCACGTTTTCGAGTTGACGAATATTCCCAGGCCACGAAAACGAACGCAAAGCTAACAACGTTTCGGGCGTCATTCCCGTCACATTTCTGCCAAGTTTCTCATTAAACTGACCCAGAAAAAACTGAACCAAGCGATCGATATCCTCCCGACGATCCCGCAAAGGCGGCAAAGAAATAGGAACGACATTCAAGCGATAAAAAAGATCCTCTCGAAACCGCCCCGCCTTCACTTCTTCCTCGAGATTACGATTAGTGGCAGTGATGATCCGCACATCCACTTGGGTAGTCGTAATCCCCCCCACTCGCTCAAATTCTTGCTCCTGCAGGACCCTCAAAAGCTTGACTTGCATTTCAAGCGGCATCTCCCCCACTTCGTCCAAAAATAGCGTCCCCTCGTTGGCGAGCTCAAACCGCCCGGGTTTGGACGCCACCGCTCCGGTAAAAGCGCCCTTTTCGTAACCAAAAAGCTCGCTTTCAATCAGCGTCGAGGGAATCGCGGCGCAGTTGACCTTGATAAACGGCTTATTCACTCTTTGCGAGTGCCGGTGAATTTCATAGGCCACGAGCTCCTTGCCCGTGCCGCTTTCGCCAAAAATAAGCACCGTCGAAGGAGAACCCGCGATCTTATTGATGACCTTAAAAACCTCTTGAATTTGCGGGCTCGCTCCTACAATTGAAAAACCCCCGTGAACCGGCGGTGGTTCTTTTTGACTTTGCCGATGAGTGGCCACCGCTTTTTGAACGACCGCCAGCAAATCGGTTTGATCAAAAGGCTTGGTCACAAAATCGAAAGCGCCCCGCTTGAGAGCCGAAACCGCCGCCTCTACCGTTCCAAAGGCCGTGATCACCACCACCGGCAACTGGGGATAGTTCTTTTTACAATGTTCCAAAATTTCCATGCCATTTTGCCCTGGCATATAGAGATCAGTGATCACGAGATCCAAATCTTCGGCTTCCATCGCTACGTCAATCGCACGCAAAGCCTTGGAACTATCGTTAAAGACTATGGCCTCGTAGCCATTTTTTTCAAGCATTGCGCGAATCACAAAAGTAATATTTTTTTCGTCATCCACCACTAAAACGCGCCCGACGGATTTTTGCATCAACTTTTACTCCAACGCTGGTAACACCAACGAAAACCTCGTAAATCGCCCTTCTTCAGTAGCCACTTCAATCCTACCTCGATGAGCCTCTATAATCTTCTGCGAAATCGAAAGCCCCAACCCCGTGCCACTGGGGGAGGTCGTAAAAAAGGGAATAAACAGCTTTTCGAGGTTTTCTTTTTTGATCCCCACTCCATTATCTTCCACAGATAAAGTCACCTCCGCGTTTTTTCCCTGCCCCTCGCGATCAACTGACACCCGGATCACTTTCTCGGTTCCCGAAGGCTTTTGCTCCACCGCCTTGACCGAGTTTTGGATCAAGTTAATCAATACTTGTTGAAGCTGCTCAGGCGCCCCCAGCACTTGCGTTTGCCGTCCATAACGAGTGGGCGCAGTCGCAAAGACCAGCGAAGGAGCCCCAACGTCCTGCAACCCGGTCCTCATCATTTCGACTGTCCTAGCGGCCATGCTCGACACATCAACCGACTGGAGTTCCAGTTTGGGAGGTTTAGAATACTCCAAAAACTGCGTCACCACGCGGTTCAGCCGATCGACCTCCTCAATAATAATTTTTAAAAAATGACTTTCCGGCCGATCCACGCCCGGGTCCAAAAACTGGGCGGCGCCCTTGATGGCTCCCAGTGGGTTGCGAATCTCGTGCGCGAGTCCAGCCGCCATTTCGCCCAAGGTCGCCAACCGCTCCTTTTCGCGCGAGCGAACATACACTTCAAGACTCCGCATAGCTTGGCCGACTTGTTCAAAATAGGGATAGATAATCGGCAACAAACCCCAGTTACTACCCCAGGGTTCAGGCGGAGAAAGCGCGCTCAAAGCGACGAAACCCAAAATTTGGCCGGAATCAAAAAAAGGAATCAACAGATTGCCGCCCAAGGCTTTGAGGCCTTGAATCAGACCCGCCAGTTGTTCACGCTGAACCCGGCTAGCGGACCGGTCGATTTCATTTTCGAGCACCTGATCCAAAAGCACCGGAAGTTCCCCTTTGCGATAAAGGTCCGCACAATGATGCAACATCGGATGATCGGCGAGAATCTCGCGTAAGGCTTTAGCGCGGCCGTCCGCCCCCCCGGCCTCATTACCCACCAGCCTCACACGGCGGTACTTCGTGCCATCACTTCTTAAAATAAAAACCGCGGCCCACTCCGGTTGAATGGTTTGTTGAACAAAAAGTAAAACCCCTTGAAAAAGAGTGACAGGATCAACAACGCCCACAAGCTTACGCTGCGCCTCTCTCAAAGTTTGTTCTAGCCGCTGGTGCTTTTGCGTGAGTAACCGTTGAGTGAAATAGCGCACGAGCGAGCGAAGCGGATCGAGCAAAGTGAGAATCAAAAACGAAGCAATAAAGGAGTTCAAGAAAAACAGCTCAGGACTGTTTTGAATCCACGCCACGAGCAACGAATAAACGCCCGTCAAAGTCAACGCGACCGCCACCAAAACCAAGACACGCGAAAGTAAAGCCCCAAAATTGAGAAGACGCTGTTGAGAAATCGCCTGACTCATAAAAAACACATAAACGACGAGCAGCAGATTCCCTATCGAAGGCACTACCGTTCCCAGCCAAGGCACATGATCCATGACCGAAAACGCTAAGGCACTTAAGCCCCCGAGGTAGATCAAATTACGGCGGCCAAACCCCACGGTCGGCAGTTTGGGCAGTCTTTTTAGGCCTCGCCTCAACCGTCGATCAATCCACATCAATTGCACGAGTTGCAAAACCACCAAGACTGGAAAAAGATACATGAAGGAGAGAACCCAGGACTCTCGCTCCAGATGAAGACCAAGCGCCGCCGTCAACATCAACGACAAAAGAATCGAAATCTCAAGGAGCCGCCGACTCAACCGATCCTCAATGCGGGTCATGAGACGAATAAAGGCCAAAGCGGCCGGAACCAGCCAAACACCAAAAAACAGGTGCCACCGGTAAAAAGTTCCGCCCGACCATATTTTTTCGAGAAAAAAGCACAAACCCCACCCTGAGATCAGGGTCGTAAGCGCTGAAAATCCAATATAAAGCTTATTTTTAACGTTCCGCGAAAGGGTTGAGAGCCCCAGGGCAAAACTCGTCACGCCCACCAACAGGGCGGATTGGCCAAGAATGTCCATTGCCGCCCACCCTAGCACACTCGGCATTTTTTTTAGTCAAGATCCTGAGCCCATCGTCCGATAAATCAATTGTATGGGAAATCAGCGACCCCCTCTTAGCTCAATCACGCCCCCTTCGATTAGGCGCTTTCGCACCAATCCCGTGGAAGTCGTGATTTTCTCAGTCATTTCGCTGATATTCTTTAACTCTCTGTATCAGCTTTTTTATGAACAAGGGTTCAACCCTGCCGTTCTCTCTCCTATGGCCGCCAGCCCCACCTCCGAATCCGGTCGGGCACCGGCCTCACTCTTGCCCTCCTTGGCCAATATTGAGCTACGGTGCGACGCCCCCCCAACCCATGATGCCGACCGAGTGGATGAAGACGTTGTTGCACCGAAAATGAAACTGGCTGGCAGCCTTTGCGGCAAGGGGTCCAACACGGATCCGAGTAAATTGATCCGAGCCTCCGTGGTCAATAAGTCCAACACATTCAATGCGACGGTTTTTACCAACGCCAAGGATGGAAAATTTTCGACCGACTACATCCCCCTGAATTCGGGCCACAATTTCATCCACGTTGAGTTTTCATATCACGGTGGCGAAACCGTAACTCGCGATCTCACCATCAATAAAAACTGAAGTTTTTTGAATTTTTAACCGATCCATAGGCTACATATGCGCATGCCTTTCGGGCGCAAGCTCAATCTTTTTGTCGCACTCTCAGTTCTAGTGATTGGCGCCGCGGCCGGCGGAGTCGGACGCGCGCTGTTGGCCCGGGGCCTCAGCGATGAACTCAAGCAATCCGTCCAACAAACCAACGCCCTCGTGGCCGCTCGCGTACAGGATGACCTCAAAGATCTAGCTGAAAGAGCGCTGTTTTTTGCGCCTTTCGGTGTGCAAGATCCGGCTGGAGCGTCCTCTCAGAAGTTTTTCACTGGGCATGAAGAGTTGCTCGGACTCAGCGTCATTCATATCTCCAAAGGGGCCGTGTTGTTTCGATGGACCCGCCCCGACAGAGACCCCGGCCATCTCACCACCCAAGCCTTTGACAACCTCGATATTCGCCAGCCAGTCGATCTGAATAGAATCGCCCAGGGTGGCACGAGTTTGAGTTTTGGCGTTGCCAAGGATCAGGCGCCGTTCATGCGCCTGGGGGTTCCTTACGGCGAAAAAGGCCCCAACGGCTTCGAATTCGCCGTAGTCGTCGAAGCGCGTCCCCAAAAAATTCTAGCGATCTTTTCAGAAATTCACCAGTTTCTCAGCTTTTTAGTCGGGCCATCGGGTCGACTCGTGGCCATGAGCCAAACCGGACATTTTTCTCAAGACGAAGACCTTTCGAAACTTCCACTACTGAACGTAGCGCTGACCAGCGGCCATTCGCGTGGCTATGTCGAGTACTCCGAGACGCCTGGGGGCCCCGTGTTCATGGCTAGTTACCAACGTATTTTGATGGGCCCCACGGCGCTATGGGTGTTTACCCAAAATTCGCAGGAACAAATCGGGCCAGCCCTTCGATCCTACTCAAAAAAAATCATCCTCTTCACTTTCGTCTTGATCTCGCTTGCCTGGGCCTGGACTCATTGGAGTTGTTGGCGTTATGTCGGCGCGCCCATTAAAGACCTTCGCGAACAATTGGACGACATTCGTGTCCAAAAAGGGGCTGAACGACTTGTCCGTCCACTCAGTAATGATACCGAATACGAAATCCGCCAAATGGCCGATCTTCTGGAAGCCATCTATACCGATCAGGGGCTCCAACGCAGCCGCCCCAAAGAACCGGAGCCAGAACCCGATATGGACCTCGAGGGTCGAGAAAATAACCCCTCCAGTGCTTTTGCCAAATTTAAAGATCCTGCACTGCGGGCCCGGCTCGAAGCCGGAGAAATCCCAATCCAGGGTGAGCGCCTGAATACTTTTTTCCTGGCCGCCCACTTACAAGGAATCGAAAAGATCGTGCCCGTCGCTCATGCGGAAAAGCTTTTACGGGAGCTCAACGAATTCAACCGTGCCACGGCTGATGCGATTGAGGGTCAAGGTGGGGTTATTGACCGGATGAGCGGCAATACGGTGCTCGCCTTTTGGGGGCTGCCAGAACCTCAAGCGACCGACCCCGAACAAATCATGACCGCATGCCTAAAAATTAGAAAGGCCGCCACACGGCTCAATAAAACCCTCGAAGGCGCAGGCTGGCCAAAAGCAACGCTCTCCATGGGCCTCCATTATGGGCCCGTTGTCGCGGGACAAATCGGCAGCCCGAATCGCTCTGAATACTCTGCCGTGGGCGAAGCCGTAGAATACGCCGAGCGAATCCAATCTTTTGCTGATCAGTTCGGCACGGATCTCTTGATCACGGCCGCAGCGGCGGATCGGATTCCTTCACATTATTCGCGAGAACGCGTGACGGCTGGCGATGACCAGACTCCTGAACTTTTCGAATTAGCCTTAGCCGCTTGAACCTATCGTCGGTTTTTTAACCTCTTCAACGAGCGACCGCAGCTTGCGATATTCTTCCTCGAGTTTTTCTAATGACGTCTTGAGCTGCCCCACCTGTTCTGGCGTGGAACCTGCCGAATGCAATACGTCCATGGCCGTCTGGGCATTCCGCCTAATGCGCCCATCCGTTTCGGATTGATGAATCCTCGACAGGATCGCGCTGGCAGCCGCACCTCCCGCCGTTCGAAGTGCCGGAACCAAAGCGCTCCGCAATCGAAAACTCGGCTCATCGGCCAGATGATCCAAAACCTCAAATACTTGCGCGCGCACCGGCTCCCCGGCACCCTTGGCCACTAAGCCCAAGGCCGCCACCGCCGCCACTCGCGCGTCCTCCTCGCGGCCGCGTCGGCTCCAATCAATCAGAGCCGAAAGCGCGCGAGGTCTTTCTCCACGCCCGACTCCCGGCAACTCCGAAAGAGCCTTAACCGAATAAACACGCACCACTTCGCGATAGCTGGATTTTTCGAGTTGTTTCAGCAAAAAATCTTCAACCTCATCCAAATCCGTGGTCCGTGGCACCGGCACGGGGCGAAGTCGGGCCGATGCCCAGGCATAGATCGCATCCGCTTCGACAAAATAGCTGGCATCGCTTTGGGCAAAAGGCTTGAGCGCGGCCGCAGTCCTGTCGTCTTTAAAGGTGCCCAGCGCTCGCACGACGGCACGCCGCGCTTTGGGGTTGCCCTGCGCCAAACCACCTAAAGCTTCAATGAGGGCTTCGCGCGCAAGGTCCATGCGGATTTCCGACAACGCTTGCGCGACTTCGGCCTGAACTCCCCAAAAAGAATCCTTCACCAAGGATTCACCCAGAGCCTGAACTACCTCTCGATCCGCGTGGGCGATCAACTCCCGGGCCGCCTGAATTCGTCCCATACAATCCGAATCATTTTTAAGCTGATAAATCAGCATTTCTTTGGGACGAGGAAACTTGATCGTCTTCGGAATCCAATGATCGGGATCAAAACGTACCATCACCGGTTTAGATTCAACCGAAATAAAGAGCCGCTCACGCGCCTCTCCCAGCTCCACCCGATGGGTCACTTTTTTACCGCCATCCAGCGTCAACTCAACCACCACGGGCAGATGGAAAAGATGCACTGTCCAGCCCTCCTGCGACAATGTGGGCGCGCCAGAAGTCTGCTTCTGTTCGATCACCACCTCCGCCGTTTTCTTATCTTCATGCCAGGAGTAAGAGAGTTCAAACTCAGGATGTCCCGCGCCAAAAACCCATTCATCAAAAACTCGTCGAAGGTTTCGACCCGTCGTATCTTCGATCGCTCGAATCAAATCGAGAGTTTCGACGCTTTGTCTCTGATGGCGAGTGACATAAAGTCGGATCGATTGCCAAAAAAGTTCATCCCCCAAAAGAGAGCGAACCAGATTTAAAACGAGGCCACCCTTTTGATAAAGATGAGCATCAAAAAGATCGATCGGCTCGACGTAAGTATTGCAAACCATAGGCCGGCGATAACGACCGCTATCCTCGTCCAAGTACTCTTTGAGGTCCATATAGGAGTAATACTTAGCCTCGTCCCAGCCCCCTCCCTCGCCTGGTTTGGCCTCGATCCAAATGCGCTCCATAAACGTCGCGAATCCTTCGTTCAACCAGCCATGCGACCAATCTCGGCAGGTCAGGAGATCACCAAACCATTGATGCGCTAATTCATGCGAAACCAGCGGATCACTCGAGAAATCCAAATGCGCTCGCGCATCATGCAAAGTGTTTTCGGTTTGAGTGGTGGCTGAGGTGTTTTCCATTCCCCCAAAAATAAAATCCTGTACGGCCACTTGGCTGTATTTTTCGTAAGGGAAAGGGAAATTAGTTTTTTGAGCAAAGACCTCAATCATCGCGGGCGTATTACCAAAGGCACGTTTCCCGTCCTCTTCGCGCCCCGGGCGCACGAAATATTGAACCGGCAGGCCAGCGGGCCCCACGTCTGACCACCCAGAAAACTGCGCAACAGTCAAGCAGACCAAGTAGCTCACATGCGGAGTGTTGAGTTTGTAATGAAACTCGGTCCATGCACCGTCTTCTTTTTTACTCAACAAGGCGCCATTCGAAACCGCCGTGTACCCCTGCGGAACCCGAGCGATGACCTCGGAAGTCGCCTTCTGATTCGGATAATCAAAAGAAGGAAACCAATACCGACTATCCTCATCCTGCCCTTGCGACCAAACTTGGTGCGGTTTTCCGGGGTAATCCGCGTCTGGACCCGTAAAATAGAGGCCACGCCGTGAATCATGGAGATGATATTGAACGCTCACCTCGAGCACTTCACCCACCTTGGCTCCCCCCTCTGGCCCCAGATGAATCCGCAGCGAATTGCCCTGCAGGTAAAAATCCGCCTTTTTGCCGGCCACCTGGACTGCGCTCACTTGAAGTCCGACTTGGTCGAGTTTCAGCCACTCATGCCCCGGAGCTACCACGCGGACTCGCTGAGTAGCGGTCCCCTCCAGCGTCTTGGCCACTGGGTCCACTTGGACCTCAAGCCGCAAATGCTCCAGCTTGAAGGGCAGGTCAGGCGCATAATGGGGCATCGCTCCACTCACGACAAAAGGACGGCGGCCCCCCATCGAATAAAAGCTCTGGAGTTCGACACAACGACGACAAACGGTTTTTTCACGCATGATGAAGGCATGCTACGACTGAAAGGCAATCAGATCAAGGGGCGCAAGCAAGACCACGTGCCTGCTCGGAGCGCTCTCGAATCCGCTCTAAGGTCGTTTTCATCTTATCGGCACGCCCCTGGCCTGAATACCCATGAAAAGCGACCAAATCATTAGCAATGTCCGACAGAATCTGACGGATAGGGCCGTCGCCAAGCTCCCTCATGGCTGAATCAATATAGCGCTGACTTTCAATAAGCTGTTTTTCAGCCCATCGCTGCCAATCGTCACGGTCCTGCTGGGCCATGGTATTGGTTGAAACTATTTCTGGAGGCATTTCTGAAGCGAGTTCGCGATTAGGCAACCCCGTCCAGGGCTGTAAGGACGCCACCGCCGCGCCCAACTGAACCTCAAACTGCGGAAGCCGGCTTGAACAGATCTCATGAATGGATGCGGAGCAGCTTCCAAACCCGGAGAGGGTAAGGACCAGTCCTCCCATCAGGGTGAGGTAATGAAGACGTCCCCTGGAGCAAAGTTGAGTATTCCATTTAAGACTCACAATAAACGCATCGGCACATTCTGCCTAAACCGTAAAAAATAAAAAAACTGGACGTCGGTTTACTTGTATTTCTACTTTTTTCTTAACTGAAACCAGCTTCATCAAAAACGTCATGTGATTGAAATTATTGTTTTATTTTAATAAACGAAATTAGTCTGTTTTTTACCAAACCATTTCAGTCATGTATAAGTACCCGATATTTTTAGCTTTTTTCCTTAAGTAGGAAAAATCTGCACCGATAGGAGTGTTGTAGGTCAGGCAGGGATTGCAAGACCGCAAAACAGTTTCACGGAGGAGGTCATGAAGACAAAATAAGGAGATTGAATTATGGCTCTGCGTATCGCTACAAATATCCAGTCTTTAGCCGGACAACGATTCTTAAATGCCAACCATGATGCCCAAAACAAGGCTCTCGAAAGATTAGCCTCGGGTAGTCGCATCAACCGCGCAGGCGACGACGCCGCCGGCTTGGCCATCAGCGAAAAGTTAAAGGCCAACATCCGCTCGATGAAACAGGCCACCCGTAACGCCAACGATGGCATCTCACTCGTGCAAACAGCAGAAGGTGGGATGAACGAGATCGGCAACGTCTTAATTCGTATGCGCGAGCTGTCGATCCAAGGCGCCTCTGATACGATCAGCGACACAGAACGCGGGTTTATCAATAAAGAAGTTCAAAGTCTCAAAGAAGAAATCAATCGAATTTCAAATTCGACCGAATTCAACGGTACCAAACTGTTGAATGGCACTGCGGAGCCTCTAGATATTCAGATCGGGATCAATAACAATCCAACACTGGATCGATTTATCTATGACTCCCCCGCTCGCAACACGACGCTCGGGGCAATGAACCTCGAGGGTGTCTCAACCCTCACTAAAGAGACCGCCCAGCAAAACCTCAATATGCTGGACCAAGCGATTGTCAAGTTGAGTGAAAACCGATCAGGGCTCGGCGCCCTTCAAAACCGACTTTCGTCGGCAATCAACAATATGAGCATCTATCGCGAAAACTTAGAAGGCGCCAATAGCCGTATCCGTGACACAGATATGGCCGAGGAAACCTCGGAGCTGACGAAGCAGAACATCTTGACCCAAGCCAATATTTCGGTCTTGAGTCAAGCGAACGCAAACCCTCAACTTGCCCTCAAACTGCTCGGCTAAAAATAAAAGATCAAATTCATGAGTCGGTAAGACCGTGATACGCAAAAGCAGGCGGGAGATCCTATGAATGGGATTCCCGCTTGTCTTTTTTTTTCCGACCGGTTACTCAACGCGTCGAGATGAAAACACCAGCCGAAAATAATAACGCCAACCGCGTTCCGCTCGAACATCCTGATTTTCACTATGGCGTCTCCCGAAATCCCTATTCCGCCAAAGTCATCTCCTTACGCGGCAAAGTCTTTTCGGATAACGAAACAGAGGAATTTCAGGGCCGCTGGCGCGCGCAATTTGCGGATGCCGCTCCCATCGGCTCAGCAGCCCCCCGCCGCCCCCTCCATGTCGAAATTGGCTGTAACGCGGGCCACGTGGTGGTCGAATGGGCGACCCAGAACCCCGATACGGCCTTCTTGGGAATCGACTGGAAATTTAAACCCATTTTTCGAGCGGCCGAAAAAGGCCTCAAACGCGGGCTGGGTAATCTTATTTTTTTACGAGCCCACGCGGACCGCATTCAATACATGTTTGGTCCCGACGAAATCGACTTTCTCGCCCTTTACTTTCCCGATCCTTGGCAAAAAAAATCTCAACTCAAAAACCGTTGGTTCACTGCGGAGCGCCTGCGCCAAGTTGCCAAAATCGTACGCCCTGGCGGGGTTTTCCACATCAAGACGGACCACCTGGGCTATTTTGAATGGATGGAGCAAGCCATCTCCGAGGTCTCGGAGTTATGGGAACCGTTCGAACACACGCGCGACCTTCATGCCGCCCATCCCGCGCCCCGCACGCTTAAAATCCCGGAAATCACGCTGTTTGAGGGGCTATTTATTAAGGACGGGATCAAGATCAATAGTGTGAAATTGAGAAGAAAGGGCTGAATCAGCTTTCGGAAGCTCAAACCCCGACCAAACCCTTGCGCTTATTGCGCCGGATCCACTATCGCAACGGCGGTGGGTTTTCAAAACCAAACCGCACAGAATTCTCATCCTGAGATCTCCGGTTAAATGCTGCACCCGGGGCACCTCAGATTTGTCCTAGGTAGTCGGCTACCGTTTTGACTAGAAAAACCAAGAGCTTGGCGAGGACATAAAGACACCAAGATTTAAATTTGAGTTTTTCAAGTCGGATCCGATGAGCATAATAGAGCTTTCTATTACTTTTCATAGGATGCCTCCTTTCTTTTTCACGAAGGAAAGGAGGTGTTTCCGTCCACTCTGCGCGGTTTGGCAGGGACCACAAAAGCAAATCTAGTGCCGACCTTACCTCGATATTACGAGGATTCTGGGCCGTTAGCCGTTCGGATTTCGGTAAGAGTGCTCGGATTCTGGATTAATACGCCCCAGAATACGTCCTAAAGCCCCCCTCCCAGCGCGGTGCCAAAGACCCTGAAAAGGCTCAAAACCGGTTCTGACAAAATTCAACCCTACTGCGCCTTAACCTCGGTCCAGGCCCGATCCCAAAGCGTCAGGGTATCGCCCAAATCTTGAATCATCTCACACTTCGCCAACGCTTTCTCTGAAGGGAAAAGTACCGGGTTGGTCTGCAAATCCTTGGACAACAAAGCAAAAGCTTCTTTGTTAGCCGGTGCCACTAAAACCGACATGACCGTACTGACATTACTCTTAGCTTCGAGCAAAAAATCGATAAAGGCATGCGCCTCGGCTAAATGCTGAGCCCCAGTCGGAATGACCAGATTATCAATCCAAAGCGTGCAGCCCTCTTCAGGGATAATGTATTCGATCTTACCCCCCGTCGCCCGGCGCGCCTGAAGGGCATCACTCAGATAGGCATGCGCCACCGCCGTTTCGCCATTCGTGAGCGGCATCATGGGCTCAGAAGTGAACGATTTAACCCGACCTCGGTTTTTAAGCAGGAGTTCCTTGGCTTTTTGCAGCTCATCGGGATTTCGAGAGTTCAAACTAAACCCGAGCTGTTTCATCGCCGCGCCAATCGTCTCGCGTACGTCATCTAAGAGTGAAAACTTGCCCGCGAGATCTGGATTGGTAAAAAGATTTTTCCAACCCTTGATTTCGCCCTTATAAAGAGTGCGATTGACCGCAATCCCTGTCGTGCCCCAATCATACGGCACCGAAAACTTATTGCCCGGATCAAAGGACTTATTTAAAAATTTAGCGTCGAGCGCCTTGAAATTCGACAATTGCGTGCGATCCAATTCGCGAATCAAGCCCAACTTGATCATCGCAAAAATCATGTAGTCCGACGGAACCGCCACATCGTAACCAGAGGCTCCGGCCTGGAGTTTGGCAAGCAGCTCTTCGTTCGAAGAGTAATTGGCCACCTGAACTTTGATTCCCGTTTTCTTCTCAAAATCTTTGATCAATTCGGGCGAAACATAGTTCGACCAAATCGCAAGATTAACCACTTTCGCGGCCCAGTCACCCGAGGATGACTTTTTTGTGCAAGCCGAAAGCGAAACCAGACAAACGCCCGTGATCATGACCATGGAAACAAAAAACCGGTTCAGCATGGTGCGGAATATTACGTCCTCTCGCCTTCGATGTCTAGAGAACAGCGTAGGAATTCTCGGCGAGGCTGTCGGGGACGGCCATCCAGGCCTCGGCCGCTCTTGTCGCATCCATGCGACGCGGACGCCCCTCACCTCGCCGCAGAATTCCTTGTGCCCGCCTGCGGCGAAGGAGCCCTTGCGGCAATAGTGCGTCACCTTCGATTTAAAGGGATGGGCCGCTTCGTGCGCTTTTTATGGCCGGGGCGGGCTTGCGAGGCAAGTTTTGGTTCCAGCTCCCACACAGGGGCTCCCAGTAAAAGCGAGGGGATCCGCGCGCGCAGGATGCGCTTTTCGCGCGGAGTCTAGGGATGGACGACCCCGACCCTTTTACTGGGAGCCCCTACTCAGGGGATATAGCGAAAATTCACAAAAACTTTTTTACCGGCTCCGACCTGAACTGTTTTTTCTTTTAGCCCCCCCGCCGCACCGATAGGGTGAACACGCACCACATAGGTCCCGGGATCCACCAAAATACGGGTCAGTTGAAGATCCCGAGGGAGCAAGTTCCATGACCGTACGTCAGCCTGGTCGCTCACATAGAAAAAAATCTTAGCCACCGCCCCCACAATGGCGTTGGTGCGTCTCCCAATTTGATCGGCCACGACTTCCTTGGCCACTACTCCCGCGATTTTCTTGGCGATAATGCCGCCATATTTTTCATCCAGATTTTCGATCGCCGTCGCCTCAATGTCATGAAGGACCACGGTATCCGCTTCATAGTGATGTCCCGGCACCAACGAGTCCACCGAAACCCTGGCCGCACGCACAGGATTGTAGCGGGGAAAAAACTTAGGAATCGAATAAAAATTGGGATGTGGCCTTTTTTCGGGGGAAATCCCATTTTCATAAAGGACAATAATCTCGGCCTTTCCAGCCTTCGGAACCCGCAACCTGGCTTGCTTGTGGTCTTCCTCAGAAAGATTGAATTCGTGATCCCACCTTTCCATTTCATCTTCCATGCCGATCATTTTAGCGCAACGCCAGAGATCCCGCCCCAGGCCCGGAAACCCTGGCTCCAGTTTTCGAGTCTCCTTGTAATCAATATAAGCGTCGTTCCAGTTGGCTTCCGCCTCATAAATCACCGCTGACAAATAGCGGGCAAAGGCGTTTTGCTTATACTTACGCTCACCTTGCGTGACCATCATATATAGCTTGTGATTCACGCGACGGGCTTCAACCAAGGCGTTTTCCCAATCGCCCATCAAGGCGTAGTTCATACTGAGATAGGTGTTGATTAAAACCTTCTCAAAATCCTCACCCTTGTAATCTTTGATGTTCTCGCTCGTCAGCAGCGTGGTGGCCTCCGTAGCAAGACTGGTATAATCCTTAATTTCCGCTATTCGATCGGCCTTCAAAAAGACCTTATTACTTTCCTCATATTGTCCGGCCGCGTGCAGACTGAGGCCAATATCCATGAGGTAAAGGAGTTCGTCCCGACTGTTCTCGCCCTGGTCAGCCAGCCCCTTTTTGAGATGTTGAGCCGCTTGGTCGTACTGCTCATGGCGAAAAAACTGCGTCGACTCCTTATCCGACATCCGCGCGGACACACAACCGCCTAGCGTGATCAAAACGCTCACAGCGATCAAAACAAGAAAAGCCCTACGCCTCGCGGCTGATCTCAATCAGAGGCCGATCGAACGTTTACGGTATTTTTTACGAACCTCGCGCTCTTCGGTACAATCGATCGTCGAGGTTTCCATGCTGGTGAGATTCATCGTCAATTTGTAATAAATAAATTTATCATTGCCGACTTCCTGCACATTGGTGGCAATGGCGCCGCTCAAAATGTAATCCGCGCCAATTTGGCTACCTTTTTTCTTCTGCGAAGGTCCTGCAACCGCCCCACCCGCGTTGTATTCATACTCCTCGTCCAGCGTGCCGCGTTCCTCTTTGTTCACAAAACGCACTTTTCCACTCTTGATCAGCGAAGTCCGAATCTTGTCGGTCATGGATACCGTATCAATATGTTCCTCAGTCCGATTTTGAACCTTTTGCACAATCACCACGGGTGGCTTGGGAGCATTCGCCACATATTGGCAAGCCACCATCGCTTTGATGACCGTGTCGGCCATTTGCTGCATGTCAGCTTCATTGAATTTATCGTCTAACAACTCCACCCGGGTGGGGTCGTCGTACTCGCCCTTAGTAAAAGCCTTGGGCCCCCCACATCCCGAAGCCACAATCGTTAAAAGAACCGAAACGGCACCCAAACCCATCAGAGATCCGCGACTAAGACTCATTGCATTATCCCTCTTGTGAAATTTCTCCCATTTTTAAGAACACGGCGTCCAAATGCAAGGGCTAAAGAGGGATGTCATTGAAAGCCAGACGGCATTGTGGTCTTCTTCTGCGCATGAGCCTCAAAAATATCTCCATAAAAGTCTTGGCTTTGGCTATGGGTCTGTTCTGGCTTTGCGCATTTAACCCCGGATCCCAAGTCCAAGCCAAAACACCGCATGAAACCTTTCTGATCACCGACGCCCCCACGGCGACTCAAATCTCGCTGTGGTCCTCGTTTCCAGGAAAACGCAGCTATCTTTTTCGGATCGAAGATCCCTCGTCCTCCGACCTGGAACCCATTCGCTCGCTTCAGGGCGCGGATCGGATTGAAATCGAAATCAATCGCTTCCCAGGAGAAGACTCTCTGCCCGTCTGGAAGAAGCTCAGTGCTCAGGGCGTAGGACTCGTCGGATACTTGGCAGGACTTCCAACCTGGGACGAAATAAAACGACTGAATCAAGCCGGATTGACCCGCGCTACTTTTGTAGTTCAGGCGCTCCCAGGGCCGGAGCAGGCGGCTTTACTGGGCAAGCTCAGAGCCAAAGTCTCTCTCACCCTGGCTACCGGCAGCTTTCCTCGCTATTTAGACAAACCGTCGCTTATGGCTATTCCTGCTTCGATCCCTTTGCTTTTTGTCACGGATTACTGGCCTTCGTATGTCCATATGGATTTACTCAATCAAACTCCCCACTCCAAAAAACTTCGAGTACAAGGAATGATGCCACCAGAGGACACCCTCGACTATCTCCGTCACATTAAAAAACTCGATGAAATTCAAGTAGATATAGATTTTGACCCTTCTCCTGCGGAATGGACGCGCCTCGCAGGCCTTCCGGTCACTTGGAACAGCCGCGAGCATTTTCCCTCGGCCGATTCTCTCACAGAGTTTTCTAAGATCACCACCCTCAAAAAACTCGTTCTCGATCAGGACACTCCGCTCTCAGCCGATGATCTTGCGCGCCTTCAGGACAGCCCCCTCACGGTCGAGTGGATTCATGCTGCACCGATGGAAGGACGCCGCTGGTGAATCCTGCCGTCTCTCAGGTCATAAGCCGAAATTTACTCTTCGTTGGAGGAAAGGGGGGCGTAGGAAAAACCGTCGTTTCCCAGGCCATTGCTCGCTGTCACGCCAACCAGGGTCAACGTACTCTTTGGGTTACCATTGAGGATCCGACTCGCCCCTACGGCGGAATTCATCCCCTTTCGCCCAATCTTTGGTTCCTGAACTGTGATCCCACTGCCGCCTTCGAAGAATATGCCGCGCTCAAAATCGGCATGCCGACGCTGACGCGGATTTTTCTACGAAATAAGCTCATGCGCTACCTAGCCCAGGCCGCACCTGGAATTCATGAGCTCGTGCTCTTAGGCAAGATTTGGTATGAAAGAACCCATTATGATCACGTTGTCGTGGACATGCCCTCCACGGGGTATGGCATAGCCATGTTTCAAAGCACGAGTAATTTTGCGCGGCTGTTTGGGGGGGGCCCTATTCAACGGGACGCTGAAGAAATGCTGGCGACTTTTAAAGACCCCAAAATCACCGGGCACCTCATTGTGGCGCTTCCTGAAGAAATGCCACTCGTCGAATCCCTCGAGCTAGGCGAGCACCTCCATTCTCTTTTTCCGGAAAATAAACCCGGGTTTTTGGTAAACCGTAAATTCCCTCAAATGTCGCCCGACCCATCACAAAATCGGGAACAGGCACTGACGCTTCCCCACGCCTGGGAAAACCCACTCGCCAGCTCAGCGTTGGACTATGCCTTCAAACGCAACATTCTAGAAACCCATAACCTGAGAATCTGGGACGAACAAAATATCGTTTACGACCAGCTCAGCTGGGTTCCACCCGCTATTGATTTCAAAAATGAAGACGAGGTCATTCATTCGCTCGTTCGCCAAATGGGCGAAAAGAGGATCGCATGAAAAACGCCTCCCCCTCGGCCAGTATCGACGAAATCCTCAACAGGCGCCATATCGTCATCACCTGTGGCACCGGAGGAGTGGGGAAAACAACGCTCAGTGCTGCGATGGCCTTGCGAGCCGCCTTATTAGGTAAAAAGGCAGTGGTCATCACGATCGACCCCGCCAAACGACTGGCGACTTCTCTCGGAATCAAAACACTCGGGGACCACCCGATGGATCTCACGCCCCAGTTGCGAGCGGCATGGGAAAAAGCCAAGGCCCAAGGGCAAAAAGTACCACAAACCTTTACCGGTTCGCTGGCGGCAATTGTGCCGGATACCCGGCAGACGTTTGAATCTTTTGTTCACGAGCTTTCACCCGACCCTACGGTGGCCGAACGCGTGATGAAAAATCCAATTTTTCAGATTTTTGCAAAAGAGTTTTCTGGAACCAACGAATACATGGCACTGGAGCGACTTTACTCACTCTCCCAGCAAAACAACTTCGATTGCATTATTTTGGATACGCCCCCCAGCCGCAATACGTTGGCCTTTTTAGAAGCGCCCAAGCTTTTAGCCCAGTTTTTCGAAGCCGGCCTGGTCCGCTGGCTCGTTTTGCCCGCCAACCAAATCATCGCTGGCGGCATGAAAAAGGCCCTGAGCATCCTCGAAAAACTCACTGGCGCTGGCTTCATAACCCATCTTTTTGACTTTGCGGCTGCCCTTTTTGAGGTTCGTGTCGCTTTTACAGCCAATCTCAAAAGAATCACGGCGCTCTTAGAATCCGATCAAGTGGGGTTTCTGATGGTCACTGTGCCAGCCCCCGATACAGTGCCGGAAGCTCTCCATTTTATTTCAAATATCCATGACCATGGGTTTCACTTTGATGGAGTAGCGGTCAATCGCACCTTGAGCTATTTGGGCCCGCCGCAACCGTCTGACTCATCCGCCTCCACAGAGCCAGCCCTTGAAGTCATTCGCGCGATTCAGGAGCGCGAACATCGCGTGATCGAGGCACTCGCTCAGAGACCCATCCCCCTTTGCGCTAAACTGCCTGAACTTGCCCGGGATGTTCACTCTGTGGAGGATCTTTTCCATGTGGCCATGGCACTGGATTCAAAGTTTGATGAATAACTATTATTTTGTGTTTGGACTACTGGTGCTAGTGGTGGCCACGCAGGGGAACGCCGCTACGCCAACCTCCGAAACGGGGATTTCCCCCACCAGCGTGGGGCCCACGTCCCGCGGGGAGTCCGAGATTCTCTGGAAAGACGGCCATGCCAGTTTTGAAGCTCGCAATTTTAGTCGGGCCGCCTATTTGCTGGAGCGACTTTTAGCCCGCTATCCAGGACACCCCAACTCCACTGAGGCACAGTTCCTACTCTCTCATTCCTATTTAGAATTGAAAAAACCAGAAAAAGCGAAACGGTTACTCAAAGACTATGTCCTCACCCACCCAAAAACGGAGGACGGAATCGCCGCTCGCATCGAGTTAATGCGAGCCTATCTTGCCCTCCACCAGCCATCCGAAGCTCTCCTGACGAGCGACGAAAACTTGCACATCCTCTCTGCTCAGACGCCTCAGAAATCTGAAAAAGCCCCCCTATTTCACGTTGAAACCTTGGTTTTGAAAGCAAAAGCACTCATTCAGCTCGATCGCGATCCTCAATCCTCGGCGGCCATCGCTTCTGTGCAGGCTGTTGTCGCCGACAAAGCCCCGCCCTCTCTCAAGGGTGAACTCTTGGGCGTCCGCCAGGCACTCAAGCTACGATCTTGTGCGAAATTTCCCTCTGCCAACTTTCTTGAGGAAGCGCAAGCCCGGGATCAACTCGGCCGTCGCGGAGAATGCATTTTAGAGTCACTCTTGTTTTTTCACCAAACGTTGCTCACGGCTGATTTAGCCTCGGCTCAGGAATCCAAAGACCGGCTGCTTACGGGATTCAAAAGCTATTTAAAAGCCTGCAGCAAACCACCCGGCCCGCCTGCTTTACATCCTAAACCCAGAACCCCCGATCAGACTCACGCCTATTTGCGGGAGCTCTCCCTTGTGTTAAGAAATGAGGGCCTTCAAAACCTTCAACAAGCCATCGAGCTTTTGAAAGCCTGGTCCGCCCCTCTCTCCAAAGAAACCTCTGATCTTATTCATCAAACCTTAGCTGAGATGGAAAAACTCAAAACCTCGCGGTGAGAAACACTCATGATACCCCCCTCCCTATCCCGCACGAAAAAGCAACTCGCCGAAGGAATTCGCAAAAATCGGCGAAAAATTTGGGAATGGCACATGGAGCAAATACGCCACGCCCCCCCTCCCATTTACTGCTCGATTGATCTGCGAGACTCAGGGCATAAGATTGTTCCAGTCGACAGCAACTTGTATCCCGCCGGGTTCAATAATATTTGCCCTGAAGACCAGCGCACCGCCCCGCCTATTTTCAAGGCCCAGGTCGAAGCAATCTTTGGTCGCATGAATCGAGCGATTCCACAGAGAATTTTGATTTTGCCTGAGTCACACACCTCCAATCTGTTTTATCTGGAAAATCTTCACTCTCTTTCCGAGCTTGTCAAAAACGCAGGTTTTGACGTGCGTCTAGGCTGGTATGGACCGCTTCCGTCCTCCCACTCGCTGTCCCCCTTGGGCTCTATTCAGCTGGTTTCTGAAACGCAAAAACACCTTGAAGCGTGGCCAATATCGATTCATGACGGAATTCTATCGGCGGGAGATTTCACGCCCGAAATGATTTTGTTGAATAATGATTTTTCAAGCGGCTATCCAAAAGACTTAGACGCCGTCACCCAGCCCATTCTCCCGAGCCACACGCTCGGTTGGCATTCGCGCAAAAAAACCGATCATTTTCGACATTATAATGAGCTGGTGGGTGAGTTTGCGGCGATTGTCGGAATCGACCCTTGGCTAATTCAGGTTGATACCGAAGAAGTCAGCCCCGTTCGATTCAATGATGACGATGGCGTCGAACAAGTAGCCCAGGCCGTCGACCGGATTCTCCTCCGCACGCAAAAATCCTACGACGTTCATAGCATTACGCAAAAGCCGTTTGTTTTTGTGAAAAACAACTCAGGCACCTACGGCATGGGAATCATGGTCGTTCACTCCGGCGATGAAATCCGTCATATGAACCGGCGCACAAAAAATAAAATGAGTGTTGGAAAAAATCGATCCGAAATTGTGAGCGTAGCCATACAAGAAGGAATTCCAACGGCAACCCTAGTCGACCGTCTAGCGGCAGAGCCAGTCATCTATCTTTCGGGTGGCGAATTGATCGGCGGTTTCCTGCGGACGAATACTGATAGAGGAATCGAGGACAATCTCAATTCGCAAGGCATGGTGTTTCGCAAACTGTGCATGTCTGATTTACGTGAATTTGAAGAAGATGACCCTGCGAGCGGCCCAGAACATCCGTCACAAGAAGAACCCTTGTTAGAGTTGATTTATGGCGCAATTGCAAGGATTTCGGCGCTAGCGGCAGGAAGAGAATTAAAAGAAACGACCTGGAGACGAATGAAATAACCGCCCCCAGGTCGTTGATTTTTTAGAACTCCGTACGGAAACTAGCTCAAACGCTCTTCTGTCCTGCTTTTTGGCCAGCCTTTTGTCCTGCAGCTTGGCCAGCTTTCTGACCAGCCTTTTGTCCTGCTTGACCAGCCTTCTGACCAGCCTTTTGTCCTGCTTGACCAGCCTTCTGACCAGCCTTTTGTCCTGCTTGGCCAGCCTTCTGCCCGGCCTTTTGTCCTGCTTGGCCAGCCTTCTGCCCGGCCTTTTGTCCTGCTTGGCCAGCCTTCTGCCCGGCCTTTTGTCCTGCTTGGCCAGCCTTCTGCCCGGCCTTTTGTCCTGCTTGGCCGGCCTTCTGCCCGGCCTTTTGTCCTGCTTGGCCGGCTTTCTGCCCGGCCTTTTGTCCTGCTTGACCGGCTTTCTGCCCGGCCTTGGTTCCTGCTTGGCCAGCTTTTTGACCAGCTGACGTATAAGTATTGTCATATTGTGCGAACGCACCACTTGCCACAAAAGCGCTCATAGCGAGAATCGCGAGAAACTTTTTCATGTTTGTCTCCTAAATTACTAGGTTCTGCGCATGGGTAATTTGCATGGAACATTCCATAGTCGATCGAGACATGAAAAAATGATTGAACCCCTGTGCCACTTACTTCAACGTGGCCTGGCCAGGTCTCCAGTCTGCGGGACAAAGACTACCGGTTTTCATCGCCGCCAAAGTCCGGATCACTTCTTCAATAGAACGCCCCGTACCTAATGCGTTGACACTCATCCATTGAAGCACGCCTTTGGGATCAATCAAAAATGTACCGCGAAGCGCAGCCCCGGTTTCTTCAATAAGAACACCATAATCGCGCGAAATTTGATGATTGGTGTCAGCCAAAATCGGATATTTTACATCTTTGAGGTCGCGCTCAAACCATGCCTTATGCGTGTAATAACTGTCGGTGCTGCACGAAACCACCTGGCAGCCATGCTCTTTGAACTCATTTTCGTGCTGAGCGAAAGAACGGATTTCAGTAGGACAAACAAAAGTAAAATCACGCGGATAGAAAAACAAACAAACCCACTTACCCTGAAAATCCTTAAGACTAACCGTCGTTGCATCGTTCTGACCTGAAACATAAGCATCAGCCCTAAACTCGGGAGCCAAAGTTCCAACACGTAAAGTCGACATAAATTATTCCTTTCATGATTTTTCTAACCCTTCATGAGTGCCATGATATGATTGAAAAAAAAAGGCCGATTCCAATGTTGCTCAGCACTAAAAACCCGCCCAAACTCAAGCGCTCGGATTTTTTGGGTACGGTTTTGCCGTTTCTCTTTTGGATCGGCGCAATCTATTCGCGCGGTTTAGTGATTCAACCTCATTGCGCAAGTCAACCCGAACAATGCACCCCCTCCAGCCTACTCTCAATGGATCGCCTAGCCGTAGGTCTCGAAGTGATGGACGCGGATCGACTCTCATTTTCAACACAGGGATTGTCAGGAATTTTGGCGCTCAGTGTCCCGCCACTCTGGGAAGGCGCGCTCTTATTGCTCGGACGCATCAGCCCCATGACCGCCCTCTTTGCCATCGGCACAGATTTCGTGATTTTTGCTCAAACCACGGCTTGGAACGGTCTTTTTACTGAAACCGCCCATCTCCTCACACAACGACCACGTCCTTTTGTTTATACAGATCCTCTTCGTGCTAAAGATTTTTCAAACTACACTTCGTTTTATTCAGGGCACACCAGTTTTTCGGCAACAGCAACTGTTTACCTCACCCTGACACTCGCGGCGCGACAAGCGCCCCTTGCGCTCGTTGGCATCGCCGGCATCGGGAGCTTTGCGTTAACCTTTTCAACGGGGCTTTATCGCGTTCTCGCTGGACGCCATTTTCCTACGGATGTCCTCTTCGGCGCACTGATGGGCGCCCTCGTCGCAATAGGAGTCGCCCTCCGTCATAAAAAAACGTCGCCCTGATTTGGCCCTAACCTTGCTTATTTGATTGAGCCATCTAATCAGGAGACAAACATGCCAAATCCCCAATCTCAATCCTCGAAGGGTGCTCTTCTCCGGTTGCTACAGGGCAAATCCATCCAGCACCCCCTGCATCCGCTCATGATCCACCTTCCCATCGGTTTTTGGCTTTCCAGTCTGGTTTGCGACATTTTTTTCGCCTTCGATATGACCGGAGCTTTTGCGGCCGTTTCCTTCGACTTTGTCTTGGCTGGCCTCGTCTCCCTCCTTTTAGCCGTACCTACCGGTTTAGCGGATTATATGAGCATCCCGGCCGGCAGTCTTCCTAAGCGGGTCGCCACGACCCATCTGATACTCAACCTGGTCGTAACCGCACTCTACGCGGTCAACCTTTACGCAAGATATGCGCTGAACGGGGGGATGCCGGACATCGTCACTTCAGGCCAAATCATTCTCTCCTTTGTTTCACTCATGATTCTTGGGATCTCCGGATTTTTGGGTGGCAGACTCGTATACCAATATGGAATCGGTCATCGTACCCCAGCCCAAGAACCCTCCACGCCTGAGATCCGACGAGTCGCATGAGTTCATTGCCACTCAGCGACTACGGCCTCATTGGTAACCAATCCAGCGCGGCGCTCATCAATCGTCTGGGCTCTGTCGAGTGGTGCTGTTTTCCCTATTTGGATTCACCCAGCCATTTCGGAGCAATTCTAGACGATAACCAAGGGGGGCGTTTTCAAATCGCTCCAACGGGTGACTTTAGATCAGAGCAACGGTACCTCCAGCGGACGCATGTACTCGAAACGGTTTTTGAAACACCCTCTGGACGAGGGGTGCTCACGGACTGGATGCCCATGGATCCCCATCTTCGACAAGACCCTATTATTTTCAGAAGGGTCGAAATCCTCAATGGTAAGGTCGACTGGACACTCACTTGCGCTCCTCGATTCGGTTACGGGGCCCATGCGGCCCGCGCGGAACAGCACCGCGGGGGCATCCTTTTTCGGGGCACCTACCCTGATGAACTTGCAGGACTTCGAGCCGACGTGTCGCTCACAATCCCGTTGAGCGGCACCAGCGTCACCTCGCAGTTTTCCCTCGAAGCCGGCCAAAAAGCCCATTTTACCTGGGCCTGGGGCAGGCGCGCCAACCTACCTCAAGCCCCCTCCCCCACCATTACTGCGGACTATTGGCGAGGATGGGCCCATCGCTGCCCGCCATCAGGATGTCTCTTTGCTGGCCCGTGGCACGATGCGGTGACTCGCTCGGCTTTAGTTTTCAAACTTCTGAGCAGCGCGCATTCGGGCGCCATTGCCGAGGCAGTCACGACTTCCATTCCCGGAACGGCTGGAACAAGCCGAAACTGGGACTACCGATACGCGTGGATTCGGGACGGCGCGGTAGCAATTCAAGCTCTGGCGCATCTAGGATACCGGGACGAAGCCAACGAATTTTTTCTTTGGTTGAGCGACATTATCACCCGTGATGGCGCGGAAGGACTTCAGCCCGTCTACTCATTAGACGGCGGAAAAGATCTCCCTGAAAAAGAATTACCGTTTCTTTCAGGGTATCAGGGTTCTCGTCCGGTCCGGATTGGCAATCATTCAGCACGCCAATTTCAACTCGATATCTATGGCCATATTTTGATCACCGCTAGTGAGTATTTTCGCCTCTTTGGGGAACTACCACCCGGCTTATGGCCAAAACTCTCAGAGGTCCTTGACTACGTCTGCCAAGCCTGGCGCCGACCAGACCACGGTCCATGGGAAGCCCGCGCTAAAGCTGAACACTATGCGGCCTCAAAGATCATGTGCTGGGCCGCACTGGACCGAGGAATCTCGCTGGCCGCCCAACTCCAACAAGAGGCGCCAGCACGATGGAACACTGAACGCCAAATTCTGCGCCAAACCATTTGCCAACAAGCATATGATTCCCAACTTCTGACGTTTACTTCGGCCTTCGGTAAACGTGACCTAGACGCTTCCGTCCTTCAGATTCCGTTGATCGGCTTTTTGCCCTTTGATGACATCCGCGTCCAAAACACGCTCAACACGCTTCAACAAAACCTCTCCGATGGCGTCATCCTTCAACATTTTCGCAATGCTGACGGGCAATCTGAAACGGATAGCGCCCAGCTCGTGACAAGTTTCTTATTCATCTCCTGTCTCGCTCTCTCGGGAAGAGTCGAAGAAGCCAGCGACCGACTCGCCGAACTATGCACCTACTCCACGCCATTAGGTCTTTTTGGAGAGCAAATTAATCTTGAAACTCACGAAACGACCGGCAACTTTCCAAGTGCCGCCGTGCATTTAAGCCTCATGAATGCCGCTCTTTACGTCGGA
The DNA here is from genome assembly GCA_051382295.1 of Bdellovibrionota bacterium FG-1. Classification (GTDB taxonomy): domain Bacteria; phylum Bdellovibrionota; class UBA1018; order UBA1018; family UBA1018; genus JBBCAW01. The sequence continues at coordinate 95,461 of JBBCAW010000003.1, read as the reverse complement.
GTTGCTCGAAGCCAAACCCAGGGGGCCGTGCTGCCCCTCACCACTCGGCTCATCGGTATGCCGGAGTTAACGACCGTTCGGCAGGCTCTTCACAAATAAATAGAGCTCATGAAGTTCACCCCCGCTCAACTGCCCATTACCCGGCATGAGGTCACCCGAAAACCCCTGAATGACGACGTGATCAAAAGCTTCTTGCGTGACCATTGTTTTATCCGAGGAAAAAGGATGAGTCGTCACAAATGCCACGGGAATGACGCCCAGATTTTTCACTTTGATTCCACCCTCACCCTTCAGACCATGACACTGAACACAGCGGCTCGAGTAAACTCGCGCCCCGCCGCCCATTTGTTCATCCATTTCCACACTCAACGGCTGATAGAGATGAGCCCCACTCTCGGTTTCAGGGGTTGAAATTCGTTCGATCGCAAGATCCACCGAAATTGACTTTTCGATGGCTTCAACGCCGTTGCCACTGGTATCCACTCCGGCCTTTTTGAAATCCTCCGGGGCATCTTGCTCGGGTGCAGTCGGGTTAAGTGAAATCACATAGTGAGTCAAAGCCCAACGGTCATCAGCGGGCAAAGTTCCAAAGGACGCCATGGCCGAACCCGGAAGCCCCTCTTTGAGAGTCTTAAAAATCATACTGACCTTGCGACCATTCTTCCATCCGGTCGTCACCGAAAAATTACGAGGCGGCGGGTTTAAAACCGCCGCAGCAGGGCCGTTCCCCTTGCCTTCCGGACCGTGGCAGGCTGCGCATTGAGCCTGAAAAAGCGCCTTGCCATGCGACACAAGCTCAGGCGTCGAGACCCAAGGATCTTTCAGGTTTGAACCAGCCTGGGCAACGGTGACTGTAAGCACCGCTAGAGCCGTTAGCGCCAAAAGTGGGTATTGAGGGTTCTTAGCGTGAAGTTCCATAATTTTTTATCCAACGGGGTTAAACTCGCGCTTATTTGTACGCCGGATCAACGCGGCAAGCAATCCCATTCCAACGAGAGTCTGAGGACCGTCAAAAAACAAACTCATTAAGAATCCCTGCCAAACGACCGATTCTACAGGGAGATGACCCGCGTTCTCCTTTTACTATTTCTACTCCTCCTCGCGACGCCAGCTGCCTTTGCGGCCGACGCGCCAAAACCACTGCGGTGCTTGGATCAAATTCTGAGAGCACTCATGATTGGAGTAGCGGAGTCCATGAGCACCCCCCTCAAGGAGGACTTTCAAGCGACGCGCCCTATTGTTGCGATTGTCGCCGAAGACGTAAAAGTTGACCCTCAAAAGGGGGTGACACCTATTCGGACAAAACCAAATATGGGCTGGTACTGGCGTTTCGATGTGCCCATGATCATTTGGGGTCTATCCACTCGTAACAATGCATTCTTCGACCCCACTAATTTAAGACTATTCAAAAAACATATTCAAAAAGTAGCGAATCGCCCCGGAATTACCGCTATCGTCGACGCCGGAGGAGTAGGCAAAACCACGATGGTATTTGAAGCCATCGCCGAATTAAAAGAGGAAGATCCCTCGATCGCTCCCTATTTTATCTCAATGAAACAAATTCAAGACATGAGCAGTCATTTTAAAGGCACTACAAAAGAGGGCCAAGAACGCTACTCGCTGGATCCTAAAGACCTCAATGAGGAATTTCGTTTCGCGCTTCTAGATAAGCTCTGGCTCCCTCATGATACAATTCCGAATGATCTCGATTATCAACAAATCATTGCTCGTTTTGTAAAAATCACCAAAGAGGCTAATCCGACAAAAACTCCGGTATTGATCATTGATGAAGTCTATTTTCATGAACACAAAGCTACGAGAGACCTCCTTCGTGAGTTACTTAAACAAAACGAACTGCGCATTATCTTGATTTCACCGGTATATATAGTAAAAAAATCGTTCGCCCTGAACGATTTTAATTTCCCAGGTGAGGATCTTCTTCCCGTATCTAAAATGAAAAAAACGGTAAAAGAGACGTTTAAAAGGCTATCTCCAAAAGAAAGAGAAATAGATTGGTTTGAAATGAAACCACTCACTCCACAATTTGTACGTGATGTTTTTGAAACCAAAACATTAGGTACCGGAGCGAGAATTACGGATGACGCTTTAGAGACTCTCATGAGACTGACTCAAGGCAATGCTAATGCCATTTGGCGCTTATTTAGATTTTTGCCCAATCGAGAAAATTTCATTACGAACCTCGAAATCATCCAAGCCGTAAAAGCCATGCTCCATGGTGGCCCCATCGGCGCCAATGCGGTAGCTCGACTTGGTCCCGAGTTTATTGAGCGGCTTAAACAAGAGGAGGAGCGGCTATTGTCCCCCTCTATCGCAAGACCTTCTAAGCCGAAAGCGATCAAGCCCGAACGACTCCAGTGGTCGACCCCTTGGAATGATCCAAAAGCGCAGCCCACCTACCTCAAAATGCTAGAAGGCACAAAACGCTACGCCGAGGATGCCTCAAAGCGACTCAAGGACAAAGGTATCCGTATCTCGGTTGAAGTGATCAACGGCGAAGAAGCCGCCCGTGTCGTGGCCGAAGACCATGCAAACACCGGCCGCGGAGGATTAGCCCTCGCATCCAATGCCAACGAACCTCAACAAGAACCACCAGGCTCAGGGCATTACATCGCAAAGGTCTACCTGCCCGACGGCCTCGACATGGACCTTGCTCAACACGAGTTTTTACATATCCGCCAATATGTGGATACGATTGAACGAAACGAACGGAGTCCCATCATCCGCATTAATCTCCGCGCTTCTGAGCTAAAACGCGCCGTGAACCTTGCAATTCAAGACAAACGTTCTCAGGATTATATGAGTAGATGCATCGATGAGTTATTGGCAGCTACCGGCGAGGTCGAAACCTGGAATCAAAGTTTGAGCCGCTCAGTATTCGAGAAAAACAAAGCCGACACCAAGAGATTTCGTGAGGGACTCATGAGTTGGCGCGCCCAGGCCTATAAAGCCATGAGACGCATCGAGTACGAGCTCAGGCCATCTTCCGGAATACCTGAATCGCTGCGCATTAAAGCGGCAGAGCTTCGCCAAATCATCGAGTCTTTGGACGATCGAATCGCAAGACCCCTCGCGGATGCAGAAAAGTTATTGAGACGCCTCGCACCCGAATTCGATGAGGGTCCACCGATTCCCCAACTCGACAAACTCCGAGGGCGGTAGCTTCTGAGAAATCAAGCCACCAACGAATAACTCGTACTGCGCCCGCTGCCGGGGTTTTTAATCAAAACCCCGCGATCCAGAAGTTCACTGATGTCACGAGACGCGGTATCTTGCGAACACTTACACAAAACTGCCCACTTGGAAGAGGTCAGCTTTCCAAAAAACCCATCCAAGAGGCGATTCACTATTTTTCGCTGCCGATCATTTAAAGAAATCTCTCGATGTGCCTCCCAGAAACGCGCCTTCCGCAGCACCGCCTCAAGGATCCCTTCGGCGCCGTGAAACGCGCGTTCCAAACAACCCAAAAACCATTCCAGCCAAGCCGTAATATCCAAAGAACCTCTCTGGGTCGTTTCCAAAATATCGTAATAGGCTTTTCGTTCTAAACAAATTTGCGCCGACATACTGTAAAAACGCTGCGGACTATCCTCCGAACGCGCCAGCGCCAAATCCGTAATCGCGCGCGCAATGCGGCCATTTCCATCATCACAAGGATGAAGAGTCACAAACCAAAGATGGGCTACCCCGGCCTTCAGAACCGGGTCTATGGACTTTTTACTATCCAGCCACGCGATAAAAGCGCGCATCTCCACTGTTAAACGAGTCGCCTCAGGCGCCTGAAAATGAATCTTTTCCCTCCCAAGCGGACCGGACACCACCTGCATCGGCCCAGCACTGTCATCTCGCCAGTCACCCACGCGAATTTTAGACATTCCGCTTCGACCCGTCGGAAAAAGCGCGCAGTGCCAACCAAAAAGTCGATCCACCCCCAGTGGCGCTGCGTGGTTTTGGGTGGCATCTAACATCATCTCGACGACGCCTTCGACGTTTCGGTCGGCCTTCGCGGTCGCTCCTACGTCCAACCCAAGTCGTCGCGCCAGCGAAGACCGTACTTGAAGACGATCGAGATTCTCGCCCTCAATTTCACTCGACTTCAGCACATCTTCGGTCAGAGTCTGAAGAACCGCCTCCGCCCGAAGCTTAAACCCGAGCCCCTCCATCCGGCCAATCAGTCGACCTTGCCGAAGGCGGACAGCAGCGAGGAGCGGCGCTAAACGCTCCTGATCCCATTGAAAATCGGGCCAGTTTTTGAGTTCATGGATGTATTTCACCGGCCATAATCTCCGCAAAACATACGGAGATTATGGCGCCGATTCTCCGCAAACGCGAGTTTAATCGCCGCATATACTACGGAGATAACTGATGTAGAAAAAACTCAATGGCTTCAAGTATACCATGAAATATAGTTTTAGGTGGACAAACTAGTATACCAATTGATACACTTGAATTGAGGTGATTTATGGCCGTTACCGCAAAAATCAGTCAACCGACACACGACACGCTCAAGCAGCTTTCCGAAAAGACCGGCAAGCCGATGCAGCTCGTCCTAGACGAAGCGGTCGAAAATTACCGGCGAGCGAAGTTCTTCGAGGAGCTGAACAGCCAGGTTTTAGCTGTGAAGTCGAATCCGAAGGCTTGGGAAGAAGAACTTGCCGAGCGAAAGCTTTGGGAAGGCGCCCTTTCTGATGAATCGGACGACAAGAAATGACCCCCCCTCAAGTTCAAGCGCCTTCGCGCGGTGAAATTTGGCTGGTCGATTTCAATCCTACCAAGGGCCGCGAGCAAGCGGGCGTAAGGCCATGCCTGGTTCTCTCTGTTGATCCGTTCAACCACGGACCGCTTGATCTGGTTATCGGAATACCGATCACGTCCACCCATCGCGGATGGCCGACCCATGTCGGCGTGAAGCCCCCCGAAGGCGGCCTGAAAAACGATAGCTTTATCAAGTGCGAGGATCTGCGTTCCATGTCGAACGATCGATTTATTAAGCGCATTGGCGTCGTTTCACGACAAACGATGGCGGACACCGAGAGCCGCGTGCGGATTATTCTCGGGCTTTAGCCCTTTTTTTTCAGTGGGTTTTTTGCCCCGGGTCCAGGGCCAATACGCCTACTGCGCCATATCCGTCACGGTGCAAGAGGCCAAAAACACCTTTTCTCCCGACTTAAATTCCAATGAAAAAGGGCGATTGACCTTCCACCCCAAGTTACGCGTATCGAGCTGCGCTTCGAGGATAGGACTCCTTGAAGGATCAATCAGGGAAAGCAAGGTGGGTTCCCTCATTTTCGGTGGATGAGGATTAGCAATGAGTTTAAGCTGTTGCGGGCCTGAATCAGGGCCAAAAATGGATTTACTCGTGCCTTCAATGGCCACGGAGTAGTTTTTGCCGTCCGCAACGTCACCCGCGACCTTGGTGATCACGAGGTTAAGTCGGTCTTTGTCAGAGGGCACTCCAACAAAAAGACGCCGATCAAGAGTGTCGCACTGAACGTTTTGAATATATGCAGCCGGAATCACAGGCTCGTCGTTTTTGCGAACAATCGGGGCTACCTCTATTTTTCCAGTAGCTTGGTTCACATTCACCCGTACAATCCACTGTTCTAAATGATGCGTGAGCGCGTTTGCGGGTCCGTCGAATTGAAAGGTAAATACCCGATCCTGCCCAAAGGTAGCATCGATCCCATTGAGCAAGTCTAGTTTAAGATGTGCGGGCCGTGGCGGCAACCCCACACAAGTGGAGAGGACACCGATTTCATCGATCAACCCAAAATCAACCTTCATGATTGGATTCACATCCCGGAAGGATTCGTGACCCTGAATTCGAGCCAAGATTTCGTCACGGTAGTAGCTCGTATTACAACCACGAGGAATGACCAACATATTAAACTCAATGCTGGCACTCGTCACGCCCGTCGCCGGATTTCCATACCGATCATGATCGCGCACTTGTACTTCGGAGATGGTTACGTTTTTAAATTCCTGGACCAGCAAATCAAAAGACGGACTACGAGTCACTTCGGCTACCGTGGGGCCGTCGTCCGCACGGACGGGAGCAGTCACACCGACGGAGACACTTCCAACCACTAAAGCCATTCCAACGAAAAAGTATTTCATAAATTCACTCCTTTATAGTCATTTGCGCATTGAAGTTGCTGTCAAATCACAGCGACTGCTGGGCACGGGAAGGCAAAAAACAAATCAATAATAAATATACTTTTCCCATGAAGTAACTTCAATTTCACGCTCATCTTTCATGTAGAAAGACCTTTGCAAGAGTGAGCCATCGTCAATAATTTTAAATTCCATCACCTTTCGCCATCCCGTAAGATCATGGGATCCGTCAACAAAACTCTGCATACCCTGTAAGATCCCTCCTAACGATCTACAAACCCCCTTCTCAGTACAAACATAAATCCAAGTTTCGCCTGCCCCACTGCATTGCCTATTACCTCTTGGATCGCCTATGAACGTTATTACCAACTCGGTATTTGCATTTTTTTCGATATGTAACGCGCAATATTCTTGACCCATATCAACATAGGTTGCGCCATTTACAATTTTATCAATAGGTCTTTGCGGCTTCGGTGGCGCCACGGGCGCCGGCGGCGTACTCAACTGCGCCATCAACTCGCGAATCACGCCCGAGTCCGAATTGTTTGCCAATACTTGGCCCGTGAGCCTCCGCGAGCGAATCGAACTCGTCTCGCCCACCTCGTGGCGGGCGATCGCGTACACTGTTTCGTGAACGTAAAGCGCCGCCTGATTCACTCCATCGAGACGGTCAAAGATTTCTTTGTCCACATAGATGTTGCCATCATTAGAGTAGTTAGCGACCTGCTCAAATTTGCAGCCCCTTTTATTGATCACCGGAAAAGCATCGTTCGTGGGCTCCAGACCGATCCCGCGGTTCAAGAAGGTAATTTTGGAACGAACCCTGGCAAGTTCAGTTTGAAAATCCGACAAGAACTTTTGATTCGAGGTCATCTGAAGCTGCGCCAAATTAACCCGCATATCCACGCTAATTCCGGGACTTTTATCAAAATTCAGATGATACTGATTTCCGGCCTCAAAGACATCCAGCATCTCTGGCGTTCCGACAATACGGCCTTGAGGATTGCGACAAACCACACCCACTCCACCGTTTCCAATTCTCTCGCCCGCCGTGACGCCCGTTGCTACCGCCACCGTCGTGATCGCTAGCGCCAGGCCTTTCATCAAGCCTCTAATTCCTATTTTCATATGTTCTCCTTCTTTTGATTTTCTTTCGTTAATGGAAAAAGACTCGTCCAGAGTCGGTAGACTTCGTCCTTCGGACCGCTATTGGCCTCAAATGTCGAGTCAAACTCGTCTTGAAATTTTCGGATCAGCGCCTTGGCCTCTCCCATTCGCTCCGAGGGAAAAGCCAGCGTCAGGCTCGTAAAATCTCGTCTTTCGACTGGATCAGATTCGAGCGACTTGCGCGCCAGCTCCAACGTTTCAAAATGGGCCTTACGAATCGAGAGATCCACCACGTCATCCGTCGTCTGAAACCTCGACGAGTTTCGCTGAAGCCCCCCATCTTTCGTTTCACAAATCAGCTCCAATCGCTTCAGGCGCTCCAAAGATTGAGTGACCGTACTGAGATTCAGTCCTAATCGAGCCGCAATCCAAGCTGGTTCGCTCTTAAAATTCTTGGTCTTGAACAACGACAAAATCGCAAAGTAGTGCCACTCCGAGATCATCCGAAAATGATCCGCCGTCAGTTGCAGGTAGCTAGGGTCAACCGCATCCACCTGTCGAAGATCCCGCCGTTTTTTGGAGGCCGGAAAGCGGGCCAAAACTGCCGCGCGCTCCTCGGGATCGAGCATCAGGGCGTTCATGATTTTCTGAATCAGTTTTCGCGAAGCTTGTCTTTCGCCAGAAAGCACCCGAGACACCATCGCCGGACTAATCCCAATCTTTCCCGCAAAGGCACGAAGGGAGAAGGAAGGGTTCTTAGCCTTCGCCTCAAGCATTCGCGCCTGCAGTAATTTTTGAACGGCCATCTGGTGACTCATAACGAGGGCACTTATATGGTATTACAACGCATTGCGCAATAACATTGTCACTAAAGTGTTGACAAATTTTGGCAACAGACAAAATCTGGGGATAGATGACTCAGGGATCAGTCATTGTCCAATGATTTTAAAGGTCAAACCACCAGGTCCCGCGGCATTGCAGTTGAAAGCGAGTGTTCTCGATTTTTTAATTCACGGCGAAGAGTTGCATCAACTGCCTTCCCGCGGCAGTAAATCCCATTGGCTCGAAGAATGAGCGTCGACGTCGGTGTTGGTCAAAATTACTGATTACCTCGCACCCATCACAGCATCAATCGCTGACCCGCCAAGTGACTTTACCAAGATTCCTTGGAATCGGTGATTTTACCTTTTGCAAAATCCCTGAGTGCGATTTGTAAAACTTCGGTTTGGGTGAGTGCTGTCTCGTCGGTGAGGCGGCGTAAGAGTGCGAGATCTTCTTGGCTCAATCGAAATGACTTCATGATTTTAGGCCGGCTGTTCGTTCGTCCAACAAACGACAGCCAGTGCTGGTATTTTTCGGGCGAAATCCCTTGATAGGGAGAATGGGCGTGTCCAGCTTTAAGTTCTTGGGTCACCTGTTTAAGGTCCGGAGGAAGGTCAAAAAACACGAATAGGCTGGGCCGCCTCGTAATAATGGCCGGAAGCAGCTCAAAAATTCGTGGCTCAAGCTGAGCCGCCCAGATTGCATCTTTTAAGAAAACCTGTCCTCGATATTTCGGGATGTCGCGGACATCCAGCAGCCCTTCACGCTTTAGCTTTCCAATGGTCTTCAAATAACGGGGATCCTGCCGAAGCTTTTGAAGAAGCTTTGCCTTTCGTTTTGCTTTTTCGAAAACATCCTTTAACATATCTCTATGATACTACATATTTTTACTATGTAAATACGTAATAATATTAATTAAAAACAATATGTTATATAGTTCATGCCAAATAAACCACTATTTCCATGGTGAGGCATAACCAAACAACTGGCGCATGAAGGCAATCGCTGCGCTCGATCTTCCCGCCAAATCCGATCTCCATTACTCGGGCGCATTAGCCCTCTCAGAGCCTGACTTTATGCGAATTCGCGAAATGCTGCTCGAAACCCTGACCAAAGCCGAGCCCATTCTCCGCGACTCCAAGGAAGAAATCGTCGCGGCAATCAGTTTGGATTGGTTCAGACTTTAAAAACTGGTCCCGAATCATGTGATGAAAAAGGAAGAGCGCAGGAAAAAACCAGGGCACGCGCGGGGTTAGCGTAATACCCACTGGCGAGTGAGCATCCAGGCTGGGATTTATTACACCACAATGTTTGTCAGTCCTGAGGTCCTAGGATTTCAACATATGGTTGGCCCACAGATCTTTCCGACAGTACGGAGGCTTTTTAAGAACGGAGATTCGGCTTCGGGATACTTCAAGTTCTCCCCGGTTTCGGATACCTTATCGTTTCATTCACTTTCAAATCATGAGATCGATCGGGGTAACCGCCGACTTAGCCTGGATCCACTTAGTCTTTGACGAAGGACAAGGCGAGTTTAGCGCGACTTCGCTCACAGTTGGCGGAGTTTTTGGGTTTTGAGTCATATCAAAACCCGCGCGCGGTTTTTGATATTTCCGGCTGCGAGTTCACCTAGCACTGCCGAGATCGATGAATGACCGGCCTCCTGGCCCGCCGTTTCGCACTGTTGACATAGTGAATCATAGTGTAATATAGTGTATCCAGTTATGGCGACGTTTCGTTTCATTCAGTGGCTGGTCGATTGGTTTGACAATCAGTCGGATTTTGCTTTCGATTGGGACTTGGGGAATCGTACCAAGAACCTCAAAAAGCACGGAATTACCCGTGAGGAGGCCGAGTCAGTATTTGAACAAATCGAAGCGATACGGGTCCTGGGCGAACAACTTACACCAAGAGTTACGGAACCTCGATACGGCGTCCTTGGCCTCACTGATGGACTCAAACCGGTGTTCGTGTGTTTTACGATGCGCGGAGCGGGGATTCGGATCATCCACATCCGCAAGATGAACAAAAAGGAACGGAGATTTTATGCCGAACTATGTAAAGAATGAAAAAGGCTATTCTAAAGTCAGTTTCAACGCCAAGACTATCAAGAAGGCTTATAGCAAACACAAGACTGCGAAGAAGTACCCGACCAGCGTTAATCTTCCAGAGGACGTCATTACTGAACTAAAGGCCATCGCCCTCAAAATGGGTATTCCATACCAGACCATTATGCGTAAACTGATAGTTGAAGGATTGGAAGGGTTAAAAAAAGCGGCGTAACATCAAGCGAAATAGACTGATCCAGATCAATCTAAATCACTCATGCAGGTACGAGCTATTTGATTATTTAAGTCGGAAATCACAGTCTAGTAGACCATTTTCAAAACCCACCGCCGCTGCGGCGGCAAATCTACCGCCCCGCCCCCCCTGTCCCCACGAGAGCGAAATTAAAAAACTGTGAGGGGATCCGCGCGCGCAGGAAGCGCGTTTTCGCGCGGAGTCCAGGGATGGACGACCCCGGCACAGTTTTTTAATTTCGATTACTGGTGATGATGAAAAACCGACTCTTCCAATCTTGGATCCCCGATCGCAACGACCGAGTGACGCCCCAAGAAGCGAGTCACTAAGAACAAAAACACTCCTGCAAAGCCCAGGAACATCCCCAACTCCAGCAGGCCAAAACGGGGACCCTCTTTAAAAAACTCAGGTTGTACCAACCACATCACATCCACCCATTGCGCAAAAAGCATCCAGCAACCCACAAAAACCAGCGTTTTTGAACTGCGCTTGGAATCGCGAGACAGCAATAGAAAAAAGGGCATCACAAATTTGCCCACCAGCAAAAATACCGACACATAAAACCATCCATCGACCATGCGACGCATGAAGTATTCGGTTTCCTCGGGCAAATTGGCGTACCAAATCAGCATGAACTGCGAAAATCCGATATAGGCCCAAAAGGTCGAGATCGCGAACATGAACTTACCTAAGTCATGCAAGTGATTGTCATTGACGATGCCCTTGAGTTTTCCCTGCTTGACCAAATAAATCGAAACAATACAAGTCAGAGCCAAATTCGAATAAAACAGGCCAGCAAAGCAATAAACCCCGTACATCGTACTGAACCAATGAGGATCCAACGACATGAGCAAATCGTACGAAACCATCGTGAACGTAATCGCAAAAAGGGCCGTAAAAACAGGGGCCCATTTGCGATTGGCCAAGGTGTGTTTAATCGCCCCATCGGTGTCCTGAGCAATCGAATGTCCCACCATCTTACGAGCAAAGAACCACCAAAGCGCGACCGCCCCTACATCCCGAAGAATAAAGAAGACCGGACTTAACCACCCCGCCTTTCCTTCGAGCACAAGGTCGCCTTTAACATGCTCGGCATGACTCCACAGATAGAGATGATGGATCCCAAAATAAAGGATCCCCATCGTGACCAGGGCAAACGGAAGATAAGCAGTAAAGGCCTCGCTCACCCGCCGAACCGGCGCGCTCCACATCGCCCCCGTCATCCACTGAAGGGCCGCAAAGAACAAACCGCCCAGGCCCAGACACATGAAATAAAAGTGATTATGCAAAAAAGCCGCCCAAACACGACTAGGATCGGTTGAAAGTCCAAATATGAAAGTACCGATTCCCAGGGCAGCCAAAAAGAGAAAACCTACTTTTGCGCCCGCTGAAACCTGAAAAGCGCCCGGGTCCCGAATTTTTGTGTGTTCCATAAGAATACTTTCCTCAGCCCTTCTTCATTATAGACCAGCCGCTTTAAGGTCATCCGCCGTAGGGCGCTTAGCGCGCTGTAACGCACGAACATACCAAATAATAGCCCATCGATCGCCCGAAGAAACTTGGGACGCATAGCTGGGCATCAGATTTTGGCCCATGGACATCACGTGATAAATGCTTCCATCTGGATAACCGCGAATTTTATCCGATTGCAAGGAAGGAGGGCGCGGAAACTTTGGGACGATCGTCCCATCGCCCTCACCTTGGGGACCATGACAAACAATACAATAAATGTTGAACATCGCCTGCCCACGCCTCAAAACTGAGGGAGTCGGAGGCAAAGGATTAATCAACTCTCGTCCCGCAGTCTCGACGTCCGTATAAGCATAAGCCTGAAACTCACGAGAAACCGTCCCTTTGACGGGCATGCTCATCGCCCCTTCTTGCTGAGCCTTGAGCGCCGGCGAATAAACCATATCCGGCATGTAGATGACGTTCGGTTGGCTATGCTTACAGCCCGCCAGCCCTAGAGCCAAACCCAACCATACAGCCACGAAAGCCATGTATTTTAGGTTCGCCATTCAAAACCATCCTTCGGTGTAAACGCTACGAACTTCCTGGGCGCCCACCTTCTTCAAAAATTCAGTTGCCTCAGACTCCGAAAACGCTTTAAATTCCGCACCAGATGCGGCCTCAATCACGAGTGCAAAGCGGTCGCAGGTCAAGCTCGCATCAAAAATGCGGCGTTTCAAATTAGGCAAACCGTTAAAAATAAACATCGCCGCGACGGTCGAAAGTGCCGCAAACAACACCGTCAACTCAAAATAAATCGGCACAAAAGCAGGCCACGAATGAAACGGCTTGCCCCCCACGATCAAGGGCCAATCCACCGCCGAAGTCCAGTATTGCAAGACAAAAGCTAAACCAAAACCCGTGAGTCCCGCTCCAAGCGTCACAAATGGCAAGGGCGAACGCTTCAACCCTTGGGCATAATCCAAACCATGCACCGGATAAGGAGTAAAAGCGTCAAACTTTTCATACCGCGCTTCTCGGACTTTTTGAGTGGCCTCGATCAAAGCGTGCGGATCATCAAAAAAACCAATCACGCCAGAGAGCTCGGGTTGAGTCGACTTAGGTGTGGCCATGAGCAGGCTCCTTTCCAACAGAATTGCCTTCAGGCAAAACGTTTTTCACTTCCGCCATGGCAATCGCCGGAAGGAAGCGAACAAACAGCAGAAAAAAGCTGAAAAACAAGCCAAAACTTCCGAACGTCCAACCCCAGTCATACCAAGTCGGGGCGTAATAACGCCAACTCGATGGCAAAAAGTCTCGATGAAGCGACGTGACCGTAATCACATAACGTTCAAACCACATCCCGATATTCACCAGCAGCGAAATCACGAACATCACCGGAATGCTTCGGCGGAATTTTCGAACCCAAAAAATCTGGGGGAAAATCACATTGCAAGAAACCATGATCCAATAAGCCCACCAGTAAGGACCAAAAGCCCGATTCACAAACACAAACCGCTCGTAGGCTCCCCCGCTATACCAAGCGATGAAAAACTCGCAGGCATAAGCATAACCGACCATCATGCCGGTCGCCATGATGATTTTACACATCTTTTCAAGGTGATTCATCGTGATGTAATGCTTAAAGTTAAACACTTCACGCATAATCACCAAGAGCGTCAACACCATTGCAAAACCCGAAAAAATTGCGCCCGCTACAAAGTAAGGCGGAAAAATGGTCGTATGCCACCCCGGCACCTGAGCGACCGCAAAGTCAAAGGACACAATGGTATGCACGGAAAGGACGAGGGGCGTCGAAAGACCCGCGAGGATCATGTAAGCCATTTCGTAATGGCTCCAGCCCCTATTCGACCCACGCCAACCCAAAGAAAGAATCGTGTAAATCAGTTTTCGGATTGGGCTCTTTGCCCGATCACGAATCGCCGCTACGTCTGGGATCAAACCTACAAACCAAAAAACGGACGATACCGTAAAATAGGTCGAAACGGCAAAAACGTCCCACACCAGAGGGGATCGAAAATTCACCCAAAGATGCCGTTGATTGGGCAAAGGTAAAAGCCAAAAAGCCGCGTACCAAGGGCGGCCCGTATGAAGCAAAGGAAAAGACAAGGCCGTGATCACCGCAAAAATCGTCATGGCTTCAGCAGACCGGTTAATGGCCGTACGCCATTTTTGGCGAAATAAGAACAGAATCGCTGAAATTAACGTACCAGCATGACCGATCCCCACCCAGAACACGAAGTTCGTGATATCCGTGCCCCACCCATTGGGCTGCTGGAGTCCCAAAAGCCCTTGACCATTGAGCACAAACGACCCAACCGAAAAAGCCCAAATGCTCAGGGCAAAGAGCGCCACCCCCATACAGGCCCACCAACGATCGGTCGGAAAATGTTCAACCGGATGAGCGACGTCATCGTTCACGTCGACGGCTGTTTTTCCACCGGTAACCAGGATCTCGGGGGTATTTCCCATGACTGCTGCAGTACTAGCCATGCTGTTCACCTTCTTTATTGCGAACCTTAGTCATGTACGAAACCATCGGCTTCGTATTCAAGGTCTCAAGAACACGGTAAGCTCGCGGATCCTTCCGTAACTGAGATACGCGGCTAGTGGGATCATTCAAATCACCAAACACGATGGCTTGAGCCGGACAAGTCTGCTGGCAAGCCGTTAAAACCATCCCGTCCGAAACCTTCTCGCCGGCATCCTTAGCTTTATCCTTGCCGTCGCGAATACGCTGAACACAGAAAGTACATTTTTCCATGATTCCCCGGGAACGCACCGTCACGTCGGGATTCCAAACCATGTTCATCGCGCCCTCGTAAGACTTCCAATGATCAAAGAAGTTAAAACGACGAACCTTATAAGGACAATTATTTTGGCAATAACGAGTTCCCACGCAACGATTATACACCTGAACATTTAGGCCTTCGTCGTCATGGACCGTCGCCAAAACCGGGCAAACCGTTTCACAGGGAGCGTTTTCACATTGCTGACAAAGCATCGGTTGAAAAACAATCTCGGGCTTATCTGCCGGGCCCGAGTAATAACGATCGATGCGAATCCAGTGCATTTGCCGGCTATTCCGCACCTGCTCGCGTCCCACCACCGGAATATTGTTTTCAGCCTGGCAACCAATCACGCAAGCACCACAACCGTTGCAAGCGGTCAGGTCGATCGCCATACCCCAGCGATGCCCCTTGTACTCATGGGAAGGCCAAATGCTTGGAACTGTCTTCATTCGCAACTCGGGATCCGTTTCATTGGATTCGCCCGGGTTTTTGATAAACTCAGAAAGCGTAATATCGTTGATGATCGGCCGATTTTCGGTGGCGGTATGCCATTGCGTCGAGGCTAATCGATACATCCGCGCGGTCTTACGCAGACTCACATGATGCCCCGAAAAGGCCAACCGACTCCCTTCAACACGCGCAAACGGAATCACGTCCACGCCGGCTTCATTCCCCACTTTGCCCGCCGCCCGACGGCCATAACCAATAGCGACACTCACCACGAAAGGATGCATCCCCGGCTGAATATGGACCGGGAGCTGAACTTTCACATCCGCCGAACTCACCTCAACGACGTCATCTTCTTTCAAACCGACTTTTTTGCCCAGCTCTGGAGAAACGTTCAGATAATTATCCCAGGTAATGGCCGACACCGGATCTGGCATTTCTTGCAGCCACGCATTATTTGCGCTCCGGCCGTCACTCATCGAAACTTTAGGATAGAGGGACAAAAAGAATTGCCCTTCCGGAGCATTTTGTGCCTGGTAGCGAGGAAGCTGCCCAAGCGAGTTCCCTCTAAAGCTACGTGGACTAGAATGGCTACCGTGAGACAGATTCAACACGCCGACACGAAGCGAACCTTCCCAAAACCGCTCAAACGTCGCCTTGCTGCCACTTTGACGATAAAGGGTTTCACGCCAATTGCCCATGAGGTAGCCATGCCAATCCGTCGAAGTCATGAATAGTGCGCTGACTTTTAGTCCCGCTCCTTTAGCCCAGACCATCAACGAGTCCTGAAAAGATCGGGTTGAATAAAGGGGCGCAATCACCGGCTGCTGTAGACTATAAACCCCATTACGCGGATGAGAATCACCCCAGTTTTCTAGATAATGATGATCTGGAAGGACCCAATCCGATAACATCGCCGTCTCGTCTTCACGATCCGAAATCGAAATCACCAACGGCACTCGGGCGAAGGCTTCACCCAATCCCATCGCGCCGCGAGGCAAAGTAAACGCAGGATTGCTGCGGTAAACGATCAAAACATCGACCGCTCCACTTTTCATTTCCTGAATCAGCTTATTAAACGCCGCAAAATTCGCACGATAGGTCGAGCTTCGTGCCGTCCCATCCACCGTGACGCCTTCGTTTTCAAGAACTGAGTTCAACAAGTTAACCGCTACGTGGAGACCTAATACGCCTGCGGTTCGAGAAGCAATCCCGCCCCCCACCACTAGGCTTTTTGCGCGATTTTTCCAGAGGTCCTCAGCCAATGCCTGAAGAACATGAACATCCACTCCTACTTCATGGGCCACAACAGCGGGCTGATAGCCAGAAAGTAATGACATCACCGCAGCGTCTCCGGCCCATGCCGAACGCTTCTGTACAATCACGAGTTCATGAGCAAGCGCGAGGGCGAGCTTCAGCTCATCACCCGGCCGAATCGCAATCCGCTGGTCAGCGGCTCCGCCCGTGATCGTGAAGGTCGGCTCAAAAACCACTAACTTGCTAAATTTTTGATGAACGCCCGCTTTGACGTCCAACTTGCGCGTCTTCCGCCACGCACGAGCGTGTTCAACCGGAGAGCCCCAAGTTCCCAAAAAATCAGCCCCAAAAGAAACAACCAATTGAGCTTGATCGAAACGATAATGAGGAAGAACGGTCGTCCCGTAAGAAATTTCTTGAGCCTCCACGATATCGTCCTGGGCTAGCGGCTCCCACTCGACTAACTCGCCCGAGCGAAAACCCGACAGAAAATCACGAATCAACCGATGCGTGGACTCGCTCTGAATCGGCCCCGAAAGGATCCGCACTCGTCCGCCACTTGCGACGACAGCCTTGAGCTTACTCACCACGTTTTTATCCGCATCCGCCCAAGAGATTTCTTGATTCGAAAGAGGAGCCAGCCTCGAGCGCCGAAGAGGATTACGAAGGCGATCGGGATCGTAAAGATTCAAAAGCGAGGCCTGACCGCGGGCACAAAGAGCGCCCTCATTCACAGGGTGCTCGGTATTGCCTTCGAGCTTAATGGGTCGACCCTCGCGATTCTTGGCAACTATGCCGCAGCCCACTGAACATTCTTGACAAGTGGTCGCATAGTGATTGGCCACACCCGGGGTAATTTCCTCGGGCTTAACGACATAGGGAATGATCTTATGTACAGGACGACGAGCGCAAGCCGTCGATGCCAAAGCCATACTGGCACCCATGACGGTTAAAAAATCCCGCCTTGCAATACCGCCCTGATCGAGACGATCCAGTGTTTCAATCAGCTCAACGGGCTTTTCAAAAAATTCCTGTCCTCGTTTTTCCTGCGTTTTAGCATCCGCCCAATAACTAGGATCGAGCTGTTCGGGACCGATCCAGTGCCGCGGGGGAATAAAATCCTGCGTTTCGAGATTTTGGTTCTTTTGATTTGAATCAGGCAAAGATAGATCCATGAGTTCTCTCACCGTACGTTTGACTTTTGGCTGTGAATTAATTGTGACAGGTGTTGCAATTGACTGGCGCCACCGGTCCTTGCGGTTCCATCATTAAAGGATAAATATTCTGCAAAACTTGCTTGGGCGTCGTTTGACCGCGGTGACATTCCATACACCATCCCATGGTTAACGCAGAGGCTTGATAGACCTGATCCATGTCTTGAACAGGTCCGTGACAAACCTCGCAAGCGACGCCTCGTGCAACGTGCCGTTTGTGCGGAAAATAAACATAATCTGGTAACTCATGAACACGTACCCATTCAATGGGCGTTCCGTCCTTATAATGCTTTTGGATCTCCCGAACCCATGGACTGTCAGTCTTAACAACCGTATGGCAATTCATACAGACATTCATCGACGGGATTAAGGCGTGTTTGGATTTCTCAGCCCCAGAATGACAATACAAGCATGGAATTTTATTCACTCCAGCGTGAATTTTATGACTGAAAGGCATCGGCTGTTCGGGTGAATAGCCCTGGTTCGATGCGCTTGGATAGTAGGTAGAAAGGCCAGCCATCGCTATCACCGCGACGATGACAGACAGAACAATGCCCAACTTCTTTTGCGGCTCAGAGATGTAAAGCATGGGAAGTACCTATTTTTTGTTTGGACCGAACATTGATAGCTTGATTCTGTTCAACTTTCTAGTGATCATTTGACAATTTGCCCACCCGGCCCGTGGATAAACACTAAGTGACTGATTTATATAACCTTTCCAAATACTTGACACTTTAAGTTTAGTAATATAATATTCGCCCACTATGCGTAAGCCAAAAAACCAATCTCAGGGTTCTAAAATCGTCACCTCCCTTCTCCTTCTTGGCACCGTGGCGGGTATCGGTGCCCAAACCGGCATCGCCAAAAACGCGGTCGATCAGCCACAAGGCATCACCGGCTATGATACCCAGATCCGATCGGACGTTTTACAGTCCATCGCTACGAATGCCAAAGCGAGACATTATAAAGATTGGCATCTCAGCGGCAACACCCCCGAAGACGTCTTTACCAATGTACGCGATCAAAACTCTCCGATCGCCTGGCAAGCCCTTTGTCGGGCGCTCACCTCCCTCGGAGACTCGGACGTTGCCCTTTTCGAAGATGAACTCAGTCGGCCCGAAAACGCCAAACTCATGCCTTGCGCGCGGCCCCTCTCCGCCCAAATTCAGGCCTTTTGGCGGGTGGGCAAGATCCAACTTTCTAACCATCTCGCACTCCAAGAGATGACCAGCCTCCGTCCCCAACTTCCTGACGGCACCCCAGATCTCGCCCTTAAGCCCCACCCTCCGACTGACGAAATCCATGTCGACACCAGCAAAGGCGAAACGCTCTACGGTCTGCGCAGCGAAGGATATCTCAAAGAAGGGCAAGTCGCGATCACCATTGATGACGGCCCTCATCCCACCCGCACTGCAAAGATTTTGCAGGCACTCAAAGACCACGGCGTTCGTGTGACCTTTTTTTCAGTAGGCCAAATGGCCAAAAAATTCCCGCAACTCTCCGCCCAAGAAGTCGCCGAAGGCCATATTGTGGGATCGCATAGCTGGGATCATCCCAACCTCGCCCAAATGGTGCTTCCGGATGCCGAGGCCAACATCCAGAAGGGCAAAAAAGCGGTCGAAGACGCCTCCGGAGTTTCTATTCCCTTTTTTCGCTTTCCATTCGGTGGCAAATCCCACGCCTTAGTGGATTACCTCAAGACCCAAAACATCACGAATTTCCTTTGGAATATGGACTCAAGCGATTGGAAACTTCGCAATCCAGTGGAACTCTACCAAAACGTGCTCCATGAGCTCAACCGCGAAAAAGGAGGCATTATCTTGTTCCATGACATTCAAGAACAAACCACCATTGTGCTCCCAAAATTTTTGGATGAACTCGATCGCCGGGGTTATCAGACTATGGTATTTGTGCCTCATTGAGGCGCATTCACGATGTTTGAAAAACGTTGGCAATACCTTTGTATTTCGGCGGGCGACCTGTTTTTTTCCTCGGCCATTGTCGATACGGGCCTTGCGGGTACTGCTTTTTACCACCTCGCCAACCTAAAAACCGGCAAAGTTCTCGCGGATGGTTCTTGTCTAGGTGTTTCACGTTGGATGGTTCAAATCAACTCACGCCCCACTCAAGGTGCGCACGCCTGGTTTCGACGCCACTCCCTCAACATCGAACTCAGTCGATCCGAAACCTCCGATCATTTCGACTATCTCCTTGAAAGCCCAGACCTGAAAATCAAGGCCCAGCTTTTCGAAGACCCGCAAACGCGTTCTGTTTGTGTCGCGGCAAGACCAGAGACAAACACCCTTACTTTGACCCAAAAAACCTCTCCGCTTCGAGTTGAAGGCACGATCCTTTGCCACGGCCAAACCTATCCCCTCCACTCGGCGCTCGCAGGAATGGACTTCACTTCGGGCCACCTTCCAAAAGTAACCGATTGGCGCTGGAGCTTTGCCCTCGGTAACACCGCGGAGCACGGATTTATTGCTTTCAATCTGGCCGAAGGAAATCACCTCGGCGAGAGTCGTGAAAACACGCTTTGGTTGGGAGGACAGCTGTATCCGCTTAGCCCGGTCAGTTTTCATTTTGCGCGAAATTCGCCGACTGCAGCCTGGAAAATCAAAACTCAGGATCGATCACTGAACCTCACCTTTACCCCCAAGAGCATCCATCGCGAAGACCGTGATCTCATCGTTGCCAGTAGCCGTTTTGCTCAGCTGACCGGCATTTTCAGCGGTACTATTCGACATCCCTCTCTTCCTAACCCAGAAATCCGGATCCAGAATTTACCAGGCGTGTCAGAAGATCAGCGCGTAAAATGGTAGCCCAACGAAAATAACGGTTTCAGCCTGCGGAAATTCGATGTTACTAAGAAATGATGTCGGCAAAAACTACTTCTCTGCTCAAAGAAAATGTCATTCAAGCGATTGGCAACACCCCTATCGTCAAACTCAACCGAGTGACGCAAGGACTCCAGGCTAATTTTTACGCCAAACTCGAATTCATGAATCCGGGAGGCTCGATCAAAGATCGAATCGGCTGGTGGATGATTGATGACGCTGAAAAAAACGGCACACTTAAACCAGGCGGTACGATTGTCGAAGGGACCAGCGGCAACACGGGAGTCGGTCTCGCTATTGCGGCGGCAATTAAGGGTTACCGCTGTATTTTTGTGCTGCCCGATAAAATGTCGAACGAAAAAATTCAGAACCTCCGTGCCTTCGGAGCCAAGGTGGTGGTTACCCCTACGGCGGTTGAGGCCGATGATCCGCGCAGTTATTATCAAGTGTCACGCCGTCTGGCGCGAGAAACACCCAATGCCATGTACATGAATCAATACGACAATCTGTCGAACCGCGAATGCCATTACCGCACGACCGGCCCTGAAATTTTAGAGCAGATGCCCGAAATTGATGCCTTTATTGCTGGAATTGGAACCGGCGGTACCGTTTGTGGCGTAGGCAAATACCTCAAAGAAAAAAAGCCCTCCGTCCAGGTCGTCGCCATCGACCCGGTGGGTTCAATTGTTTTCGATTACTTCAAAACCGGAAAAATGCAGTCCTTGCCTAAGACCTATAAAATTGAAGGCATTGGCGAAGACTTCATTCCCAAAAATTACGACTTTTCCGTCTTAGACGACATCGCCCGTGTCGAAGACAAAGAATCTTTTTTGATGACGCGCGAGTTACTCACAAAAGAAGGCCTGTATTGCGGGATTTCTTCGGGCTCCGCCGTGGTGGGCGCCCTCAAGTGGGCGAAAGAGCAAGGCGACAAGATTAAAGGCAAAAACATCCTCATCGTCCTTCCGGACAGTGGCAATCGTTACATGTCCAAAGTCTTCAATGATGACTGGATGCGAGAAGCCGGCTTCCTCGACAAGCCATCCATGGGAACGGTAGGCGACCTGCTTCGCGCCATGCACCCCGACGGGACAAAGCCTGTCATTATGGCCAAGCAAACCGACAAAGTCTCTGCGGTGATCGAACTGATGAGTTCCAAGGGAATCAGCCAAGTCCCTGTTGCCGATTCTGCGGGTTGGATCAAAGGCGTGGCCACGGAGGGTGCAATCCTGAACGCCCTTTACCAGGGACGAACCAAACCCACGGAAACGATCGAATCTCTCGTGGATTCATCGGTGGAGTTTGTCACCCCAGACGACCCGATCGAAAAAGTGTCCAGGTTGGTGACCTCAGGCAAGATGCCACTGGTCAACGATCCCCATCAGCACGGAAAAATCCTGGGTATCATCACCAAAATCGATCTCTTGAATTACTTCGGACATAGGACCTAACTCATGACTGAGCAAAAACACGGTTTTGGCACGCTCGCTATCCACGCAGGTCAACACCCCGACCCTCAAACGGGCGCGGTGATGACCCCGATTTATCAAACCAGCACCTATGCGCAAGAATCTCCCGGAAAACACCGCGGTTATGAGTACTCGCGCACGGACAATCCGACCCGCACGGCCTATCAGGCCTGTGTCGCGGCCCTTGAAAACGCGAAGCATGCTTTGGCTTTTTCGTCGGGTCTTGCCACCTCGGATGCGATTTTGCATCTACTGAAGAGCGGGGATCACGTTGTTTGTTGTGACGATGTTTACGGTGGGACTTTTCGTATTTTCGACAAAGTATTCACGAAAATGGGAATCCAGTTCAGCTTTGTCGACTGCTCGGACTTAGCTAAAACGGAAGCGGCGTTTCGCCCCAATACGCGCCTTTTTTGGATGGAAACCCCCACAAATCCAATGCTCAAGGTCCTCGACATTCAAGCCCTCACCGCGCTCGCCAAACGCAAAGGGGCGGTTTCGGTGGTCGATAATACTTTCATGAGCAGCTATTTTCAAAAGCCGCTCAATCTCGGCGCGGACATTGTGGTTCACAGTGTAACGAAATACATGAATGGGCATAGTGATGTGGTGGGCGGAGTTTTGGCCACGAGTCGTCCAGATCTTTACGAACAACTCAAGTTCATCCAGAACGCGATCGGTGCGGTTCCAGGGCCGCAGGATTGTTTTTTGGTGATGCGCGGGCTCAAAACCTTACATGTCCGGATGGATCGACACGCGAAAAACGCGATGGAAATTGCGCATTATCTTGAAAAGCATCCGAAGATCGAGCGCGTCGTCTACCCTGGACTCGAATCCCACCCGCAACATGCGCTCGCCAAAAAACAAATGTCGGGCTTTGGCGGCATGATCACTTTTTTTATGAAGGGCGGCCTTGCTGAGGCACGGACCTTTCTCGAAAGGGTCAAGATCTTCACTCTCGCCGAAAGCCTCGGCGGAGTGGAATCCCTCATCGAACATCCCGCGATTATGACCCATGCAAGCATTCCTGCCGAAACCCGCCGAGAACTGGGCATTCACGACAACCTCATTCGCGTGAGTTGCGGCATTGAAGACGTGCAGGATTTAATTGAGGACCTGAAGCAAGGGCTGGGGTGAGATTAAATGCCTTGTGGAACCGTGGGAAGGGTACCATTGCCGACTTGAGTCGCCGTCAAAGGAAGCAGCATCGGCAATCCAACTCCATAGAGTTTAATAGCTTGAAAGACGGGATTAGATGGTGCGTGTGGCTTGGCATTCGGTAATCCTGCCTGTTGCACAATCACCCAGCCATTGAGATTATACCGCGGCAATGGGCCAACCATATGAATCACCGCAAGACCTTGCACGCTTCCGCCAGTTCCCGAAAAGGCTATGTCTTGCCCCACCTTTTTACCATCACTATCGTAAACCAGTAATGAAAACTTTACATCCTTCTTGTGCGAATCAAAAGCTCCATAAACCACCAAACCGTCATCGTTGGTAACGGCCGCCAAAACAGCATTGGTCACCATATTCCCGTATTGTCCTGAATACCGATCTATGGCCATTAATTTTTTGGCCCCACTCGCAGTGAGAAAGGCCGCGCCGACCGGCATCATGCTCGAAAAAAGAGGCTTAAAATCCGCGTACGTAAAACTATGAGTGACTGCGGGATAACCGTCCAGCGACTCAACGGCAACCAAATCAATGGGCGTCTTGTCACCTAACTGCGGATCCAACTTGACTGATTTTACAACGGCAAGATCAAAGAAAATGATAGAAGACTGGTGAGGGTTGAGAATTTTTTCATTCATCGAAGGCACAGTCCATGCATGAAACGCCGTGACTTTTCTGGCAGCGGCGTCAGAAGCGCTGCCCGCTTCACCTCCCCCACCGATCTTCATTTCAACTTGCACCGCCGCCGGATCCGCATGAGGAGCCTCGACTGTGCTAGACTTGCCCGAACAACCCGCCAAAACAAAACTCAAGCCAATACCCATACCAACGATTAGATTTTTCATGATTTTCCCCCCGGAAAAGTTACACTCACCCTATTAAAGCAGTCAAAAATGGGTACAAATACCTCCGCTCTTAAGTAAAGACAGAGTCACCGAAATATTTTTGGTTGGCACCACTGGGCTGCTTAAATCATAAGCCTTGTAACTGAATCCCCCGACTCTGTCTTTTATTTGTACCACCGTCCAACCCTCCATCAAGGGACACGGTTTTTGCGAATGGATCACCGAAAGCGCCACGACCGATGATCCCATGTTCAGCGCTATAGGAGTAGGTTTGATTGCTGCACCTTTTTTATCAAACACCATCAAATCCGACAGAGGAGCCTTAGTTTGTGGATTCATCCCACCAAAAATCACTAACCCACCACTATTCGTTACCGATGCTGAAATACCGTTCAGATTGGGTACACCTAGCATCACAGGTAACCCCACAGGGAGGCCTACCACCTGAACTGCTTCACCCTCCGCTGAAACATAAGCCACTCCCAATGGTAATTGGCTATTCATCAGTGATTTAAAATC
This sequence comes from Bdellovibrionota bacterium FG-1, assembly GCA_051382295.1. Classification (GTDB taxonomy): domain Bacteria; phylum Bdellovibrionota; class UBA1018; order UBA1018; family UBA1018; genus JBBCAW01. Next base: position 71,073 of record JBBCAW010000003.1, on the reverse strand, counting down.
CGAAAACTTAAAAACATGGGTTATTTCAGCGCTAGCTGAACTTCTTAGCACTACCAAATGAACTTCGGTTTTATCACCCAATTGGGGATCTAGCCTTTTTTGGGCGCTCGCCAAACTCAACGCGTTAAACAAAACCGTTGAGGCTTGATTAGCGCCGACTAAATCCAAATTGATTCCAGAGACCCCAGGAGGATGAAATCCAGAAATAGTGATGATCTTCCCCTCAACGGCTACCGCATCACCCGCAGCGGCACCAGCGCCACCCCCCTGAGCACCAGCGGCTCCACCTTCCCCTGCCGAAATCGCCAAAGCACCTTGAGCGGCTGCCGTGTCCGCATTCGGAGCCTGAACCGTGTCAGGTTTACCGAGGCACCCCGCCAAACCAAGACTCAAGCCAATACTCAAACCAACGATTAAATTTCTCATGATTTTTCCCCCGAGAGCTCATTCTAAGGGATATTACCTGACAATAAAAGTCTTTTTATAACTCCTTGTTTTTACGCATTTTTAATACATATTGGACATATTTACATCAAGTTTATTCAAACTTATTCCGATGTAGTCATCGCATGCGATCTGCACGGATTCAGTCTCAGACATCTCCCCGCCCCGCCGCTATGCTGCTGAGTTTTCTACTCGGCGGAACCCTGATCGTGTTTTTTTGGCTGCGCTTTGGAGACCCACCCAGGGTCGAAGCCCAGAACCAAGCCACGATTCGCGAGGTGGCCCGGTATCTCGAAACCGAGGGCGCTCCCCTGATTCAACAACTGGCTCAAACACCGGCCACCGCCCCAAAAATCACCCCTGCGTCGCCCATGCTTCCTTCGACCCCCACGTGGGCCGATCACGCCGAGGCTCGCGGGTTCGGTGACTTTGAACGACAAGTCGATGCCTACTTTCCATCCTCAAACGAAGGACAGAGCCTGAAAAAGCTCCTTATTTTAGATCAACATGGAACACGCGAGGACGCTCTCGATGTGACCTTTGCGGCCCAGCAACTTGAACTTTTGGAAAGGAAACCAACGGAGAGTCTGCAGGCCATTCAAGATGTACTGAACACTATCCCTACGGATTGGTCCTATGAACGCCATGAATTGCTCAATCTGACTTCACACCTTGCCAACAAGGAGGGCGTGCACACGGAACCCGCCAAGGAAATTATCTTGGGCGAAATCCGCGGCGAACTTCGTAAAAATGCCAATCGTGCTCCCGCGCAAGACGCTTCAGGGCAGTCCGTATTTACGACTTCCTATCCCGCACAACTTTTAGAAACTTATTTTGGACTCGAATCCGACCCAAAATTGCGCGAAGAAATTTTTAATTCTCTTCATGAAAATCCAAGTTCGCCAGACGCCAAGGAACTCATCGAATCTGTGGCCCGCCAAAACGGCCTAGCGGACTAGGCGAGCCGGAGTAGCTTTGCGTCCACGTCAAAGACCGCGACTGTACAATCCTGTGCCGGAAGATCATCCGGATTCGAAAGGATCGCTTTGACCCGAAAGACCAACTCATTTATGGAATCTTTGGCTTCAGCCCCGCGAAAACGATTCAAAACCCCTAATACCGCCTGCGCCCCCCCCAAAGCTCCGACAAAACCATCTGATATCAGCGCTAAGCGTCCTTGCGGTTCAAGGATCACTTCATCTTCTTTTTCAGTTCGCACACTTTGCGCCCGCACGATGGGGCTTCCATGGTGCGCGAGTTCATAAAAGGGTTTTGCGGCCGGTGCGTAAAAAGCATGACCAGCCCCTAAATTCACATACCGCAAGCACAGATCTTTTCGCCCCAAGGAGCCATAGAACATCGAAACTTGATCCTTGTCGCTGAGGGAAGCCAAAATGCCATCACGAAACAACCGCGCAGTCGTCACGCAAGACCGAGACTCCTGAATAGTAAGACCAGAAAGAACACTCGTGACGGCCTCCAATACCGCGCTTGAAAGTCGATAGCTCGACGCGTCGGTCAAAAGCAAAGAGATCTGTTGTCCATCACGAGCTTCAGCCAGGTCGATATAATCGCCCCCAGGACGCTCGCCAGCCAAATAACGACTATTGACATCAAAGCCGCGCACGTGAGGAAAGCGAATCGGAAGCTTTGATTTCTGGAGTTTTCGCGCTAACTCTAGATCCCCCTCAAATCGCTCAAGCAGCCGCGCGTAAGAGTCCGCCAACACGAACGTCTCGCGCGAATCGAGCAGAGTTTGGTAATGTCGAAGTTTAGAAAGCACTTCCAGAGAACGAAAGGGGTAAACAAGAACGTCATCTACTTTTCCATCCACCCAAGAGGGCGGCACGGGATCGTCTTCATTCACAATAAGATAGACGCCATCCAACTGAGGATTGACCGCTCCAAGAGCAGAGTCCAAACCGCTCGGTCCATGAAAAGACGAAGAATCAATAAACAGTGCGTACCCTTGAGTTCCGGTTTTCCAGTCACGAGAGCCCGCAGCTTGGGCTTCGATGGGAATCTCCAAGCACCCACCCAACGCCTGAGTCAACTCAGCGGCCAACTGACTCGCGCGCGCACCACTCGGTGATAGGACACACACGCGAAAACCCAGATCTTGTACCGCACTTTTCGACGGCTTTTGCTCAGCTCCCATTTCAGAATGCCCTCACTTGAAATTGCAACATGTACCGAATATCACGCAGCTCATGATACGATTGCCCCAACTCAACGCTGTACCAGCTGAATGCCAATTGACCCTTTTTGACCTTAAAACCGAAACCCGCCGCCGGATAACCGCTGCCATACCCTCCTCGCAGCGACAAAAAATCCCTGAAAATTAGTTCACCACCCAGTGCAAGATGGCCTAAAATAGCCATTTGTGAGGTATTGGTGGCATCGCGATACTCGCCCACTAAATTCATATTCACGCCGGCATCAACCTTGGGTTGAATGCTGAAGGAGGTATCTAGGGTCATCACCTCAGTCGCGGGGGCTCCGGGCGAATTTTGACTCATGGGCAAAATGGAAGCCATCGAATAGGTCGTGCCCATAATGTTGCGAGCTACCGCATTGACAGAAGGGAGATAGGCAATCGGCAACGTCAGCGCGAAACCAAAATTATGGGATAAACCAGACCCCTGCGGAAGCAGCTGGTTATAACCGAGAGGATCTGTGCCTGAAGGGGCAGAAATATCTCCGACGGATTCATTAACCCACTGCAAGCTATATCCCATACGTACGATACCGCCCGCTAATCTCACACCAAACGCCACCGCGGGAATCAACTGGAAGGAACTCAGATATCGAACGTTTCCAGCCGCATCGCTCGAGGCAAAGACCTCGGTTTGGGTCAAGAGACCAATGGCAAAACCTTTTCCAAAAAAACTTGGAAGAAGCGAAAAACCCAGCCCTTGTGGGGCATTGGGGTTGGCCTGAAGCGTAGGAAAAGAAGAACTCAAACTATAACTTTTATACGAATTCGTGCCCATATGATCCACAAATCCGCCGTTGGCATTAAACCCGATACTCATTGAGCCTTGCGTAGCTCGAATTTTTCCAACCGCTGCGGGATTATAAAAAAGCGCGGAAGGTCCATCATCGCCCAAAGGTAAAAAGGCGTCGGCCATACCGGCCGCTCGAGCTGAAGTATAGCGGGAACCCGGAAGCGAATCCTGCCTGGCCCAAGCCGGCAAACTCACTAAACAGAGCAGCGTCAGCGCGGCGATGAGCCGTCGATCCATGATCATGAGTTCCTATCGGCAACCCTCATGATTTTCTCAAGCCAAGACTCAAGCGTAGTGTTTTCTCAAGTCTGGATAAAAACATCCGAAAAGACCAAAAGATGGCTAAGCCTAAGCTCACTCTTGCGTCGCCCCCTTCTGCCCAAATCGAAATCCCGGATTGGGCTATTGCGGTCGCTCAATCGCTTCTTCAAGCCCTAAAAGAGCGCGATCCCTATACTTATGGGCACTGCCGACGAGTGGCCCGCAACTCCCAAAGACTTGCGGCGGCGGCGGGACTCTCCGAGAGAGAGCAAAAAGTTATCGAGTACTCCAGCATGTTCCACGACTTAGGAAAGCTCGGCATTCCTGATTCGGTTCTTTTTAAACCAGGACGGCTTACGGAAGCAGAAGAAGCCATCATGCGGGCTCATCCAGTCAAAAGCGCCGATATCGTCAATCCTTTGTCGGTCATTCCTTTTTTTCGAGCAACAATCCCAGGAATCCGGCACCACCATGAGCGCATTGACGGCGCGGGTTATCCCAACGGGATACGAGGGGAGCGCATTCCCCTCACGGCACGAATCATTTTGATCGCCGATACCTACGATGCCATGACCACCACCCGCCCCTATCGCAAGGGCCTCGATGTGGACATTGCCTATAAAGAACTCAAGACCTTTGCAGGCCGTCAATTTGACACCCAGTTGGTCAAAGTTTTTCTGCAAGCCCATCCCACTTGGGGTGCTATCGAAGATGAAATTACTGAAGAATTTGTGACATCTCATTTTCGAAGGGCTGCTTGAGGGCGTAAATACCTGAATCCAGAGCAAAATTAAATGTGTGGCAGATTGCCGTACAAAATGCTATTCTCAATTGAAGGCCTTAAGAGGAAAGGGTTCTATGAGCCGAACAACTGCAAAAAAAATTGAAACACGCATCGACTTCAGAACCACCCCCGAGGTCAAGAAGACCATTCAGCGTGCAGCCGACCTCATCGGAATCACCATGAGCGATTTCGTGGCCTCAAACGCCTATGAGATGGCAAAGAACATTCTCATTGAACGAGAGCAAATTCAGGTATCCGTTCAAGCATGGAACGCAATGATCGGAACGCTCGATCAGCCGCCAAAACCGAACGCCCGTTTAAAGGCCGCTGCTGCGCGGTTTCAAAAAAATTACAGCAGATGAATGAGGACCAGGTTCCTGTGCTTAAGTGGAATATCTCCCTTTTGGGACATCACCATGACCGCGATAGCTTTAACTGTGGAGTCGATCCCCTGAATAAGTTTCTGAAAGAGTCGGCAAACCGAAATGCGAGGGTGAACGTAAGTCGCACCTTCGTAGCAACTTTTCCTGGCAGTGCCACCCAGGTGGCAGGTTTCTATACGTTATCGATGGCGCAACTTCGGCACGATTCAATTCCGGAAAAACTGAGTCGTAAATTTCCTAAGTATCCTATTCCCGCAGCTCTCATTGCCAGACTTGCCGTAGACATCAAGGCCCAAGGAAAAGGTCTCGGAGAAACACTACTATTGCACGGGTTGCAACGGATAACCCAGCTTGCGAAAACTGAGATTGGCTGCGCGCTCATTTTGGTGGACGCAAAGAATGAAAGAGCCGAGGCATTTTACAAAAAATACGGTTTTATTTCGCGCCTCGATCAACCCAGCTCCCTCTATCTCCCCATGAATACCATCGAAACCCTTTTTTCTGGGGAATAGAAAACACCACAGCCATAGGCTTTTATGACCAACGCTTATGCGACTTCTGACGCTTGACTAGATATTACCTTATAAGGTAATATCTAACAGGAAACATGGGCAAGATCAGGCGCGGCGGTTACGTTTTCATCACCTATAAGGGAGATCACGATCCCCGGCATGTCCACGTCTTTCGAGACGGCAAGGAAATCGCCAAATGGAATCTGCAAGATGGAGTGCTGATGAGCGGTGCTGTTAACAAGCGCATCTTGAAGCTGATCGAAGAACTGGTAAAGGAAGGCAAATTATGAAACTTCAAGTCGTATCGATCAATCAAAGGAAAAAGACCCTCGATATCGGTACTGAAAAAGGGGTCCTCAGCCTTCCTTTCTCCCGTCTGCCGCTCAAACCCAGCGCTCGAGATAAGATCACCGCAGCCTATGTGGACTCGGAACTCGCGCGCCGGGCTGTTAGGATAAAAATTCAAATTTGCAACCGAGGCAGGCTGTAATACGACTTACATCACGCAGGTCCTCAAGGGGAATGCGCATCTCAGTCTGGAACAGGGAGAGAGGATTTCACGATTTATCGGGCACCATCGGGAGGAGGTGATTTTTTTCTTACAACTCATTCAGCTCGCGCGAGCGGGCACGCCCACTTTGAGACAACTGACCGAAGACCAGATTGACCAATCCATAGAAAGTCACCTTAATCTAAAAAATCGCCCTGATTTCAAGAGAACGCTCAGCATACAAGACCAAGGTGTCTATTATAGCGCATGGTACTACCCTGCCATTCATGTTGTACTTTCGATGAAACAGCTTCAGACCAAGAAGGCGCTAGCCCAGTACTTTGGGCTTTCGATAAAAACCGTATCCGACGTTCTTCTTTTTTTGACCTCAGTCGGGCTGGCCCTTGAAAAACAGGGCCAATACGAGGTGGGCTCAGTCAGCATCCATTTGGGTAAGGACTCTCCGATGATTTCAAAGCACCATACCAACTGGAGGGTTCGCGCCATTACCTCGTTGGAAGCTCAAAAACCTGAGGATCTTCATTATTCTTCGGCAGTCACCATCTCCAAGGGGGACGAAACCAAAGTAAAATCCATCCTTGTCAGGGCCATTGAAGAAGTTCGTGCAGTTGTGAAAGCTTCACCAGAAGAAGGGGCCCACTGCTACACCGTCGATTTTTTCTGTTTAGAGGCCCCCAGATCAGGATGAGCAAAGCATAGCGACCCCTTGTTCAGTAAAAGCCAGTGGCGGGACTCGACGACCACCCCATCCCGAACTTGATATCGCAAATTGCGATTTCAAGATGGCGGGTGTTCAGTTTTGTGTGTTATTTTTAGTGTTAAAATATGTGTTGATAATAGACTCACATGTCGATACAGTAATACATGAGGCACCTATGCAAGCCAGGAAGCTAAAGACAGACACCAGCAAGCGAGTCAACGTCATGGTTCCCGAAGAAGTCCGCGACCTGTTTTCTTGGTTGGTCAAATATGATCCCAAGTACGGAGGCGTTGAGGCCGCAGTTGCCGCCGACCTACTCCGCGCTGGAGCGATGGCCCTGTATGGTGAAAGATTGAAACAGGCTGAGCCGTTAGACAAAGACGTTCATGACGCTTTGGCCAAGCAATCACTCAACGCTTTCAAGAAAGCCGCCGGAGCTTAAGAACAGATGCCGACCAGAGGGGACGTCTACTTTCCGAAAACGATTCTTCCGCCCCATTCGCAAAACACGCATCGCTGCGTAGTCTTGTCGGCCCCACCCCAAGGTGCGGCGAATGATCTATTTGTCATGGTCGCAATCATTCGAAGTCGCAACCATCAGAATGGCAAGCCTGTTTCCTTGGTCCTTGGCCACTCCATTCCGCTGGCCAAGCGAGATTGCCCATGGCTTCATCACGACAGCATCTTAGAGACGCATCAACTGTTCGCGCTCCCGGAAAGGGAGTTTCAGACTCTCACACCATTGGGAGCAATGCCGTCTGATAAATTGTACGAAGCTCTCGCGGGAGCAAGAAGACTCTTCACCTGAAGTGGCTATTTATTTTAGATACCCCACCCAATCGACGCTGTTCCAGCGCCCCACCCCCACCCAAATTAAGATAAGCAACCGAACAAGGCGCTAGAAACTTGACGCATCAATTCAAGACTTCTTGGTCCCGAACCCACATGGGGGCTCCCGGTAAAAGTGAGGGGATCCGCGCGCGCAGGATGCGCTCTTCGCGCGGAGTCCCTTCGAGAACAGGATTGTTCGAGAAGCCCGAGTGCCCAAAAGGGCACTTGCAGCATAGGAAGTGCTGCAAAGGGGGAAGGACGACCCCGATACCTTTTACCGGGAGCCCCTGTTGAGGACCGAATTTAGCTGTGTTATACTTTTTTTACAAAGTTATGGAAAAACCTCGCATCCTCGTCATCGAAGATAATGCTGATACCCGACGGTTTCTTGAAGCGATGCTCAACAAAGAATTCGAGATCATCACCGCTGAAAACGCCGTCATCGGGATTGAATACGCACGAAACAAAGCCCCGGATCTGATTTTATTGGATATCATGCTTCCGATCTTAAGCGGCTATGATGCTTGTAGCCTTTTAAAGAAGGACGATAAAACCAAACGGATTCCGATCATTTTCCTTTCGGCTAAAAACAGCGTCCCTGACATCACTCAAGGATTAACGCAAGGGGCCGACGACTATATCCCTAAGCCCTTTGACTTCAAAGAACTCAAGGCGCGCATTCATGCCCGCCTCCGAAAAAATGCTGAGCCCGTCTCACAGCCCATTCAAATCGGTGACCTTAAAATCGACCCAGCCAGCCGCGAAGTCCTTTTTGCCGGAAAGAAAGCCCAACTCACGCTGACTGAATTCGATATTCTTCGGTGTTTGGCCGCCAAGGCGGGATCCGTGGTTTCACGCGAAGAAATCCTCAAGGACGTCTGGCACGAAGACTCCGGACAAACCAACGACCGCACGATCGATGTGCACATTCGTGCTTTACGCCGAAAGATTCCGCCCCTCACCAGACACGTCATTTCGATTTATGGCGTGGGATATAAGTACGAGAAATAGTCTTTAGCGTGATGCGGGCTCACGCATGAGATCGAGATGTTCATCGCGATTCACGGCTTTTCCCTCTTGAATCTGAACGGTGATCGTTTTTTCCATCCCGAGCACATCATTGTTCAAGCGAATACTATAAGTTCCCACCGGAAATTTTTCGTTCTCAATCGGAGTCTTTCGCACCCACGGTTTGCCATCCAACAAAATAGTGGCATCCGCGCTCGGAGTGCTGTGCACTGTTAAGAATCCGAAGCTCACCGGCTCCATCGGCACATCCATCAGCCATTCTTTCAAACCGTTCACTTGCCGTGCCTCGAGCACAAACTCGCGCTTAAATGAGCGGTACCCGCCCCGTTCGGCCACCAACTCCAGCGGGGCATCCAAAGCCACAATGACGGCTGGATTTGAGGTATCCACCGGGCGGCCATTCAGCATCACGGAAGCCCCCCCCCCGCCCGGGGTCACATTCAGCCGAAGCAAGATACTTTTACCCTGAACCACCTGATTGGGGTCTACCCCGACAGCACTAGCCGCAGCTACGGCAGGTGGCGCAAAAGCGACTTCTAATACCCTTTTTTCACCTTTTCTGAGTGTAATTTCCTGTTGAAAGCCCCCATTTGGCCCGCTCACCGTAACTCGAAAAGGCGTCCCTACGGGAACCTTTTTGATCACAGCCGGAAGGCTCTTTGCCACCGTCTTTCCATTGACGGCGACCACCACTCCCTGCTCATGTCCTTGTAACTCGAGACGAGCATCCTCGGAGGCCCCCATCCACTGGCTCAACATCTCCGATAGAACTGGCACTTGAACACCAAAATCAGGACCAAAAATCGCCAGCGCCACCACTGCGGCGGCTGCCACCGCAAGAGGTTTAAGCAAGCCAGAGGCCGCATTCTTTTTGGTCGAAAGTCGCTGCTGTGGAGCCCTCACGCCCGTCGAGCCCAGTGTGCGTTGATGAGTAGGATTAAGCTGGGATCGCGAAGAATTCGCATAAACCGATGACCCCACGCCTACATCGAGCTCAACTTTTGACTCCTTGCCATGACTGACGATAGGAGTCGGTACTCTAATTTGCGCCCGCGTAACCCCATTCTCCACTTCGGTTGTGGTATTCTCTTCAGCCGGTTTTGTAATCGCCGGGACGTCAGGAAGTTCATCAGCAAGAAGCTGCTCGACCTTGTCGTTGAGTCGCTGAATTTTTTTCCGATCTTCGACAATCTCGTTTTTGAATAAATCCTTTGCGTAATAGGCTAGATCAGTCGGATTGAACTCGGGTAAATAGCTGTACAGAAATTTATGAAGCGCGCGCTGCATTTCTTCGCCAGACTGATAGCGCTTATCCCGTTGCTTAGCCAAAGCACGCAAAACAATATAATCGAGTTCTTTAGGTACCTTAGGATTAAGAGTGGAAGGTGCTTTTACGTGCTGGGTACAACTCTCAATCTGCTTGAGGACGGCAAGATCACTTTCGCCTTGAAACAGTTTTCGCCCACAAAGCATTTCCCAAAGCACGATTCCTAACGCAAAAATATCGCAACGCCCATCGAGTATATCGCCACTGATTTGCTCAGGTGAAAGGTAGCTCGGCTTACCCTTGATGACTCCTGCTCGGGTGGCTTCACTATTCGTGTTTGCTTTGGCAATCCCGAAATCGATCACCTTAACGCCGCCCTCGTAGCTCACAATGATGTTTTGCGGACTAATATCCCGGTGAACAATGCTGAGAGAGGCGCCGGTTACCTTGTCTTTAAACCCATGCGCATAATACAACCCTGCGGCCGCTTGCTCGGCAATATAGGCCGCTAACTCTACCGGAAACGGCTGTTTGAGCTCGCTAAAACGAGTCATCATTTGTCGAAGGTTGCGACCATCCACCCATTCCATCGCAATAAACGGCTGACTTTGTTCTTCGCCAAAGTCATAAAGTTGCACGATATTGGGGTGATTAAAGCCCATCGTGACTTTGATTTCGGATTTGAACATTTGCAAAAACTCATTATTGGCCCCAAATCCCGCCTGAATACGCTTAATCACCATTAAACGTCCGGCACCATCGACCGCAGCCAGCCGCGCACGATAAATCTCGGCCATGCCCCCTTGGGCAATATGGTCGAGCAGAAAGTACCGACCGAATTTTTTGAGCACGTCTCCCATGACTAAAACTCTCCAGGAGACTCATCGGAGAATGGACGGGGTTTCTGAACTTTTTAAAGCTGGTCCCCTTGCCTAGGTCTTAAATGGTGTAAGTAACTGATATTTAAACAAAATCATTAAAATCAGCCAAAGTTTTTAACCAGAAACAGATATTTCCCTAAAATTTCAAAAAGTTACCTTCTAAAAAACCTAGACTGAGGGACCAGTTTAATTTCCCCTCGCCTTTCACCCCTGAGCACTTTATCTTTTTGACTCATCAACTTAGGGAGTCTTTGCTGAATGATTCGAGCTCACACGACGGTTTTCACGCTATGCGTCTCGGTTTTCCTTTTTTCTCTGCCGTCAAACGCCACCCCCTCTCAAAAAATTCCCTGTATTGAACATGAGATTGATCCCCACACCGTCGCCGCCATCACGGGTGAAGATCTCAAGCCAGGCGAAATCGCCCTGACTTTTGATGACGGTCCTAACGCCCAATTTACCCCGCCCATTCTCGATATTCTGGACCGCTATGGCGTTCGGGCGACCTTCTTCGAAGTGGGAGAAATGGCCGATTATCACCCCAAGATTTCAAAAGAAGTCGTCGACCGCGGCCATAGCGTCGGCACCCACACCTACTCCCATCCCTCGTTGCCCCACCTCGATCCCAAGGCCGCTGAAGAAGAAATCAAAAAGGGAATCCATGCGGTTGGATTGGCCACCGGCGGTCGTAACCTGCCCTTTTTTAGGTTTCCGTTTCTCAGCGATAACCCCGCCCTCGACAAAATCGTCTTCGACATGGGCGTGGCCCACTTTTTGTGGACCGATATTTCGCTCACCACCCTGCTTCGAGACGAAAAAGCTCCTCAACCCCGGCAAAAGGGCATTCTCATCACGCACGACATTCATGCCAGCGCAGTTGAGCTTTTACCCGGATTTTTGGATCAAATGCTCAAAAAACACTATACCGCCGTGGTGTTTGTCACAAAAAGGCTCTAGGTCGCCAATTTTTCCAAGAGCTTTGGAATAAACCCGCCAAAACCGCCATTAGAAAGAACCGCGACCAAATCCCCAGCTTTGGAGTCACGCGCGACATCCAATACCCCCTGCTCAACCGATTCCATGAGCAGAGCGGTTTTCCCAGCCGCCTTGAGATCATCCACCAATTGAGCGCTTGAAAACTGATCATCCGCCGCGATTCGGCTTTGATCAAAAGGAGTCATGATAAAAATCGAATCCGCCTCCCCAAAGGCCACGCCATATTCTTTCTGAAAAATCTTGCGCCGTGAAGTCGCGCTTCGCGGTTCAAAAACCGCGACTAATCTTCGACTTGGATAGCGCATTCGGAGAGCACGAAGGGTTTCCCGTACAGCCGTCGGATGATGAGCAAAATCATCCATTACCATCACGCCATTCATCTCGCCCCGAACTTCCTGCCGCCTCTTCACTCCCCTAAAGGAAGCCAGCGCCGCCCTAAAAGCATCGGGCGGAATCCCCTGTTCACGACACAAGATCCACACCGACAGCGCATTGAGCACATTATGGTGCCCGGAAAGCTGGATCATCAATTCATCACAAAGCCGCGGCTTCCCAGCCGAACAGTCCATCACCTCAAAATGAGTCAACTCTCCGTCCACCCAAATCCGGCCGGGACGAAAACGGGCATTTTTAGCATCCGCGCTCCCGTAAGAAATCACGCGCAGCGGGTTTCCAGTATGAGGCACCCGCTTGAAAGCGAGATTACGAACTTCCGCGTAATCGCAACAAGCAATCAAAAGCCCCCCCGGACGGATACGATCCACGAGACCCTCAAAAGCCCGCACGACTGCCGGTAAATCGGCGTAAATATCGGCATGATCAAACTCGACGGAGGTCAGAATCACATCATCGGGCAAGTAATGATTAAATTTTGGAACCTTATCCCAAAATGCGGTGTCATACTCATCCCCCTCCAGCACAAAGGGATGGCCTTTTTTGAGGTCACTCACCTGAAAACTAAACGGTAAATCCTGCGAAACGCCGCCGATAAAATAACTCGGTTCTTTTCCACACTTGACTAAAACATGGGCCAACATACTCGAGGTCGTCGTCTTTCCGTGGGTGCCGGCAACCACAAGATTACGAGTCTCCGCAAGCATGAGTTTTTCCATCGCCTCCGGAAGGGAGGTGTAAGGAAATCCCCCCTCGATCGCAGCCCGAGCCTCAGGGTTATCCGCGCGGATCACATTTCCAATCACCACGAGATCCGGCCGCACGCCGCCGCTAGTGAGGTTTTCGGCGCGATAGCCGCTGCTCAATACAACGCCAGCCCTCTGAAGCACATCGCTCATCGGGGGATAAACATTCTGATCACTCCCCGTGACTTCGATTCCTCGCCTCTTTAAATGTGCCGCAAAGGCACCCATCAAAGTGCCGCAGGCACCGATAATATGAACCCGCTTAATCTGATTAAACTGTGGGAGAGAAGTGTTAGCAGTCGGCATCTGTTCAAGTTTAAACAGTTTAGCGTCCCAAATCCATTCGAATCGCATCATGAAAGCGCGGTCTAAAAAGTCTAATCCGAATATTGTCCCGAGAGGGGTGAACGCGGTTCGAAAGCAACGTCACCGCCAAACCCGCATCAGGATCAATCCAAAGGGAGGTTCCAGTGAACCCAAGATGTCCAATAGATCGCCTAGAAAACAGCTTTCCCACCGAAGAATCCGACCCAGTAGGCATGCCACCAGGCATGTCCCAACCCCAGGTTCGGCAAGCCCCCACAGGTTCTGAAATCGGCGTCCAAACAGCCTTGAGCGTTTCTGGACTCAAAAATCCAGCCACCCCCGGACGAGGATACAACGCCCTGGCAAACTGCAAGACGTCTCGAACCGTTCCAAAAGCACCGGCATGACCCGCATAACCGCCCATGGCCCAACAGTTATCATCATGCACTTGCCCCTGAAGGACGCCCCCCCGCCATTCACTGTCCTCGGTGGCAGCAACACGGTCGAGCCGAGATCCTGACGCGTCGGTGGTGACTCTCCTGTAAAAAGCCTCGCAAAGCCCCATCCTTTGCCATACCCATCGTTTGATCGCCACATCCAGCGGCAATTGCGTCACTTCCTCAAGCGCAAACCCTAAAAGAAGAAAAGAAATATCCGAATAAACAACCTGCTCACCAGGACCCCTATCGGGCCGAATTCTAAAAACCAGCTCGCGCATCGCCTTTTGACGGTCTTTTACCGAAATTTCATAGAGGGGCGCCGGTGCAAAATGCTCACGCAATTCCTCCCAAAGCGGCCGCCATGCCACAAACCCCGCAGAATGCGACAACAAATGGCCTAGGGTCACCCCAGGATATGAACGATAGGACGGGCCCCCCTGCCCCCCCAAAATCGCATCGAGCGGCGTATTCCAACTGATCCAGCCCCGATCCACCAAAACGGCCGCCAAAGTAGCGGTCCCCATAATTTTAGTCAAAGAGGCCAAGTCAAAAATCGTGCTTGTTTCCATCGGAAGAGCCTCAAGCTCACTCGGGAAAACTCGTCGTTGCCCCAATGCGGCCACCTGAATTTCGTCGGGCCGGCGCACGTCCCAAAGGCCCGCGACAAAACCCGGCGCGACGCCTTCTATCAGACCGCTTCGCAAAACTTCCCAAGTCCTTTTGAATCGACCCTCGTCCATTACTTTTTTTGGGCCTTGAAAATCAACATTTTTGAAAGTGAGGGAGCCACTCGGGCCGCGATTTTAAGAGAGCGATCAATCCAACGCGCCCGTTTTTCAAAAGCAAATACGCCCGAGACATCCGTGAGCTCAAAACCAGTTTGAAGGCAAAGCTCTCCAATTTTGGCACGATTAAAGACCCGCACATGACTGCCAGAATGATCCTCAGGATAGGCACCGACCATCGACAGATAGCCCCCGGTCAATACACGCAACCGATTTTCAAGACTATTGAGATTGGGCGTAGTAAAAAGTAAAATCCCCATCGGCTTCAAAACACGGTGACACTCATCAAAAAAAAGTCGAGTATCGTAAATCTGCTCCAAGATCTCGCCCGCATGAACCACATCAAACGAGGCATCGTCAAAAGGAATTCCCGCCTCCACGTCCGCGACCTTGACTCGAATTCCCCGTTTCAGCGCCACTGCGGCTGCGATGGGATTGATTTCAATCCCCCAAACTTCGTTATTTTGCTCGAGAATAAACCGAGAGAGCTGGCCGCCCAAACAACCAATATCGAGCACCCGCTTGCCCCGCCCGATCTGCTCAAGCAAATACTCTTTGCGATGAGGAATATTGAAAAGCGCTTCTTCAGAAGCCAAGCTGTCATATTTGGCGATGTAATCATGCAATTGCATATTCACCACATCAGATTAGTATAAGTCTCCGCGATAATCTTCGGATGCCCCGCCTCTTCAGCCACATAGAGAATCTTGGTGCCTGTGGAGCGATGCCCCCAACCGCCGCGTTTCAGTTTGGAACGGTAATTTTGAGTAAAGGTGATCATGGAATACTTGGGATGTCGATAGAAGAGTACTCTCTCGGGATTGATTTCGATAGTGGCATAACGGCTATTCAAAGAGGCCTTATACTCTTTCCATTGGGACTTGTTTTTGCCATTCGCTGAAAAATCCGAATGATAATGATCAATATAATGTTCGAGATCCTTGGCTTCCCAGCTTTTGATCCAACTATAAAAAAAATCTTTAAGCCCGGTATCCTGTCCGGGCTTCAAATAAACGTCCGTCAGTTCGGTAAAAATCAAAATCGGCGTTAGCCCAACACGAACACGGGGCTCGATTTCGTGAATTTCTTGATCATTCACCACGATGCACCCAAGACTATCGTAATTATTTTTCAGCCGCCCCGGCGTATCCGTGGCGTGAAGCATGATATTGGAACCTTTGTGCCCCGCTAGCTCATCAAACGTGTTCGGAAAATTCATATAAAACGCTAACGAACCAAATTTTCTAGCCAAAGCAGGCGCCGTCATTCGCGCTTTAAATGTGTAAATACCTTCGGGCGTTTTCAGGTCGCCTTCGTCTTCTTTGTCGCCCTTCACCTGCCCCAAAGTCGCATGGTATGTTTTGATGATTTTGTAGGCGCCATCAACATACTCGGTCAAAAGCAAGTTACTGGTTTTTTTATCGACCAAAATGGCAGTGGTTGCCTTGGCTGTTTTATCGGCAAAGGCTCTCAAAGAGAGCCCACTCCCTAAGGCACAAACCGCTCCGATCACTAGCCATGAACAAAACCTGTTTACCATTTACCCTGAGTGTAGGGTAGGCCCCAAACACTGGCAATGGTTTTGGATCAATGTTCAGACATTTTCGTGAGCAAACGGCCCAAGACTCCGTTGCCCTGCTGAATCGAACGCCAACGAAAACCCCAAACCCGGCCTAAAGCTTCAAGCACAATGCGGCGGTTCATCTTTGATTTTCCAACTTTTCGATCCTCAAAAATAATCGGAAACTCAATGATTCTAAAATTTCTCATGAAAGCGCGATATTTTAGTTCAATTTGAAAGGAATAGCCACCGGACTGCAAGGTATCTAAATTCACAGCTTCAAGAACCGGTCGGCGCCACCCATTAAAACCCCCGGTGAAATCACGGAGGGATGCACCCAAAATCAGACGCGAATAAATACTTCCCCCACGGCTCAGCAACTTGCGTCCCAATCCCCAATTGATCGTCCCACCACCGGGAACATAGCGGGATCCAATCACAACATCATGAGATTGAAGAAGATCGATCATCCTAGGTAGGTATTTTGGATCATGAGAAAAATCAGCGTCCATTTCGATAAACGCATCATAATTGCGGGCCATGCCCCACCTAAATCCGTTCACGTAGGCTGTCCCTAAACCCATTTTTTTGGGCCTATGAAGAACCTGAACCCGAGTATTTTGCTTGGAAATCGCATCAGCAAGCTGACCGGTTCCATCCGGCGAGCCATCATCCGCCACCAGAATATCCACATCTCCAGGGGTGATTGCCAAGATAGCCTGAGTCAACGCCTCAAGGTTATCAATCTCGTTATAAGTGGGGATAACAATCAAAATACGCATCAAAATGGAATATCGTCTTCAGTGAAAGACGGTTCTCCAGGAGGATTGCCCGCAGTCATCGGGCGATTTGCTGCTGGTGTCGGAACCGGACGAGCCGAATAAGCCCCTCCGCCATTGGCAGGAGCTTCAAAGCCTTGCTCCTGACCCATCGACATACCTTCTTGAGCTCCATCTCGAACTCCAGCGCCAGCTCCCAGGAACTGAACGGTCTGCGCTTGAACTTCCGTCATGTACTTGGTCTGCCCATCTTTATCTTGCCACTGGCGGGTCTGAAGACGCCCCTCCACATAGGCCTGACGACCTTTAGCAAGATACTGCCCACAGAGTTCGGCAAGTTTGCCCCAAACAACCACTCGATGCCATTCTGTGCGCTCTTGCTTCTGGCCGGACTTATCGGTCCAGACCTCGTTAGTCGCGACACTAAAATTAGCAACGGCAGCGCCCGATGGCGTATATTTCACTTCTGGGTTCTGCCCCAACCGCCCCACCAAAATCACTTTATTAACTGACATGTCTAGAGGCTTAGCTTCGGACAAGTCATTGTGTCAAGTGACGGTTATAAGGATCCCTTTTTTTCACATTTGAGGCAACTAACCTACCCAGGGAAGGGGGGATCAGTGGCCCGGAATCTTTAGGTTTTTCAGGATAAGGAACACCTTTATCGGCAAATTTTTTGCGCCAATGCGACTCGACTTCTTGACGCGCCAGCTTAACATCAACCAAATAAAGATAGGGGTCGAATCCGCAATGAGGACAGCGCATCGCCACACGCACCCGTCCTCGATAAATAGCCTCAAAAATAATCCAAAACGGAATAAATGAAACCATTCCCTTCCACGAAAACCAGTACCAAGTCAAAAGAGTAAAAAAGGCCGCCGTCAGCGCCATTTGAGCGTAATGCCGCGCGGTCGGCTGGGGCTGACACGGAATCTTGCGTTGAGTAGCGCAAAGAGGACAGATAAACGCCCATGTGCTGGAACTATTATCTTTCCAAAAAATCTTGGCCTTCTTAAACGATTTGGGATCGCTCACATCCATATGAATCTCCCAACAAACCTCTTAATGACACTGGGGGCAATACTCCGATTGACCTTGCTCATAGGATAGCATAACAGAAGGCCAACCCGAAAGACTTCGAAGTTTTACCTATGATCAAAATCAAACCTGCCAGCGTCATCACCCCTCCCCCGATCTTTCCGCCGGCTTGGCTATGGCTAGTTGACGAGGCGATCCCCGCGTTCGTCAAAAAACAATACAGCCCCCGAGAAAGCTGGAAAAACAAACCTTTCTCCAAAGAAGACGCGCACTTCTTTTTCAAGGGTATCGAAGAACTTTCCGAGCTTTTTACCGAAGAACGCCCTCGACATCTGCCAGCCTATTTTCGGCACCCCAAATTTCGATCCAGCTATCTGCTTTATTTTCTCCCCCTTCAGGCCGCCAAATTTCTGACCATCTTCCATCTTCACCCCAAAGCCATTCAGGCCGCCCTCGAACACGGGAGAAAAACCGGGGTTCTTCGAGTGGCCGATCTAGGCGCCGGCCCCGGAACAGCATCGATTGCTTTATTACTCACTTTACTCAATACGAAGCTCGCCACCGGCGAGACCCTTCCACCGATTGAAATGGACTGGCTAGATACCAACGGAACCATTCTGGAAGACGGAAAAGCGCTCGCCGAACAAATCTCAAGCCAATTTCCAAAACTTCGAGACCGAGTCACGATTCGAATTCACACCGCGCCCTGGTGGGAAGCTTCAAGATACCTTTCTAAGCCAACTTCTTTGATTCTATTAGGCCATGTTCTCAATGAGGCCGCCGGTCCGGTTTTTTCACGCACCACCAGTGCATCCTATGAAGAGGGCGAACCACACAAACAACAAGCCAGCGAAAAATGGCTCAACCTCTGGGGCTCCCTTTTGCGCGAAAAGGCTCAAGGCGGCGGTGTTTTATTCGCCGAACCCGCGGCCAAGCGCCCTTCACAATTTTTATCCTCGCTCCGCGATCAGCTTTTTTCGACCGACGTGGTGACCGCCTCCCCGACCTCAATTTGGGGACCCTGCCTACACGCAGGCCACTGCCCCCTTGCGGGTGGGCGCGACTGGTGCCACTTTTCGGTGCCCGCAAATATTCCGGGAAACTGGTTTCGAGATTTCTCCAAAGCATTGAGCTCGGAGCGCCAATGGGTGAAATTCTCTTACCTTTGGCTGGCCACGCCGGATTACCCTGCACCTCAACCCGAAGCATCCCTGAAACGCGTCATCAGTGACCCCATGGCCGCTGACCGCGGTGGTAGAGATTCTGGCCCGAAGGCTGTTCTGATTTGCGAGCCCGAGCATCCAGGCCGTCACCCCCTCCGTCCGAGTGAGCAACTCTGGCGTGGTGACTTAGTGAAAGTCAGGGGATCCCGGTAATAGTATCAAGTTGCACCATTCTCAAAGTGCAATACGACACTCGGTGCAATATGCGATTTTCTCACGGCTTATTTAAACTCATTTGTGACGCTAGGCATAATGATACCGAATCAAAGACAGATGGGGCAAAACAGACCCATGTCCGACTTTCCGCTCCAGAAGGCAATACCCAGGGACTTAATCCAGAAACCAGCTCTTTTTCGGCTATTTAAGGGGCTTTTCTTTCAAAGTATTTTCTGAAATCAGAATGGCACGCTCGGTGCATACTACTGTGTCACGATCTCTGGTGCGTGTGTTGCGGTACGTATATTCTGGGGCGACAGGGATTGATCACAATTTTCTGCTATTATACCTCATTTTACCTACCTAATGACCGCTGGTCTCCGCAAGGGGACCAGCCGGATCTCTTTCTTATTTACTTCCCGAATCTCAACGAATCGGATCAATCGTCGAGAGCCTTCCTCGAGACAGGCTTTCGACATCCACGGAACCAGTCGATTGCGGCGTCAGGATCAGATCTTCAATTTGAGCCCTGGTCCCCACAATCACCTCAGGCTCATAAATCGCGAGATTCACCCCATCCCCCCCCGGTTCTCGAACTGACGGATACCGAACCGATTCGGGAATCGCGGACAACGCAAGAAGCCACTGATGAGCGCCCTGATAGCCTTTAGGGTTGAGAATCGCTTCCAAATTTTCCGCACTACTCACATCATCCGGATCTCGCCGCCCCCTAAACATGACCTCAAAACAGACCGCCGCAATTCCACGGCCGATCACTGATTGAGCCTTAAGTAATCCGTACCCAAACTCAAAAAAAGTTGTCTCGCGCCGCTCGGAAGCATAGAAAACATTTCTATTAAACCCTGCTGGCCCGAATCGCGTTGGGTATTGAGCAGGAATAGGGAGGGTGCGATTGAAGACTTCATCAATCCAGCTCTGCTTCTCAAGCTGGGCAAGAAGTGCTGTTTGCTGTCTCTGCGTGACCAAAAAGGCAAGAGAATGACGACGCTTAGGGTTTGAGGTTCGATACAAAATCATAAAAATCAGGGCCGCGCCAGATGATCCACCCATTCCCGAAGGGCAAATAGGTTCTTATTATTGAGCTTCAACAACTCAAGCGGACTCTTTCCGCCGAAATCAGGCGAAGCCGTTTTCAACCACCCCACCTGATCCTCAATCCGCACAAAAAGAGAACTCACCGAATCGAAGAACTCGATGAACTCATAAATCTGCGTATCGTTAGGCGATGGGTTCACAGGCGAAACGCTGACCGCCTGGTTCGTCTTCCAGTCAGAAATCGTGCTTGAACGACGATGGAGAATTCCAGCCAAATCATTCTGATCAAGCCCCCAAGTCTCTTCAATGCCAAAAAGCACCCGACAGAGCGCGGTTTTGAGACCGTCATCTGGACCGTGGATCGGTACCACAGGTCTTTTCCGAGCAAGCTGCATAGAGCCTCCTAAGAATGACTATACCTCTTTTTCGATCCATTGTCACGAAACCGTACATAAAAGTGAATAAATCAGTTATAAACCATACAACATTTTGATTTATAACTGATTTTAAATAATTCCGATTCCGTATTATTTTTGAATTAAGCCCGCCCAAAACCCATCCCCATAAGGCGCCTCTTGAGGTGCTAAAAACCACTGTTCCAGCTTCTGCGCCTGACGCCCTTCCATAAATTTCTTCAAAGCTTGCTCACCTTCTTCTTTGAGCACTGAGCAGACCGAGTAAACCAAAAATCCGCCGGGTCGCACTCGGTCCCATGCTTCTGCCAAGAGCTCCTGCTGCACGCGCATGAGGCCTTCCAATTCGCGCTCCTGCCGCAACCAGCGCACATCTGGATGCCGGCGCAAAATCCCAGTTCCCGAGCACGGAGCATCGACCCAAACCAAATCCAGCAAAGGCAACTCACCCACTTGATTGCGCTCGATCACCTGAATCTCCGGAGCCACCCGCTCAATCGTGTTTCGCAAAAGCGCGTATCGCGCGGCATCCCGGTCAGACGCACTCACACTCCATCCCGACCAACTCAAACCGACGGCTTTTCCACCGGGAGCCGCGCAAAGATCGAGCGCGCGCCGAACAGCGCCTTCAGCAAAACCTTCCGGCCACTGCTGCTGAATTCGAGCGGTGATTTCCGCTATCAATTTTTGACTCGAAATATCCTGCACAAAAAAATGACCTTCGGCGAAGCCGCTTTTACTGGTAATCCCTCCGCCTTCAGTCACCTCAAAAGATCCGACCACTGGCCCGACGACTGCCCAATCCGCCTTAAAATCGGCACTTTTTGCGCGAACCCACAACTTTGGACGATCCAGCGACGCCAAAGCATAAGCCCGCGCCCACTCTTCGCCCCGAGTGGCGCAAAGGCGCTTCCACAGCCATTCGGGCAAACTTGCCCAACCCGATCCATCAAGGGTTGAGGCCCCTTCTTTCAACTTGAGCTCACGCCACGCTACTCCATGCTCGGCGATTTTACGAAGAGCTGCATTGGCAAACTTCGCAGGCGCTTCTCCTTCCTTGCGTTTCACTTCATTGACCGTTTCGTTAACCACTGCGGCGGGAGAGGTCCGCTCCTGCACGACCAATTGATAGGCCGCGATGAGCAAAACCTTCCGCAGCCAGCCTGAAGGCTTTTTCTTGATGGCGGTTGAATCGACGGCTCGATCCAATCGTCCGCGCCATCGCAACGTGCCCGAACAAACTTCTTGCAACCACGCCCGGTCCGATGGAGGCACCGCATTCGCTAACGCAATCAGCGCCTCATCTAATGGTTCGTGGTCGCTCAAAACCCGTGTGAGCACTCGCACGGCTAGATCTCTTGGATAGCCCATTACCAGCGGGCCCCTTTCCAAAGCCAATAAACACCCGGCTCCGGAAGAGCTTCGCGAGTCACTTGTTCGGCACGTTCGCCGAGAAACGCACGTGCAAGCTGCGCCACTACTCCACGAACCGGAGACACGGATGACTCCGCCGCAGATTCATCATGAGCGCCTTCATCCATGAGCAACTCGAGCAAACGACTCGAACGCCGGCGCTCGGGATACACCGAATGAGGCTTGCCCGTAATTTTTGCCTGCCGAGCAGCATCAGCGATCGCCATGTCTAAAGTGCCCAATTCATCGACCAGATTAAGAGCCTTGGCCTGCGCGCCTGAAAAAATGCGACCATCCGCAATAGCATCGACCTTTTCCATCGAAAGTTTTCGACCGGTCGCGACGGCTTTTTTGAATTGCAAAAGCACGTCGTTGACCATGGTTTGCAAGAGTTCGCGCTCCTCGGTCGTCATTTCGCGGTATTCAGCGCCCGCATCTTTAAATTTTCCGGTTTTGATCGAGTAGCGCTGAACCTTGGCCCATTCATAAAGCTTTTGCAGATTGACGAACTCCATAATCACGCCAATCGAGCCCGTGATCGTGCCGGGATTAGCATAAACACGCTTGGCGCCCATCGCGATGTAGTAAGCGCCGCTTGCGGCGACCGAAGACATAGAAACCACGAGCGGCTTTTTATAGGCTTTGACCGCTTCATAAATTTCTTGCGAAGGCGCCACGGCCCCGCCAGGAGAGTTCAACCGGAGCACCACGGCTTTGATCTCGTCGTCATCCGCGAAATGTTCGAGATTTTTGAGAATTTTTTTGGAGTCCATAATGACGCCATTCAACTCGATGATCCCGACCTGACCGCCGCCGCCCGAAAGGAAACTTCGTTTTTCTTTGGCCTGCCCCGGCGAATGGTAAAGGTAAATACCCCCGGAAATAATCAAAAAGACCATAAAAAACACCGAGGACAGAGCAAGAACCCATGTCAGGGGATTCAACCTTTTTGGCAACTTACGATTTTCTGGAGCCGTCATAGGGCCCCATCATGGCTGAGTCGAGCGATTCCTGTCAATTGCGGCGGGTACATTATCCGTGATCCAGCCGTCTACCCCGGCATCACGCTCCCAATCGAGTTGAGACAATGTACTAGGGGACCAGCTCAGCACCTGAATCCCCGACTCATGGGCACGACTCACCTGCACCGGCGTAAAGCGAAAATCATTGAGCGCCACAAAGTTATAACGGCGCTTGTGAGCGAACTCAATCGCGCCTTTTGAGTCGAGCATGGTCAAAAGCCCCACTTTCGCTCGTGGATAGGCCGCCCGAATTCGATTCAAAACCCGTCGATCAAAGGAAGTAAAAATCACGCGATCCATCAAACCGGCCTGAGCCGTTTGAGCCAACACCCTGTCTGTTAACTCGGCCCAAGCGGTACGCCTGCAGCCATGGTTATCCCAACCCCCATAATCGCCCCGGAAAAAGTCATAAACCTTGATATGAATGTCCGCGATAAAGGGGCGTGATCGAACCACGGGGCCCGACACGTCTTGCGCTTTGAGGACTTCGAGGGCCTCAGTGAACGTCCCTACGCCCACCTCAGGATGAACCCGGCCCTTGCCATCTTTGAGGCTCAGCTGCTTCATGTCAGCAAAGGGAGTCTCTGCCACACAACCCTGACCATCGGTGATCCGCTCCAGCCGCGAATCATGAGCCAAGATCACTTGACCATCGGAAGTGAGCTGGACGTCAAACTCGACCGCCGTGGCCCCCATTTGCAAAGCTGCGCTCAGAGCCAAAACGCTGTTTTCGGGTTCGGGCGCATGCCCTTGCCCCAAGCCTCGATGGCCGATCACCCAAGGCGCAGCGTCAGAAAGAGAGGCCGAGGCGAGGGATGCACTTATTGCGCAGACGAGAAGAAGCAAAAAGCGGAGCATGGCGGAGGAATATGCCAAAGGAGACTGGGTGTCTATCAAAAAACAACGCAAAGCAGCACACAGGGACCGTCCGCAAACTACCTAACCAAAATCAGACCACACCTAGTTGCAAAGGCCCGAAAATCGCCGTCACGAGTGAGCAGCCCGACCTCATGATCCAGGCAAGACTGAGCAATCAATGCATCCGCGACTCGGGCTTTATGACCTTTGGCCAAAACAGCGGCTCGACTGATCCCACACCGCTCCCAATATCCTTCGGAAATTTCAAGAAGGGGCAGCGTCTTGAACAATTCAACGACCTTTTTCGGTAAACTACTATCACTCAATAATTCTGTTAAGACCATGGGCGGAAGAACCACCTGCTTGGCTGCGAGCGCCTCATCCAAAATTTCGAGGTCTTTTCCAGCGGCGCCCTCCAAATAGGCGATAAAAGAACTAGTATCCACGGCGATCATCAACGATCCTCTCGGATTCGATTCAGATCGATCGAAAATTTCACCTGCCCACGCAGGCTCCGCAACGCCTCATAGGATTCGCTCGCGGCAACGAGTTGCAAGCCTCGCCGAATAGTCTCAGTAATCCCTTGGCGAGTTGAGGCCTGCGCTTTCTTGAGCAATTCTTCGGGTACATGAACGGTAATTTTTTTTGCCTGCGACATATCTACAGAATGCCATAATTAACGCCATAAGTCAATATGGCAATTTAACGCAAAACCCCTGACCGCATAAAAAACGCCGCACTCAGGAACCCCGAGTGCGGCGTTATCAATTCAAATACTCAAGACCGAGTTACTCTTTTTCGCCCTTGCTCAGGGCAGCTTTGAGCTTCTCACCCAGGATGTCGCCCATCGAGGTCTTCTTGCCGCGCTCGCCTACGAAAGATTCGTAGTTTTGGCGCTCTTCAGTCCGACCCAATTGCTTGATCGACAACCCGATACGACGTTCCTTAGGCTCAATCGAGAGAATTTCGGCGCGAACCTGATCTCCCACCTTGAGCACATCGGCTGGCTTCTCAATGCGATGGTCTGCGATTTCGGAAACGTAGACCAAGCCTTCGACGCCTTCTTCAATTTCGACAAATGCACCGAAGTCCGTGAGCTTAGTCACAGGTCCTTCGATCGCGGTACCAGGCTTATAACGAGCCTTGATACTTTCCCAAGGATCGCGCTCAAGCTGCTTCACGCCGAGCGAGAACTTCTCGCTCTGCTTGTCGATACCGAGAACGACGCAACGAACTTTGTCGCCCTTCTTGTATTTTTCAGAAGGATGCGCAAATTTCTTCGTCCAAGCGATGTCGCTAATATGAATCAAGCCGTCAATGCCCATACCGATGTCGACGAAAACGCCGAAATCAGTCACCGACTTGACTTCAGCTTCTTCAATCACGGAACCGATTGGGAACTTCACTTCAAGTTCATCCCAAGGATTCTGCTGGAGTTGCTTGAGTCCCAAAGAGATCCGCTTTTGTTTCGGATCAACTTCGAGAACCTTGCATTCCACTTCATCACCGACGTTGATGATCTTGGAAGGATGCTTCACGCGTTCAGTCCAGGACATTTCTGAAACATGGATGAGGCCTTCAATGCCATCTTCCAGTTCCACAAAAGCGCCGTAGTCTTTAAGACTGACCACTTTGCCCTTCACCTTAACGCCCACAGGGAACTTGTACTCGACATCATCCCAAGGATTAGCTTGGGCCTGCTTGAGACCCAGTGAAACGCGTTCCTTTTCACGATCGTACTTAAGAACCTTAACTTTAACTTCGTCGCCCACCGCAAACAATTCACTTGGGTGCTTGATGCGACCCCAGCTCATGTCCGTGATATGCAGAAGTCCATCCATACCGCCCAAGTCGATGAAAGCGCCGTACTCAGTGATGTTCTTCACAGTTCCGGTGACAATCATGCCTTCTTGCAGGTTGGATAAGGTTTCAGCACGTTGAAGTTCGCGCTCCTGAGCCACCACCGCACGACGAGAAAGCACGATATTGCCGCGCTTCTTATTGAACTTGATGATCTTGAACTTGAGCTTCTTACCCAAGAACTTATCCAGGTTTTTAACCGGCTTCGTGTCGATTTGGCTGCCAGGCAAGAAAGCCTTAACACCGATATCGACCGACAAACCGCCCTTCACCTTGGCGATGACAGTTCCTTCGACCAGTTGATCTTTTTCGCAGGCTTGGGAGATTTCGTCCCAGGCCCGAATGATTTCTGCCTTGTCCTTGGAGAGGAGCATGAAACCATTTTCGAGCTCCATACGCTCGAGATACACGCTCACCACGTCGCCCACTGCTACGTGAGCCACGCCTTGAGCGTCGCGAAATTCTTGCAGAGGTACGAGACCTTCACATTTATAACCGATATCAATCGTAGCGTACTCTGGCCCGATGGCGACGACAGTGCCGTCAACCACTTCGCCTTCTTTAATTTCTTGCTGAGCCTGCGAGGCTTCAAACAATTCAGCAAAACTTTCTTCTTGATCGTCTCCATGCACGGAGGATTCTTCGGGACCGAAATCGGACGCGAATTCATCCATCCAGCTTTGATTCTTAGGAGCCTTTTTGAGGGTTTCTTCCCCCGTTTGCTTGACTACCATTTGCACTCAATTACCTTTCAGACTTTCCTGCTCGGTCGAAACTTTTGCTGCAATGCGGCATTTTGAGTTTCTGACCGTTTTTAACAGAAAGAGATGTACACGTATAAATACCCCAAATCCCTTTGTCAAAGCCTCGTTACGAGGTTTATCACTTTTTTGCCGCTCGGCACCCATCATCCACTAGGACCACTACGGCACACCCCTTGCTTTCATTCGGCAGAAGCTCCACGTGAATTTTGCTTGGAGTCATAAAACAGGGGCAGATTTTTCACTTTAACCATTTAACTTCAACGGGTTATGACTTATGAAAACCTTCACTAACAGTCCCAATTACATTAAAAGAACTCAGGAAATGAATAAGAGACCCAGTTCTAGCCCCGGACGTGCCCAAAGGAGTGCCTCAGGAGCCCCACAAAGCCCTGCTCCCCGGGGGCAACCCCCCACCCTGGAACTCTATCAAAAAGAAGACTGCCCATTCAGCCATGCCGTCCGCAATCGACTCACCCAACTGGGACTAGACTTTGTTGCCCACAATGTTTCGGACGATGCTCCCCTCAAACACGAACAACTGCTCCGTGCGGGAGGCAAGGATCAAGTACCCTTTTTGATCGACCATACCCACGGCATTAAACTCTATAAAAGTGCAGCCATTGTCGAATACCTCGATCAGACCTATGGACAACCCACTTCGACCCGACTCGGCCGCTTTGCCACGCAACTGGATTCGCAGATCCGAAACCGTGCGGATCAAATCGCCTGGAGATTGCGAAATCCAGTATTTCGAGCCAGGGAGCTTCAGGGCGAAATGCAAAAAACCGTCAGACAAGTTCGTGGATCACTCGATTTTTTGAAAAATCGGATTGATCGGGCGCTCAAGCCTCAGTTGCCACGCCGACGCAAGGCAGCCTCGTAGATCTCGAGTGTTCGCTGGAGCCGCGCTCGCCGATCATAGTTGCGCCTGACGTGTTCACGAGCTTTTTGCCCCATTTGAATGCGCTTCATCGGATTATCCAACATAAAGCGAATCTGGCGTTGCAAATCAAAGGCATCGTCGGGACGTATCGTCAGTCCGAAATCCGCTCGCTCGCCCACGATTTCTTCGGCACTCCCTCCCGATGAAATAATGATCGGGCACTCCATTGACATAGCCTCGATCGCAACAAGACCAAAGGCCTCCTGTCTCGACGGCATCACAAAAATATCAAAAGCTCTCATGATTTCAGGGATATTTTCTTGATAGCCCACGAACACAAAATGTTCTTCCATCCGAAACTGTTTGAGCATCCGCTTCAACTCTTCGAGATAGGTACCCGAGGAGCCGAGAGTTTCTTCGCCGACAATCACAAATTTGAGCTTTTCACCGGCCCGTAAACTTTTGAGCAATCCCGCGGCAGCTTTGATGAAAGTCGCCTGCCCCTTGGCAGGATCAATCCGCCCCACTAAACCAATCACCACCGTTTCATCGTCCGCGTGCCACTTGGCCCGCTCCCCGACCGAATCGACCTTTTCAGGATCAAAACGATCAAAATCGAGCCCCAAATTAACCACCTTAACAAACCGCTCCCGAATCGGATGAGTATCCATGACATTGAGCTTAACGCTTCGACTAATCACCATGAGTGCGTCCAACCGACGATAAATAGCACGATGGAAAAAATTCTTTTTATTGTGATTGCTCATGATGTGTCGAGTGCAAAGCATCGCCACCTCAGGATGCCCCCAGAGCCAGGGTACAATCGAACCCAAAACAGAAGTCTGATGACTATGGATCAAATTAACACCTTGAGAAAACCACCGTTCCAACTCGGTCCTCATCCGCAAATCAAAATAATTCCGCGGCCTAAAATTCAGCGGCACTAACGATACTTCTTTTCGATGTGCAAGATTTTCGTGAATGGGGCTCCCCTCGAGGACCATCACATGGACCTTGATCCCCAAAGCCCCGACATCCACCGCATCATTGGCCGCGACCTGCTCCAACCCTCCCCAGGAATGGGATAAGCAAACGACCAACTGATTCAACCTGGGTCGAAGCGAATTCAATAAAACCGACGAATCACCGAGGTCGAAGGCCACTCTGGATCTCCTTCCATACTTGAGATGCTTGAATGCCTCGTAGGCATTCGATCTGACGGGCAGCAGACAACGCGCATTGATTTCGCTCGCAGGGCCAGCATTCCACGGGATTAAACAAAATGCGCACTTTTCCGGGTCCAAGAGGTTCAGTCCGCTTGGGATCGCCCGCCCCCCAAACCACCTGAGTAGGAGAGCCGCACAAGGCGGCCACATGAGCGAGCCCCGAATCATTGGTCACCGTAAAGCGTGCCCCAGCAAACAATCGCCAATTCGATGCAACGCTGCCGAGCGCGGTCATGTCCAATAGCCCCAACGAACGATCTGAAACCAATTCACGAGCGAGAGGTGCCTCACCAGGCCCCCCTACAATCACGCCTCGCCATCCGGTCGAAAAAAAAACCTGCCTCGCCAATTCCGCAAATTGTGAAAGCGGCCACCTTCGGCTAGGCGCCTGACTACCGGGTGCCATAATCCAATACTCTCCAGACGGCGGATCAAGCGGCTCCGCACCCGGCCAAGCCACCAGCGCATCGAACCGCTCCATTTCGCCGCGACTGCCGGGATCCAATTCATTCTCAGGCGGCACACCCCAAAACCCCCGAACCGGCAGCCCAGTAGGCTGGGCCTCAGGGGGCAGCAAACCCACATAATCCTCGGCGCGATGAGTGGATTTTCGTTTCTCCCAAGATATTGCGGGTTTCAAAAGCACTCCTCGAGCGTCAGTCCCGTAGCCGCGCCGGATCTTGGCACCGGCCCGAAAAACCAACCAGGCCGCCGATAACGAATGAGGAAGACAATAAGCTTCGTCCCACTCTCCTCGTCCTGCAACCTCCGCTCGAAGCTCCCGTGCCGCAGCTGCAACGGCCTCGAAACGTGCCCGGAGACCCGTTCCTATCGACCGTGGCAACACATAAACGTCATCGACCAAATCACGAAATTGAATCGCCTCCACCCAAGCAACACAAGCGACCACAATGCGGGCCTGAGGATTGGCTTTTCGCAGATAATAAAAAAAAGGATACGTCAGCACCTGATCGCCAATCCAATTGGGGGCACGAACCAGGATCGTCTTTTTCACGGGGGCGTCCCTGGCTCATATTTCCTCAGATTAGATACGACAGTCCCAATTCGCACTTTAGCTTCCAAGCGAACCGCCACCCGGCGATCATCATCAGTCAGCCACAGATAGCTATCACCCTGTTTTTTGAGCATTCCTTGATACTTAGTCTCGGGTTTTAATACAATGCACTGAACTCGTCCCATAGGCGTCCGCATTTCTTCGCGACGAACTACGGTCACCACCGCTTCCCAACTTTTTCCCTCGGAAACAACGGGAACACTATAGACGCCTCCATCGACCAAAGGGAGCGTGCGCAGATAGTAAAGGGCGGAAAGACTATCCTGCGAAAAAGGCTCAATCGGCGAAAATTCTTTGGTTTCGGAGTAACCTCGAGCTTTATGGTTCCAACGATTCCAATAAAAGGTTTGCTTCTTTTGGGCATCATAAAGCTCTAACGAATCACGAGCCTGTTTGGTTTCATCTAAAACAATATGAAAACGATGGGAAAATAAGCCATCAAAATCAATAAACGTCTCCACCATGTCATTCAGACGATAAAGCAGGCTAAAAACCTTCGAACTCACCGCATTGCCACGGACGTGGTAAACTTTCCTTCCATCGATTGCCTTATAAGGCAAAAGCTCCAGCGTGAAATCCCCCGCCGACATCCCAAAATAAGTAATATCATAGGTCGCTTTTTCACCCACCCAGAGAGGATCAATGGGGGGACGACGGTTCGGAAATGCAAAAGGCACCGTCACCGCGACGGAGGGAGCGGGCGAAACATGGGCCAACGGTGTTTTTTTTGAAGTTTTGTGTTTTTTTTTGACGACCTTAGGTTCTTGATAAACCTCAGGCGTTGCAGATGGAACCGGCCCAGGCGTGGCCGCACCCACGATTTCGGTAACATGAAATTTGTCCTGAAGATCCTTCGATAGATCCTTCGGAAGATCGTCGGTTTCAGACACCCGTCCCAGAGTACCCTGCGCACAACCCGCAGCCACGCCGGCCAAAATGCACGCCACCACAAAAGGCCGTCCCACCCTTGGGAAGAACTGAAGAATCATTCACTTAGATTATGAGATCAGGAAGCTCTGCGCAAGGTTTTCAGAGTAAATCACGCACGAGCTCGCCCCTCATACCATTCGCCCGGACGAAGGGGCTGCAAATCCCCTTTAAAACGCCGATGAGTCCAAAGCCACTGGCCGGGGTGAGTATAGATATCCTTTTCCAAACGAGCCGAATACGAAGCCGTGTTTAACGCCAATTCGTAGGTCGAATTCTCAGCGATTCCCCCCTGCTGGGGGCGATCAACCTGTTGCCACTCAACGGGTGGCCCAATCTCGACCTTCCAACGTCCATCTAAACTTCGATAGTTGACCACCGAAAGTACGACCGCGCCCGTCCGCTTTGCCAGTGCTGCTATGGCTGTGGAAGTACCGACGGGAATCCCAAACACCGGCACGCGTACCCCAACCGGCGGACCCGCGTATTGATCGAGCACGAACCCAATCGTCCCGTTGCGCTTCAGGTGCCTCAGAACATCCTTCAGCGTCCGAGGCTCATAGGTCGCCTCAACGCCAAGTTTTCGACGGCCGGATTCGATCGCCTGATGAAGCCATTCGGGCTTGAGGTGCTTGGTCACCATCAAGAGGTCTATTCCCCCCAAAAAAGCCCCCGCAGCTGCCATCACCTCCCAATTACCTAGGTGACTGGCCAAAAAAATGACCCCCTTACCCTGCTTTTTTGCGTCGCGCCAATACTCAATCCCGCTCAAATCGGCATTCTTTTGAATAAACCGCTTCATCGGGCCCAAAAGCAGCAAGACCTCAAAAATCAAATTTCCGAAATGAACATAGGACTCTCGAAACAGCTCTTCCCTTTTTTGTGCCGAGTCTGGAAAAGCATACAGGAGATTCTGTTCAACAATCTTTGCCCGAATGGAGAGTCGCCTCAGCAAACTTCCCAAGGCTCGCCCAAAAAGTCGTTTGAGCTGGCGCGGCTGAAAATAGTAAAACCACGCGATTGCCCGTAAAAAGAATAAAACTAACGTTCCCACAACTGGTGATTCCAAGCGTCCCTGCCCTCCAACCATTCCAATTCGGGTTCAAGGACCTGGACTCGCAAAGACGTTGGCGCCTCCAGAAGATCTCGCCACTTGACCCAATCCTTCCCCGTAACCAATACGCGAGCCCCTGCTCTCTCTGCTGCGTCTATGATGGCTTTGACTTCTATCTTAGCGTAGCGCGCATGATCCGGAAACGAAATGTGCCGAATCAAATTAAATCCAGCCGCTCGAACCAACACTTCGACTGATGGACCATCGGCCACCCCAGTCACCAACCAAAACTGCTCCTGGCGCGAAGAGGGTGGACCGATTCGGTATCGCACTCTCACCTGCTCCCCCCCCTCAGGGCGCGTCTTTGGACGCGTCTCACCTTTCGTCCAAACCAATAAATCGGCATCCCGAAGCGCACTGCTCCAGTCGCGAAAAAAAACCTCAGTCCGTTTTGCCGATGTCACCGCGACGATTTCGAGATCTTTTTTTATTTTCCAGTGCTGAAACCCATCGTCCAGAAGTACTAAATCAGGTTGACCCCACTTCGCCTGAACCTGCTCAAACTGACGAATCCGATCCGCGCCCACACCTATCACGGCACCTGGAACAAGATCATGAAGCAAGGCTGGCTCATCTCCACACTGGGAGGCTCTCGGCAAATCGGCCTGACCGTCCCGTGGCAAGATCACCCCTCCCGACCGCTCCCACTCCCCGCCATATCCGCGCGAAAGAATACAAACCTTCAAGCCTCGCGCTTCGGCCTGCCGGGCGATTTCAGCCACGAGCGGTGTTTTCCCTGCGCCTCCGGCCTGAATATTTCCGACGCTAATCACCCTCACTGGGAGCTGGGCTTGTTTTACCCAGCCATGTCGAATAGCCCACCTCATTCCAGCCGACACACTGGACCAAATGGCCGAAACCAACCCCTTCAGCATGGCTTTGATCCGGCCCGCGCAACCCCCAACACCTCACGCGCCGCCATTGCACTCGGACTTTCGCCGCCAGCGGGTAGAATTTTCTCCCGAATAGCCGAAAACCCGTCGAGCTGACGTTGTTTTTTTTCTGGATCTAACAAAAGACCCAAAGCCTCAACCGCCAAAGCTTCAACCGTGGCGTCCGAACAAAGCAGCTCGGTGATGAGAAAAGGATTTTCAGGGGACCACCCCGCAATCAAGTTAGAAAGCCCCACCGGACCGGGATAACGAATCCAGTGACGATAAATGAACTCAGTCACCCAGTTGGGCTTGTAAACAATCACATGAGGACACTTCAGAAGTGCAGCTTCCAGCGTTGAGGTGCCCGACTTAATTAAACCCGCGTCTGCAGCCACTAAACACTCGTGCGCGTCTCCCTGTGAAACCCGCAAATCCAATAAAAGATCTGCGTCCTTTTGTTTCTTGACCCATTCATCCGCTTGAGCTCGAACCGTTTCGATATCCGAGGTCACCGGAAACGGCATCAACACCACCAGGCGTTCGTCGGGCTTCAGTTTCTGTCGAACCCGAAGCTGAACAGCCGCCTGCTTCGCCGCATCGAGCATCAAACCCAGATGACGTCTAATTTCCGAGGGACGACTTCCGGGCATGACGACTAGAGCTTGTTTCTGTAACGAAAGATCCAAACGGTTTCGCGCCTGCTCACGCGTCATTTCAAGCGGAAGTTCATCCACCAAAGGATTGCCCACATAACAAACCGGTACCTTTTCGCGCTGATAAAATTCGACCTCAAAAGGCAGAATACTTAAGACCTTAGCAAACTGCTCCTTTAGAATCCTGATCCGGTTTTTACGCCAAACCCAAACCTTAGGTGGAATATAGTAGACCACGGGAATTCCAAGCGTCCTCAGTCGGCGCGCCAATCTAAAATGAAAATCAGGATAATCAATCACCACGGCAACATCGGGTTTTTCAATAGCGGCTAATTTTCCTACTTTTTTTAGCGCCCGCAAAATACGGGGCAATCGACTAAAAATTTCAAAAAACCCCATCGCCAAAAGTTCACGTGCATCAACCCACGTCCGCAAGCCCACCCCTTGAAGTCGAGGCCCCCCCACTCCAAAGGCCTCGACCGTCGGATCCAGAATCTTAAGAGCCCGAAGTAACTCCGCCCCATGCGCGTCTGAAGATGTTTCTGCGGCTGAAATAAGAACTTTCGTCACCTGGATGATTACCGAGTCACCCCAATCTCGCTTTTTCGAATAAACGAGACAAATTGATGAATTTCTTTGTACTCACCGTACTGAGACTCTATTTCGAGTAAGCATTGTTCTTTTTGAACATCTGGACGCTGCCAAAGCTTAATCGATTCGTTAATCTTTTGAATAATCTCCGCCGAATAACCCCTTCGGCGCAATCCGACGATGTTACACCCCTTAACCGAGGCCGGTCGCTGCCCCATCACAATCGTGAAAGGCGTAACATCTTTTTCGACCCCGGTTTGCCCGGTCACATAAGCGTGATCGCCAATATTCACAAAAGGCGAAATACCGACTTGGCCCGCAATCGTGACATAATCACCCAAAATAACATGACCCGCTAAACCTGCGTAATTCGCGACGATGCAATGATTACCTACGATGCAGTCATGACCAAAATGAGTATAGGCCATGATCAAGTTATCATCGCCCAATTTTGTAAGACCACCACCTCCGACAGTTCCCAAATTCATAGTCACGGATTCGCGAATGACATTGCGACTTCCGATGACCAACTGAGTGGGTTCGCCTCGATATTTAAGATCTTGCGGAACCGCCCCTAAAACGGCAAAGGGGAAAATAGTATTGTCCGGCCCAATTTCAGTCCACCCATCCAAGACCACATGACTTACGAGCCGCGTCCCTTTACCGATCCGGACATGAGGGCCAATGGTACAAAAAGGTCCCACCTCTACGGATGAATCCAACTCAGCCTTTTTGTCCACAAACGCCGTCGGATGAATCACTTGGAACCCTCCAAATCAGAATTGGCAATCAAATTGGCCATAATATCCGCCTCAGCCACCCTTTGGCCATCCACCGTAGCATGGCACTCGAACACCCAAAGGCGCCCACGCGTTTTTGTCACAGTCGTTTCAATCTTCAGAAGATCACCCGGAACGACCGGACGGCGAAACCGCGCCGAATCCACGCCCACAAAAACACATTGAAAATTCTTGGCGAGTGTCTCAATCCCGTCTGGTTGCCTACTCAGATAGGGATACAACGAAAAACTTGAAATTTGAGCCATGGTCTCCAAGAGCAAAACCCCAGGCAAAATAGCGTGCCCAGGAAAATGCCCCTGAAAATAGGATTCATTAAAAGAAACCGCCTTGAGCCCCACGACCCGAGTCCCCACCTTACCTTTAGAGGACATATCTGACACATCGCCCGTGGGATGAATGCCCAAAATTCGATCCACCAATAAAAAAGGGGGCCGATGGGGAAGAAATCTCTGGATTTGCTCAATAGTCAAAAAATACGGATTTTCGGTCATTTTTGGTCTTCACTCTCTTTGGACCGACGCGTCCCCTT
Source organism: Bdellovibrionota bacterium FG-1 (assembly GCA_051382295.1). Taxonomy (GTDB): domain Bacteria; phylum Bdellovibrionota; class UBA1018; order UBA1018; family UBA1018; genus JBBCAW01. Next base: position 35,980 of record JBBCAW010000003.1, on the reverse strand, counting down.
GAGCGCTAATTTATTCAACCAGGCATGAACTCTGAAATGCTCCCGATGAGCACGCTGGGGATTTCCCACCGCTGTTTGGCCCGGTGCTATATCCTTAGAAACTAACGTCATCGCCGCTACTTTGGCCCCATCCCCAATGTGAACCTGATTAGTCACCCCGGTCAGTCCGCCAACGTAGGCAAACTTACCCACACTTGCGTGGCCGGCCAAGGTGACCGCTCCACACAAAATAGCCCCCTCGTCGATAAACGAATTATGTCCCAGATGCACCTGGTTATCGATCTTAGCCCCTCGCTCGATCCGCGTGTCCGATAGGGTTCCACGATCAATGCAGGAATTGGCTCCGATTTCGACATCATCACCGATGACCACTTTTCCGAGATGATAGATTTTGTGATGCTTAAGCGGCCGAATGCCTTGGACAGTTTTTTCCACCTGAACGGCATAGCCAAAGCCATCGGACCCGACCGTCGAATTCGCATGAATTCGCACCCGGTTCCCGATCAGGCTCCCTTCGTAAATAACGACGTTCGGGAAAAAAACACAACATTCACCCACCAAACACTTGGGCCCGACAAAACATCCTGGATAAATAACTGAACCGGCTCCAATGCGAGCCCCCGCTTCGATCACCGAATGCGCGCCAACCTTCACACCAAGCCCCAGCTCCGCGCTCGAGTCCACCACCGCACTAGGATGAACTTCGGGTGGCCCCTTTCGATCAAGCGCATCCGCCACCAGATGGGCGACCGTCGAAAGACCTCGTGCCAACTTCTCAGAAATTAACGCCATCCCAAGATAAGGATCAGGACAGGCCACAATGACTGAAGTTTTCAAACACGGTAAGCCGGAAGCGAGCAAGGGCCCAACAAAGGCCTCACCCGTAACCAAAATTCCGGGTCGCGCCGAAGGCAACTCTTGCTGGTAGTTTTTCGAAAAAAAGAAAGCCACCTCGTTGGGCTGTGATTTTCCTAACGCACCGGCACATTCAACACGAATGGAATCAAGGGCCGCCTCAAGCAGCTCGCCGTTGACTACTCGGCCCCCGATCCACCGACAAATTTCCGAAACGCCAAACGAGGCGACAGCCACCCTCAGCTCTTATCCGCTTTTTTATTGTAGATTGAAACCACTTCGCTGGTGAGGTCATCCTTTTCAAGCGAAAACAAAACAGTATTTTCGTTCTTCTCAAGAACCACTGAATAGCCCTTTTGTTTTGCCATTTCTGAAATAATCGCACGCATCTTGACGATAATCGGTGACGTCAGATCCCGTTCTTTTTGCTGAATTTCAGCCTGCGAACGACCTGTGGTTTCCTGAAAACGCATAATCCGTTCTTGAATTTCAGCCTGCTTTTTGGCGCGAGCGTCTTCGTTCATCACAGCAGCCTGCTTCTTGAATTCCTCGCCCATTTTTTTAATAGCAACTTCCTCAGACTGAAGTGCCTTCTTCTTAGTATTGAACTCTTTTTCGAGCTGCGATTTGGCTTTCTTGCCTGCTTCAACAGACTGCAACGCTTTTTGCATGTCGACAGTCGCGATCTTCACTCCCGATTCTTCAGACGCCCGGGCCAACTGAGCGTGAAACCCAGACACGCCAAGCGAGGCCAAAAGCAGTACAACAACCACAGACAAAACCTTATATTGATTCATTCCAATTCCCATTTTTAAGCCTCCCTTGACTCAATAAAAAACGATTTTACATCATGACTCAAACTAAAAAAAACAATCCATCAAAACGGCGGACCGATAAAGAACGAAAACACCATCGCGTCTTCATCCGGCCTTCGATTAAAGGGGAATCCCCACTCAAACCGCAATGGGCCGATAGGTGAAAACCAACGAATCCCGAAACCCGCGTCGGTACGAAGGGCAAGATCGTCGCCCGTAGGAAAGCGATCCCAACAGTTTCCTACATCGAAAAAAGTGACCCATTTGAGGCCCGCTTCGCGAATCAATGGGTACTCTAACTCCGCCAAAGCAAAGGCGTCAAAAGTCCCCCCCAAAGGGGTCGGCCGACCATCGGGTTTAAAGGCTTTGGGCCCAAGCATGAAAAGCTGATAGCCCTTCATGTTATTGGGTCCACCCAGGTAAAATTTCTCAGAAGGAGCCAAAGGGCGATCCGACAAGGAGGTCATCCCACCGACTTCTTGACTCGTTCTAAACACCAAATCACCGACGACTCGAGTATAAAAACGGTTATTCAGCGTCGACTTCAAAAAGTGCTTATCGCCCCCTAAGCCGGCTGTTTCGAGGGAAACGCTCTGGTAATTACCACCCGTTGTCTCAAATCGGTTATTGCGCTTATCCCGAATCATACTCCATACGACGCTTGATAAAATACCCGAGTCGGAATCCACACGCGCCTGCGGCACATCTGGATAGACATCAAACATCTGTAGACCTTCAAACTTATAGGTACTATATCCATAAACGTACTCAGCCAGCGGGTAACCGACTCTAAAATCAAATCCCATTTTTCGAGTCGAATAAGTCTGCGGAATCGGGAAAATCACTCGAAAGATATCCCCGCCCATCGACCAGCGTGTGTCAAAGGCATAGGGATCAGTAAACCCAAGATTAACGCTTCGCTGGGTGGTATTAGCCGAATATTGAGCTGAAAGGCTCAGCGTTTGTCCGCGACCTAAAAAATTGATCTCAGAAACGGTTCCTGTAAAAAAGACACCACTTTGACTGCCATAACCAGCGCCCAAGGTGATCGTGCCGGTCGAACGCTCTTTAATACTAATATCGATATTAACGACGTCATTCTTGCCCTTGGGGGTAATTTGGTTAAAAATCACCTCTCCCGGTGCAAAATAACCCAGCCGCTCGACGTTTTCCTTCGAAATCCTGAGATTGGTACCATGAAACAGTTCGCCTTCATGGATTTTCAGTTCACGACGAATCACTTTGTCATGGGTCTTACTGTTACCCGTGATGTTGATTTCTCCAAAATGAACGAGGCTACCTTTTTCAAAGTTGTAGACCAGATCCATTGTGTGAACATCATCATGTACCAACGCTGGGTTAGGATCTGGGATGACATTGACAAAAGCGTAACCTAAATCTTGATATTTTTCGGTCAGCCGCTGAATGTCTGCATTTCGCCGCGAAATACTAAAGGTATCCTCCGACTTAAGAGTCAACTCAGCATGAAGCTCATCCTTACTAAAGAGCAGATCTCCGCCAAAATCAACATTACCTATCTTGTATTGCTGCCCTTCGTCTACGTAGATCGAAACAAATAAAAAGCGCTTATCATCGCTGATAGTCACCACCGGATTTTCATACCGAAATTTGATATACCCGTGATCGAGGTACCAATAGGTCAACCGTTGCAAGTCCATTTTAAAAGAAGACTCTTTAAAATTGCCGCCACTGCTTAAAACGGAAAGCAGCCCGCCTTCCTTGGTTTCCTGAAAAATAGATTTGAGTTGATCATCCGAAAACCATTTATTGTTCAGAAAAGTGATTTTTTTAATCTGAACCTTATCATAGTCATTAATTTTGTAAGTGAGGTCAACCTCCCCCGACTTTCCGGGCTTGACCTCAAAACTCACCTTGGCCAGATAAAAACCTTTGTCCTCGTAATGTTTCTGCAAAAGAGCGACATCTTCCCGAACCTTGTTAATATCGAGAATAGAGTATTCTTTGACCTTCGTGACATCTTTAAGGTCACTGGTTCCGATTCGTTCGTTACCGTCAAACTCGATTTTTGAAATCACAGGGCGCTCACGCACCGTGTAAATCAACTTAACGTGGCTCGCGTCAGGTGATTCGCCGGATACCTCGATGTCATCGAAATATCCCATTCCGAACAAATTCTGAATATCCGTGCGAACTGATTCACTTGAAAGAGGTTGCCCTACCTGAGTTACAACCTTGGCCATAATGGCATCTTTTTCGATGCGCTTATTGCCGCGAACCTCGATCGCTCCTATGGCCCTTCCCAAAAAGGGAACCACCTCGTCGGCGCACGCAGGCTGAAAAAAGGACAAAGGTCCCCCCATAGCGGCGACCCCAAGCAAAAGCCATCCCCAAAACAACGCCCATCTCAGATGAAAAATCCGGGTGAAAAATGCAGTCACAAGCCCCTATGTCTAGGGTGGTCATGCCCGCATGTCAATCTTTATAGGCAAGTTAAGTTTTCTTATTTTACAAACAAGCCATCTTTCATGGTCAAAACGCGATGCATCTTTTTGGTCAAATCATAATCATGCGTCACCAGCAAAACCGAAACGCCAGTCGTCTCGTTCAAACGAGCCAAAAGGTCCATAACCATGTTGCGGTTCGTCGAATCCAAATTTCCCGTGAGCTCATCCGCTAAAAGCAATTTGGGCCTCATAATCACCGCTCGCGCAATCGCCACCCGTTGCTGCTCGCCGCCCGAGAGTTCGCTAGGTCGATGTTCCAAACGATGCCCAAGCCCCACAAAATTCAAAAGTTCTTGCGCCTGCTTCATTGACGCGGCACGCGCATGCCCCGCAATCAACGCAGGCATCATCACATTTTCCAATGCGCTAAATTCAGGCAAAAGATAATGAAACTGAAATACGAACCCGAGTGATCGATTCCGAAAAAACGAAAGCTGACGCTCCGAAAACCCAAATACATCCTGAGGTGGGTTTCCGAAGTAGACCTTTCCAGCAGTCGGAGGCTCTAGGGTTCCCAAAATATGGAGCAAGGTGCTTTTCCCCACCCCCGATGCCCCCATGATCGAAACCATTTCGCCAGGCATCATCGAAAAGTCCACACCTCGGATCACCGCTATTTCAGTTTTGCCCTTCAAAAAGGATTTACGAATGCCCTGAGCCTGAATCAAAGGCGCTTGAGAAACCGGAACAGAATTTGATGAGCTATTCATAGCGCAGTCCTTCAAGAGGAGAGCGGCGACAGACCTGCCACCCAGGATAGAGGGTTGCCATAAAAGAAATGAGAATTGCCGACAGCGCGATCAAAGCCACCTCAGACCAACGAACGACCACGGGCAAAAAACCAATGTAATAGATATCAGGTGGAAGATCGATCCAGTGCGTTTTTTCCAGCAGCCAATTCAGCCCAAGCCCCGTAAAGACCCCGACGGCGGTGCCCACCGCCCCCATCCCCACGCCGATCAAGCAAAAAAGCTGAAAACTTTGCGCAGGCCTGAAACCCATCGCTTTGAGAATCGCGATTTCCTTGCTTTTATCATGGATCATCATCATCAACGTGCTCACCACGTTAAAGGCCGCTACAATCACGATCACAGTCATGATGATCGCAATCACGACCTTTTCAAGCTTGATCGCATAGAACAGATTTTTGTTCATTTGAGCCCAGTTTTTAGCCCTAAATGGATAACCAAAGTGATCCGTCAAATGATCCGATGCCACCTGGCTATCGGTCCCGGGGGCTAACCGCATTTTGAAAGATGTCACCTTGTTCCCCTGCTTCAAAAAGGACTGCACCGCAGGCAACGCCGCAAAAATGAACTGCGAGTCGTATTCGTACATCCCCATTCTGACCAGTCCAACCACCTGAACTTTAATAATTTGAGGTGCCCCACCTAAACCTTCGCTCTCTTTGGAACCCTGAGCTGCCAAGGCATCCCCAGAAAATGGCACAATCAGACGGATTTCACTCCCCTCAACCGCACCAATCCGATCAGCCAAGGCGGTACAAAGGGCCACTTCCCCCTCACTCGTGGGCAAACGTCCCGAAACCACCCGACGAGGTACCGCAGTCACCTCTCCCAAAGTCGCGCCGTCTACCCCTTCCAACACAGAGCCAGCAACCCCACTCGGTCCGGCAGCCATCACTTCCGTCACAAAAGAGCGGGTGATAGCTTGAGTTTCTGGAACCACTTTTCGGATCTTGGCCTCGATCAGCTCAGGATCCGAAACCGGCTCGGCACGGGAGTACAAAACCAGCTCGCCATTCATACCAGTAATGACGCGCGCCAACTCCCCCTCAAAGCCATTAATCACGCTCGTCACTACTGTGAGAGCCAAGACCCCGAGTGCCACCCCCACCACCGAAACCCATGCAATGAGAGAGAGAAAGCCGTCGGATGCCCTTGAAAGCAAAAACCTTCGCGCCAGAGTAGGGACCACCGACAGGGTCTTGCCGTTCATTTGAGTTTACCTTGAGGCCTCCGAAGGCGCTTTTTCATTCTGATGGTGATGGGGCCTCATCAGAGGAAACAAAATCACATCGCGAATGCTGGCAGAATCCGTAAACAACATCACCATGCGATCAATCCCAATCCCTTGACCCGCGGCCGGAGGCATTCCATATTCCAATGCCGTGACGTAGTCTTCGTCCATGCCACAAGCTTCTTCGTTGCCCGCGTTCTTGGCATCCACCTGCGATTGAAAGCGTTCTTTCTGGTCGACCGGGTCATTGAGCTCCGAAAAGGCATTAGCCATCTCACGACCATAAATATACATTTCAAATCGATCCACCAAAAACGGATCTTGCTCATTCTTCCTTGAAAGTGGCGAAACATCGAGGGGATAATGCGTTACAAAAGTCGGTTGAATCAGCTGCGCTTCAACTTCTTCATCAAAAATCACCATCATCAATCCACCAGTCGAATCACTTGGCTTCATCGGAAGGCCTTTGCCCTTACCGTAAGCCAACAATGTCGCTCGGTCTCTTAGCTGAGAACGGTCCTTAAACTCAGAATACTTGATAATCGCGTCCTCGACGCTGATCCGCTCCCACCGGCCATCTAGATTAATTTGCGTCCCTTGATAGGTGAGCTGACGAGAACCCAAAACTCGATCAGTTACTTGTTGGAAGAGCTTTTCGGTGAGATCCATCAAGTCTTGATACGTCGCATAGGACATATAGAACTCGAGCATCGTAAACTCAGGGTTATGCTTGATCGAAATCCCCTCATTGCGAAAATTTCGATTAATCTCAAAAACTCGCTCAATCCCACCCACCACGAGCCGCTTCAAATACAGCTCCGGCGCGATCCTCATATAGAGTTCCATGTCCAACGCGTTATGGTGAGTGGCAAATGGACGCGCCGTGGCACCTCCCGCGATGGGATGCATCATAGGAGTTTCAACTTCCATAAAGTCCTGATCCACAAAAAACCGACGGACTTCTTCTATGATCCTGGAGCGTTTTCGAAACGTCTCTTTGGTTTCGTCGCTCATAATCAGATCTAAATACCGTTGACGGTATTTGATCTCAACATCGGCAATTCCATGAAATTTTTCAGGAAGAGGACGTAAGGACTTAGTCACGAGCGCCACCTGATCGCTCATCACGGAAAGTTCACCGGTTTTTGTCTTAAAGACCGTGCCTTCACTGAACACAATGTCGCCGATATCCAATTCTTTAAACTGGGCATAAGCATCGCCCACACGGGCTTTCTGCACAAAAAGTTGAATGAGACCACTTCGGTCTTTTACTCGTACGAAAGAAGCTTTTCCGAAATCGCGGATCGCCATAACCCGACCCGCAACCGAAACCCGAATAGCGGATTTCTCAAGGTCCTCTTTTGACTTTTCGCCATAAGAGCGATGAAGCTCTGCCGCGAGCGCAGAGGGACAAAAGCCATTTTTGAAGGGATTTTCGTTTCGATCCCGAATCCGACCGAGCTTTTCATAACGAATCCGAACCTGCTCGGATAAGTCCTGAAGAGTTTCGCCAGTCGGCTCTCCATGAGCCTCCCCTTTGTGCTTTTGATCGCTCATACTTTTCACTCCTCGTTTTCCAAAAACCTTTCAACATCGATCGCCGCCATGCAGCCAGTACCTGCGGCGGTCACGGCCTGCCGATAAGCGTGATCAGCCACATCGCCCGCAGCAAAAACACCTGGCACACTGGTTCGGGTCGTCCCTGGCTCCACCCAAAGGTATTCTGCACCGTCCAGTTTGAGCTGCCCCTTGAAAATACGGGTATTTGGCTGATGGCCGATCGCAATAAACAGGCCCTGAGTGGGCAAATCCTTCACTTCCTGGGTGATTAAATCACGGTAGCGAATCGCCTCAACCGAGTTTTCGCCCAGCACGTTTTCGATTTGGGCATTCCAAATGAATTTAATTTTTGGATTCTTAAATGCTCTTTCCTGCATCGCCTTGCTGGCCCGCAACTTATCCCGTCGATGGATCACCGTGACCGAGCTAGCAAAACGAGTCAGAAAATTCGCCTCCTCCAACGCCGTATCACCCCCTCCAGCGACCGCAATGTCCATTTTTCTGAAGAAAAACCCATCACACGTCGCACAAGCGGATACACCTTTACCCATCAAACGTCGCTCATCCGCGATTCCAAGCCATTTTGCAGAGGCTCCCGTAGCCACAATCAATGTCTGAGTCTGAATTTCTGTTCCATCAGCCATTTCCAATACAAAAGGACGCTTGGACAAGTCGGCTTTCACGACCATGCCCTCTAAAAAACGGGTATTGAAACGCTCGGCCTGCTTACGAAACGTCGCCATCAAATCAGGTCCCGCAATGGGCTCAGCAAAACCAGGAAAGTTTTCAACATCACTCGTGATCGTGAGCTGCCCACCCGGCTGATCTCCGGCCACTACCAAAGGGGAGAGATTTGCCCTGCCCGCGTAGATAGCAGCCGTCAGCCCAGCCGGCCCGGTTCCCAAAATAGTCACATTCTCGATCGACATCACGCACCCCCGCGCTGAGTTTTTCTAGTGCAGAAAAACCCTAGCCTGATGATTTTACTTACTTAAGCGAATCAGTGATGATCCGAGTCGGACGAACTATCAGCACCCAAAGCGCCGTCATTCATGATGGACTCTACGCTAATGAACTCAGCATTAGCTGCATCATCCGGTAAAGATTGAATATTCTGTTGTGATTCAGCGTGAGTTACCACTCCGCGAGCAAGATTACGCTCGACAAGACGGGTATCAAATTTCTTTTGGTCTACTGCTTCATAAAGGAGAGTCATGCTCGTGGTATTAAATCGCATCGAGCATGAGTGTCAACCTTAATGAAAGGTCGGCGGCTCATCGCTTCCGTCATCCGAGTTCTGAAGCTCAACTTTATTTGCGTTATTAATCACCAATTTAAGGTGCTGGGGCTGGCTGCGCCTCTTCTTGCTTAAGCGCCCCGATCTTCCGTCTTTTGCAACTTTGCGCTTCTTCCACACCAAAAAGCTGGCCTGTCCCCAAAGGTAACCAAATCCCGCAGCCATGCCACCCAGATGAGCAATGCTCGCCAATCCACCATTTCCTGAAAACACTGTCGTCATCAGCTCCAGACCGGCCAATATCCAGATGAAGTACTTGGCCTTCATCGGGAACAGCATCATGAAAAGCAAAACCCGCTCGCCGAAGATCAGCCCATATGCCATCAGGAGTCCATAAATAGCACCCGAAGCCCCCACCATGGGCGTGTGGATCCCCTGGCTCGGAAAAAGCACCCCCAAGAGCAAATAAGAGAGCCCGGCCGAAACCGAACAAAAGAAATAAAATTTTACGAACCGCGCGGTACCCCAGGTTGCTTCTAGCTCCCCCCCCATGAAGGCCAGCATCATGAGATTCAAAAATAGGTGCATCACATCGGCATGGAGAAAAGAGTAGGTGAAGATCTGCCAAATTCGGTGATCTAGAACAAACGCCGAAGGAACCAGCGCTAACCAGCCTAGGATATTCATCCCCAAGAACTGATCAGCCGTATGCTGGATCACAAAAAGCGCCAGGCAAGAAATAAGCAATATTTTTACGGCCCGAGTGAGACGAATCGGCATGATCCTATTATTGTTATCGCGATCCTAATGGGGCGTCATCATCAATTTCCAGGTGCCGCTTCCATAATCTCAATCAACAGCCCGTCCGCCGATGCTGGGTGAATAAAATTGACTCGCATTCCATGAGCGCCCGCTTGAGGACCGTCAAAGACCAATCGGTAGCCTTCTGCAGTCAGACGACTACTCAACGCATCAAGTTCGCCCGATTCCACCCTAAACGAAAGGTGATGAAGCCCTGGCCCTCGCTTGGAGATAAATTTTGCCACAGGGCTACCTGCATGGATCACTTCCAAAAGCTCCAAATTGCTGCCGTACGCTTCGGCTGAGAAGGGAATAAAGTGGGTGTTCACTCCCTGCTCCGGAACCGCCTCCGAATGAGCCGTTTCTAGGCCCAAGATCGAAAAAAGTTTTCGCACCCGGGGCAAGTCCACGACCGCGATTCCAACGTGATTTAAGGTAGCCATGAGAGTGTTTTAGCAGAAGAAGTGTTTTTGGGAAGAAGAAGAAAATGGAGGGAGACTGAGACCCTAAAAGAAGCCGAGGACCACCATCCTTTGTGCTGTACCCCAATTCGCCTCCTCAGACGAACTAAGCAAAGAACGGCAGTCCTCAGTCAAGTTGCCTTAGCCTCGAGTACCCACCAAAGTTCCCCAGGCCAGACAATGTTCTAATCGGAAGGCGGGGATGGAACTTTAGAAAATCTATATAAAAAAATGAAATATTTATAACTCACTGAAACAAATACAAAAAGCACTGAAAATAAAATTCGAGGCGAGTCCAAATAATGACGGGTGACACAGGGCAAATGGCCGAATGTTAGGTTTTCGGCATTTCGGTTGAAGGCGAGTTTTCTAAGTCGCGACGATGAGTGGCATCAACTGCCGTTCTGCGGCAGTAAACAGGATTGAGAGGGGGGTGAACACGTTTTTCTGCCGGCCTGAGGCAGTAAAACCCACTCACTCAAAGAATGAACACCAACGTCGGTGTCGTTCAATTACTTTGCCGGAGTCCCTGTGCCAAAAGCGCCGTTTTTAGCGGTCGAACAATACGTAAAAATCGCGTCTTCTTTTAAAACACCCAATTTAGCCCCGTCCTTTCCATTACTTGCGAAGAAAAGACCGCCATAATCTGTCAAGTATTTGGGCGTATTCTGAGACTGTAGCAATAGGAGCGTTTCGGAAAGACGCTCCCAACTTACGAGAGAGAGTGAGAATAGTATGCATTCATTTCGATGTCTTTCCTTTGTCGGATTTCTGCTTCTTTGGTCCGCCCGCGTAGCTCATGCTGATGGAATGGATTTCCCTCAGGGACCACCCCCGGCGGGTGGTTCGTTTTCCGGACGGCCTCCGCAGGGACAGATGCCCCCGGAGATGAAGGACATGATGGAACTCATGCGCTGGAAGCGCGACCATCAAGACGACGTGCGCATTCAAGCCTTCGATAAAGACCATGGGGATCTTCCACGTCCGACACCGGGACAAGCGCCGGACATGGACAGGATGAAGTCCTATGCGAGTGATCTCAAGAAGCTCAAGCAAGCCGTCGAAGCCACGCCGAAGGTTGCCGCCGCAGCCAATGATACACCGACAAAACAAACGCCCGCCGAAAAGCAAAGCGCCCCCGCTAAAAACTCGGCTAGCGCTCCTGTTTCGCAATGCCAACCGGACAAAGCAAATTCGATACAAAGCCAACTCAATGACCTGATCGCACAGGTGACACGGCTCACCGCGAGGCTCGACCACTTGCCAGCACCAGGCTATGGGCAAGTGAGTTTTGGCCCGGGCGCCCAAACTGAAGAATCCAAATTCACGATGCAACGGCGGCTGGTTGCCCAGCAGGTGAGAAAGACCAAAGAGCAAACCGACTCCATGAAGGAACAGGTCGACGACCTGAAGGACCAAGACTGTCCCATGCCGGACCCGGACGGCGACGACGACTTTGAAGGTCCTCCTGGAGGAGGATTTGGTGGTCCTCCGAGCGGAGGCCCTCGCGGAATGCCGGGTGGTGCAGACTTCGCCGGTATGCCGGCCGGCCCCCCGGGGTTCGACATAGAAGATCTGATGCTTGATCTGCCCGAAAGTCTCCAAAATCAAATCGACGATGCCAAGCGGGATCAGACCCGAGCCAAGTCACGTTTCAAGACAGCCATGCGAAGGTGGAAGAATAAATGCCAGCGGCAGATGGCCTCTCGTGGCGGCATGGCTATGGGGCAAATGCAAATGACGGGCGGCGGGATGCCGAACTTCGGTGGCATGGGTGGCAACTCTCAACCTCTGATTGGCCTAGCCGCGATTAACGCTTCACTAGGCTACACTCCGGGCGCGATGAACATGGGCGGTATGTCCGCGATGGGTGGCTACGGCGGGATGCGTGGTGGCTATGGCGGCATGCCGATGTCCGGATTCGGCTATAGCGGATACGGCAGCGGCTATGGCTCCAGCGGTATCAGAACCTTCTAAAGCGGAAGAGATGATAGACTAGAAAAAACGGAGCTTTCTATTATGATCGAGATTTTACTGGTTGAGGACGATCCCGTTCTTGGTCGAGGTTTATCCCTCAATTTGGAGGCCGAAGGCTACAAACCCCACTGGGTCTCGAATTTGATGGACGCTCGCGTCGCCAACAAGCGGAAGACCTTAGATTTAGTCCTCCTGGATCTCGGTCTTCCTGATGGAAGCGGCCTCACGTTTCTCAAGGAATTGCGCCAAGCAAGCTCCCGCATTCCCGTCATCATTTTGACCGCCAGAACCGATGAGGACTCCGTTGTCGAGGCGCTTCAATTTGGCGCTAACGACTATGTTCGAAAACCGTTCGGCGATCGCGAGCTATTAGCTCGCATCAAGACCGCGATTCGTGAACCACAAAGCCGCTCGGCACAGATACGGTACGAGGATCTTCTGATTTTACTGGATAAGAGAGCCGTCATGTTTGGGGAAAAGGAACTGGAACTCAGCCCCAGAGAATTCGACATTCTCTTCTTTTTCGTACAAAACGCTGAATCCGTCATCACGCGCGAAGCGCTTCTTCAGGCCGTGGACAAAAACGGGGAACTTTTCGATCGCACCCTCGACTCCAACATCAGCCATGTCAGGTCACGCTTGAAGAAGGCAGGAATAAAGTCGATCCAAATTAGTTCCATCTACGGCGTCGGTTACAGGCTGGAGAAAACATGATTACGACCAAACTTTTCAGACGACACTACGCGATCACGGCGGCCGTGACGATATTCTTCGTGGTGATCGGGCTTTTCATCACCAACGCAGTGATGCGCTTCGCGATCAGCCGACAGCAAGGTTTTCCGCACGGTCCGCAGGTCTTCTACGCTCACCTCATCGACGACTTGAGCCCCACAGACAGGTCGGCTGCGCTCCGCCGCATCGAGCGGTTAGGGTTGGAACGGGAGCCGTTTCGGCTTGCGATCCTCGATCAAGACGGCAAGGACATTTCTACAGGCCAGCCCGTTTCGATTCCATGGGAAAAGGTGCAGAAACCCCAAGAACCCTTCCAATCGGCGGTCGTAGGCCCTAATAATTCTAGCGGCGGGTTCGCAGGACCGCCCGGACCACCGATCGGAAACGAGCTGGTTCGGTTTCCAGGCAATCCCGCTCAATATCTTTACGTGACTATGTCCTGGCCGGAGCATTTTGAGGGCGGTCGTCCTCCCGTCTTGCTCTTCTTCATCACATTCGGTTCATTACTTCTTTCCGTCTTGATCGGGGTTGCTTTCGCTCTGCTCCTCCTGTTTCGCTCGATGACAGAGCGAATGCGGCTCGCGGATGAGGTGATCTCCGAACTTCAGAGCGGCAATCTCAAGGCAAGGTTCCCCGTGCGTCGAATGGACGAGCTCGGACAGGCGATGACCCGCTTCAACCTCATGGCCGATGAAATCGAGCGCTTGGTCGAGCAGATGAGAAATGTCGAGAAGTCCAGGGTGTCTCTTCTCCAAGACCTGACGCATGACTTGCGAACGCCGGTAGCCTCGCTCAAGAATCTTCTAGCAACCCTCGGAAAAAAGAGCCCGACAGTGAATGAGCAAGTCCGGGAGGAACTGATCGAGCTAGCGGAAAGAGAGGTCGACTACTTCGAGCGCCTGGTCGAAGATCTCCTGGTCCTGGCTCAGATCAGAGAACCACGCTACCAGGCCGATCGCCGTAGTGTGTCTGTCCTCGAGATCATTCAAGAGGAGGCTGAAAGTGTTTCCGTCCGTTCGAAGACAGCAGGAGCGCCTCAAAAAACGATTGACGTGGACGATTCGATCTCGCCAGAGGCGTGTGAAATCTCGGGTGATGCCCATCTTCTTCGGCGGCTCTTCCGAAATGCGCTGGAAAACGCCTACTCATTCGCGCTTTCCGAAGTTAAGGTGTCCTTTGACATCTCCCACTCCAAGGAGCTTCGGATTCGCATTCAAGACGACGGTCCAGGAATGTCGGCAGAGGCCCTCAAAGGCTTCGGCGAGCGGCGCGTGACCCGAAACATGGCACGAGAAAAAGGCAACCGCCTCTCCGTAGGTTTGGGCTCAGTCATTATGAAGACCATTACCGAAATCCATCGTGGTGGCGTCGTTGCCCGCAATCATGAGGACGCTGCCCATCGCATTCTTGGAGCCGATATCCAGATCGTTCTTCCTCGTCAATAAAGAGTCGACGCTGGCCCCCTGGGGTACGAGAATTCACGCTGCCGTATAACGGCAGAAATTTTAGTTCATACTGAGGGCGAATTACCCCTCAAAATGGCTTTGCACCACCATAGCCCAAGCCGCCACCACCGTAAGAATAGCCGCCGCTCTGAACCTGAGAGTAACGCTGCTGGGCTTCCATAATCTGTTGTTGAGCAATCATCAAATCTTGTTGAGATTGAGCTGCACTCTGGGCTTTCATCAACTGAGATTGCTGCGAAGCTTGCATCATCGCTTGGTAATAAGCACCGCCGCCTGCGCTTGGGTCAAACCCCGGGGACACCCCCCCCCCACCGTAACCGCCGGGCATCCCACCGTAACCCCCGGGCATCCCGCCGTAACCACCGGGCATTCCACCATAACCACCGGGCATTCCCCCGTAACCACCAGGCATTCCGCCGCCATAGCCACCGTAACCGCCGGGCATTCCACCGTAACCACCGGGCATTCCACCGTAACCACCGGGCATTCCACCGTAACCACCGGGCATTCCACCGTAACCACCGGGCATTCCGCCGTAACCACCGGGCATTCCGCCGTAGCCGCCAGGCATTCCGCCGTAACCACCGTAACCGCCGGGCATCCCACCACCGTAACCGCCGCCTAGACCGGCAGAAAATCCCAGACCACCGCCCATTGGCATTCCACCGTAGCCGCCGGGCATCCCACCACCGTAACCACCGTAGCCGCCGGGCATTCCGCCCCCACCGTAACCGCCGCCTAGACCGGCAGAGAATCCCAGACCACCGCCCATCGGCATTCCGCCCATTCCGCCATAAGCACCCATGGGGAACATTGAACCACCAAATCCCGTACCATATGGATACGAGGGCATTCCATAACCTCCAGTAAACATCGGGCTAGATGGATAAAGACCACCGCCCATGCCACCGCCGAGACCAGCAGAGAATCCCATGCCGCCCATCGGCATTCCATAACCCATTCCAGGCATTCCCATGCCGCCACCACCGTACATACCCATCGGCATTCCACCGCCGTAACCGCCGCCCATGCCGCCGAGTCCAATGCCGGCTGAAAACCCAATGCCGGGCATTCCGCCGCCGTAACCGCCGCCACCATAACCGCCCATCATTCCACCACCGTAACCGCCACCACCGTAACCGCCACCGTAACCATAGCCACCCATGCCCACGCCGCCCATGCCACAGTTTCCACCCGGCGGAACACCCACGGCTTGCACAGTGCTCAAACAACTGCCGTACATTCCAACTTGGGCGTCCAAGCCCTTGTTATACATCCACATATTCATCCCCTGCATGGCAACAGGGGCGAGAGTACCCAGTCCGGCAACAATGTAATCACCGACTCCCGGCTCCCGAGCGCCCATCATCTGCGATTGGGCCTGAAATCCGCAGTTCGCGCACGAACCATTTTTTCTGGCTTCGCGTTTGGCTTCTTTCAGATCGCTCTCGAGCTGCTTTCGTTGCTCGTCGTAATAAGTCTTTAATTTCAGCTCAAGATCTCTAGCCCGTTTGGCGAGATAGAGTTTTGCCTGAATTTTTGCAATCGGCGCACATTTAGTAACGGCATCTTGGCAAGCCGCACTCACTTTTTCAAATCTTGGATCCTTACTAAAAAGAGCGGTGCAGCCATCATTCGTTTTCACTATTTCTATAATCTGGGCTTCTCCCACATCGCCGCCCTTAACCCCACTCGCTTCGTAATCCTTCATACTACAGTTCGCCGAACTCCCCGGAGCGCACGAACAGGCGTGCGTGGGATCATGCTTGATGCTGTCTTCATACTCGCGGCTATCATAAAAGGCGAGATCAGCCCTCACCTTTGCAAGCGCTATTCGGTCGTCATTTTGCTCTTTGCGCAGCTGCTTCAACTGGTCTTTGATGTCAGATACGTCATCGTCTGACCCCACATCCTTGTCCCGTTGTTTTGCAAATCCCCCCAGCGGATACGCCAGCGAAAAGAGCAACGGTAACACCATCGCAGCACTCAAAAATCGAAATTTATTCATCACGCTCATACTATTCCTCTCTTCAGAAGCGCGCGGATACGCCTCTCCATCAGATAGATCGGTAGATTCAGAGCGAAAATTAAGAATAATTTCTAGAAAAGCTGCAAATCTCAAAAAAAGCCAAAGCAACCCGCCACAAATCATCCTAATTTGCGAGGAAGATCTCCCTCCTCTTACGCTCCCTAAATAGTTTAGGGCACACAAGAGCAGAGAACAACAAAGTAAATTGCCGTCAAATTATAGACACAACTCTCCACAGACGGGGTAAACCCCCTGCAGGAAGAATTATAAGTGTCTGATAAAATTAAGAAAGACGCGCTTTTCGAACGGCTTCGCTGCGCTTTTTTGATCGCGCTTTCTTAGCCGTTTGGCGTTTGCGGTTTTTCATTTTTTGAATTTTATTTTTACGTCCACGTCCCATAGTTGCCTGTATCTCTGATGATTTGACTAATTATGCAAGCAAAACTTGCCTTAAGCATTGAAAGCTGAGCCCGAGGCGCGCTAAACTCATCTCACCAACTTGAAACCCAAAGCGGCTTCAAGCCTTCTAGATATGTATTTCAAGAACTAACGGCGCCATAGGATTGGTGCCAAAGGGAGAGAGCATGGATACGCGAAATCCGTTTCAGCCCGGGACCCCTGTCATCTATGCCATGCATGGCAAATGTGCAGTAGTCAGTATCGAAACTAGACAGACTGGGGGAGAATCCATCTCCTATTATAAGTTGGAAATGCAAAAATCGCCGCTTTCCCGATCCCTTCGGCAGGAACCTGCTATCTGGGTTCCGGTCAATTCAGCCCGAGAACGGGGTTTACGCCCCCCGATGACTGCAGAGGACGCAGATGCCGTGTATGCAATCCTGAATAGTCGCGAATACTATTTCCCTCTTGATGCCCAATGGAGTGCCCTGCAGCCCAAAATCGAAAGCAGTCTTCGTACCGAAGGCTGCTTCGGCTTGGCCAAAGCATTGAGCTATCTTCATGTGCTCAAACGCAAGCAGATCGTTGCCACCCCTGAGGTCGCTCGAATGTACGAAACGGTCAGTAAATTATTGATTCGCGAACTTCATGAAGCAACCGGCGAGGCCGCCCGGAATATTGAAGATCGTATTGCCCGCGGAATGAGGCAAAAACTCCTGCCTAACCATTAAAGCATTTCTGGCATTCGTATCTTTTAGTGAAAGATAAAGCAAAAAAGCCCCGCTCACCTTGATTGCGTGAGCGGGGCTTTTGAATTAAATGGGGGCATCGAGCTAGCTTTGCGCCGGGCTTCCCCGGTACTAATTTTGCCGTGGGCGGGCTTAACTTCTGAGTTCGAGATGGGATCAGGTGTAGCCCCGCCGCTATAGACACCCCCAAACTTATTAAAATATTTTAGGGAGAGATCGCAGGATAAATAGTGTTTAACTTTTCACATAAACTGAAATGAGGGATTTGCAATCTTTCTTGAATTGGCTTCCAGATTCGACAGATTTCAGAAATCTGAGAATAGGGAAGAATTAAAAAGAATGAAATAAGCCTCTCGTCCTATTAGTAGTGGTCAGCTGAGTGCATTAACTGCACTTACACACCCACCCTATCAACCCCGTCGTCTACGGGGGGACTTCTGGTAGCCTGAATGGCTACGGGAAAAGTTGTTTTGAAGAGAGTTTCCCACTTAGATGCTTTCAGCGGTTATCTCGTCCGAACATAGCTACCCAGCGACTGCTTCTGGTGAAACAACTGGCACACTAGCGGTTCGTCCATCCCGGTCCTCTCGTACTAAGGACAGCGCTTCTCACTTTTCCAACACCTACGGCAGATAGGGACCGAACTGTCTCACGACGTTCTGAACCCAGCTCGCGTACCGCTTTAATTGGCGAACAGCCAAACCCTTGGGACCTGCTCCAGCCCCAGGATGCGATGAGCCGACATCGAGGTGCCAAACCTCCCCGTCGATGTGAACTCTTGGGGGAGATAAGCCTGTTATCCCCGGAGTACCTTTTATCCGTTGAGCGATGGCCCTTCCATACGGAACCACCGGATCACTAGGACCTGCTTTCGCATCTGCGCGACATGTCCGTCTTGCAGTTAAGCACCCTTATGCCCTTGCACTCTACGGCTGGTTTCCACTCAGCCTGAGGGTACCTTCGCGCGCCTCCGTTACTCTTTAGGAGGCGACCGCCCCAGTCAAACTGCCCGCCTGACATCGTCCCGTGGCCGGTTATACGACCTACGGTGAGAACAGCCAAGAACCAAGGGTGGTATTTCAAGGTTGCCTCCACCTGAGCTAGCGCCCAGGCTTCAAAGGCTCCCACCTATCCTACACATGGTCCCCAGATGTTCTATGCCAGGGTACAGTAAAGGTTCACGGGGTCTTTCCGTCTTGCCGCAGGAACACGGTATCTGCACCGCGACTCCAACTTCGCTGAGTCTCCAGTCGAGACAGTGGGGAATTCGTTACGCCATTCGTGCAGGTCGGAACTTACCCGACAAGGAATTTCGCTACCTTAGGACCGTTATAGTTACGGCCGCCGTTTACCGGGGCTTAAGTTCGAAGCTTCTGGGACGAATCCCATGACCTCTCCCCATGACCTTCCGGCACCGGGCAGGCGTCAGACCCTATACCTCCTCGTTTGAGTTAGCAGAGTCCTGTGTTTTTGTTAAACAGTCGATACCCCCTAGTTTCTGCCCCCGAATTCAGCTTAGAAGAGCAAGTCTTCCTCACCTACTATCGGGCTACCTTCTCCCGAAGTTACAGTAGTATTTTGCAGAGTTCCTTAACTGGAGTTCTCTCACGCGCCTGAGGATACTCTCCTCGCCCACCTGTGTCGGTTTCCGGTACGAGTCAACATGAAACTCACTCCGCCAATTTTCTTGCACGTCGAGAAATTATGACTTCCGAGGGAATTACCCCTCTCGGATTCCCATCTCGGGGATAGCTCTGTTGCGGATTTGCCTACAACAGACCCCTACGTGGTTGCACCAGTATTACCGATAACTGGCTCATAACGTCTTCCGCGGTCCTGACTGAGTTGATAACGCTTCATGCTGAGTTGAGGAATATTAACCCCATGTCCATCACCTACGCCTTTCGGCCTCGGCTTAGGTCTCGACTAACCCTGCCCGGACGAGCCGTGTGCAGGAACCCTTGGGCTTACGGCGTGGGGGATTCTCACCCCCATTATCGCTACTCATACCAGCAGCAGCTCTTGTCATGTCTCCAATGGTGCTCTCGCTCCATCTTCACCGACCTAGACAATGCTCCCCTACCACGCCTAAACTCCGCAGAGTCTAAGCATTCGCAGCTTCGGTTTTACACTTCAGCCCCGTTACGTTTTCGGCGCAACGTTCCTCGACCAGTGAGCTATTACGCTTTCTTTAAAGGATAGCTGCTTCTAAGCTAACCTCCTGGTTGTCTGGGGAACGTCACATCCTTTCCCACTCAGTGTAAAATTTGGGACCTTAGCTGGCGATCTGGGTTCTTTCCCTTTTGACGACGAAACTTATCTCCCGCCGTCTGCCTCCTGTGGCGTTAAAGTGATTGGTATTCGGAGTTTGATAGGAGTTGGTAACCCGGTAAGGCCCCTAGTCCATTCAGTGCTCTACCCCCAATCCTTCTCCACAAGACGCTACCTAAATAGCTTTCGGGGAGAACCAGCTATCACGTAGTTTGGTTGGCCTTTCACCCCTAAGCACAACTCATCCGAAGCCTTTTCAACGGCTACCGGTTCGGTCCTCCACGCCCTGTTACGGACGCTTCAACCTGGTCATGCCTAGCTCACCACGTTTCGGGTCTAGTGCCGACAACTCATTCGCCCTATTCAGACTCGCTTTCGCTACGGCTCCCCCTATTGTACGGGTTAACCTTGCTACCGACACTAACTCGCTGGCTCATTATGCAAAAGGTACGCAGTCAGACATTTCCCTCTTCGGGTATAGTCCTCCTACCGCTTGTAGGCACGGGATTTCAGATTCTATTTCACTCCCCTCAACGGGGTTCTTTTCACCTTTCCCTCACGGTACTATGCGCTATCGGTGACATGTTCGTATTTAGTCTTGGATGATGGTGCACCCGGATTCCCACAGGGATCCTCCGACCCCGTGGTACTTGGGAACACTCTAGAGCTGATTTACGTTTCGCCTACGGGGCTATCACCCACTATGGCCGACCTTCCCAGATCGTTTGGCTACATAAATCAGTCTCACATTGAGGTCCCACAACCCCTGATGATAAATCACCAGGTTTAGACTCTTGCCGTTTCGCTCGCCACTACTCAGGCAATCTCTTACTTGATTTCTTTTCCTGGAGGTACTGAGATGTTTCAATTCCCTCCGTATGCTTCCCAAACCTACTTCACTTGGTCTGGGATCATGGGATCTTACTCCCATGGGGTTTCCCCATTCGGAAACGTGCGGGTCAACGCTCATTTGGCAGCTCACCGCACTCTTTCGGGGCCTTTCCGTCCTTCTTCGCCGACATGTCCCAAGGCATCCATCTCGTGCCCTGAGTCGCTTATTGCCTATTCTAATCTCTTATACTTATGCAGGCCTTGATTTCCGAAGATCTCAACTCCTGGTCCATACTCAATCTTAAAAAAGCTCTTCAACTCTTCGCCTATTCGCAGATCTCTGAACCATCCCTCCCGGGATTATTCAGACTCTTACGAACCTTTTAGTCAATGAGATGAATCATTTTACTGACTCACCTCTATTTTTCTTTGGATTGTATCTCTCATTTCAGCAAAATCGGTGGAATCACTCGTTTAATAAATTAAACGACCAATTCACCCATTTACTTTCTTTTGATTAGATGTTTTTTCTTAATCTCATTTGCATGAGAAAACCATTAATGATCTTTCGATCATATGATTTTCTTAAACACTATTTACTTGTCAAAGATCTCCCAAGCCTCAAATCCAAAGCGCTATTCACACCCTGACTCAAAGCCCCTAAGGTCCTAAAACCTCAGGCCTAAACTTTTTTCTGTTTGGAGACCAGAAACCTTGCTTTACTTCACTCACTCTTGTCACTCTGTCGACGGCACCCATTCATGGTGGGCCTGGGAAGACTCGAACTTCCGACCCCACGCTTATCAAGCGTGTGCTCTAACCAACTGAGCTACAGGCCCGCTCGCTAAATTTCGCGCGGACAGATCCCTGCTAAGGTTTCTTTTGTCTGGGATGAACCCCTTGAGAGAGAAAGCGGAAGCGTGCCTGATATATATTTCCAATCTCAAGTGCTCCTCTTGCGAAGCTCACTTAAGACGACTAGACCTAGTCCTGTCAGATAGTTACCTATCCGATATTCCTTAGAAAGGAGGTGATCCAGCCGCAGGTTCCCCTACGGCTACCTTGTTACGACTTCACCCCAGTCACCAACCCCACCTTCGCCGGAGGACCCCTTTCGGTTATCCTGACCGTCTTCTGGTTGAGTCAGCTCCCATGGTGTGACGGGCGGTGTGTACAAGGCCCGGGAACGTATTCACCGCGGCGTGCTGATCCGCGATTACTAGCGATTCCAACTTCATGGAGTCGAGTTGCAGACTCCAATCCGAACTGAGATCGGCTTTTTGAGATTAGCTCCAGCTTGCGCTTTCGCTTCCCTCTGTACCGACCATTGTATCACGTGTGTCGCCCTGGATATAAAGGCCATGAGGACTTGACGTCATCCCCACCTTCCTCCGTGTTAACCACGGCAGTCTCCTTAGAGAGCCCAACTTAATGCTGGCAACTAAGGACAAGGGTTGCGCTCGTTGCGGGACTTAACCCAACATGTCACCACACGAGCTGACGACAGCCATGCAGCACCTGTCTTCTGGTCGTATTGCTACGAAAGCCGTATCTCTACGGTTGTCCAGAGATGTCAAATCCAGGTAAGGTTCTTCGCGTTGCTTCGAATTAAACCACATGATCCACCGCTTGTGC
Source organism: Bdellovibrionota bacterium FG-1 (assembly GCA_051382295.1). Lineage (GTDB taxonomy): Bacteria > Bdellovibrionota > UBA1018 > UBA1018 > UBA1018 > JBBCAW01. The sequence continues at coordinate 13,696 of JBBCAW010000003.1, read as the reverse complement.
GGGCCCCCGTCAATTCCTTTGAGTTTTAGTCTTGCGACCGTACTTCCCAGGCGGGGTACTTATTGCGTTAGCGCCGGTTCGGCGGGGGTCAAGACCCACCAAACCTAGTACCCATCGTTTACAGCGTGGACTACCAGGGTATCTAATCCTGTTTGCTCCCCACGCTTTCGCAGTTGAGTGTCAGTACTTGTCCAGGTCGCCGCCTTCGCCTCTGGTGTTCCTCCCGATCTCTACGCATTTCACCGCTACACCGGGAATTCCACGACCCTCTCCAAGACTCTAGTCTCACCGTTTCCGGGGCACTTCTCGAGTTAAGCTCGAGGCTTTCACCCCAGACAAATGAGACCACCTACCTGCCCTTTACGCCCAATGATTCCGAGCAACGCTTGCACCCTCTGTATTACCGCGGCTGCTGGCACAGAGTTAGCCGGTGCTTCCTTTGGAGGTACCGTCAGTCCCAGATGCTGTTAACACCTGGGATGTTCGTCCCTCCCGACAGAGCTTTACAACCCGAAGGCCTTCTTCACTCACGCGGCGTGGCTGCGTCAGACTTTCGTCCATTGCGCAAGATTCCCCACTGCTGCCTCCCGTAGGAGTCTGGACCGTGTTTCAGTTCCAGTGTGGCTGATCATCCTCTCAGACCAGCTACTCATCACTGCCTTGGTAGGCCTTTACCCCACCAACTAGCTAATGAGACGCAGGCTCAACCTAGAACGAAGGCTCTTGCGAGCTCCCTTTCCCGAAGGATCCACTTACGGATCCCCTCGCTCTATCCAGTATTAGCCCGCCTTTCGGCAGGTTATTCCAGATTCTAGGGTAGATTACCTACGCGTTACTCACCCGTACGCCACTTTACTTTGGGTTGCCCCATTTCACGTTCGACTTGCATGTGTTAGGCACGCCGCCAGCGTTCGCTCTGAGCCAGGATCAAACTCTCATGTTTAGCTTTTAGTTTGCCCTCAAGCCGGCCCCCAGTTTCCTGAAGTCCGCTTGGGCGCTCAAATCGAGCTTGCGCCCTATCTGAGACTCAATCCTAAACAAGCCATTTGAACCTTCGCTCAATTCACGATACTTGATCTCGGGCCGAAACCCTCGATCTTGCTGTCGTCATCATTTTACTGTAATTCCTTGCGGAACTACTTCTTATTTATGTCTTTAGACTTTATCCAAAGAGAATTGTTCGAGGCTCTTTCCGACATCACCCTGCCATCTCCTCCAACTGCGATTTTACTCACACTTGGACTCGGCGGCGGGCTGCCAAAAAGCATACCCCCACTTTCTCTTTCAAAAAATTCATCCCAAATTTTCAAAGAACAGACCGCGACTGGTTCTTACTTCGAACCCCTAAGCGGGCGATTTATTTTCGCAATCGGCGGTGAGGACGTTAACTACAGAAAACTAGTAGTGCGCGCAATAGGTTTTTTCATTTTTTTTCATTTTTTTTTTAAAACTCAAAAATCAGGAAAACTTACCGATCTAAGTTGATGATTTTAAAGATAATATTCAATCGACGGAATTCACACTCGTCCACCAGGTCGGATCCCGTGAATCCGCATTCGTCGAATCAAGGTCGTTTTATGTAAACCGACCTCACGAGCCGTTTCATTGACCCGTCCCTTAAAATGTTTCAGCATAAATACGAGGTAATCTCGTTCAAATCCCGCCAAAGTGGCGTAAAAATCTAATGTCATTGGCACCTCAGCCACCGCCAAAAGACGGTTCCCTTGCCCGGAGTCCCCAGAAATCGGCAAATGCTCGGGCGGCATTCCACCCACCGGGCGAGGATGATCACCAAACCAAGCCGGAAGGTCGCGCCCCGTAATTTCTACACCATCTGCAGAGAGAACCGCGTATTCGAGGACATTTCGAAGTTCTCGAATATTTCCAGGCCACGAATAACCTTCGAAGCGCTCAGCGACCTCAGAAGAGATTTTAAGAATAGTTCGTCCGGTCTCCGCGCAAACCTGACTCAAACAACTATGCATGATCCCGTCAAATTCATCAGGTCGCGCTGCCAAGCTCTGAAGAGAGATCGAAATAACCCTCAAACGATGAAAGAGGTCCTCTCGAAATTCACCGGAGCTCACCGCTTTCCATAGGTTTCGATGAGTCGCTACAATAACCCGAACATCCAAACGAACCGCACGACTTCCGCCGACCGGCGTAATGGTTCGCGTCTGCAAAAATTCTAAGAGTCGACTTTGCAACCTGGGGCTCAACTCTCCGATTTCATCCAAAAAAACCGTCCCGCCCTGTGCGGTCGCCAGGCGCCCCAGTCTGCGCTCATGAGCCCCAGTAAACGCCCCTTTTTCGTGACCAAAAAGCTCAGATTCAAAGGTTCCTTCGTGGAGCGATGCGAGATTCACGGTCACAAAAGGCTGCCCCTGACGTCCTCCCCCTTGATGAATTTCTCGGGCAAGGTGCGTTTTGCCCGTTCCGGTCGGTCCCATAATCAACACCGTGGCATCACTCCGCAGAGCAAGCCTCATTTCGCCTGAAAACATAGTCGTACCTCCCCCATAAAATCGAATTTTTCAATTTTAATGGGTTTGCCCTAGAGCAAAATCTGGACCACTATTGATGACTTATTTTTTCAGGCTTTATTTAATCCATTGTAGATAAAAACCCACAGTGTCGACTTTTTGACGGTAAACACCGACAGTTTATCGCCCTTTGCGCTTGGGTTTATATAAAAATCACCCTATCCTGAAAGCACATATGCAACGACTTCCGCTGATTCTCATCTGTGATGACGACTCCGTGTTTCACCTGGCGATCAAACAGGCTGTTCGTGGGCATTTTGAATGCAAAAGTGCCTATAATACAGACGAGGCTTTGGCCATCGTTCGCAAACACCCCATCGATGTTTTGCTTTTAGACATTCAAATGCGGTCACCCGCCGAAGGCATGCAATCGATTCGAAAATTTCTGGAAATAGATCCCGAACTTTCAATCGCCATGAGTAGTGGAATCACGGATTACACAACCGTGAGAGATGCGATGATACTGGGCGCTTCCGATTACATCGGAAAAGAACTTAATTCAGATGCACTCATTCATCGAATCCGAAATCTGCTAGAAAAACGGCAGCTCCTTCGACGTAAGGGCCAGCAGAACTTTGAAGCGCTGGCGGTTCAAAAACAAAATATTTTAATCGGACAGAGCCCAGCCCTGCTCCAGCTCCGTAAAACGATTGATCGTTTACGCAACAACGCGGCGAATGTTGTCATTACCGGCGAAACGGGTACCGGAAAAGAAGTCGTCGCCCGCCAGCTCAGAGGCGCACTTCCTGATGGCTCCTTGGCTCCGTTCGTCGCGGTGGACTCATCCACCATTCAAAGCACCATGGCTGAAAGCATCCTTTTTGGTCATGAAAAAGGGGCATTTACTGGCGCCGAAAAAAGCACCAAGGGGATTTTCGAAGAGGCCCATGGTGGAATTGTGTATTTTGATGAAATCGCCAACATGCCGCTTGAAATCCAAGCCAAGCTGCTCCGAGTTTTACAGGAAAAGGAAGTCACGCGCCTCGGTTCTGCAAAAACCTTGCAGCTCGAGTTTCGCGTGGTTTGCGCCACCAACAAAAATCTCGAAGAAATGGCCAAACAGGGTCAATTCAAAGATGACCTTCTTCAACGCCTGAACGTCTTGCCGATTGAGCTCGTTCCGCTGCGGGAGCGCGCAGAAGACATTCCACTCTTAACGGAATATTTTTTGCGCAAAAACCGACACGAACGCGGGGATATTCACTTTTCTTCCGAGGCCCTTGACATTCTTAAGGCCTATTCATGGCCTGGAAATGTCCGAGAGTTGGGCAATTTGGTCGCTTACGTCATTGCCATGACTGATTCGCCTGAGCTCGAAGTAGCGGATCTTCCTCCCAAACTTCGAGATGCCGCGCGCGCAGCCACCAAAACCACGGGTAACGCAGCGCAATCATCCGACGCTACATCAAAAGAAGGCCTTGGCTTCTATGAACAAGTCGCGGCATTTGAAAGCACCCTTCTTCAAAAAGATTATGACCACTACCGCGGCAATGTGAGCAAAATGGCATTGTCGCTCGGAATGGATCGCTCGCACCTTTATACGAAGCTCAAGGAATACGGCATTCATACGAATAGGCCGCCAAAAAACAACTAATCCGAGCCTCTTTTCAATGATACAAGCAAACTCAGATGGCCTTGAGCCCAGGAGTGACTATGCGAATTTTTTCAGGTGTTTTTTCTTTGCTCGCCTTTTTGCTTTCGGCGGCTCTTCAAGCTCAAACTCTTCCCGATCTAAAGTTTACCTTCAAAAAGCAATCCCTGGAAATTTCGCCGCCCCCCGCTCACCACTTTAATCTTCAAGCCCCTTGCGAGATCAAGGAAGGGCAAACCCCTCTCAAATTCAAACTCAGCCCCTCGACGCTGAAAGTACAAATCCCCCTGCAATCGGAAGGAAAAACCGTTGATGTGGTGGTCTTCATTTGTGACGAGGGCCGTAGCTACTGCTTGAGAAAACAGCAGAAAATTGTCATTCCCTCTCGAGGTTCGGCCCAGGTGCCATTGTCCACACATGAAAATTCGATTTCAACTCAGAACACCTCGACCGCAAAACCAGCCCAACCGCATTTTGAAAAACAAACTGGCTTTTGGGTCAATGATCCCGAAAGTGCCTTTGCCGAGGCCAAAACCCGAAACCTTCCTTTGATGATCGATTTTTTCGGAATCTGGTGCCCCCCCTGTAACCATTTGGATGCGATGGTATTTAAGTCTGAACCCTTTGTGACTGCGGCTCAGCCTCGCTTTGTGCGACTGAAGCTCGACTCGGACTCTGCGACTTTTTCGCCCATCAAAGAACGTTACCACGTGCTCGGGTTGCCCACGTTGATTTTTACAACTCCATCGGGTGATGAAATTTTGAGACTCGTGGGCTTTCAGCCTCTGAGTGAGGTTTTAGGAAAGATGAAGCTCGTTTCGTCTCATCCCACCGAAGGCTACGAAGCTCTTTCAAAAAAGGCGGATGCCGGCACCGAAGAGGCTGTTTTCCCTGCGGCCGCCATTGCTATGAATCGAGGAGAGTTTGAAAAGGCTCTTCGATGGCTCAACCCCCTTGAGCCGAGCTTGATCAAGAAGGGCGATGCACGTCTCAGTGAAATTTTTAGGGCCGAACTAGGACTAGCGCAAAAACAGGACAACTCGGCCAAACAACGCGAGACGATTGAAAAGTGGACCCAAAAACTTCCAAATTCGGTCGATCAGATTGAAAATTACGAGACTTTAGCCGATCTCCTCAAGGAGGCCGGCCCTGCCGATGCCAGCCATAAAACCTTACTCAAGGGATTGGCACTCATTGAACGTTTAACCGCAAACCCAAATCTTCTTGCGGGCAGTGAGTACACCCGGGCTGACCTAGCCCAAACCCGCGCGGATTATCTAGAACGCCTCGGAGATTTGCAAAAAGCCAAAACGGCCTATTTAGAGTGCGCCAAAGCTTATGAACTCGAAGCGCAGGCAGAAGGGGGCTCCTTTGCTCGCGGGCCCCATTTAGAGCGGGCCTATTGTCTCGGAAAAGCCGGGCAAGTCAAGGAAAGTGCAGCGATTTACCGAAAAGGTATTCAACTTTTTCCGACGGAATTTACCTTTTATTCGGGGCTGGCACGACTTTGGCTCAATGAAGGCAAAAATCCACAAAACGCCGCTCAAGAGGCAAAACGGGCCCTTCAATATGCCTATGGCCCCCAACGCCTCAAATGTGTTTGGACTCAGGTCAAGGCACTTGAAGCACTGGGTGACCTAAAAGGTGCTATTCGTGCGGTCGATGAGGAGGTTAATCCAGCGGCCCCGCCTTCTCTTTATGGGTCGGCAAGCGCCTCCAGACTCAGCAAAAAATTGCTCTGCCTGAGAACGGAGCTAGAGAAAAAGCTGAACTCTGCCCACAAGTAAAAAGATCTACTTGATCCCTGGACGATTATCCCTTAAGTAAGAACCTCTTCAAGTAGGTGGGCCCGTAGCTCAGCTGGTAGAGCGCGTGCTTTGCAAGCACGATGTCATCGGTTCGACTCCGTTCGGGTCCACCAAAATCTCTATAATATCAACAGGTTACACAGAAGATCAACACCCCTTCATCCATTGCCGGACCCCGCGCATGGGTCAACTTTTCTTAAGCGTCGAGGCAAAGAACCAATTTCGAGTGGCACTTGACCGTATTAGCGTATATGCTAATATCTCTTCCTAGGCGGCAACATGGCAAAAACACCTGAGACTACAAGGATTGCTTACCAAGGATCGATTTTTGCGATCGAATTCTATGTCAAGAACTCCGGGGAGGCGCTAGCCGAGACGCTCAAAAAAGAATTCGAATCGAGGAGTGGACGATGAAAAACGCGAAAAAATTTAAGAGTTGGGTTGATAAGAAGCTCGAAAATCCGTCATTCAAGAAGACCGTTGAAGAAGAGAGCGAAAGGCTCTCGATTGGCGAGCAACTTGTCCGCATGAGGCTTGCCGCTCAGCTTACGCAAGCCGATGTCGCCAAGAAGGTCGGAACCACCGCGTCGGCAATCTGCCGGTACGAAAATGCGGAATACGATCGTTACGAAGTCCGCACACTGCGCAAAATCACGGAAGCTTGCGGCGGGAAACTACAGCTCGTTTTCAGGTCTGCCTCTGACGAGGACTGGGCCGCCTAGAGATCGGGAACCCCGATTCGGTAGGTTCGCGGCCATCCGCCGTTGAGGCCGCAGCTATTCTTGTTACGGATAGCGGTCCGGATCCTGTCCTTATGCCTAAGGCGCGGAGATTGGTTGCGGTCTGCTGCTCAGGCGCCATCTATTGGGCAGGCTACCAACCGAGGTGATCGGGCCATTGCTTGAAAGTATGGCTGCGCGGGTCCACCACAGATTCTGGCGTAAGAAAGCGAGGCCAGCCCGTTAGGGAACTTAACGGGGTTATCAACGAAAAAAAGTCGATAAGCGGATGCGAGGCTCCACCCAATAATCTACTAATATGGAAATTGCCGATCTAATGAAATTCACCATTTAGCAGCGGCGCTGGTGGCGCTTTATGCATCGTCCCTGACCGGATCGAACCACGAAAACATGAAGCACAGAGTCCGGAAGTCGGACTCCAACCCATTGTTTTAATTATATTATTGCATATCCACGAGCTTCAGATAGAAGATTATTCCAGATGAGCAATATCAAACTATTCGAATCGAAGCAGGTTCGGGCTCTTTGGAACGAGGACGAAAAGCAATGGTATTTTTCGGTTGTCGACACAATCGCCGTGTTAACCGAAAGTACCAACCCTCGCCGCTATTGGTCCGATCTCAAAATTCAGCTTTCAACAACCGAGGGATTTTCTGAGTTGTACGAGAAAATCGTACAACTGAAACTAAAGTCGTCTGACGGAAAAAAGTACGAAACCGACTGTGCCTCAACGGAGAGCATACTTCGAATCATTCAATCCATTCCATCTCCCAAAGCCGAACCCTTCAAACGCTGGTTAGCAAAAGTCGGATATGAGCGCCTCGAGGAAATCGAAAACCCAGAACTTGCCGGGAAGCGGATGCGTGAGATCTACAAAGCAAAGGGTTACAGCGACGAATGGATCGAAAAACGTGTGCGTGGAATCGCCATCCGCGACGAACTCACCAAAGAATGGAAGAGGCGCGGGGTCAAAGAGCAGACTGAGTACTCCATCCTCACCGCTGAAATCAGCAAAGCCACTTTTGGAATGACCCCAGCCCAATACAAAGAACACAAGGGTCTTGAGCGCCCGACCGACAATCTACGCGACCACATGATCGCGGAAAATCCGAAAAAATTGCGGACGAAAAGGTGAGCCTTTCAAGCCACGAGAAGGGAATCAACGTCAGCGTCAAGTGCTACCGAAATACGCTGGATCGTCTGAAGGGATGGATTTGTTTTAAGTGGCGTTTCAATCTTCGCATAGGCCTGCTGGCTGATATCGAGCCGTTTTGCCACCTCTGTTTGCGACAAGCCACATTTCTTGCGAAGCCGACGAAGCCGGATGACAAAGGCAACCGTCAAGCTGACTTCAATGCCATAGTAACCACGGCCTTTGCGCTTCACTGCCTTGGGTATATTTAGTTCCCGATCACAACGCGCGGCAAGCCATCCGTCCAGTGCCTCCTTGGCGCAATCCAACGCCTCATCAAGGGAGGCGCCCTCAGTTAGGCAGCCACTCAGTTCCGGAAACTCCACGAGGTATGATTTATCTTTCTGCTGTTTGATCTTCGCCCAATAACGCATCATAATTTCTTTAACCCTGCTTTCTTCAATATCTTACGTTCCAATCCTGTACCAAGCGAGTGGTTGCCATGAACTGGGACTGACACTGAGTCTGGCCCTTTTACGAGAATGTGGTGGCTCCCATTGATTCGCACCAATACCCAGCCGTTTTCCTCAAGAAGCCGTACAAGCTGTTTTCCACTTAGGGGCATACACAAAGAGGATACAACCTAAAGGTTGTGGTGTCAAAGGGCATCTAACCGGCTGAATTTGTGAGCTTCTTGATCATCGTTGACAGGCGTAGACAAAAAATGACGGTCGAGGCCCGTGACCATTAAGGATGGGATTTCAAGTTAACGCGCAGGCTGGTGACATCAATAAGCGGATCGCTGCTTTGACCGCGTCGGTTTTTCTCCAGGTAAATGGCCTCAACGTGATCGCCGACGAGTAGATCTGATTGGAGCCGAAGTTGGTCTTTCCACCTATTTCAGCCGTAGGAAAATCGTGGCGTATACCCGCGACCGCGAAGAAAAACGTCCGAACTTCCTGATAATCGGCGTTAGTACTTAATTACGCGTTCTCTACGGCGGTTTCAGCCTTGCATTTGCGCTCAAGTCGAGGGAATTTCACGCACTCCATGGCACCTCGCAACACCCTCATACTTGCCGAAAAACCCTCAGTTGGTCGGGATCTGGCTCTAGCCGTAAAGGCCACCCAGCGGGGCAATGGCTTCTTTCATGGAAACGGCTACACGGTGAGCTGGGCGATTGGTCATCTGGTCACACTTCCCGAGCCCCATCAAATCCAATCACAATGGAAGACATGGAACCTTCAAGACCTGCCTTTGCTGCCCACGCACTGGCCCCTAGCGGTGATCCCACAAACAGAGCCGCAGTTTCAAATCGTTCGCAAACTCATCCAAGAGTGCCAAGACATCATCTGCGCAACCGATGCGGGCCGCGAAGGGGAGCTGATTTTTCGCTACATTTATGAGGTCGTGAACTGCAAAAAGCCAGTGAGACGTCTTTGGATCTCGTCGCTCACCCAGGACGCGATCCAAGCCGGACTGCGTTCACTGCGTCCGTCGCGGGAGCTTGACGCGCTCGCGGATGCGGCTCGTGGAAGATGCCAAGCTGATTGGTTGGTCGGGATGAATTACTCGCGCGCGTATGCCTTGACCACCCAAGAGCCCCTTTTCGTAGGCCGGGTTCAAACCCCCACGCTAGCGATGGTGGTATTGAGGGACCGCCAAATCCTGGAATTTAAGTCCGAGCACTATCTCGTGATCGAGGGTCGGTTTGAGAGCCCAGGCGGGCCCTACTCAGGTGGCTATCTGGGCGAAGTCAGCGAAGTGGATCAACCCCAGTCAGCTCAACCTAAGCGCCTTTCTCAGAGCCCAGAGAAGGTGGAGCCGGTCCTGGAGCGCATTCGCCGGGGCTTGGCTCGCGTCGCCGCGCATGAGGGCAAAACGGTTCAGCAACCGCCCCCGCTTTTGTACAATCTAACTGAACTCCAACGGCATGCTAATCGCATTTTTGGTTTCTCTGCGGCTCGCACCCTGGAAATCGCTCAAAGTCTTTACGAAAAGCACAAGCTGATCAGCTATCCCCGGACGGAGAGCCGATATCTTTCAAGCAGCGTTGCCCAAACTTTGCCCGAAGTCGTGGATGCCATTCGTGCGCCTTATGATCCATTCCTTGTCGAAGCGACGGGACGAGCGCAGCTCAACCGACGTTTTGTGGACGACGCCCAGGTGACCGAGCACCATGCTTTGATTCCGACCTCGCATCGGTGTTCACCGTCGAGCCTCCCGGATGGAGAGCGCAAGATCTATGACCTGATTTGCCGGAGGCTTCTGTCGGCTTGGCAGCCGGATTACGTCACTCGGGTCACGACCGTGATCACTGAAGTAGGCAGCCGGGATCTCTTCAAAACACAGGGGACCACTATCCAAACCTTGGGATGGAAGACGCTTGATCTGAAGGGCAAAGAACAAGCCCTTGAGCCTGTTCTCCCCAGCGGCCTAAATACCGGGGTGAGCGTGAAGGTGGTTTCAGTCGAGGCCCTCCCCAAGAGCACCGAGCCGCCCGCAAGACTCACCGACGCCACCCTTCTGACAGGCATGGAGACGGCAGGCCGAACCTTGGAGGAGCGCGAACTGGCGTTGGCGATGAGTGATTCAGGCCTGGGAACAGCAGCGACTCGCGCGGGAATCATCGAAGCGCTCTTGACCCGCGGCTATTTGGAGCGTGAGGGAAAGTCGCTTTTGGCCACTCCACTTGGCCATCGATTGATCGAGACGGTTCATCCCGCACTCAAAAGTCCAGAGCTGACGGCCCGCTGGGAGATGAAGTTAGCGGAGATCCAAGCTGGAAAGCGTACGCTGCGCGAGTTCTTAGCGGAACTCGAAGCCGAACTATCGGCCCGTGTAGTTGAGATCAAGTGCGCGTCCCCACTCTCTGCCCCCTCTCCACCTTCACCCCGAAAGGCCACTCCACCGAATCAGCTCCCGGCTCTGCTCAAAAAACACTTTGGTTTTGAGGCATTCAGGGAGGCCCAGGAAAGCGTGTGCCGATCCGTTACCGAAGGCCGCGACGTATTGCTGGTCATGCCCACGGGCGCCGGAAAGTCGATTTGCTATCAGATCCCGGGCATTGCACGAGGCGGGACGACGCTCGTTGTTAGTCCGCTCCTTGCCCTCATCGAGGACCAGGTGGCTAAGCTCAAGAAGTTGGGCTTTTCGGCGGAGCGGATCCATTCGGGTTGTAAGCGCGAGGACTCCCGGCGCGTCTGCCAAAGCTATCTTGCAGGAGGATTGGATTTTCTCTTCATTGCTCCCGAAAGACTCGGTGTGCCCGGGTTTCCGGCGCTTCTTAAACGTAGGCCGCCGACTTTGGTTGCCATCGACGAAGCGCACTGCATCTCGCAGTGGGGCCATGACTTTAGGCCCGACTATCGACTCTTGGGGGAGCGCCTGAAAGAACTTCGGCCCGCCCCGGTGGTGGCGCTGACCGCGACGGCGACTCCCATCGTTCAAGAGGACATTTGTCGGCAACTTGGGCTCAGAAACGAAGAAAGGTTCATTCAGGGTTTTAGGCGCCACAATATCGGGATTTGCATCATCGAGCTTCCCCCCGGGGAGAGGATTCACGCAATCGCAACGCTACTCAAAGGGGCTGATCGATTGCCCGCAATCGTTTACGCGCCTACTCGAAAAAAGGCGGAAGAGATCCAAGAGTCGCTTTCAAGTGAGTTTAAGGCAGACCGTTACCATGCGGGAATGTCGCCCAAGGCCCGCGACAGCGTGCAGTCCAAATACCTGGACGGAAAGCTGGATGTCATTGTCGCAACCGTGGCCTTTGGCATGGGGATTGATAAATCCAACGTCCGCACCGTGATTCACGCGGCGGTCCCCGGCAGCATCGAAGGATACTACCAGGAGATTGGGCGCGCCGGTCGTGATGGGCTGCCCTCGGAAGCGTACCTTTTCCACTCTTATGCGGATCTCAAAACCCACGAGTTCTTTTTGGAAATGAACTACCCGGATGTAGCCAAGCTCCGGTCGATTTTTCAAGAACTGGGCCCCGAACCCAAAGCCAAGGAGATCGTCCGAAGAAAGCTTCGCTCCTTGGATCTTGCGACCTTTGAGCGATCACTTGAGAAATTATGGATCAATCGCGGCGTACTCGTTGATCCTGAAGAAAATATGACGAAAGGTGATTTAGACTGGGAGAAGGCTTACGTCGCTCAGCGCGAGCAGCGGCAAAAGCAGATCACCCAAATGATGCGGCTCACGACTTCATCTCGATGTCGGATGGTCGATCTCGTTACCCACTTCGGAGATCGTAAAGACGACGGGAAGAGCTGCGGGATCTGCGACGTGTGCAAGCCCGGCTCAGGTGGAGCGCTACAAACCACCCGGACCCTGTCCACCATCGAACAGCAGTGGGTGGCTCGCATGATGGCAAGCCTCGAAGGCCAAAATCATCAAGCCGCAGGGAGGCTCTTTCAAGAATTTTCTCAATCCAAGCCTCCGCTCGATCGGAGCTTCTTTGAGAAGCTGGTAACGATTCTTGAACGAGCGGGTTGGATTGAAAGCCGCGAGGAGTCCTTCGAGAAGGATGGGAAATCCATTCAGTACCGCAAGCTCTCGTTGAAAGATGCCGGAAGAAGAGCCTCTCATCAGGAGCTTTCGTCGCTTAAAATGAGCGGGTACGGCGGAGCCTCGCCCAAGTCAGCCAAACCGAGAACAAGAAAGAAAATCCCCGTCGACCGAAAAAAGACAGGCAGAAAAACCTCGGCAAGCTCAGGTGGCTTTGAAAAGCTACGGGCCTGGCGTCTTGAGCAGGCTAGGCGCAAAGGGATCCCCGCTTTTCGCATCCTCACTGATCGAGTTTTGTACGCTCTCTGCGAGCGAGAGCCTCGTACTGAGAATGATCTATTTGAGGTGTCAGGCCTAAGCCGAAAGGTGGTTGCCCAATACGGATCCGAAATTCTAGGCATTTTGAGGGGCCACCTCGCGCAAACGGACGTAAAAAAAGCTTCGTGCGTTTGATTTGAATGCCACCGATCTGCGTAAGATGCTTGCAACTTCGTCTGAAGCTTTGCTGGACGACAGTCTCGGACGCGAGCTTTTGAAACTCCTGGCTGCACTCGTGTGGGACCGAGCCGATCCCGGTCATGAGCTTCTTTTTTTCTCTCCAGTAACGCCGGAGTTTGGGGCTCTTGCAGCACGTACCGGAGACGGCCGTCGGAGCTTGCGTGCACGAGCGAGTCACAGCGCTGTTTGTCGATGTTCTCCAAAAAAACTCCTCATTAAATGCCCTGTAAACGACGATCTCTGCCCCTGCAAGGGGTAAGGTGCATTCCATTTTTGTGAACACTGAGGTCCATCCTTTTAAAACAGATGCCCTGATTTTGTCCTTGACGAAAACCCCACCCACTTGCCCAATAATGGGCTTTTAATGCTTTATGGGGCGATCTTTTTGGTGCTCAGTCGACCTCGCAAAAATGGCTCTAAAAAAACCTATGCTACAGACATCTCATCTATGAGAAATCACCAAATCGTCTTAGCTGAGATCAAAAACGAAGTCGCAGAAGAACGGAAGTGTCAGCTCAAGGTGCTGCATCTGCTCCGCGAAGTGGAGCGCGACGGACATTATCTTGAGATGGGCTATCCATCCTTATTCGAGTTTGCGACACAAGCCTTGGGATACTCTTCTGGCTCCGCTCATCGCCGCATTCAGTCCATGCGGCTACTCAAAATTTTGCCAGAAATGGAGAGTAAGATCGAGGATGGCAGCCTCTCTCTTTGCGTTGCAGCCAAGACGCAGAGTTTTTTTCCTGCTTATCCGGTTGTCACTTAATTGATGTTTTTGAAGATTTCGCGCTGCGCGCAACGCTGTAGACTTCTCGATAGGTTAATCCAGGCCGGAGAGTTCCAAGTCCCAGTAAAGTTCGAAATGATAC
>JBBCAW010000002.1:0-87640 GCA_051382295.1 Bdellovibrionota bacterium FG-1 | reverse complement strand
CTATATTGCGTCGTGGCCAAAATATGCCATTAAGTTGACATATTTGAAGGAGCGAACGGCTGCTCTGTGTCTCGCTGAATCGATGTTTTAAGACCTAGTTCTGTTAAGTTATTGTTGGGCGGCCGCTAAGGTGAGAAAATATGGAACCAGAAGTCGTACAACTCGTTCGAATGAGCCTGGCTTTTCACAATCTGAACAAAAGTGCAGAAAATAAACTCAGCTTAAGCCTAGTTCAATATCACCTTTTAGCTACTCTACGAGACATGCCAGGCTGCTCCCCCCAGAAGCTTGCCGATGCTGTCGGGATGCATCCAAGCACACTGACACAAAGCTTAAAGCGACTCCTGAGAAAGGGGGCCATTTTTATTGGAGAGGATCCGAAGGACTCACGGAAGAGGATTCTCGGCATGACCCGTACAGGCAGCGAACTGCTGTATCACTTTTCGCAAGGCATCCAAGGGTTGCTCAGGAGCCAAGAAGTCCGTGAACGATTCAAGGGTTTAGAATCAAAAACAGAAATCGCCCCTGGTCCATCCTCACTCATTGCTGAATCATCATAGTAAAATATGTTGCCGGTACCCATAAGGATGTCGCGAACAGATAGCTCAGCCTTGGCAGCCACTTTAGCGCACGTGCCCGTTGCACTCAATTGTATTTTGAAATAGGATATATCAAGCCGGTGGGGCGAATACGGAGACTGATCTTTATGGAAAAAAAATCACTTGTCGTGATCTCAGCCTTGCTGGTTTTAGGCGCCGGTGTCACGCTTCATTACTGGCTGCCCGGTAACAAGTCCCCAGCCCCGACAGACACTCAAGCACAACCCACCGCAGTGATCGCAAACTCACCAACTTCAAAACCCCTCATCCAGTACCCCGTTCCGACCGGCGCTCCCTCTACAACACTCGGCTCATCCCTCGCAAAAAAGACTTTACCCGCCCTGGATGATAGCGACGAGTCTCTGCAGGATGTGTTAAATACCCTTTTTGGAAAAAGCAACCTTGAATCCCTCATTCACGTCAATGGCCTGATTCGACGTTTCGTTTTGAATGTGGAAAATGCAACCGGGCCACACCCCGCCCCGGCAGACGCGACGCTTTTTATTCCAGCAAAGGGAACATTTCGCATTACAGGACAGGGTGAGGATCAAACCCTCAGCCCTCAAAATTACAAACGCTATCTGCCCTATGTCAGTTTGTTAGATCAGATCAACTCAAAAAAGCTAGTTACAATCTATGTCCACTTTTATCCGTTATTCCAAGCGGCCTATCATGACCTGAGTCCGCGAGGCTACTTTAATGACCGTTTGATCGAGGTCATCGACGATCTATTAAAATCACCCGAAGCCAAAGCCCCAATCAAACTCACCCTAAACAACCTGTACTATAAATTCGCGGATCCAAAACTAGAGGCGGCTTCAACCGGACAAAAAATATTGATTCGAATCGGTTCAGCAAATGCCAAGGTGGTTAAAGCGAAACTGAAAGACGTTCGCGATTTACTCGCAGTGAACCGCCCCACCTGATTGTTGATGCAGAACTACATCGAAGCATAGGGAAGCCGCTAGCCTCACGCTGCCTGACGGAGAGCAGGCGCTTGAAAATTCCCTGCGAATCCCCTGATCTTCACCTCAACGGAGGGCTTCAAGGGACCAGGATGGAGATCCACGGCTCTCAATTCAAGAGTTGCAAAAGGCACTCGATGAGCGAGCTCACGCATTTGGCGAAATGCGCGCCGAGCACCTGCTCCACCACAGGTAATAAAAAAGGCGACCCGGCGCATGTGCCTCCCGTGTTTTGCCAGATAGCTTCGGATCGGTGCGGATACCGACGACCCCCAAACGGGCGTCCCCACCACCACCCACTCGTACTTCGAGAAATCCACCGAAGGCGCATCGACCGGCACTGGCCTACTCAAGGCCGCATCCAACCCCGCTTGAAGATACCCAAAAATTCCTCGGGGATACCGACTCGATTTGACCTCCACCAGATCAGCCTCCGTGATCCGCGCAATCACATGAGCCACCCTACGAGTGGTACCGGTTCTCGAAAAATAGATGATCAACGTCTTACTGGTATTTAGGTGAGTTTCCATGCCTTAGGTTTAATGCAAGGCCTTTGCCGCCCCCGACAAGCCGTTTGCCTGTATCAGGCACTCAAATTGCTTCATCCCGGGTATGGCAGACGTTGGAAAAGTTTATCCGATGGATATTCAGCTTCTCAAAAAGCAAATCGAAACACAGGGGGAGTTCCTTAACCACGAACACCTGGAGCGACGGGCAGAAATCGACCAACTCCGCATCGAACTCAACACCCTCAAGCGGCTCTTTGAACAAATTCACCCCGGGTTCCATAAGAAGTACGAAGAGATGTATCGGCAACAGAAACAAGAGTGGAATCCTGAACTGGAAAAAGCCGTTTTGAAAGAACACAAAGGATAAAACCATGGCCGCCAGAAGAAAACCCAAAGAACGTCTTCCGGAGCGAATGAACCCCGGTGATCCGGAGCCTGAATCCTGTAGCCCGGGTTCGATCGAGCAAGAACTCGATATGTGCGAGGAGGGCAGCTTGCGGGGCGATGATATTTTGCATAGTCACGGAAAATTACCGCCGGAATACAGTGAAACACCTCGTGACCTCTCGCAAATGATCGATGAAAGCTGGCGGATGGACCTTTCCGAGGAGAACCGCGAAGGCGATGAAATGACCGGCGATGAGCACTCCTCAGGAATGGCAGGGGGAGAGACGGAAATCGAGGGACAGGCCCATATTTCTACCGGTCTTCCGGGTGACCGCACGCAACACGAAAAACAAGAGAGCCGTTTGTTAGACAAACCAGAAGGCACCGATGAGAGCTAATTTTTTTGTAACAGTGCCGTAAGCTCTGCATAGCTGCCGAACGTGGCCCGGGCAACGACGACCTCACTTTGCACTGAAGGCTGATTTCGCCCGGCTTGTAAGATAAAAACCGAAATTCCGGCATGAATCGCGGGCAAATCTTTACGGGTATCATCCCCCACTAAAGCGCAGTCCTCCGCTTTTAGTCCCTCTTGCTGCAAAAGTTCACGGTAATAATCCAACGAAGGCTTACAGGCATGCATACGTTCGGAGTGCGTGATGGACACAAATTTTGAGCTGTCGATTCCGGCCCAACCCAAACGCAGGTTGACTTGCTCCATAGGCCACACAGGATTCGTGGCCAAAATCAAGCGATACCGCGTACTGGCCCAATCGACAAAAGCCTTGGCACCGGGAACTGGAAAAAAATAGCGCTCAAGCATCGGAAAAATATCGGCGACTTCATCTCGAAGGACACGTCCGGCTTCTGTCAAGCTCAGTCCCGTTTTGGCCGCAAACGCCTTTGCGCCACGTTCAGCATTGGTCAACTCATGTCGTCCATCAGTAGGAAACTCCACTGCCTCGCGAACAGCCTTCAGAATCCTCAACGCGGCCCAAAAGCCCCCATACTTGCGAAATCGCCACACCGCACGGATGATAAACTCCAGATGCGCCAAAAAATCATAACAACCCAACAAAGTTCCATCCAGGTCAATCAAGAGCGTTTGAACGGGCGCATCTCGCCATTTGAACATTTGCCCACTTAAGCCATCAAGATTCGCTTGCACAAACCAAAGCTGCTGCCCGTCCCAGATCCATTCAATATTCGCAGGCCCACCCAAAAACTTTTCAGCCTGAACCGCACGCTTGGAGAGGAGTTTAGAAAACGGTACGAGTTCAGGATTAGCCGGATTACGGCTGAAAAAAACGCCCGCGCGCCCAGCAATCAGAAAAGGCTGAATGAGGACCGCCACTCGCAAACCACCCAAATCAACCCCTAAAGCTAAAAGTCTCTGCGCCGCGGCTGGTTTGAAAGCCGAAGCCGCAACCGCCAAAAACGCCTTCCAAAGCGTCTCGGGTCCCGCCTCACGCGCAACGACTGACTCGAAACAGCCCCCAAGGCATCCAGGCGGGCTGTTTTTTAAGCTCACACTGGGGCGAAAGATCAAGGGCCACGGTTCTTTTTCTTCAGCGGTGTCACCCGCCAGAAACTGCCGCATCGTATGAGCACTGAGCCCCCAATACTCGGGCATCGGAGCCGATAAGATGGCCTGCTCAAGAAGCGCAAGGTGGGCCAGCGCGGCATCTGAGCGCCAAGCTTGAATTGCCGATCCATACTCCGGCAATGATTCCAACCACTCCTGAACCTGCGTCACGCCGATCGCGGCCGTTGGAGGCACGGCAAAGCCCTTCTGAATCATGCGGACGATCACTGCGCCTTTGCCGCCCCATTGGGTGGCAGCCTCTCGGTCGGGAAGAAAGCGCGGCTTCAGATTCATTCGAATATTTCTAACACCGAACTGATCCCCTTCCTAATACTCCTTTTTCTTGACTTAACCTCGGGTTGACCTAAACTCCCCTTCTGTGAATGAACTGGTAGGAAAGTTTCATTGGGTTTGGCTAGCGCTGGCGCTGATCTTCGCGATGCTCGAAATCATGGCGACCTCTTTTGGCTTTATTTTTGCGGCCGTCGCGGCATTGTTCGCGACGATCGCTGCCGCGTTAGGCGCCGGCTGGGATCTGCAACTCGGCCTTTTTGGAGTGACACTCGTCGTCTTACTCCTCGCTTTACGTCCCGCGATTTTACGTAAACTGCGAGCCACCAGCGAAGGGGTCCCCTCACGAACCTCCGCGCTCCTGGGCTTGCTGGGCCAAGTAACAGAGGCCCCCGAAGCGGCTTCAGGATTGGGACGGGCACAAGTCGATGGCCAGGACTGGGCAATTCGTTGCCATGAAAAAATAGAAATAGGCACCCTGATCCGGGTCGAAGGTGCCGATGGAATTATCTTAATCGTGAAAAAAGCTTAAACGGAGTCAAAAATGGATATGATTGCAATATTTGCCCTATTAGTCGCGGTTTTTGGATTAGTCGTTCTTTTTAAAACCATCAAGATCGTTCCACAAAAACAAGTCATGATCATTGAGCGGCTCGGAAAATACCATTCAAAGGCCGACGCGGGCATGAACATCATCCTCCCCTTCTTGGATTCGGTTCGAGCAATAATGGATTTACGCGAGCAAATCACTCCCATCGAACCCCAGAACGTCATTTCGCGAGATAACGTCACCATGGCTGTCGATGCGGTCATCTACTATGTGGTGGTAGACCCGGTGCGGGCCACCTACGAAGTTCAGAATCTCAGATGGGGCATCGAGCAACTCACCCTCAGCGCGCTTCGCAACGTAGTCGGCTCACTCGACCTGGATCACACGCTCACCTCCCGTGACACGATCAACACACAGCTCCGGGCGGCGCTCGACACCTCCACTCAGCAATGGGGTGTCAAAGTTTTACGGGTAGAACTCAAAAACATTACGCCGCCGCAAGAAATTAAACTCACGATGGAAAAACAGATGACTGCCGAACGGACTCGCCGCGCTGTAGTGACCACGGCCGAGGGCGAGAAATCAGCTGCGATTCTGCGCGCCGAAGGTGAGAAACAATCCCAAATCGTCAGCGCCGAGGGCGCCAAACAGGCGGCGATCCTGGCCGCCGAAGGTCAAGCCGAAGCACGCTTGAAGGTGGCGCAAGCGGAAGCCCAAGCGATTCAAGCGGTGACAGCGGCGCTGGGCCAAACGAGCAATCCTGCCAGCTATCTGATCGCGCAAAAATACCTCGATTCCCTGACACAGGTCGCAACCGACGCGAATAAAATTGTATTTCTCCCCTATGAGGCTTCGGCTGCATTGGCTTCGCTCGGCGGAATCAAAGAACTTTTTGAACCAGGATCTGCGGTCAGCATGAAGCCTAAGAACGGCTAATCCTACTCCTGACAGCTCGGTCGGCAACTTAAACAGGACAAGCCCCCTTTTTGTCCCTGCCCGGTGTACTGATAGACTCTGAACTTTTCTCCGCAATGAAAAACGTCTTGATAGCCATGCGCAGGAAGACTGTTGAGCAGCCCCTCCAACGCATTGGCGTCGAAATCTACGTTTTGAATCGTGGGATCATAAATGATACAATCTACGAACCTTCCCGAACTTTCGTGGATCATCGGAAAAAGGCTAATCCATTTGCGGGAAGCCAGATGCGAGGATAGCGCCACCGGAGCAGAAATAGAAGCCTCTGTATTGACACAAGGGATGACCTCGGTTCGAAGCCATTGAGCATGGGGGGAGGAAGCAAGCCTTCGAATCGTAAACAACGGACTCCGTCCAAAAAGCGCCAAACTCCAAAACAACGTCCATAAAGTCAGCTTACGAAATCGTAACCACAGCCCAATCCCGGCGACAATCACCACAGGAACACCGAGATCAGAGAGTTCAAGAAAGAGATGCGGCCTGGAAATCCAAAGCCCCCCCGTCAAGAGGGGAAAGGCGACGAGCACAAAAAAGAGAACGTCCCAGAATGTGACCCAGCGATCGGGCGAGGTTTTCATGGTATTGGTTATGTCCCATGAGGATAATAGTGTACAGTCTTGCTTGATATGCTTCCGAAATTCAAAATCCCCCTGGCCGAACTTGAATGCGATTACGCCCGCAGTTCAGGACCCGGCGGTCAAAATGTCAACAAAGTGAACAGCAAATGCATCCTACGCTGGGCCGTAGCTTCCAGTCCGAGTCTTCCGGCAGACGTCCGCAGGCGCTTTGTGGAGCGTTTTGCTAACCGCATCACCCATGAGGGCGACCTCGTTCTGATGAGCGATCGGTTTCGCGACCAGAAGCGCAACTTCGAAGATTGTGTCGACAAGGCCCAGACCATGCTGGATGCCGTCGCGGTGCCCCCGAAAAAACGGGTAAAAACCAAACCCACGAAGGGAAGCAAGCGCCGACGACTTGAAGAAAAAACCGCAAACTCGCAGAAAAAGGCCCTACGACGCGGATTTTCTGAATGACCAGTCACCCCGTTTTATAGACATCAGTCCAACCCCTAGCGCTGCCGTTAACAACAACCAAGCCAGCGCTGCGGCCGAAGGTTGATCCGCGTACTCCTGCAACTCAAAAAGGACCGTTCCGAGGGTGGCGGCCCCTGGCCCGGTCAAAAGCACACTCATCGTAAGTTCGGTCAGCATCGGCAGAAACCCGAGCCACCACGCACTCAGCAAAGTTTTGCGCAAAAGTGGCAACCAGATCGTCCACAACAGCTCCGCCGTGTTTGCCCCACTCACCCGCGCAGCCTCTTCCATGACGGGATCCACTTGCGAAAACGCCGTCACCAGCGAACGCGCCGCAACCGCCGCATATTTAAAACCGTAAGCGGCCGCCATCATCAGCAGCGGCTCATTGATCGGCATTCCGAACCGTGCGCAAACGACGGCCACAAAGAGCACGCCCATCGCGAGCACCGTACCGGGAGTGGCAAACGGCAAACCCAAAGCCTGAATGATCACACTGGCCCAACCTTGGCGCCGCCGGACGGCCAAAAACCCAAGGCTAAAGCCCACGAAAGTAATCAGGGTAGCTACCGCTCCCGCTAAAAACAGCGAATTGACCAACGCCTCTCGAAAGTCCTGCAACTTCAAAACATACCCCAGATGCTCGAGCGTCCAAAGACGCGGCGAATAACGTCCCGCTACCGGTGCCAGCGCCGAAAGAGCTAGGGCGATCCAAGGCAAGATGACTGCAATACCAAAAAAGCCCCAACCGAAAGCCGACACGGGCGCTCGCCAGCGACCTAACTTGACACGGGTTTGATGAGAGGACTTTCCGCCAGAAAGCGATTTTGAGCGAGAAACCCGACTCGACAAAACCAGTCCCACGGCCGCGATGCACAAAAGGAGAAGCGACAGCGCGAAGCCACCCACCAAACCTGACCCGCCCCCCAGTTTGAGCTGAGAGTAAATTAAAGTCGTCAAGGTAAACTGTCGAACCGGAAGTCCTAAAAGCGCCGGCACGCCAAACGCCGAAAGCGAATACAAGAATGCCAAGATCATTCCATTCAAAAGCGAAGGCCAGAGTAATGGCAAACTGATATCTCGAAAAACACGACCGGGGGTGGCACCACTCATTCGAGCCGCCTCCTCAAAGGCCGCGTCCAAGCGCTCAAATCCGGCCTTCAACTCCAAATACGGAAAAGCAAAAGCGACCGATGTTTCCACGAAGACAATGCCCCAAAAGCCATAACTTCCGGAACTCGGAAAAAACGCTTTGAGCAAGCCGACTTGAGGATTTCCTAAAACCACCCACGCCATCCCCAGCAAATACGCCGGAATCGCGTAGGGTACCGATAAAACTCCGCCCAAAATATCAGCCCCTGGCGCATCTGTGCGCGTCACCACCCACGCCATCACCACTCCCAGAAATCCCGACAAAAGAGCGACGACCACGCTGATCGCAAGCGAACGAATGGTAGCATCCAGCACCCACTGCCAGGAAAGAGCGTTCAAATAGCCGCTCATCGGGACATCATCCGTTGCGAAAACTGCCGTTTCATCTCATCCTTCTTTTCGTAAAGCTCAGATAAAACCTCGGGACTCCACCGCAATAAACTTCCCGCATGGGGGGAAATTTTATCCCAGGCCGGCGCGCCCATGGGCGGCACAATTCGCGCAAAAGGCGAATACAAACCTGCCTTGACAATCGCTTTTTGGGCCTCGTCAGAAAAAAACCAATCGTAAACTTTGCGCGCTAATTCAGGCTGCCGCGTATCCGCCAAAATGGCAATAGGGCTCGGAACTGCCACACTTCCCTCCGGAGGATAAATAGCCCCAATGGAGGAGCCCTTTTTTTGGGCTTTTAGGATGTTTTCAAGCAGCACAATGCCAATCGGCCGTTCGCGCGTCTCCATACGATTCATGACTGAACTGTTTCCACCGGCGGCGATCAAATCATTTTGCCTGAGGTCATCAAAGAACTGCCAACCGAAGGCCCTCGAAAGCATGGCCACGGCCATAAACATGGTTCCCGACTCCAAGGGGCTCCCCATGGAGATTTTCCCCTTCAAGGCGGGCTGAGTAAGGTCCTTCCATTGTTTAACAGACTCATTTGCCCCCCAAGATACTGCCCCATCACCACCACCGGAATCCGGCAGGTGACAAACGCGTGATCAGGATCCACCCACTCTTTGGGAACCTCCCGTGCCGCGACACTATCATAGGGCAAAAGCCTGCTTGCCTTTTTAAGCTCCAGGTACCAAAAAGGATCGCTCGTCAAAATCAAGTCGGCCTGGGTCCGTCCCGCAAAAAGCTCAGTATTGACCCGCGCGGCGACGTTTTCGCTCCCCCCCTGAAACCAGCGAATCTCAACCCCAGGAAAGGCCCTTTCAATCGCCGGACGCATATCGGTAATCACTTCTTTATAAAGGCTGGTATAGATCCAAATCGCCTTTTTTGAGTGGCATCCGCTCATGGATCCCGCCACTAGACCCAAAGCCACGATCCTCATCCAAACTCGGTGCATTCTCACAACATCGCCCTTGGGCCAAAACCACTCAAGCAAAATATTTATTTGCGCCACGATTGCTGTTAAACTCCTTCTAAAAATGACCCACCTTTTTCACCCTAAATTCGCCGGTTCCTTCCTTTTTCTTTTTTCCCTCTCGGGCTGCGCTCATTATTATTTTCCGGCCAATTCGTTAGAAAGCCCTGAAACCCTGGGTCCTGATCGCATTGCACGCCTTGAAATCGCGGCTATTCAATCCGGAACTGACCTGATCACGCCCGCCAAGGCGCAACCCACGAACGCTGAGACTGGAAAAACACCCGATCCAGTTCTCGAAAGCCAAAGAGGATACGCCTTCGGCACGATGCTCGCGGTACGCCCCAACATCGATGTGGGGATTCGAATTCAGCCTATGGCGCCAGTATTAGTGCGAGGCAAATACCAGTTTTACGGTGCGCCCGAATCTCAAGCTTCAGCCTATAATTTATCCCTGTGTGGCGCGGCCAACGGCGGCCTGCTCATCGGTCAAGCCTCGGGCAATACGGTTACCTTTTACACCGGCCAAGCAGCCTTCATCGGAGGCTTTCGCTTTGCCACTCGCCACATGGTCTCACTCAGCCCCTTTTTAAGCCTCGCGGGCCTTTCGGGCGTAACGAACGCCGCAGGAAGCGGAATGCGCTATGGAGCAGGCCTCGGGTATCAATACGACGTCGAATCGGTAATTTTTCGTACCGAGCTCATCTGGGCCGCAGGGTCGATGTCGATTTCGGATCCCTCACTGGCTTCGAGTTCGGCCAATGCTGGCGGATTTTTTCCAGGAGCGCTTTTAGGCTTTCGTCTTTAAAAATGCGTTAATTTCGCTGGATTCATACAACCAACGATCCGAGCCGGACGACTGGGGAATGCGCAGGCAAGGCACCTGAATTTCACCGCCACCCTGCATAAGTTCTCGCTCAAAATCAGGATTTCGCTTCACATCCCGAAGCTCGATCTTAAACCCCAAACGTCGAATCTGGCGCCGCACCTTGACGCAAAAGGGGCAGGCCTGAAAATGATAGAGTTTCCACTGCCTCATTTCGGCATCGACTTGCGCCTGCTGCTCGGGCGAACGGTTGACTTCTAGCTGGGCGGAAAAAAGTCGATCATAAAGTTGAATCAACCCACCCATCACAAAGCGCACAGGCGCCAACAGAAAACGGAGAAGTTCGAAGATCATGGCTGGGTCATATCACTCTTTTGACTTTTGGGGGGCCATATCCTCGGTGACAATCGCCGACAGCCGTTGGTTGAACTGGAGTATCGCCCCCGCAGCGTTCTGAACGTCCTGAATGCTCGGCACACCTTTTAAAGCCTCGGAGCGAGAGTTCGTACAATAATCACCCAAAACCGTGGCCTGCGTGGCCATCTGGGTTTCGACCTCCATAAAATCGTGCAAGCCGGGCACCTCCACACTCGTGTGCAAGGGGGGATAAAAGAGGGCCAAGGCATAGACGGTATAAACCGCGTCTTTGAGGGGCAAAATGACGGTCTTACAGGCCTGCGATCTTCCCCCTCCCTGAAATACCCCCAGCGCTTCCACCCGAGGTTGCACACTCGCCATAGCGTCTATGAGTTTTTGGCGGCGCGGAGCACTTAGATCGGCCGCGGTGTCCTCCGTGGATGCGGTTGAAGACATCGAGGCCGACGCGGCCATAAATAAACAAAAAAGAATCGGGTAGTAGCGCGGTTTCATAAGCGAGAACCTACAAGGAAAATGCCAATGAAATAGTGTTTTGTATTCAAGGGTGTGTATTGAGTGGGTCGGTTGAATGGCTGGCCTAGTGTCTAAAGATTGGACACTGAAGGCCCCCTGGCACGCCGCTTGGATCTCTCTTGAGCTCATGCGCTTCTCCAATCGAAACCAGGCCGCCGAACTGCTCGCCCAGAAACTCGCTCGTTACCGAAAAGATCGCCCGCTGGTGCTCGGTGTCCCCAGGGGCTCGGTTCCCATGGCCAAGATCGTTGCCGATCGACTGGAAGGTGATCTCGACATCGTACTGGTGCACAAAATCGGTGCCCCCGGTAACTCCGAATTTGCGATCGGCTCAGTCAGCGAGATAGGAACAATCTATGCCTCGCCCTATGTCGAAGCCTCAAAAATTTCACCGGCGGATCTAAAAACCATGGCCGATGAAGAAATCAAAAAACTCAAACAGCGACGCAAAGTCTATTCTCCTATGCGACCTCGTCCCATCATTTGCACCGATCGAGTCGTCATCATCATCGATGACGGCATTGCGACTGGCGCAACGCTTCTCGCTGCCGTGCGGGCTATTCGCGCGCAAAAACCTAAAAAAATCGTCGTGGCCGCTCCCGTCTCCTCCGCCGATGCGGCCGAGTGGGTTGGACGCGAAGCCGACGAACTCGATGTTCTCGATATTCCTCCCGATTTTTTCTCCGTGAGCCGGTTTTACGAGGACTTTCCTCAAGTCACGGACGAAGAAGTCATTCAAACCCTTTCTTGATTGGCCCAACATTAGCATCCCAACGAGAGGATATGACCTCAATCGATGCATTTATTCACCGAAGAACGATCGTTTTAAACCAAGATACACCCGTGCACACCGTGGCGAAAGCCATGCGCGAAAACACCATTGGATGCGCCTTACTCATGGACGGAGGAGGTCAACTCACCGGCATTGTCACCGACCGGGACTTTGCATGCCGCTGGGCGACTAATGACCCCAATAAAAAAGAGGATGACACGGGTCTTGATATGCCCATATCCAAAATCATGACGCCTGAAATTCTCAAGGCCAATGAAAACTCGAGCCTAAACGATATTATTTCGATTATGGAGAATTATGGTGTGAGACGCGTCCCCATTATCGAAACGGGTCGACAAGGGCGAGAACAAGTGATCGGCATTGTCACCCTCGACGATCTGATTGCCGCTGGCAACATCGCGCCCAGCCATCTCGCGCTGATCGTGCGAAGACAAATCGGAAAACGACTCGCCGTTTTATCCAGACATCCCAGGTCAGCGCAGGCCGACCGCCGCTCCGATGCTCGTATGCATCATACTTTGGATCGATTTTATTCCTTTTTTTCACAACAAACGGGCCTCAGTGCCGAGATGACGCCACAGGTGACGCAGTTCCTCTTAGGAACGCTGATCATGCGGGTAACGGCCACGGCGGCCACTCATTTTGTCGCGCAACTTCCGAAGCTCATCCAAGACCCTTTGCTTCGACTTCCCTCCGGGCCGAATCGCGGCATCAACTACAACTACATCATTGCAGAGCTCGTCTCACGCTATCGCCTGAGCGAGGTTTTTGCTCGCGATGTCTTTACGCATTTCCTAGGGTGCTTGGAAACCTGGATGGAGCCAGGCCAGGTCCATCACCTCAAGCGTCAGCTTCCGCTGGATCTCCAGGCGGTCTTTCCACCGGTCGCGGGAGTCATGACATTATCCAGCCAAGCCTTTGCCGATCATGGAGGAATTCCCATTCAATTAACGGGTGAAGGCGCAGATCGAAGTCCTCCCCTTTCTTGGTCAAACATCCCCCGAAATGCCCAAGAACTCGCGCTCATCTGCGAAGATCCAGACACCGCTCATCCAACTCCCTGGGTGCATTGGCTGATCTATGGGATTTCGCCATCAGTGACCCTGCTCCCTGAAGGACTTCCGCCGGGCCGCCCTGAGTTACAACTTCCCGTCCACGCTCAACAGGGAAGGAATAGCTGGGGAAATATCGGTTACCAGGGGCCCATCCTCCCTTCAACGACCGCTCGACATCGCTATATTTTCAGACTTTATGCTTTGAGTAAACCGCTCTCCTTACCTGCCGGCGCCACTCAAGCTGACCTGACCGCCGCAATGCAGGGTCATATTATTTCAGTGGTCTCTCTGATCGGAAGCTATCAATGCAGCTCAGTCCGGAAAACGGCGTAAAATCAGGTTTGATAGGTCATCCAAACCAGGCCAACACCGCTTTGAGCTGTGACGGTCCATCAAGGCCAGCTTCTTCGAGAACCTTTGCGCCCGAACCGCTGCCAAGAAAATGTCCGTGCGAAAAAGGGTGCAGCGTCTTTCGGCGTCCTTCGGCCGAGGTGATCCAGCGATACATGGTCGGAAGCGTAAATTCCGTGATGCCAATCGCCTCTTGCGCCAGCGCTTCGGGGAATATCCGCTCCTGTTCACTCGCTGGCAACAAGTCGAAAAGTTCGGCGCTGGCAACATAGAACACATTCAGGTCGATTTTATGCGCGGCGAGCCTGGGTAATACCTCGGTCACAAACGAAGTAGCCACGCCATTGCCCTGCAAAACGAGTGTGCCCGCGGCTTTGCCCGCAGCCCTGCACAGGGCATATACGCCGGTCACGGCGTCGGTGGCGGGCGCAATTTTTAATTTCGCGCGATCGACAACCGGTTCGGCCGGTCGCGTAACAAAAGGCGCGATGACCGCGGGGCGTTTTTTTAATGCAGTCACCACAAGGGGCCACATTTCCTGCGCGTCCCAGGGCGTGAGCGTGATCATGGTACCGCGTGGGAAGTTCTCTTGCAGAAGCTGCAAGGCCTGAGGGTCGGCGTGCGTCGGGCCATCCTCGCCGGTTTTCGGGCCAGCGTGCGCGCAGACGATCAGGAAAGGATTTTGGGCAGGGTTCGTGAGTTCGGCCTTTGCCTGCTGGCCGATCGCGTGCAGGCGCGCAGGAACGTGTTGGAGGGCGGCGATGAACGCGCCGTAAGACGAGCCCACCCCAATGTGATTTCCAAACGACGCAAGACCGCTGAGCACTCCGCCCATCGCATCCTCGCAGATTCCACCGGTTGCAATCAGGCGCGCGCCACTGTTGGTGGCGGCATTGAAAAAGCCGGACGGGAAGCCCTTGGCCAGGCCGCTCAAGCTCGTTGAATCGAGCAGGTCCGCCGCCGATCCCATGATCGCGCCCCCTGTTTTTTTATTGAGGACGTTGAGAACCTCGCCCAGTGCTCCGCGCAGCGCAATACTTTGGCCGGGCTTGAACGTAACCTCGACTGGGGGTTCGGCCGCACAGATCGAGGGATCCGTATAGATCACGGAAACTTGCGGCAGGTCTTTGCGCGCAACACGCTTTTGGACCTCCAGGCGATCACGTGAACGCGCGATCGCTGTTGCAAGCGTTTCGGTGAGTGCGCGATTTTGTTCGACAGTAGCCCGCACGGCAAGCAGGCAGTCAAAAAAGCAGCGTTCGACGGCTTCGGGAGTCTGTTGACCGCTGAAGCGCGGAAACTGCGTTCCAAAAGTTTTCTCAAACTCCAGGATGGCCGTATAAAATCCATCAGAACAAAACGCGTGGCCCGCGCCGTGGGACTTGCGCCCCTCGATGCCGTACTGCCAGCCTTTCACGGTGCGATACACGATCGCCGTGGGTTGCGAGTTGCGGTTGCGCAACGCGAATGTCTGAGCGGTCAAGACCTGCTTGAAATCGTGACCGTCCGGAACCGCGATCACGTTCCAGTCGTTGAGATAACAAAGTTCGGCAGGCGACCACTGGACATAATCTCCCGGCTTATTGCCCTCCCGACAGACATGATTCGAGTCGATCGAGGCCTGGTTCCAGTCGACATGCATGACCATGTTATTGAGCTGTGCAGTGGCCGCAGTGGCCAGCGATTCCGCCACGCGTCCCGGCGTCATGCCGCCTTCGCCTTCGAGGACGTGAAACAGTGGCCCGTTATGCAAGCCATAGGTGTCGCTGGCGGCGAGAGCCAACCCGACCGAGCCGGCCATGCCGACGCCCGAGGCACCGGTGGCAATCCGTACAAAGGGCGTCGCGGGTGTGGGATGTCCGTCGAGTGCTTTGGCCCGATGCTCCTTGAACAGGGGGGTATTTGCCGTCGGGTTACGACGAAAGCCAAGCAGGTCTTCAAGTCTGAGTTGCAATTTTTCCGACGAAGGAAGCATCGCCGGACGGCCGACGCGCATCAGTTCGTTACGCAACGCCCAGGCTGCGTACATACCCATCGCCTTGTGGCCCGCGGCATAGCAGAGTAGGTCCATGTCAGCACGATTGGGAGCCGAGAAGTCATAATCCATTGAGTGGAAGAGCAAGGACTGCACGATGCGGCCTGACGAGATACTCCCCCCGGGGTGCCCCGAATTCGGTACGAAATTAAAAAGGATCGCGCACAACGTGCGATACATCACATCCAATTTTTCGAGCGCCTCAAGAATTTTTGCATCGGGCGTGAGTGCTTCCTGCCCCATTAACTCAGTTACGTCGGTATAGCGCGCGCGCCTGGGGTTCCACTGCATCGTCGTCATACGTAATGCTTTCCTTCCTTGATGAAGCTGGCAAATCCTTTTCGGTCTTTTGAAGCTTGTCCGATGCGCTGGATCCCTTCCCGCAACAGCGCGAGATCGGTGGCCGTCGAGATACGCAGGTAATGCTTGTTTTTCGAACCGATCTGGCCAAACGAGCGGCGGTCCATCGTAGCCACGCCATAGCGATAGAGCAGAAATTTTTGGAAAAGTGTCGAGGGTGAGGTCTTCGCCTGGAGCGCCCGCGGCAGTTTTTTGTAAAGCGCATGCACTCCCAGCGATTCACACACGCCCGCGATGTTGGGAAATGCGTAAAATGCGCCCTTGGGCATCGCACAGGTCACACCAGGAATCGCGTTGAGCGCGTCCACCACGACGTTGCGGCGCTTTTGAAATTCTCCCACCATCTGTTGAATCACCGCGTGGCTTTTGATGTTTTCGATCGCCTCACGTCCAGCCTCCTGAATAAACGGCGGCGTACAAGAGTAATTATTGATGTTGAGGTTCTTGAAGATCGCCGCCTCTTCGTCGGTGGGCAGGATCGCATAGCCCAGGCGCCAGCCAGTCATGGCAAAACTTTTCGAATGTCCACTCACAATGATTGTACGCTCGGCCATCCCTTTGGCCGACGCGATGCTGGCATGTTTCATCCCGTCGAAAAGGATGTGCTCGTAGACCTCGTCTGAATAGACGCGCACGTTCTTGTGGCAGTGTTTGAGAATCACCTCGGCGATCTCATCGATCTCTTCTTTGGTCAGGACGCCGCCCGTCGGGTTGGAAGGCGAGTTGAGAAAGATGAGTTTGGTTTTCTTCGTGATCAGCTTCTTGAGATCGGCAGCCGAAAAACTGAAACCCTTCTTCTCGTCGAGATGCAGCGGCACCGCCTTGGCACCCATGAACGTGATCCACGATTCGTAAATCGGAAAACCCGGGCTGGGATAAATCACCTCGTCGCCAGGGTTGACGTAGGTCATGAGCGCGTAACCGATCGGGGGCTTCGCTCCCGTGGTGACGATGATGCGCTCAGGGTCGATGGGAATGCCTCGAGTCTCTGCAACCTGGCGCGCGATGGCTTTACGCAAGCCCTCAAGACCCGCGGGTGGACAGTAGTGTGAGTTTCCCTTCTGAATGTGCTCGATGGCGACGCGGTTGATGTGCTCGGCGCTGTCGAAGTCAGGTTCACCGAGGTTGAAACGAATCACCTTTGTGCCCAGCGCCTCACAGCGCTTAATGTCATCACCGACCTTGAAAGCGTTTTCACTGCCCAGAAGTTTCATCCGATTCGCGATTGGTTTCATAGGATCATCTCCTCCACAAGGTTGCGGCCGCCAAGAGTTTTGCGTTCTGTATTCTTAGCCCAAGTGGTCGACGAATGCAAAAGACAGATCAAGGACAGGAAGGAGAGAGTGATTCATATCAAAACTTTGACGCTATGCAAGATCATATTTTTTCGGTACCTCACCCCGCGTGCCGACCCCCTGCGAGCCAACCTCCCGCTTCGCACGCACTCAAGCAACAGTCGCCGCAAAGTAGACCCGGCGATGCCCAGTTTTTTTGCGGCCTCCGGGGCCGAAAATTCCGCAGCAGGTCCAAACGCGTGAAGTAAAGATCGCTCGAGGCCACTCACGCGACCTGCGAGCCCGGCCTCATCAGAGGACCCCACCCGCACAAAAGTGCCAGGCACCTCCGAAGTCAGTCGGTAGGTTTCACGATGTTCTTGAATACGGATGGGGCTTCGCTCTCTCACTAAAACCGCACGCACCCGATGCAAAAGTTGATGGACCCGCAGTCTCGAAGAATCCCAATCAAAATGAGTTCCCGGGTAAAGAGCGGCATGCAACTCGGCCACGCGCCAAGGACGATAAAAATCCGAAGCCAGCGTCTGCAGTAACTTGAGCCCCAACGATCCCGGCTCCAATTCGACACATTTTCTACTTTTCCCACCTCGAATCAATGCCCCGAGAGTCGTGTCGATCCCGAAACGTGCACGTTTTCCCGGTACCGAGATTACCGGTAATAAAAAACGCCATTCGTACTCATTGG
This sequence comes from Bdellovibrionota bacterium FG-1, assembly GCA_051382295.1. GTDB lineage: Bacteria > Bdellovibrionota > UBA1018 > UBA1018 > UBA1018 > JBBCAW01. Next base: position 69,936 of record JBBCAW010000002.1, on the reverse strand, counting down.
CCCGAGGCACATAGCCAAGTCGAATAACGTCCTTGCGATAAGCGGCATAAGGGGTCCCGAAGTAGAGTTTTTCCAGAGCCAACGAATCCCCGCGAAGCCGCGCCAGATGCAAATCACAGTCACGCGCCACTTCCCACGCTCCCATTTCCGATGCCTCTTGGCCGAGCAAGGCCAAGCGTGCCATTGGCGACGGCTCACCTGGAGCGGCCTCGCACAGAGTAATGGCTTCCCATTTGCGATATAAGATTCCATCCAAACCTTCGGCAAAATAACCTCGATCTTTCACTTCCTGCAAAAGCTCGAGCGCTTCACCCAAGCGAAGCTGAAACACTCGCAATTGAATCCAGGTCTCCAGCACATTACCATGAAGCAATCGTTGCCCGTCTGACAGAGTCGATTGAGCCAACCTTGACAACAAGGCTTGGGCCTCCTCATCCCGACGCGTGTGCACCCGCGCGGCGGCACAACTGCGCAAAGCGAAGACGATCTTCCAACGAAGTCGCTATGAGTTTTTTCAAGCCCAGACGAGCCCACCGAATCCGACCTTCGCGAATCGCTTGATCAATCTGGGCCGACTGCGGCTCGAATGAGGATTTTTGGGTCTGGATCATATCTGCTCAAATATATAAGTTTTAAATTGGTACGTCTAGTCATAAAACAGGCCCAGCTGATGATTTGAAAAAGAGAATCAAGCTTATAAGTAACTGACGAGTGCAAAAACTCGTTACTCAGTTTTCTGATCCTCATTCCCTCAATGCTAATGACGCGCAGTTTTTAGACCAATGGCTCAGCGCCGGTCTTGATCGCGGACTTTGGGCCGAGTACCGCGCCTGGGCGGCCACTCTTGCGATCTATCAAGATGGCCTCAAAGAAGGGCTGTGGCAGCAAATTCATTGGCTCGACGATATCCTCGCCGAATGTCCCGCCGGAACCCACTTTAGCCAGTGCCTTTACGGCTACCTTGATCGACGTTCCCCCAATCCAACCGAAGGCGCGCTCACCGCGCCGTTACTTGCAACTGCGCTCCAAAATCTCCGCCAAAAACAGCGTACGTGGAAGGTGCCGTTGGATCTTGGCATTCTCCAAGCCATTGCCCAGCCGCCATTCAAATAGCTGAAATTGTGTAATATTTTAGAGATCAGTCGATCAGGAGGGGTGAGGTACCTGTCTGCTGTAATATTTTGGCATATTCAGCTTAAGTGATGGAAATAAATAGGTATCTTTAATTTAAACGAATAGGCACCTGTCACAAAAAGTTGCTATTTTTGTGAATATAGACAGGCTTAAATATGAAACGATCTTGAAAACGGTCCAGGCATTTGAAACCGAGTTCAATGCCTAAAAAGTGCCCGCCACTCACTTAGCCTGAACCGCCATCCCATCTTCCAAAAACACCGCGCCGGGAGCTGGCATCGCCTTATAGGCCGCACCTTCCGGCATTTCAGCCACGGTCAACCGAATGCGATCATAGTCCGCGAGATTACGATCCGGAATACTCAGGGACTCATTTTGATTTTGAACCGCGTTCAAGTAATTTCCAAGATCGACGGTTTCGGAATGATCGCCCCGAAATAACTCCACGCTGATATGATACGGGGTATTAGTAAATAGTGCATACTGAAGCTGAATCTGATGACCTCCGATGGACTCCAGACTTTTTATTTTCAATAATTCAATCGCTCGGTGCTCGATCGGCTGGACGAAAATCGCCTTCAGCTGCGCTTCAGAAAGGGGAGGCTGCACGGTCGATCTCTTAGCAAGTGCCTGAATCCCCGCGATATCGTTATCAGTCAGGTAATGGGTTTGCAAAGCGCCAGAGAGACTCATGATCGTGTCATTCGCGAAGAATATCGTCCCAGACTTGTCGGTCTCGGTAAAGGTCGGATCGCAATTCGTGCCTTCTTTGTCGTCGGTATTGTACATGTCGCAAAGGCCCCACATATGGCCGGTTTCGTGGAGCATTATTCGCAACGACGATGCATGTTTTCTAAATTCTGGATGATAAAATTGCAGATTTCTTTTTTTGAGCATCTCTAAAATTTGCTCGGCCGAGGGTGCGGGGTTTTGCCCCTTCGAAAAAGACTGCCACTGAAACCCATCGTCTTTTTTCGGTCGTCTCAGCAGAAGTCCTCGGCGAATATGGTCCGGCTTTTTCTGTACGGTCCCCTTGACCGGACTCCAATAATACAAAAGATCCGTTTCGCTATGAATGTAATCACTTTCTTCAAAATTCGCGTACGCCACGGCCAAATCGACATCTTTTCCGCAGGCTTTGTGATGCCGATTGATCACGGCTTCAAAGCTTTCTTGTGCACCACCCGGCAGGGAGTGAGCCGTAACAAAACGAATCGGGACATTGCGCCCGATGTAATAACCCCAAAGATTGATCGAAGCCGCCAACTCCTGATCCAGCCCAGGCAAATCATGTTGCAAGTAATCCGGAATACAAATGGTGTAAGAATCTCCGGCCTTCAGATGCAGCAAAAACGCGCGGCTCGGAGTGAGGTTTTGAATTTCTTCGAGCGGGCCAAAGCCACACAACGTGAAAATCAGTAAAAGCCCTAACAGTAAGATTCGACTGCGTTTCATATTTGTCCTCAGTCTATGATCCGAGGAGATTTGTGCAGAAAACATGCCCGGTAAAATCAGTAATTATTTTCCACTTCCACCCATTTCAGCGTGTCTAAGCTTTTGACACCCGCAAGGCGATGAGTTGCATCAACTGCCGGACTGCGGCAGTAAATCGCACTCACTCAAAGAATGAGCCCAATCGTTTATCCATGGCATGGCGCCTTAAATCCCTGTCAACTAAGGCGCAAACAGTTCTGCCAGGCCATGAAGAACCGCCCGCTGAGTGCGGTGATCCAGGCTTCCTAATTTCTTGATTAGACGGCTACGATCCACGGTTCGAAGTTGATCGAGCACAATCTCTCCATCCTTCCCCCCTTGATGGCAAGGAATCCGAGTGGGGTACTCGCGACAACGCGAAGTCATCGGCGCGATGATGATGGTTCGTAAATATTGATTAATCTCGTCTGGCGAAACAACAAGAAAGGGCCGAGTCTTTTGAATTTCGCTCCCCTGAGTTGGGTCAAGATTGACCAAAAATACATCAAATCGTCTTATTTCCATTCCCATTCTGCTTCTTCCCACGCGGTGAGGGTTGGAGGATCCAATGGCAAATCATCGCCTTGCGCCGCCATCTTCTGAAAAGCCTTGTCCCAGCCTTTGCGCGGCTTTTTTTGAACTGCACGCAAAATAAGCGTATTGCCTTCGGCCTCTATCTCGACTTCGCGGTCAATTCCACATTGCTCGAGAAGCGGCTTAGGAATTCGGATGCCTTTTGAGTTGCCAATGGGCACGACCTTTAACCTCATTCCCAAATGTAATCACAAAGTGATCACATTGTCAAGCGATTCACCCCAATAATAACGTATGATTATCATTTAACATCCAATACTTGCGAAACAACTACCACGACGCTCTGGCGATTTAGACACGCCACAACACCGACATCGGCGTTCGCTCCGATATGAACTCTGTTACTTCAACAATCGTTGCAGCCCGCGTTTGACTGCGCTAGGGTTACGAGGCCATGAAATTTAATTCAAACGCAGCCAGGCTTAGGACCGAGACCCTCCAACGCGCCCTCAATGAACGCATTTTAGTGCTCGACGGCGCTATGGGCACCGCCATTCAAAATCGGAACCTCACCGCTCACGACTTTGGGGGCGTCGATATCGAAGGCTGCAACGAATACCTCGTCATCACCCGACCGGACGTCATTCGAGATATCCACGAGGAATACCTGAAGGCCGGCTGTGACATCATCGAAAGCAATACCTTTGGCGGCGCCCCGGTGGTTTTGGACGAATACGGCCTCGGGGCCCGAGCACACGAGATTAATCTCGCAGCTGCTCGCTTGGCCCGCGCAGCGGCGGACAAATTCAGTACTCCCGAAAAACCCCGCTTTGTCGCGGGCTCCATCGGCCCGACTACTAAAGCGATTTCAGTCACGGGTGGAATCACCTTTGATTCGCTCATTGAAAATTTTTACCTTCAATGCAAATCCATGCTCGAAGGTCAGGTCGATTACTTTTTGATCGAAACCTGCCAAGACACCCGCAATATTAAGGCCGCTTTACTGGGGCTAGACCGCCTATTTGATGAAGTCGGCTTTTCTATTCCGATTGCCGTCTCCGGCACCATCGAACCCACCGGGACGATGCTCGCGGGTCAATCCGTCGAAGCCCTTATGGCCTCGCTCAATCACCGCGAGCTGCTGTATATCGGCATCAATTGCGCCACGGGTCCGGAATTCATGACGGACCACATTCGCTCTTTGGCCAAGTATTCACGCTTTCGCGTGGCTTGTGTGCCCAACGCTGGACTTCCCGACGAAAATGGCTGCTACCTCGAAACCCCCGAAATGGTATCCAAAGTCCTTTCGCGCTTTATCGCCAACGGCTGGATCAATGTTTTGGGGGGTTGCTGTGGAACCCATGCCGGCCACATCCATTCCCTTTCAGATCTCGCTCAAACCGGCAAACCCCGCATCCCACAACCCCAGCCCCGGTCGTTCCTTTCGGGCGTGGATTACCTCGAAATCACCGACGAAATGCGGCCTTTGATTGTCGGCGAGCGCACCAATGTGATTGGGAGCAAGAAATTCAAAACCCTCATTTGCGAAGGCAAATTTGAAGAAGGCGCCGAAATCGCGCGCGCGCAGATTAAAAACAGCGCGCACATCATCGATATCTGCTTGGCCAACCCTGACCGTAACGAGATTGAGGATATGCGAAGCTTTATGGAGTTCGCAGTCAAAAAAATTCGCACGCCGCTCATGATCGATTCGACCGATGAAGAAGTCATTGAACTCGCGCTCACCTATTGCCAAGGCAAGGCCATCATCAATTCGATTAATCTTGAAGATGGCGAAGACCGGTATGAAAAAGTCATTCCGTTGGCAAAAAAATACGGCGCCGCCCTGGTCGTCGGCACGATTGACGACGACCCCATTCATGGCATGGGGGTTTCGCGTGACCGCAAACTTGCGATCGCGGAGCGCTCGTATCAGCTTTTGACCGAAAAATATGGTATTGCGCCCGAAGACATCTATTGGGATCCCTTGGTTTTCCCTTGCGCCACGGGGGATGCACAATATGTGGGCTCAGCCCAGGAAACGATCGAAGGAATTCGACTGATTAAACAGAAATTTCCGCGCACTAAAACCGTGCTCGGAATCTCAAATGTAAGTTTTGGCCTTCCTACTGCCGGTCGCGAAGTTCTGAACTCTGTTTTTCTGTATCACTGCGTGCAAGCCGGCTTGGATTTGGCCATCGTGAATGCCGAAAAACTGGAGCGATACGCATCCATTCCGGAAGAAGAAAAACTCCTCTCTGACAATTTGCTTTTCAACCGAGGGAAAGACCCCGTGGCAGCGTTTGCCGCGCATTTTAGGGCCCTCAGTGCCAATGGGCAGGAACGGAAGAACGCAAAGAAGATCCAACTTCCCCTCATGGAGCGCCTGCCTCGCTATATCATCGAGGGCTCCAAAGATGGCTTAGCGGAAGACCTGGCGGAATGCCTGCAAACGATGAAGCCCCTGGAAATTATCAATGGGCCGCTCATGAAGGGAATGGATGAAGTCGGTCGCCTGTTTAATGCCAACCAGCTCATTGTCGCCGAGGTGCTGCAATCCGCGGAAGCCATGAAGGCGGCGGTTTCACATCTCGAGCCCCACATGGAAAAAAATGAAAGCTCCTCGCGAGGCAAGATTCTTTTGGCCACGGTCAAAGGAGATGTGCATGATATCGGCAAAAACCTCGTCGAAATTATTCTTTCCAATAATGGTTTTAAAGTCGTCAATCTCGGAATCAAAATTCCCCCTGAACAATTGATCGCGGCGGTTCGAGAACATCAACCGGACATCGTTGGTCTTTCAGGCCTGCTCGTCAAATCGGCTCATCAAATGGTCACCACGGCCGAAGACTTTACTCGCGCCGGAGTTCAGACCCCCATGATGGTGGGTGGGGCCGCACTTTCGAGCAATTTTGTGGATAATCAAATTGCCCGAGCCTACTCCGGAACAGTGGCCTATGCCTCCGATGCCATGTCGGGCTTAGATTTGGCAAAAACCATCGTGGATCCCGAGCGCTTTTCAAAATTCAAAGAAGAACTCGCGACCAGACGAGCCGCCTCGAAGGCCAAAGTACCCACCGCACGAGTGGCGGTAACGGCTGAGCCCGATCGCCGCCCCAGTACTTTAGCGTTACTGACGGAACGTGAAATCCCCGCTCCCCCCGATTTCGAACGACATATTTTGCGAAACAGCCCGATTGAGCCTGTTTGGAAATTTATCAATCCCCTCATGCTTTATGGACGCCACCTAGGGATCAAAGGGGGCGTGGTGCGCAAACTCGAAGCCGCCGTCACAGATCAAAAAATTCGGGCCGAACTTGAGGAGCAGGACCCAAAATCCCTAGCGATTTGGAAGGCTGTTCAAGAGGTCAAAGACGAGTATAAAGGCACCGACGTACTGAGACCGTCGGCCGTTTACCGCTTTTTCAAAGCAGCGGCCGATGGCTCTCGGCTCTTGGTTTTCCCGCACTCCCAAGAAAAATGCCTGCCCGTGACTTTTGAGTTTCCACGCCAGCAAAAGGTCGATGGGCTTTGCCTTTCAGATTACACTCTTCCAGTCGCGCAGCCGGGCCAAATTCCAAACCCCGCTGACCTTCAGGATAACGTCGCGTTTTTTGTCGTGAGCGTCGGTAAAGGGGTTCGCGAACTCTCCGAAAATCTGAAAAACTGGGGAGATTATCTCAAATCCCATATTATTCAGGCGCTCGCCCTGGAATCCGCCGAAGCTTACGCGGAATGGCTGCACTCCCAGCTTCGAAGAATGTGGGGCTATCCGGATACCCCCGAAATGACGATGATGGATCGATTTCAAGCCAAATACCAAGGAAAGCGTTATTCATTTGGCTACCCTGCTTGTCCCCGATTAGACGACCAGGCCTTACTTTGGAAGCTCTTGAACCCAGATGAAATTGGAGTCAATCTGACGGATGGCTTTATGATGGATCCTGAATCAAGCGTTTCGGCGCTCGTGTTCCATCATCCCCAAGCCTCCTACTTTTCAGTGGGTTCAACGGGCTCACAACGCGGAGGCTTAGATGACGACAATCGATAAACGCCCTTGGACCACGGGCATTGGCAGTCTTCCGCATCACAATGTCGATGCGGCATTGGAACACTCCTTTCGATTTGGAATTCCCTACCTGCCCCAAATTCCGATTCGCAACCCCTGGGAATACATGATCGCCCAAGCCCTGGAAGGCTTGCCAGGCTTGCAAGCAGGCAAAGACGGTTCAGTCACGTTAAACACGGATATCTGGTTCTCGCGCACCTCGGATTTTAACGCTAAACTCGAATCCGCGTTTCGGGGTGGAGCGTCCTCGACTCCCTTGTCGGCCCTCTCCCTTTTTGAACCCACGCCCTCGATTTCGAGTTGTTGGCAGCCTTTCATTTGGGAGCTTGCAGAACGTGAAACCCCCATCGCTAAAATGCAAATTGCCGGACCCATGACTTCCCAATGGGTTTTACAACTTCATGATAGCTCTGGGAAATCGATTTCTGCTTTAGCCTTTGGCGAAAAAAACCCTGAACTTTCGACTCAAATTTTTCGACTCGTCATGGCTCGAGCCCTAGCCATGTCAGCCCGAATTAAGGAACAAGGGGCGCAGCCGCTTCTTTTTCTCGATGAACCGGGACTCTACGGTTTTTCACCCTCCAATCCTCGCCACGTCATGGCACTTCAAGAACTTAAAGTCATGATTCAGGCACTCCGCAAAGAGGGCGTCTTAGTTGGACTTCATTGTTGCAGCAACACGGATTGGAACGCGGTTCTTGCGCTCCCTTTAAATTATCTGTCCATCGATGTTTCGCTTTCTCTCGGGAGTCTTTTGGCCTGTGGTCCGGGTTTGCGTCGTTTTATCGAAAGTGACGGCCGTTTGGCCCTAGGTGTGATTCCTACTGGACGCCCCGGAATCCTTCGTTCGCTGGATGTCGGAGCTCTGGTGCAGGCCCTCATCGGCGACCTCAAAAGTGCATTTGGCGCGGATCAGGATCTGGTGCGAAAAGTCCTGAAACAAGCTCTTTATACCCCCGCCTGCGGACTTGCGCTTCAAAGCGTAGCGGACGCTGAACTCATTTTTGAGATGCTTTCGCAATTTGAGGCTCAAGTGGATGACGCCACTCGCTCAATCTAATCCGTTGCCCACTCACGCAAAACAGCCTCCCCTCTGGGCCGAAATGCGCGCGCTCGGTGCACTGGGTGAATTAGAGCATCCCACGCCGTCGCTTGAGGTTTCTTTGCTGATTCCGGCCCGGGGCGCAGCCGACTCCCTGGCTGAAACCGTTTCAGTGGCCTCGCGGTTTTTGACCCATACTTTTGGCGACTCCTTTGAGATTATCCTCATCCCCAACCCTCCGGTTTATCAAAAGCCAGGTTCGCAACCCGATCGATCCATTGAAGTTTCACAAGAGCTTGCCCGAAAATTCGATCATGTTCGGGTGAGTATTCATCGTCTTCCGCAAGGAAAGGGCGCGGCCCTTCGAACGGGTTTTAAAAGCTCCCGCGGTCGACTGGTTTTTTTTACGGACGCTGACCTTCCTTATGACCTGGATTTTTTTGATGTCGCCGCCCGCGAACTTCGGGAAGGCGCAGACCTCGTCACCGGTAATCGCAGGCTCAAAACGAGTATTTTTGATATTCCGGTGGGCTTACTTCCTTTAGCTTACAAACGACACCGCCTGGGCTTGGCCTTTAATCGCGTTGTCCAATGGCTTTTTCCGATCCATACCACGGATACGCAAGCCGGACTCAAGGCCATGTCCCGCCGCTTGGCTTGCGCGGGCTTTGAGCGCCAAGTTTGTCCGGGCTTTTTTTTTGATCTGGAGTTTTTTCTCGCCGCCGCCGGCTTGGGCTATCGCCACATGGAACTGCCCGTGGTTCTTCATCTCAACTCTGAAAAAAGCACCGTTCGAGTCATTCGCGAAAGCATTCTGGCCGCTTTTTGGCTGACCCGAATCACCTTCCGTAATGTCTTCAAAAAAGCTTACGGGCCCGGTTTGATCTCTTTTCGTCCTTCGCAAATTCTGAGCCGTTATCCAAAAACCCCGCTTGGCACTCGATTTTTTTTAGAAGCCCGCTGGCGTTTGACGCCCTATTTGAAAATGGCCGCCCACCTTCCGTCTCAAGGAGTCGTTCTCGATTTGGGCTGCGGTCACGGTTTATTTTCACTGGCCTTAGCGCTCAATGCCCCCAACAGAACGGTCCTAGGACTCGATCATGACGCCGACCGAATCCATCTTGCCCAAAACGCCGGCCAAGCCGTAACAAATCTCAACTACTCGCAAGGAACCCTCAGTGACCCCGGACAAACGGGAATCGGGGTCAAACCTGGAAGTGTTGCGGGCATTTCCATGATTGATGTCATGCATTATTTTCCTTATGCAGAACAGGAACGCCTTTTTACCCAGGCCTTTGATTTGCTTGAGCCCGGCGGGACGTTGATTGTCCGGGAGGTTAACCCCGAGCAAGGAGCGACCTCGACGTTCAACCGCGCTTACGAAAAATTAGCGACGGCAACGGGGTTTACCCGCTCTGAAAAGAAAACGGAGCTTCAGTTTCGTTCCCAAAACCAATGGGAAGGCTCCCTTCGAAAAAAAGGATTTAGCGTCCAATCCAGAAAATGTAGCCATTTCTTGTTTGCTGATATCCTGTATATTTGTCGTAAACCGCACCTCACATGAATCGCACCGTGGCCGTCCCCCGCAATCTCTCCGCAAAAAGTATTCGTCGCCTCAACCGAGGGTTAGGGTGGCTTGCCCTCATCGCCCTACTGATCATCGTTCCGCTTTATGCCTATAAAGTTCAACTCAAGTCGGATTACACGGACTTTGAAGTCTATTACCGCGCGGCTTCCCGAGCCAAACAAGGCTTGTGGGAACTCATCTATAATCTCGGAGATGGCGCTTCGCCCTTTCGGTATGCCCCGCCCCTTTTAATCCTCTTTAGGCCCTTTGCCGCACTCTCACTTCCTGATGCACGGATGATCTGGTATTTTTTACAACTTCTGTGGTTTGCCCTTGGTTTTATGGGCATCCATCAGGCCCTGCGTCTGACTCGCAAAGGACACGGCAAGGGTGAAACCCCCACCCAAACCTTTTGGATCTCGGTGGCCGCTTTTTTCTTTATTCTGCGATTTTGCCTGGATTGCCTCACCATTGGGCAAAGCTCCAGTCTTTTGTTCATGAGCTACTGTTGGGCACTTTACGGATGGATGCGTGGACGCGCTGCTTGGGCGGGCTCGGCACTGTTGATTCCTGCGGTATTCAAAATCGGTCCTGGATTTTTATACACGTTATTTGTCAATCATCCGCGCCCGGTCCAACGAGCGCGCGCTATTTTGGCGCCCCTGGCCTGGCTTGTGGTCGCAACGGGAGTTTTGGGAGTTTGGCTCGGATCGACTGAACGCTTAATCATGCTTTGGCGCGGTTGGTTCGAAATCGTCTTGAATGACTCCGTCTACTACGATGCCTCTCATTATGGCAGTCAGTCGATTAAAAGCGCCCTTCTCCGTGCCGTGAAATGGGGTTGGCTCAACTCAGATGCGGTCAGTCCGATCTATGTCAGTAGCGTAGCCCTCGGCTGTTTGGCCATTCTGAGCTTCTGGTTTTTCAGACGTGCCCGAAACCCCCTAGGAAAAGGCCTGTTTTTCGCGCTGGGCGTATTTCCCTATTTATGGTTCATGCCGGAGACCTTTAAATATTCACTGACCACGATGGCCATTCCCGTCGCCCTGCTTTTTGCCTGCCCTAAGCGCGGACATTTTGAAAACATCGCCCTGCTGTTTGGCTTTCTCACCCTTTCCCTTCCCGGCCTCGATGTCGTCGGGCCCACGATCTTTTTTGCACTTCAGAGGGCTTCCATCCCACTGGTTGCCACGTGTTTTTTAGGGGCCGCCGTTTTCAGACAGGCCTGGATGCATTCCAGAGCAAGGCTTTCGCCCAAATTTCGTAAAATACCTCAGATCCCAGTGCATTCACTCAGCCCTTGGCCTGCGATGCCCCGCCCTGCACAGTCGGGCACCCTGTCCGTGCTTTTGCCCCTTCCTCGGCAACTCGAATCGAACCTAGAAAGCTCTTGGGTCACGCGCCTACTCGAAGAAACCCACGCGTATTTTTGCTCAAAAAACATCCCTTTCGAAATTTTGGTTATTCCCTTTGGCACGAGGGGATCTTCAGAATCAGACCCATTGTGGGAAAAACTCACTCTCCTTCAAAACCGCCTGAGCGCCCCCGGCAAGACCCTTCAAGTCCTTTTGGCCCCTCAAGTATCCGCGCGAGGGGCCGCTCTGCGAGATGGGTTTTTGGCAAGCCACGGTGAATTCATTGCATCACTGAACATTGAACAGCCCTGCGGCTTGGATTTTTATGAGCGAGCCTTAAACACCATTTGCAAAGAGAAAGTCCGCATCGTGCGAGCCAACCGGCGCTTGGGGGATACTCGTTTTAGAATTCCCGTACGACACCTTTCACTGGTCTATGGCCGACATCGAATGGGATTAGCTTTTAACCGTTTGGTTCGTCTCACTTTGCCGATTCAAACCACCGATACCCATTCCGGAATTTGGATGATGGATCGGGGCGCCGCAACCCAGGTCTTTGCATTGCAACGATTTTCAGGATTTTTATTTGAATTAGAAGCCTGGTTGATTGCAGGTGCTTTTGGTTTCAAACAAGAGGATCTGCCATTGCAGCTTTTTTTGGCGCAAGAAAAAACGCCTGGCCGAATTGGCGGCGAAATTTGGGATATCTTCCGCGGGCTTCCTCTTTTGGCCCTGCGTTTCCGTAAGGGCTATTACCATCCCCAACCTTTTTCGCAGGCCATCACCGCCGATGATTGGGGCTTAACACCAGGCGTGAACCAAGGAATTTTACAACTGGCCCACCTGGGAATCGTCCGACGAGTTTCACTCATGGCCCATTCACGGTTTTTGAAAGAGGGCTTGGCGGAGCTTCAAACCATCCCAGGGGTTGAGCTCGGACTTCACTTTGATCTGACCTATGCAAAAAGGTCCCCTGGAAAAGTTTTAATTCAAGCCCTCCTTCCTGGCCTTCGGCGCCAGGAGTTCCTGAAAACTGCGAAAGCGGAATTAGCCGACCAACTCCAAATTTTAAACGAAGCCGGAGTTTGCCCTCGCTACCTCGATGGACATCACCATATTCATCTGATTCCCGGCCTTTTGGCGGCGCTGGCTTCCCAGATCCAACAAGCCGGGGTCCAACAGGTTCGCCTACCGCTGGATCGCGGTCTCTGGTTTTCCAAACCTGCGCTGATCCTGCTTTCGTATTGGGCAAAGCCCGTGATCAAACGCCATCACTGGCTGCCCCTCCCCTGTTTTTATCCTCAGATGCGGGATTTTCATGACCCGGGATTTCTTCGCGCACGGATGGGAAGAAACCCCGCCGCCGAAGTCATTGTCCATCCCGCACTCACCGATGATCTGCCTGAATTTCAAATTCCGGATTCCTATACCAGTGGCCGAGTCACCGAATTTCGCGCGCTTCGAATGTTGGAGGTGCGATGAAACTCCCAGAACCCGCGACCTCGTATCTGTCCAAAAATTGGAAATGGTTTTTGATATTTTCGATGATTGCCGGGTGCTTGCTCCGAGTTCTCAATGCCGATGACATGGAATATAAGGAAGACGAGGAATTTGACTTTACGCAAAGCCAACTCGCTGACTGGTCTTGGGTGGGCATGCCTTCAGGTGTTTACGTTCCGAACCCTGGAATGAGTGTCTGGGTTTTTAAAGCGCTTGCGCGTCTCAGCGGCGCCACTCAGCCGACGCAACTCGCGCACGCTTTACAGCTTTTTGCTTTGCTCGGAATTTGCCTTTTACTCCCCTTTGCTCTCAAAATTCTCAAGCCCCGCGAAGACCGTACTCCTTGGCTATGGGCCATGGCGCTAGCGCTCGTCAATCCTTTTGCCGTTTTTTATCAGCGGAAACTCTGGCCTGAGCCTTTTTTGCCGGTATTTTCGATGTTAATGTTAGCCGGCTGGTGGCTTCGAGACCGTTGGATGGGCGCTTTTATTTGGGGTTTTGTAGGGGCCTGGCTGGGGCAAATTCATATGAGCGGATTTTTTTATGCCGCGGGATTTGTGCTTTGCACTTTGATTTTTTCGCTCGCTGAGTTACCTCGGACCCGTGTGCGGTGGACGGGATGGCTCGCAGGTTCTATTCTGGGAGCGTTGCCGTTGATTCCTTGGCTGGCCCAGATCATTCAACATCCCACGCCGGAGTCGGTAGGCCGGGGTTGGGTCGAAGCGATTCAGGCCAAGTTCTGGGTTTTTTGGGTCACCAATCCTTTGGGGCTTCACTTGGGCAATCCACTCGGCCTGCTTCGGGGACAAACAACCTGGGCGCAAATCTCGGATTTTGTGCGATACCCTTTGATCGGTGGCGTACCGACGTATCTCAATGCGGTAGCTCACCTTGTGGTCCTCGGGACGGGAGCCGCGCTTTTACTGCCCGCTCTTTTTCGCCGCATCAAGAACCGTTCTCGCGCGGAACTCATGCCAAAAAGCAATCTAGATTTAGCCCTGATTTCCGCGATTTGGGGCTTCGGTTTGTTACTGACTCTTTCGACGGTAAATATTCGGCGCTATTATATTTTGGTCGCTTTTCCGCTCGAATTTGTATGGCTGGCCCGACTCGCATTGAATAGTCAACAGAGTCTAGCCGGATACACTCAAGCGGCAAAATGGCTCTTAGGTGCTCTTTGGACGGGACAGCTCGTGATCTCGGCCTGTTTTGTTCATTACATTCATGTTAACGAAGGATCTATCCAGGGAGATTATGGCGAAGCCTATCACCTGATTATGCGCAAAAGGGGAAAATAGCATGCCTACTCTTTTTGAAGACCTCGAAGCCCGAGGCATTGTCAAACAAGTCACCTCTCCCGAACTCGGCTCCATTTTAGAAAGCAAGCCACTCTCCCTCTATTGTGGGTTTGACCCGACCTCGGATTCTCTTCACGTCGGAAGCCTGCTGCCGCTCTTGACGTTGCGAAGATTTCAGCTCGCGGGCCATCGCCCGATCGCCGTCGTGGGTGGGGCGACAGGGATGATTGGTGACCCCAGTGGTAAATCGCAAGAGCGCAATCTGTTGAACGACGCCCAAATCGCGCACAATCTTGCCGGCATTCGCTCGACCATCGAGCGCTTCTTGGATTTTAAAGGCCCCAACGCCGCCGTGGTGGTCAATAATGGGGAATGGTTCAAGGGTTTTTCATTCATCGAATTTTTAAGAGACATCGGCAAACATTTTACGGTCAATCATATGATGGCCAAGGAATCGGTGCGCGCCAGACTGGAAGACCGAGAACACGGAATTTCTTACACCGAGTTTTCTTACATGCTTTTGCAAGCCTATGATTTTTATTTTCTTCAGAAGAATCAAGGCTGCAAACTTCAAATTGGCGGTTCGGATCAATGGGGCAACATCACCGCCGGCATTGAGCTGATCCGGCGAATGCGGGCAGCGAGTGAAGAACCCCTGCAAGACACCGAAACCTTCGGCTTGACTCATCCGCTGGTTTCGAAGGCCGATGGCACCAAATTTGGAAAAACGGAATCGGGCACAGTTTGGCTCGACGCCAAGAAAACCTCACCCTATCGCTTTTACCAGTTTTTTGTGCAGGCCAGTGATGCGGATGTGATGGAATTTCTCAAGTTCTTTACCTTTTTGTCGTTAGAGCGTTTAGCGGAAATCGAGCACTCCTTGAAAACGGAACCCGCAAAACGCCTCGCGCAAACCACCCTCGCTCAAGAAGTGACTCGCCTTGTTCATGGCGCCGAAGAACTCGCGCGGGCGGAAAAAGCAACTCAAGCCCTCTTTGGAACGGGAATCTGGGAATTGGACGAAGCGACTTTACTCGACGTCCTTGCGGGAGCGCCTTCGACCAAAAAATCAAAAGACCTGTTAAATACAGGGATGCCACTCATTGACTTACTTGTGGATACCCAGCTTTGCCCCTCAAAAGGTCAGGCGCGCAAGGATGTGACGGCGGGAGGTGTGTACGTCAATAACGAGCGCGTCTCGGACTCCAACACCTTGGTCGGCCTCGATGATCTCTTAGCTGGTAATCACCTCGTTTTGCGCAAGGGCAAGAAGAACTACCATTTAGTTTCGTTTGAGTAAACTCACGCCTTTCTGACCCACAAACCTCACACCTTCGGCATCTTTTGCCGAGTGCATCGGTATTTTTGGCCGCTTGCTTCCCTTAAGTGTACCTAAATTAGTGCATTTCAGCCTCCTTTTGCCATGAAATCAGTGGCTCGCTTTTTGCGATCTATCATCACTAGATAATAAGTCGCACGATTCAGCTGGGAGGCTACTACGGATGAAAAGACTCGCACGAAATTGGATTCGGCTCCTCGTTTTAATTCCGGTTTTAGGTGGTTGTAATCTTCCCGCTGGGCCGCTCGGCGATATTCCGATCGAGCCGGGCCCTTCGAATGGTACCAACCTACCGGCGCCTCCGACGTTTACACCGACACCGACACCGACACCGACTCAAACGCCGACCTCGACTCCCAGCGCCACCCCGACCCCGGCCGCAACAGCGTCGCCGACACCTATTCCGACGCCTTCAGCTTCTCCTTCCTTACCGCCGATTGCCTTGGTTTATGGCGGCCCCGGGGTACTTACGGGGGAGGACGATACGTTGATCCGCGCCGAACTGGTCGCACAGGCCGCAGGTTTTAGAGTGATCGAGGTGACCCAACCGGTCGAGCTAGCCGTACTCAATAGCGCAAGTATCTGGATTCAACCGGGCGGCCCGAACCTTTATGCGGATGCCTTTATGAACCGGAATGGGATGGCGGACCAGGTCCGCGATTTTGTCAACCGAGGCGGCGGATACGTTGGATTTTGTGGGGGCGCCTTTTCAGCGGTAAATAACTTAGGTTTAATCAAAGGAAGTGCTTACAACTGGAATCATCCGACTGAAAAAGTGGCCATCAACTGGCTCGGCACCACCCATTACATCCACTTTGAACATGGCCCTTACATCGTACTCGCTGACAAGACTGTCGAAGTCGTCGGAACCTACCCCAACGGCTGGATCACAGCGGTGCGCGGTCACTATGGTAAAGGTGAGGTCTTCATTAGCGGAGTCCATCCGGAGGCAAGCGAAACCTGGCCTCCCACCTATGATCCAGACGGATCGGATGTCCCTCTTGCGATCGGGATGATGCAAGAAGTGGCGGCACAGCCGATACCCTAAAAACGGGGACAGATCCCTTTTGCACCCCCTGCCGGGGTCACTTTGGACCTTTGGTATCCAAATAATTATTTCATACTTATTTTGTCTTCTTTTTTTAGCGTCAGCTTCTAAATTCATTTTTTAATTTAAATTCAAAGGATTATGTCATCAATCCCTGAGTTGACTCGATGTATCATTTCTTAATTTTCTTGTGGCTCGCTTCATGCACAACGGCGACTTGCTGTGAGAAACAGATGTTCGTTCAACTCACGGCTTAACCTTTGTCTTGGGATAAACCCGGGAGATGCACATGTTACCCTGTATACCGAATCGAAACCGACGCTGGCGAGGATGGCTCCCGCTCAGCGCTTTATTCCTTTCAACCGCACTCAGTACTTCCGCTGCTTTTGCGGATATGGTGCGAATCACGTCTGTCAACGGCACCTATGACTCCAACCACGAATCTGTCATAGATGTTCGTCCGGGAGATGTAGTCACGCTTTCAGCTGACCTTTTTACGGATAACTACAGCGGCACTTACACCCCACAAAATCGCTTTGTCGAAGATTTTACCTGGTATGCCGATGACGCTGCCCCACAGGGCGGGGTAGACGAATGTGATGCCTCTCAAAATCAAAACCAAAGTTGTTTGAGCACTTCGAATTTTGAAGTCAACAACTACGGTGTATCTTTTTATGTTCCTTATACCCTAGGCGCTTCGACCACCCTCACGGTCAGGTCCCATTCGGATTCAAACGCCGTAGCAGATACCATCATCCTTCGAAATGCCTCTTACGTGGAAAGCGGCGGCAATTATCAGCCCCCCACTGAAGTGGTCACCGAACCCGACCAATATCAAAACCAGGGCGGATATCTGGATCCCAACGCGGCGTTAGCCGGACAAGGACGCTGGGTTTTTGTTAACGGCATCCGCTACTTTGTACCCTACTCGTATCAACCCGACTGGGTGCCTTACCAAAACGGCTATTGGGCCTGGACCGACGATGGTTGGACCTGGGTATCGAACGATCCTTGGGGTTGGATGACTGACCACTACGGCATCTGGCGCCATCACTCGATTTACGGCTGGATTTGGCGCGCATTCGAAGACTTCCGCTATCGTCCTCATTGCGTCACTTGGTTTCACGATGAAGGTGGTTACATTGGCTGGTACCCCTACTACGACGGCTACCGCGCAGGCTATGCCCATGGCTACGACGCTGGCTTCAACGATGGTTATTGGGCGGGCTATCAAGCCGGCCGCTACTATGGCGGTGCGGGCTTCTACCCTGGCTTTACCGTAGTCCGGTATGGCGCCTTCGGCGCACGAAATATTTACGAACAACGTGAAGCAGCCGAAAGAGCAACGAACGCCTGGAGAAACGGCTACGGCCGCAACCAATACGGCGCGTATCCCGGCGGTGCCAGCGATATGCACGGCTCCCGCGGTTGGGTCGATGGCCATTGCGGCGCGTACCCAACAACTTCGATGGGCTCTCGTTCTTTCGGTGGCGGACACGAACTTCGCTTCCCAGTCCGGGTTTATCCAGCGCCGGAGTCTTTCTCAAGACTTCCTTATGCTGTCGGCGGAAACTCGGGTCGTGCCTTTCCGGTAGGCTCCGTTTTTCGCCCCACATCGGGAGGAACCATTCCGGGTGGACGACCAAACTTCACCCCTCCCACAAATGATGGTCGGGGTATAGCGCTTCCTCCGCAAATCTATGATCCGAAGCGTGGCACGTATCAACCTCTGCCACCGCGCACGCAGCGCCCCGTTGTTGCTAACCCCAATAACCCAGTCTATCGGCCTATCGCAGGAACCCCTGGACAACCGGTTGTACTGCCTCCTCACCAACCTGGTGTTCCAGGCCCAAGGCCGCAACCTCCGGTGATCAACCCACCGGCTCCAAGGCCACAACCTCCGGTGTACAACCCACCGGCTCCTAGGCCGCAACCTCCAGTGGTGAACCCACCCGCTCCGAGGCCACAACCTCCGGTGTACAACCCACCCGCTCCGAGGCCGCAACCTCCGGTGTACAACCCACCAGCTCCTAGGCCGCAACCTCCGGTGTACAACCCACCCGCTCCAAGGCCACAACCTCCGGTGTACAACCCACCCGCTCCGAGGCCACAACCTCCGGTGTACAACCCACCCGCTCCGAGGCCACAACCTCCGGTGTACAACCCACCCGCTCCGAGGCCGCAACCTCCGGTGTACAACCCACCGGCTCCTAGGCCACAACCTCCTATGGGCCCACGCCCTGGAATGCCAGGCCATGGTCCACACATGGATGTTGCGTAAGAGCGGCTGAGTTCAGTCGATCCAAATAACGGGCTCCCACTTTCTCCATCACGCTGTGATGCCAAGAAAGTGGGAGTTTGTTATTGATAGGGTGCCACCCAACGGGGTTTACTGCCGCGCGGAGGCAGTTCGAGGCACTGACCCGGGACGCTCGCGAGCGCAGCGCTAACCCGCTGTAAACAACTGTTAACACTTTCTTCTAAACTAAGTTGCGCATTGAGTTATTTTTCAGTACAAGCACGCCGACTGTTCTTTAATTTTTAACTCAGGATACTTTATGAAAACCACTCTTACCCTCGCTCTACTAACCACTGTTTTGTCGATGACTTCTGCTACCGCCATGGCCGCTTCACCTGCAGCGGTTGTAGCAGCGGTCAAAGCCGCCACGAACCTTTCTCAAATCACCGAAGTCAAACAAATCGAACAAGGCCGATGCTTTGATTGCTACACGTTTTTGATCGAAGGATCCAACACCTTTGGCACGGCCTACGCCAAAGTCGAAACCGAACGCACGGGCCCTACCACCATCAAGGCCAGGGTAATCGAGCAATCTCGCTAAAACAGTAAACGGCCCCGTCACCTGAAATAAATTAATCGCTCGCCATTCTTGAGAGGATCATGCAATTCATCATGCACGCTATCCAAGAAAGAATGAGGGAGTTCAGTGACAAAAGACACGCAAAACAGCGAATTTGAACTAGTGACTCTCAAATCGGGAGTCATCAGCCTGCGGGCCAAAGCCAATCGCGAAATATTTCACCCAGGGACCGGCCCCCGCCTTGAAGCTAAAATATTGCACGTTGAGCAACAGCGACTCGTCGAGCGCTGCTCAACCCCCGGCAAGTTTGTGATCTGGGATGTCGGGCTAGGAGCAGCTGCTAACGTTCTTACGGCCATCGAGGCCCTCCAAAACGCGGTTGCTGATATTGAAATTCATAGCTTTGACAAAACCACCGCCCCTCTCGATTTCGCGCTAAACCATGCCCGCGAACTGGGTTACCTCGAGCCCCATCGCCAAAAAATCATCCAGCTGCTTTCAGATTGTGCCGTCAATGCCGGACCGCGAATTCGCTGGCAACTTCATCTCGGTGAATTCGACGAGGTGGTCCGGCGAGAGCGCGACTTGCCCGCACCCCACGCGATTTTCTATGACCCCTATTCACCGACCTATAATCCAGAAATGTGGATGCTCGAACATTTCAAGAATCTTCGGCATCGCCTGAGACCAGAAACGCCCTGTATGATGACCAACTACACTCGATCCACTGCGGTGCGGGTCACCTTACTCTTAGCCGGCTTTTTTGTGGGACGTGGCTGCAGCGTCGGCACAAAAGATGAAACGACCGTGGCAACGAATCAGCGAGAACTCCTGAATCATCCGCTGGATCAGGAGTGGCTTGAAACTACCGTCCGCCAGTCAAGCAATGCCGCACCGATCACGGGGGCGAACCAGCCCAAGTCGCCGATCTCACCCTCTGATCTGGAACAACTCAGGAGCTGTCTCGCGAAGCCAGCAAGCACCCCACTCGATCGATGTGCTCTTTGAGCTCGAGATTTTCCAGTCGATCGTAAAGCACCACATCCAACTTCCAGGGAAGGTTCAAATTTTCATACTCCTGCAAAAGGCGATCGCGATCCTCAAAGCTGACTTCGGCGCCACGAAGAGCCAGATCAACGTCAGAGCCCTCCCTATAATTTCCTTTTGCGCGGGAGCCAAAAAGAATCACCGAGGTGCCTTGAGGAAGTGCAGAAAAAAGCCCCAAAATTTGCTTGCTATAAAGGGACGAAATGCCGGGAATAGCAGTGAGCGTTTTCATCAAGATCCCTTCACCCCGATGAATTTAACTTGGTAAAAGCGGCTTTGAAATTTTGAAGTGCCAAAAGATAGGGACCTGTCACCGCCTGCGACACTGTCTCAAAGGTAGCCTCATCGTACAAGTGCGACATCTCATTTCGAGATTTGAGCATTTGAAGCCACACCGGCCCATCCGAAATGATCCCATCCTGAAAAGCCTGTTCAATGACCGGCCTCGGACCTCGGATTTCGGCATACCCTCGTTCAGTAAGAAGATCTTGAAGCGTTTGCCAGGCCTACTCAAACGTGTACTCAAAACGCTGAGTCAAGCCTTCTAGCTCAAGCTTCGAAAGCGCCGAACCTGCGGCCTCCTGATAAAGAACGAGGGCCTTCAAAAAATTACTAAACCGCTGTTTTGAACGCGTGTCCGAAGTCACCCATTAACCCCGCTCAGCCTGAAGCCGAGTCAGCGCGCCTTTAAGACCTTCATGAACCGCGTTCACATGCTCGGGGTTCCACTTAGCCTTGTCTTCGCGAATGAAACTGGTTTTATCCACGCGATTATCAAAGCGCGCAATCGGCAACATGAACATCTTACCGTCCCGCGTGACCGTCACAGTTCCGGGCTTGCTCGAATGTTCTTCTAACCACTGCATATCGTCGATTCCGTATTCGTTCATCATCACTTCCATCGGCACGCCATGATGCAAGATGGATCCTGGGTCGTTGGGATTCGTGCGGGCTTGATTCTTGCGCCGGGATTCTTCGGGCGTAACCCAAATATACAAAATGCTCGAGCGGCTCAAGATCTCGGACGAAAGACGTCCCAAAGAGTAACGGTAACCAAAAGGTTCCGCGAGCGGCAACGAAGAACCGTGGGCCCCACCGCGGGCGAATTCGATCACGACGGTCTTGCCCTTCAAATCTTGCGCATACGATTCATTTTGCTCCTCTAAAAGAGCCCGAGCTTCCTTTTCGACGCGATCTGCAACCGCAAAACGGGTCTCGTCATCTAAGGCCCCTATTTGGCTTGCTCCTACGACTTTTGCGGCCCGATCAAAGCGATCCATATAATGAATGGCCGCCGATTTGGGATGAAACTGCTTTTGTGCATGCAGGTCAGCATAGTCTTCGTTCAATAACTCAATCAAGGTTCCCCAGTGGCGAGGGTCCTGAAAAGGACGATCGGGAGCGAGAAAATAAACCCGCGATTTTCCGCGAGCGACCAACGCCTCGTCCAAGCAGTGCATGAGATGCACGTAAGGAAAATCATCCAACTGGGCCGTCGGGCCCATGTGAAAATCGTTTCCACATTGATCAGAGGTGAGATTTGCGAGGTATTTACGAACCTCGGATTTGCCTGAAGCAGGGAGAGCCAAAAGAAGCACCGTATCCAACGTTTTTGCGATCGCCATATCCCCTACCCATACCCCTCGGTCTATAAAACAGGCAAGAGGAGATCGCGAATAATGCACTGCGCTTTGTTCATGAAATATCAAAGTACTCACATTCACAGAACACTTTATGCCAAAAGTATTTGCCATAAGCGAACACTTTCTGTATAGTTAAAACCAAGATGGAAATCGATCTTTTTGAAAATATCCTCGAAATCATTCAAGAAGAACAAGATGAACTTGAACACCTTGAAACGGGTATTTCGCGAGAACTGGTCCTCGAACAGGTTCCTGGCAAGGTCGGTGTCGTCACTGGAATTCGAAGGTGCGGCAAGTCCTTTCGAATGGACCAAATTAAAAAAGAACTCATTCAGAAGGGAATACCCAAACACCGGATCGTCAGCGTTCGACTTGCGGACGAACGATGGCATCCTATGCCAGACCGCCTTTTAACGCAGATCGAAGATACTTACCTACGAGCCTGGCCCTTGACCGGAAAACACGATCGAGTCTACTGGTTTTTTGACGAAATTCAGCTAGCGCCTCACTGGTCCTTCTTCGTGGAGCGTCTCAACCGCAATCGACACTACGAAATCTGGCTCACCGGTTCCTCCTCCCACGCCTTATCTCGCGACATCGCCACCGAACTCCGAGGGCGCACATTAAGTTACGAGCTCTTTCCTTTTTCCTTTCGGGAATACGCGTTGGCCTTTGGAACCGCACCGCAATTACCCGAAACCCCCACTCTTCGCCGCAAAATTCAATCGCTCTGCCAAGACTATTTTCAACGCGGAGGCTTTCCCGAGGTCACTCACGTCTCAGTTCTGATCGCCCGCAAAATTTTAACCGAATACTATCGAACTTTGTTATCGCGTGATCTCATCGAAAGATATGCCCTCACACAGCCCCAGACCATCGAGCTGGTGCTCAAAACCTGGACCCACCAGGCCGCAACACTCTCGACGATCAACAAAACCCAAAAACAACTCAAAGCACTTGGACTGCCGATCTCCGTTTCGCACCTTTCCCAATACCAGAACTGGGTCATGGATTCTTATTACCTTTACCGAGTCCCCATTTACACAGATTCACTTCAAAAAGAGCGCGTCAATCCGGTAAAACTCTACGTTGTGGACCTCGGGTTTCTTCGGCTTTTGACCACGCGATTTAATGGAAAAGAAGGGCGAATTCTTGAAAATTGGATTTTTATGGAGCTTCGCCGTTTTCACGAGGACATTCGATATTACAAAACGACCAAAGGGCTTGAAGTAGATTTTGTCCTTCCAACAGCCACCCCTCGACTCATCCAAGTCTGCTATGACATGAGCGATCCCCAAACGCGCGAACGGGAAATTCTAGCCCTTCAGCAAGCGATGGACGAACTCTCCCTCATGGAAGGATGGATCATTACTTGGAATGAAGAAAAAACCATCCCTCTGCCCGGGAACCCTTCACGGCTCATCCATATTTTGCCCACCTGGAAATTCTTGCTCACATTAAATCTTTGAGATCTCAGCGACCGACCCCAATCCTCCTCCCTCTAAGGATTCAATATTTCACCCCTACTTTTGACGATCACTATTTTTTCGAGATTTTTGAGCGACCGTTCATGCGCCTCTCGGTCCATGGACGAGACACAATCCGAGACGACAACCGGATAAAAGCCGCGATGAGCATTGATCATAAGCTTGATATTTCCCTGAGATTAGTAAAGGTAGCAATGGCCCTAAAATCGCGATCCGCATGCCAAACAGGTAAACGATGATGAATCGCTATTGCCGCAATTAAACAATCAGTTGAGGATCGAATGGTCAGCCCCCGGCGTCTCCCCGATCTAAATATTTCAGAGGCCTCAATAAAAAGTTCGGCATTCAAAGGATCACCCAAGCGGGGAAGTGCCATCAACCCATCCTTAATTCGGTGAAAAGCTAAGTCATTTTTGATTCCCTGCAAAACCTCTTGGATCACAGGGAAACAGGTGGCAAACTCGAGCATTCGCTCAGCAGAGACTTGATGACGTTGCGATTTACCAAGCAGATCAATCCAAATGGACGTATCGATCAAAATCATGATTTGCGCCGCGGCCGCGAACGAGAAACAGGGTGATCTTCTCGCATTTCTGATAACTCGCCTTCCCATACTCCCGTGCCAAAAAATTCAGCAAGCCCCCGGATTTTTGCAGTCCGTATCGCCTCGGCAAGCGCCTGATTAACCGCCGCCGAATAAGTCTTAGCCCCCAGTACTTGGGTGGCAGTCTTAAGAAGCTCCTCATCAAGCACAAGATTTGTACGTTTCATGTGTATATAGTGACACGAACAGAATACTGCTGTCAACCACCCCGTCACTCCACCCGCTTGCGAAAGCGGCCGAGCGAATTGTCCCTATGCGGTTACGAAACCCCACGGATCCTTATCGTCCATCGCTTGATTTTTCTTAATTTATTCAAAATGTTCACTCGATTTAGCTCCTCTATCTGAGTGTTTTCAAATTCAATGCAAACACTTTGTTTTCAAAAGAATTGACACGCCGCGCACCCTTCGCT
This sequence comes from Bdellovibrionota bacterium FG-1, assembly GCA_051382295.1. Taxonomy (GTDB): domain Bacteria; phylum Bdellovibrionota; class UBA1018; order UBA1018; family UBA1018; genus JBBCAW01. The sequence continues at coordinate 45,565 of JBBCAW010000002.1, read as the reverse complement.
ATACACGCCTAGTCATGAAAACCGAGCAGACCAGAGCTACCCTCAATCCCCGATTGCTTTTACAGCGCGAACTCGAGCGTCGCTGCAAAGCCAATCCCAGGTATTCGCTGCGAGCCTTCGCGAAGGCTCTTGAGCTGAGCCCGACGATTCTCTCGCTGGTTCTGAGCGGCAAGCGCCCCCTCTCCCGACAAGCCGCGCACCGGATTGCGGATCGACTTTCGCTTCGCTCCGATGAGTGCCTTGCCCTACTGGATTGGGCCAACACGAAGCCCCTCCGCCGGGCACTCGCCCCTCCCCCTTCGTCTTCTCCTCTGAATGAAACCAGTGTCTACCAAATGTCCTTGGACTCCTTTGCGCTCATTTCGGACTGGTACCATTACGCGATTTTAAGCCTTCTTGAAATTCCCGGGGCGCAATTTGAGGCCTCTTGGATCGCCCGTCACCTCGGCATCTCGCACATCGAGGCCACCGCCGCGATGGAACGGCTGCAGCGCATGGAAATTGTCGACCAGGTGGATGGCCGGTGGAAACAGGCCACCGCCCCAATTCGGATCGGCAACAACGTCCCCACGGCGGCGACGAAAAAATTTCAAAAGCAATTGATGCTTAAGGCGATCGAATCGATTGAAAACGAGCCCGAGGAGAATCGCGATTTTTCGTCGATGACCTTTGCAATCGATCCGGCCCAAATTCCTTATGCACGCGAAGAAATTCGAAAATTCAGGCGAACCCTCGCCCAGGACCTTGAAGCGCGAGGTTCACCTAAACGAGTGTATCAATTTACGGTTCAAATTTTCCCCGTGAGTCAACCTTTAAAAGAAACTGAGAAAAAGTAATAATGATTTCGTTTGCGAGTTTGTTTGTCATGAGTCTCGCGCATGCGGGCAACGAAGACGGTAAAGTTCGCAAAATGGAACAACTCGATGCGGACACATTTTCCCAAGACCAGGGCGAACGATTACCAACAACACGCACAGGCGAACTAAAGTACAAAATTATCGTTGCCGCACAACCGAATACCTGGATTTGGACCTCCGACCAAGTAAGCAAGGAACGGCATGCTTTGGCACTCAAAGCTACTGAAGACGAATGCCGCCTCACATTCTCTGGCAGAGTAGTAGGGGAACCCTTATTCGAGAATACTAACTACGGCCTTCGCTGCTTTTCAATCTGCATGTACGAGACGACCGCCCAATAAGGCTTCGAAAACAAATGGATTCTACACTCGCTCAACATCTGCCTACATATTCTGCTATCATGTAGGCATCACTATGAAGGCACGCCAATATACCATTCGAAACGTCTCCAATGCGGTTGACCGCGCCCTTGAAAAAGAAGCAGGTATCGGGGCTCCACCTCCGAAATACCACGATTTGGATTTTTTAATCGGTAGTTGGGTCGCAGACCCTGAAACCAACCGGGCACTTCGCGCGCAACGCAAAATCGACAAAAGGGACTGGAAATGAGACTCGCGGTCGATTCCAATGCCTATCGCGCTTTCACTGAGGACGACAGAACGAAGCGGGGCCTCTCCCATTCCCTTTAACCATATCCCTCAGCTCTTAAAACTAAAATGACGCTCAGCGTTGTTTTGCTTGCTTTTTTGAAACATTCCTTATAGAACCCCTCCACGCCCTTCCAACGGGCTGAAAAAAGAGGGATTATGAATCTTTTTCGCTTCCTGAGTTTTGTAGGCCTCCTCAGCATGGCTTATCCCCTCACCGCTAGCGCGACTGCGGACCCCACCGAGGTCGGCATTCTCAATGCCTATCGTTCCGAAAACTGCCCCCCGGAGGAGATCCAAAAAAATCTAGAGCCCGATGAAGATACCGTCATTCCAGGAAAAGCCAAATTCGAGGGCCTAGAAAACTGGACCGTCGATCAAATCACCGAAAATTATCGAAAGATTTTAGCGCGAGCCATTGATCCTTTTATCGCCCGTGGCGACCTTTGGGCAAGCACCCACCGCACCTGCGTCGTGATGGTCAGCCAAAAAAGCCCGAATATTCACTCTTCCTCGAATGGCTTTATCCTGATTGACCCTAATACGTGGATTCAGATCAATCAGTCCATTCAGTCCATGTCAAAAAAAACCGACTCATCGCTCATGATCAATTTTGTCCTTCTTCATGAGATGGCCCACCAGATGCAATACTGGGAAAGTAATCTCTTTCGCGATGATGAAACTAAAAAACGCATCGAGCTGACTGCCGATTGCACGGGGGCAGCTTTGCTCAATCTCTCGTATGGGCGATCACTTCCGCTCATTTTGAGAAATTCAATGTTGGATGGCGTATTTGACGCCGCTTTTTCAATTGGCGATAACAATTCTGAAGAGCCGAGCCATCACGGAACCCCTGCGGAACGACGGACCGCTGCACGAGCCGGCGTAACACAAATCGACAACTACCTGACGCGCCATCTGAATGAAAAAAATCTGACGCTGAAATCAATCCTCGATACTTGTAGCCTTATTACCGCTGGCGCGTTTTAAGTCACAGAGCCACTGCGATCACTTACACTCACCATTCGACCTGCGCACATCGAACTCCTAAACGCCAAGTATTTATCACGGGTTCCAGCGCAAAACTCCTCAGCACCGAAATCGCCACCGAACTTCGAGGCCGATCCATTAGCCTGGAAGTATTTCCTTTCAGTTTTGAAGAGTATGTTTCAACCCAAATCACCCATCTCCACCCAGGCCATACCCCCGCATCCAAGGCGCAGCTTCGCACTCTTTTGACAGACTATTTGCAAATAGGAGGTTTTCCCGAAGTCCTGTTTTCGCCGCCACACCTCAGAATCCAGATTCTTCAGGAATACTATAACGTTCTGATTTTCAGAGACCTGGTCGAAAGACATGGCATTTCTGACATCCCCTCACCCTCGTTCAGTAAAAAATTACAAACCCGCCGGTTCATCCCGGCGCACAAGGATACTCATATGAAACTGACAAAGCTTATTCCCTGCTTTATTTTGCTATCGACACTCATGACCTCGTTCGCTGCTCATGCAGCAGGCTATCCAATCTGCAGCGAGAGTGATTCAATCAAAACAGTGTATCCCTGCGTATTCAGTCCCACCGACACATCGAGCGCCTTTGTCGATATGATGCTGGCAAATGGTAATGGATTTAATAAGGCCGAGCACAAAGCTAAGATTATGAAGGGCAAGCCCGTCGGAGCCAAGTTCAAGAATGCGAAGATCGCCAAGACTTTCCGCATCGATCTGGACATTTTCAACTGGCTCTACACTGAAAGCCAGCGCACTGGGATTCCTTATCAGACGCTCATGAATTCCAAGCTCAAGCTCCTGATGGAAGCTGAAAAAGGCTCAGGCGTCGTGACTGCCGATCAGGTCCGCCAGATCGTGCGCGAGGAGCTTGAAAAGGCTTCTTAAGTCACAACGAGATTGCGACTGTGCCAGGCGCAAAAGATCATCCTTTTCTTTGTCAGTCGGGCCTTGATCTTGGGACGGCGCAAAACCTCGTTAACTTCAGTCATCAAATCTCTTGATATCATGGGCTGAAAAGACCGGCCCGCAATCCACGCATCAATGATCTTTGCAGGGCTGCTGCCGGGCACGAGCAAGCCACTTACGATGACGTTGGTATCAACGACGATTTTTAGTTTTTTTCGCATTGCGAATGTCCCGCTGCGCTTCAATCACGTCGTTCATCAAAGACTTTGGGTTTACGTCCGCAAACTCTTTGCGAATTTCAGCGAGTGCCTTGAGCGCCTTTTTCTCTTTAAATGAGGCTGGCGTAATCAACGACTTAATGACCTTACGAATCAAGTCGGCCACCGACGTATTCATTAAGAATGCCCTTTGCTTCAGTTGTTCAAGTTCATCGTCCTCAAGATAGATCGTCGTTTTTCTCATATTAACCTCACAAGTGCCAGCTTACCATACTGCCATATATATTGCACTACAGGTACCTGCCCACACCGTTTGCGGTGTTACGGTCATGACACACGTATAGACAATGAGCGTGCTCACCCACGAGGGCGATTTCCTCATAATCTTCTCTTCGGGGACTTTAAACTTTTCTTAATTTTCTTAATTTTTGTGATGTTTTCCCTGAATTAATTCCGGGTTCGCCGTTATCCGATGCGATGGACAGGAAAAGACATCGCGTGACGCAGTGCGATATGGTAATTATTTGACATCGCTATCGACCAAATCCCTCCGGTTAGCCAGCACGCGCAGTCTTCACTTCGGGATGAATGGGTGTTTCTTCTACACCTGGCTCGACAATGACAACGACTCTTTCATAGAGTGACTGAGGCCTAAACTTCTCCCTCTCTCCATCTTTAAGTGGTTTTAGCTCGATCAGTCCCATGGATTCGAGAGCGCGAACGTCTCGCAAAACGTTGGACTGGTCTTTTTTGAGAATTTGCGAAAGCTCATAAATCGATTCGGGCTTGTCGCGCACAATGACCTGCCAAGCATCCATTCGAGCGCTGCTGATGGCCTTGAGAAGCACCTCCATACTGTCACACAACATCTCGTCCTTTTGTATGTTTGGAATCCCAGTCTTGATGACTGCTTCCATTTCTTTCAGTACGGCTTGCCTGGTTTGAGGCTTCACTCGAAATGTATAGGTTTTCATACTTCTCCTATCCTTTTAGAGAACCAAAGTGGGTCTCAATTGCCTTGAAAAATCGATCTTCCATTTCTCCAACGTTTGTCCAACTCAGCAAAATTTCATCACCGCTGGGAGTATGCGAATGCGGTCCCTTGGGAGGGTGTGAATCAAAAAGAACGTATCGTTCAGGGTTTTCTCGTTCAAAAGCGATCCAGCTAAACTTGACGCTTCCCGGATACTTGTCAGCATCTGTTGCTGGGATTTGAAAAAGATCCATTCGAATGTCGATTTCGCGTCCATCAGTAGTCAGCTTCGTAACTCGCCGATAATAAATCAGGTCTGCATTCATACATGTATTACAATACCAGTATATACAACGAATGACCAGACAATACCTCCTCACTTCAACTTGGTTCCGCGTTTGCACTTAAAATAGCCATGAAAAGGCTATGGGTTGGATCAACAAGGCGACCGGCAATTGTTTTTTTGCTCATGATCAGTGCGGGGTGGTCGTTGCTGAACGCCTCGTGCAGTGATTCACCAGGAACCCCTCCTCCACCCGCTCCGACCGTCACTCAAACATCCACAGTACCCCAGCAACCAGGCACTGCAGCCACCCCAGCACCGTCGGAGACCCCACCAACCCCAAGCCCAAGTCCTAGCGTGAGCGCTAGCCCGAGTCCCACTCCGACGCCTTCTTTGATCATCACTTGGAATATCGCATCTGAAACGACCGAATGTCCTTTTCCTCTTTGCAAGGGACGAGACGGCTTTTGGGTCCGAAGTGATGGCTACTATTTCCAGGGAAATAATACCCCACCCCATGCCCATGGTTGGATTACGCCCAGCGAGCTCGTTCAATTATCAGCCGTAGCCGATGTCGTCGCGAATCAAGATTTTTTATCTTGGCTGACCTGCTTTCACACCGACTCACGCCCAGGGATGTCGAGCGTCGCCATTAAAATGCGTTTTACAGATGGGTCCACTCTGACCATCTATGATGTCGATACGCAAAGCGAGAGGACCTGTTATAACGGCAAACTGCCTGAGGCCCGCGCGCTCTACAATGTGCTCGACACTTTGGTCACTAAATACTACGTCCTACCTGGAAATGACGAGCCCTGCGCCGGCAAGAACGCCGGAGATCAGTGCACCCTTTGCTCCCCCGATGATCCCACCTGCGTTGAGACCGCGGTAATCAAGCACTGTGATCACGAGAAGTATTGCGTTTCTGGTTAAACTTATTCAATGATTTCAAATACTTGACAAATAATACAATCCCCCGTATCATAAATAACAGGGGGATCTTTGCCATCATGGCCTCTTCCAATCATCTGTTCACCTTAGCCATCCTAGGACTCACCTGGGCATTCTCTTCTTGCCCCGCATCGGCCGTTGATACAGCCATCACTACCGAAGATGAACTCAGCCACCTCACAGCGGCCGAGTCGCAAGGGCAATTCTCAGACGACGCCCCCCTCTATGCACTTCCTTTCGCTTCACAAATCGCCCCCCCCAATCCCGCTAAAGAATCCGGGTGCAGTGGCGGCCCTAAAGACCAGTCTCCTTTCAACCAAGGCTTCAAACAAGGACTCGCAGGGCAACGATTTTATTTCACCACGCCCATCAATTACCCTCCTCCTGATCGCAGATCGGTACAGCTCCCAGAGCGCCGGGTTTGTCAGAATTTTAAATCCGACTCCGCCGAGCAACAGTGCTGTATCAGCGGAGTCCGCACGGCCATTGGTGTATTGGCCAAAAGATTATACGAAATGACCGATCGCGATGGCCCCCACCAGTCCATTTCCCCGCAAGAGGTGCTCTGCCAAGAAGAATTCACCCTCGGCCGAAACGACGCCCGCCATATCTGTAGGGCCGAACGAGGAGATGATGGCGGTGGCTATTGCCCCATGCTCCAAGCACACCATATCCGCTACCTCGGTTGTTATGGCCTGGGTTTTTACGAAAGAATCGCGCAGTGCCAGTCCCACCAGGGCAGAGATGCGAATCATTTTTTGAATGGAATCATTCCCCAGGGTATTTTTGACGGAAACAAATGTCCCAACGATGGGACTGCCCAAGACCCCAATAACACGCCCCGATCTGGGCCCGCTTCGACCAGTCAAGCACCCCACGGGGGGCTTGAAATCTAATGCGGCACTCGAAGTTCACTTTGCTCAGTGTCGCAATCGTCCTCCTCGGGGCGAGTGATCTTCCACAACCTCCCGAAAAGGGGTTTGAGCTTCGCAAGGTGAATTCGTTAGCCCTTCCCCGAGACAAAGCCGTCACGGTAGAGAGTGGCCTCCCTATTCCAGCGGGTACTGTGGCTTGGGTGCGGATGAATCCAAAAGATTCGAATGCCGCAGAAGTTCGTCCAGTCGATCACCCTTCAAATGCCTATTTAGTGAATCCCAGAGCAGTCGAACCCGCCCCTTCATCCACCTCACTCAACCCAACCATAACATTTCGTCCACTCGCGGCGGCCCTCGGGAGCGGCCACGGCACGGGGGATTGCACCAGCACCAATTTTGCCTTACCTTCGGTTCCTGTTTTTACTCCGCCGGAACCGCCAGCCCCACCAGAACCGCCGCCCGTGCGGGCCCCGGCTGCGGTAGCCGCCACTAACCTGCCCGCCGCCGCTACCAGAACCCCAGCTGTTGCAGCGGGAACTGCTGATTTTAATGTTCCCCCTTCCGTCAATGGAGGAACCACCGCGCAAGCCAATAGTAATCTCATCGATACCTTTAGCTCTGCGGCCGATATCGCCAATGATACAGCCGGGACCGAGTTAGTCGAAGCCGGCATCGCAGCTTACCAAGCCAACGAACAGAAGGCCGGGCGGGATTACCAGACAGTCGCGGAACCCTATCGCGAACTCCCCACTCAGGCCTTGGCTCCTTACTTGAGTCGCGCGCAAAAGGCTTTGAGCTCCGCCGCTGACCTCCTTCAAAATGCGCAATCCACTTCACTGGACCCCAGCGAAGCCGCTCGCTTTAGAAATATTTTTCTCAATGCCCGCGACAAAGCCCAACTCGGACTCGACGCTCTCAATCAGCAACCTACCCATAAACCCACCCTGGGCGATCAAACGCCCTTTCAAGGCATCCTGCCTCCTCAAAATAACGAAGAGCCGAGCGCCGTCCTGGGACCCCTGGCCCGTTCCGCCGCGTTGGCTAATATTTTTGGGGACCGCCCAGGGCGCGCACCCAGCCAAGCCGCCACGAGCGCAGACGCTTTAACCAACCGTCTTGTGATGTTCAATGGGCTCCCCGCGCAAGAACGCGCGCGCCTACTCCCGCAACTTTCCTTAGTCGAGCGCCCAAAAGTGATTGCCGCTAATGGCAAAACCCACTCCCCCGTCTTATTACATAATGGTTATGTACTCGGAGGAAGTGCAACCTCGATGGACTGCTCCTCTTTTGTGAGTTCCATTTTGCCCGCAGATCTCCGCAAAGGTCGGTTTACGACGCTGGACTACAAAATGATGTGGACTTATCGCCGCACCATGAACTTTAAACGTCCGCCCATTTATACCCCGGAACGCGAGAAACTGGTTAAAGAGGTCGCTCAAGGTTTTTACGCCCTAGACGTCTACGCCGGCGACGACCTCGCCCCCGGAGACCTTCTCGTATACCGGGTGCTCACTGAACCTATTGGACATATTTTTTTGATCCGGAGCTACAATCCCCGAATGCTTCATGCCGAAGTCATCGAAGCCGCTCAAAGCGCGGGCGGAATCCGAGAACGAGGCTTTTCGTTATCTGCCGACCCGGTAGATGCCCGCGAACGCTATCTTCGCCCCGGACTTTATCTTCTGAGATTAAAACCGACCTCTAACCGAGCCTGCGCTTACAAAGACCATGGAGTGGCGCACAAATGAAAAGAACTCTCTTTTTTGGACTTTTGTTGCTGTCCACTCATGCACTGGCCGGATCAACCGAGCAACTCCGCGTCAATAACACTTTCAAGACCCCAGACGAAGTCGTCGCCTATTATTGCGCTCGCGATGCCTCGGGTTTTGTTTGGTCAGGCCTGCTGGATGCAGAACGGAAGGCTTTCACTTTCTGGAAAGAAGCCCCTAACCTAGATTCCTTTTTTATTGCAAAGGATTATCACCTAGGTCCGAGCGAGTGGATCGGACACGACAAAAACCATGTCTCTATCACCGTGCATTACACGATGCTGGCAGTGGGAGATGCCCATGGCACCCGGGTTCCCTTACAAGACAGAGACCAGTCGGTTGTTTTTGAACTCAAGCGCGTGGGTGGCGTCTGGAAAATAGAGAAACCCGAGGCCTCTACCGTCGCGCCTATCGTGCTGGAATCCCAATTTCGCGAAAGCATCAACCCAAGCGTTTACAACCCCTGAACTCCCCGTTATTAAGAGGCAATGCGCTGCTTAATTCCCTTCGGCTCTTCTTTCCATTTTGGCCTTTTAGCGCTCACGATGGCTTCAGTTTGGAATGCCACAGCTTGGAGCGCCCCTCTGGCACCCACCGACCTGCCCGATTTGGTCGAAAAAGTCCTGCCCGGCGTGGTCAATATCAGCTCAACCACGGTCATTGACTACCAAGTCTATGGCATGGAGGATTTTTTGCGTTTCTGGGGGCTTCCCCAAGAACACCAAGAAAAGCAAACTTCGCTGGGCTCTGGTTTTATTATCGACCCAGACGGCTTTATCCTGACAAATAACCACGTCGTCGAACACGCTACCGAAGTGCAGGTGACCTTTTACGATAAACGTGAATTCAAAGCCAAAATCATCGGCAAAGACCAAAAGATGGATCTAGCCCTCCTCCAAATTCGCGACAAAGAGCACAAAGTCCCGGCAAACTTAAGTCCGGTCCCCCTCGGAGATTCGGATCGTTTAAGGATCGCTGAAAGCGTTTTTGCGGTGGGCAACCCTTTTGGACTTCAGCATACCGTCACCCTGGGCATCATTAGCGCAAAAAATCGGACTATCGGCCAAGGACCTTTTGACGATTTCTTACAAACCGATGCCTCCATTAATCCCGGCAATTCGGGCGGACCGCTTTTTAACCTCAAGGGCGAAGTGATCGGAATTAATACCGTCATCTACTCTCGAACAGGCCAAAGCGGCGGAATCGGCTTCGCGATTCCGGTCAACGTCGCAAAAACTCTCATCCCGACCCTCAAACGTTACGGACGCGTGCCCAGGCCCTGGCTCGGGATTTTAGGCCAAAGAATGACACCGCAAATTGCCCAATATTATAACCTCGCGACTTCTCAAGGTGTGTTGATCACCCATCTCATCGAAGGAGGCCCCAGCGAAAACCGAGGATTACAGAGCGGCGATATCATTACCCAGATCAATGGGATCGCTATTCAGGAACCCTTTGACGTTGAAAAAAACCTAGCCAAGCATAAACCGAAAGATTTTGTGGTCATCAAGATTTACCGTAGGCAAAAGCCCCTCGAAATCAAGATTCAGCTCGAAGAGCTGCCACGAATCGAAAAGCTCCCTGCTGGGATTCTGTAATTATAATTGCGTTTTCAAGCGTGATTTCATATGGAAACCGTCTATGGAACGCAGAAAAGGTGATCTTCGTCGCTCTAGCCCCCTCCCCGCAGACTATCTCAAGATGGTGGCAGAGGTTTTTACTACCAATTTTGACGCTGGGCTTCAGGCCCTCCAAGGTCAAGTCAATGGGAAGCTCTTTTTTGAGGCCAGTGGCGGGGTTTTCGTGGACGAAGTGGTGCTCGCGATTTCATTATTAGAAGAAGACCAGTTAGCCGCCACCACTTTTTACGCCAGCACGGATTTTGATCCCAAAGCAAGTACACCTACCGTGCAGGATCTGCTATCGGCTTGCGTGGACGCGATTGGCTTGGTCTTTGACCCGCTTTTAGATCCTGAAAAGCCAGAAACACTGGAGCAACTCGCTTCCCACTCATTGTCCGCGCTGGATAATATTCCGTTTCACTGGACTGAAGTGAAACAAGAGCGGTACCGCATTTTTATCAAAATGGACAAAGCCAACCCCCACCTAGAGCATTTGGCGAATGAATGGCTTCGTCAGAACGATCCCAGCGCCCTTGCCGAGGAAAGCGAAGACCACGAAGCCACCGAAAAGCTCTTTGTCACGGGGCCTTCCAATAAAACACGCCATTGATTAAAAAAGGCGGAGCTTAAAAGCCGTCGCCTTCATCATCGAAGTCGCGCTTGATATCGCCAATCACAGCATCCACCGACTCACCTTCGGCGTCAAAATCATCGACGGATTCATCGAGATCCAGATCGTAGATCACCTTGGCAAAATCCTTGTCATTGGCGAGATCTTGGCGAATCGCTTCAATGTATTTCTCAGGATATTTGACCACCAGTTCTTCGATGTACTGGTTCAACTTACCCTCTTTTAAGATGACTTCTTTGCGCTTAATTTTTTTCCAATTTTTGATGTAATGTAATCGGCAATAACCATTCGAGGTCGCCAAACCCTCGCAGGCGACTTCTCGGCAAACGGCTTCACCATTAGAATCATAGCTGATCCGACCTGAACCTAGATTGATGCCATAACTTGTTGCAGCGTTAACCTGAACTGCCTTTTTACCACGCCCCGTGCCAGGTGCCTTGCGGTGAAGGGGGTCATGATTCGCCGAAGAGGCCGACTTCGATGCAGCAGAGGGTTTATGCGTACCACTCTTAGAAGTGGTCTTAGCGGATGATTCTTTAGGGGCAGGTGCCGCCTTTTCGTGCAGGCCCTTCTTGCTAGTGTCGTGTTCAGCGACGCCCTTGCTTTTATGGAAGCCCCTAGCAAGAGGCTTATGATCCCTTTTTTCAACCTTGACATGCCCTTTGGCCGGCGCATGTGCATGTGCATGCCGAGTCACTTGAGCCTTGTGCTTGGCCGCCCCAAAAATCGCTGACTTCAAGGCCGCCAGCTTTGAACCTTTTTGAGGCTCCTTGGCACGGGTTTTTTGCCCCTGAGTCTTCGAGGTTGGTTTTGAATGAGAGGAACCTTTATTTGCCGCCATTGAGTAGAGCCTTTTTTCTAATTCGTGATATGTCTGTTTGCGTGCCACGCCGCAAAAGCGCCGTCAAGACTAAAACCATATCCAAGCCCCTGAAAACTATGGGGGCAGTGGATATCCATTTTCACGGTGCCTTCGGAACTGACCTCATGACGGCCGGTGCGATTGACTTACGAAACCTTTCGGTGCGCCTTGCCCAGTCTGGCATTGCGGCCTTTTGTGCAACCACTCTCTCAGCACCCCTTTCTGAGCTACGCCCGGCCGTTCGGCGGCTGGGAGCCTGGATTATTGCAGCCCGCCCCGAACAGGGGGCGCTCCCGCTCGGCATTCATCTGGAAGGCCCCTACATTAATCCAGATGCAAGAGGCGCACACTCCCTTCGGGCGATCCGCCCGCTTCAAATCAAGGAACTGGATGCCCTTTGGGAAGACAGCCAACATACACTCAAAATCATCACCCTCGCGCCCGAACAGCTTTCAATCACCGCTCTCAAAGCAGTCCGCCAGTGGACTAAAAAGCGTCAAATTATCCTATCCATAGGACACTCCCAAGCGACGTTCGATCAAGCTAAAACGGCTTTTGATGCAGGGGTTTGTGGAGTGACCCATGCTTGGAACGCATTGTCTTTTCATCACCGCGACACAGGAACCCTCGGTGCAGCATTAGGTCGCCCAGATGTCACCGTTGAGCTGATTTTGGACCAAGTCCATGTGGCGGCACCTATCCTGCGATGGACCCAAGCAATTCATGGAAACTCAGGCATTTGCTATGTTTCGGATTGCGTCAATGCCACCGGTACCCGCCCGGGAAGTTGGCATCCTTTTGGAAACCACAAAATCCAGCTCAAAAATGGCGCCTGCCGAACTTCGGATGGTCTGATAGCCGGAGGGGGGTTGTTACTTTCTGATGCCTTTGCTCATTGGATTGAAACTCAAATGATCCATACCGGGCGCTCTGGATGGCAACTCGTTCAAGCCGAAATTCCTAGCCTGACCACCATTCCTCTGAAATATTTAGGACTTGACCATCTAGTCCCGCTGCTTGAACACCATTTTTCAGTAAAATGGAATGTCACGAAGAAGCCAGCCCAGAGCCAAAAGGTATCGTTTCAGCCTCTTTTTAGCCGGACTATTTTTTGATTTGACTCATCTTGTATCGAAGGCTAGTGTTCGAACCCTTAGCTATGAAGATTTATTTGCAAGAAATTACTGACCTGGAAACGGAGCTCGATTTTACCGAAAACGAGCCTTGGGTGATTCAATCTGTTGAGCGCGTTGACGAGGCTCAAGATGATGATGCCGTCAGAGACTTTCAGCAATTCCGAAGCGAAAACCTAGCACATGCCCTTCCAGCCCTATCCCCTCCACGCCCTGTCTCTGTGCATTTTTCGCTCAGAAAAGTAGATGAAGTCATTGTTATTTCAGGACATATTGACACAAGCGTTAAGCTCGTTTGCAGCAGGTGCGCTGTTCCGTTTAACTTGGAATGCCACCCCGGTTTCTCAGGCCTGTTTTGTAAAGATCCCGTCATGGCAGGAGTCGGCCATCTGACAGAGTCGAACCGCCCAGCAGGCCAAAACCAAGGTTTTGCCCGCCATGCCCATGATGCATCTTCAGATCGTGCAATTTCTGAAGGCAAAGATCTTGACATTACTTATTTATCAGACGATTACATTGACCTCAGCGAGGTCTTAACTGAGCATCTTCAGCTGCAAGTGCCATTTCAACCCCTCTGTCAGACGGATTGTAAAGGAATGTGCACTCAGTGCGGCGCCGATCTCAACACCGGGCGCTGCGCTTGTGCGAAGATTGCCCAATCGCAGCCGTTTTCGGTCCTTCGTGATCTAAAACTTTAATACTGATTTTATCGTTTTGTAGGAGATATCATGGCAACACCTAAAAAGAAAATTTCACGCAGCCGCCGCAATATGCGTCGATTCGCAGCGGGCAATAAGCTCGGTAAAACCACCACGACTGCCTGCCTAGGTTGCAACGAACCCACTCGGCCCCATCGAGTCTGCGCTTGCGGCTCTTACGCCGGTAAGCAAGTGATGGCTTCGCCCCGGACTCAAGCTCAAGCTTAATTTTGGGCTCCACTTTTTCGACACGACTGATCCTCGATGTCATGGGGGGCGATCACGCCCCTATGACCCCGCTTGAGGGAGCACTGAGGGCATTACCGGAACTTCAAAAAAAAGGCGTTGCGCTCGTTTTACTGGGCGACGAGACGAAAATACGCCCATTACTAGCTAAAAACAGGCATTTACGCCCCTTACTCGAAGCCCTGGATTCGCCTCAGAAATCAAAATATCAGGTCTCGCTTCTTCACTCGGATGTCCAAATTGAGATGGAGGACTCCATCCGCACCATCCGTAGCAAGCCCACGGCCACCCTCAATCTCGGCTGCCAAATAGCGGCTCAAGATTACAAAACGCAGGACCGTTCCGTTCGAACGGCGTTTATAAGCGCCGGGCACTCTGGCGCTTTAATGGTCGCTGCACTTTTACATATGGGACGCCTGCCGGGCGTGGAACGCCCAGCCATTTGCGTTAAACTTCCCACTTTAAGCCCCAATGGTTGTGTGATTCTAGATGTCGGGGCTAATGTCGATTGCAAGCCCCATCATCTGCGAGACTTTGCCGTGATGGGTGCGCTTTTTGCGCAGGTTGAAAAAGTCACTCCCGGCGTACCGCGAGTAGGAATTCTTTCTAACGGTGAGGAACGAACCAAAGGCAATGAACTCACTCGCGCCGCCCTCGAAAGCATCGAATCCTTGGCCTGCTTCAAGGATGGCCCGAGTCAGCTCGCACAGTTTGTGGGTTACGCCGAAGGAAAAGAGATTTTTAAGGGAAAAGTCGATGTCGTGGTCACAGACGGCTTTGTAGGAAACGTCGTACTTAAGTCACTTGAGGGACTTGGATCCGCCGTGGTGACCCTACTCAAACAAGAAGTCAAAAGTGGCTTTCTCACGCCCCTGGGCTTTTTACTGGCAGCGAACGCTTTTAGAAAGCTCAAACGAAAATTGGACTACGCCGAATATGGAGCCGCCCCCCTTTTAGGGGTGGCAGGTTACGCCTTTATCTGTCATGGTCGAAGCAATCCCAGAGCGATCAAGAATGCTCTTTTAAGAGCGCATTCGGCCCTCGATCAGGGACTGGTGGAACGCCTGGAGGGGGCGCTCCAAATGAATTCACCCAATAAACCGAACCCCTAGCAGAACTCATGATGATGGATCCAACCACCCACTCTTCTTTTGCCGCAAGAATTACAGGCACGGGAAGTCATTTTCCAAAAACCCGTCTCACGAATCATGACCTTTCCAAAAAGCTCGATACCAGTGACGAATGGATTCGAGACCGCACAGGGATTCAGGAACGAAGGATTGCGGAACGCGGCAATCCCGCGGAACAAAACTCCTCACTCGCCCTGATCGCGGCTCAAAGAGCGCTTGAAATGGCGGGGAAAACCCCACTCGACATCGACCAGATTATTTACGCCACCTGCACCCCCGACACGCCCATTCCGTCGACAGGTTGCTGGCTACAAAAAAAACTCGGCGCAAAACGCGCCTGGACCTTTGACGTCAACGCCGCCTGCTCCGGCTTTGTCTACTCCTTAGCGACGGCCAGTCAATTTATTCAATCCGGAAGCGCTCGAACTATCTTGGTCGTAGGATCCGAAATTCTGAGCAGCCTCACCGACTGGGATGATCGCACGTCGTGCATTTTATTTGGAGATGGCGCCGGGGCCGTCGTGGTCGAGCGGACCCACGCCCAAGATCCCCGACGTATTCTTTCAAGTCACATGGAAAGTGATGGCAACCTCTGGGATCTTTTTCATGTGGTGGCGGGGGGCTCCAATCTTGAGATCACCCCAGAAGTTCAGGCCCTCAAGCTCGATAAAATGCAAATGAAGGGAAAAGAAATTTTCAAGGTCGCCGTTCGAACCTTGTCTGATTTTGCGGCCAAAGCCCTTGAAACCAACCAACTGAACATAGCGCAACTCGATTGGATGATCCCCCATCAAGCTAATCTTCGAATCATTGAGGCCGTGGCCAAACGTTTGAATTTTCCGATGGAAAAGGTGATCGTGAACCTCGATCGCTACGGTAACTCATCGGCGGCCACCATACCCACCGCACTGGACGAAGCCGTCCGCGATGGAAGGATTCAACCAGGACAACTGGTATTGCTGGATGCGTTTGGCGCCGGTCTGACTTTTGGATCAGTCTTATTGAGGTGGTAAAAAACTATGTCGATTTCGCGGGTCGCACTTTTTCCAGGCCAAGGGTCGCAACAAGTCGGGATGGCCAAGGATCTTTACGCTAACTTCAAAGTGGTTCGTGAAATTTTTGAAGAAGCCTCGGATGCCATTCAGCTCAACCTTCGCAAATTGTGCTTCGAGGGCCCTGAAGCCGAACTCACCGCCACCGAAAACACCCAGCCCTGCCTCCTGACCACTTCTGTCGCCGCGTTTCGGGTTGCGCAAAAAGAACTGGGTTTTCGCCCCGATGCCGTCGCAGGCCACTCCTTGGGTGAATACTCCGCGCTGGTGGCAGCCAACGTTTTTCCGCTGGCCACGGCTGTTTCTTGGGTGCGTGAACGAGGTCGAGCCATGCAACAAGCCGTACCCGCAGGGCAAGGAACCATGGCTGCCATCATGGGACTTGACGATGCCGCGATCGAGCGCCTTTGTCAGCTCGCTACCCAGAATGCCAAGACCAAACGAAGCTCCGGCGAAAACCCTGACCTCACAGTCGAAGTCATTGTTGAACCCGCCAATTACAACTCCCCTGGTCAAACCGTCATTGCCGGCTCTTTAGACGCGGTCAATGAAGCTATTGCACTCGTTAAAACGGGTGATTCCTTCGACGGCGGCAAAGCCATCCCCCTTTCGGTGAGCGCACCTTTTCACTGCCGACTGATGAGACCCGCTCGCGAGCGAATGGAAGAGATTTTTGGCAATAGTCTCGCGGCAGCCCGACCTAAGTCCCCGAGTTTTCCCTACATTCCTAATCGGACCGGGCGGCTGAATACCGAAGCCGGAATCGTATTCGAAATGCTCGTCGAACAAATCGATCATTCTGTTTTGTGGAATCAGTCGATGAAGACCTTGCTTGAGGCGGGGGCGACGACTGCCATTGAGTTTGGCCCTGGAAAGGTTCTCTCGGGCCTAATGAAGCGAATCGCCCAGCCTCTAGACAAAAAATGTATCCTCCTCAATGTCGGGGATTCTAGCGGAATCAAAGGACTCGAGGCACTTAAATGACCCCTCAAACAACCTCAGAACTTGGCGCCCATCCTCGTCCCGCGCTCGTGACCGGCGCTTCGCGAGGAATTGGGGCAGTGATCGCGCATAAACTGGCCCAAGATGGGTATAGGGTTTTAGTCAATTATGCATCCAACGAAACCAAAGCCCGCGAAGTGGTTGACTCCATACGGAAGCAGGGCGGACAGGCTGAACTCTGCGGTTTTGACGTGTCGCACTCAGAAGCTGTCGACGAAAAAATTGAATGGATTGGCAAAACCTACGGTCCACTCCAAGTCTTAGTCAATAACGCGGGGATTACGATCGACTCACTGCTAGTTCGGCTCAAGGATGAAGATCTGGATAAAATCTTGGCAATTGACCTGAAAGGTTCGATTTACTGCACCCGCGCGGCCTGCAAACAAATGATGCGAGCCCGGGAAGGCAGCGTCATTCAGATTTCTTCTGTCATCGCTGAAATGGGTAACGCAGGGCAAAGCGCCTACGCGGCGGCTAAGTCCGGGTTAATCGGATTTAGTAAGAGCGTGGCTCGTGAACTGGGCAGTCGGCAGGTGCGCGTCAATGTGGTCACCCCCGGATACATTTCAACAGATATGACTGGGGTCTTGACGGATGCTCAAAAAGAAGCGATTCTGCGCGGCGTCCCACTGGGTAGATTAGGAGCTCCCGAAGATGTTGCATCTCTCGTCTCCTTTTTGGCCTCCCCGGCAAGCCGGTATATCACTGGGCAGGTGATCGGGGTAAACGGTGGGATGTATATTTGATTTTGGTTTTTGATTTTTATTTTCAAGGAGAATTGAATGTCCGCTTCTGTTGAAGAAAGAGTCCGTAACATTATCTGTGATCAACTCGCTGTAGAACCTGAAAAGGTCACTCAACCGGCCTCATTCATCGATGATCTGGGTGCGGACAGCCTCGACATTGTTGAACTCGTCATGACGATGGAAGAAGAGTTTGATCTCGATATTCCGGACGAAGACGCTGAAAAAATGAAGACGGTCGGTGATGTCGTGAAATACATCACTTCCAAGCAAAATCACTAAAGCAGAAACGCGGATGGATTCATCGCGTCGGGTGGTCGTCACTGGCCTGGGTGCTGTTTCGCCTTTAGGGCTTTCCGCTCCGGAAACCTGGACCAATGCCCTCGAAGGAAAACCAGGCATCGGCAAAATTACGCTTTTTGATACCCAAGATTGTCCGGTTCAAATTGCAGGTGAAGTCCGGGGCTTTGATGTCACCCGACCCGTGGGTCCATTTTTTCCTCACGCCACACCCTCGCAACAAGGCGACCCCCTGACCGTTGCTGCTAGCACCAAAGATGCGAGACGAGTGGGACGCTACGTCCATTTTGCCTTGGCCGCCGGCCTTGAAGCCTATCAAGACTCCGGCTTGGACCTCCACCGTGCCCACCTGGATCCCACCCGTTTGGGTGTGAACATTGGCGTAGGAATGGGCGGTCTGCCTGAGATCGAAGCGGTTCACACGGAATTTCTAAATAAAGGCTATCGAAGAGTCACCCCCTTTTTCATTCCCCAAGTCATTCCCAACATGGCTGCCGGTCAGCTCAGTATTTTACTCAATTTGAAGGGTCCCAATCTCTGCAATGTCACAGCGTGCAGCTCCAGCGCTCATAGCTTAGGCGAAAGCTTTCGACAAATTCAGCGAGGAGATGCTGATATTATCTTCGCGGGCGGTGCGGAGTCTGTGATTTGTAAACTCGGAATCGCAGGATTTGCGGCCATGCGCGCTCTTTCGACCCGCAATGACGCCCCCGAAAAAGCCTCACGTCCTTGGGATGAAAATCGTGACGGCTTTGTAATGGGTGAAGGCGCGGCGATCTTGGTTTTAGAAGAACTCGAACATGCTAAAAAAAGAGGTGCCAAAATCTACGGGGAGATCGTGGGTTACGGTCTCTCCGGGGATGCGTACCATATGACCACCCCCGCCCCCGAAGGCGAAGGGGGCCGAAGGTCCATGGAAATGGCCCTTCGTGATGCCCACATACAGCCCGAGCAAGTGGGCTATATCAACGCCCATGGAACCTCGACGCCAGCGGGCGACATCGAAGAAGCTCGCGCCATTAAAAATGTTTTTCCCAATAGCGCGAAACATCTTCACATCAGTTCGACAAAATCCATGACCGGTCATTTGCTCGGCGCGGCCGGCGGCATTGAGGCGATTTTCTGTCTTTTAGCGATTCGAGACGGACGAATTCCCCCGACCATCAACATCGAAAACCTCGACCCCGGCTGCATCGAACTGGGCCTCGATTTCACGGCCAATCAAACAGTCAAAAAAGAACTCCACTTTGCTCTTTCCAATAGCTTTGGTTTTGGCGGCACCAACGCCAGCCTTTTATTCGGAAAACTGAACGCAGGAGACTCTCAAACATGACCCCGCTCAAACGCGTGTTGATTGCCTCAGATCACGCCGGCGTCGCTCTCAAAAGCTTCATTCAACAAGCTCTGCCTGGTTGGGAGTGGGAAGATCTCGGACCGCTGGGCAATGGTCGAGTGGATTATCCCGACTTTGCCAAAACCCTTTCAGAAAAAATTGTATCGGGCTCGGCCACCCAAGGCGTTTTGGTTTGTGGAAGTGGAATCGGAATGAGCATCGCAGCCAACAAGGTTGCCGGAATCCGAGCCGCCGTCGTGGAAAACCCAGTCGGCGCCCGACTTTCGCGCGAACATAACGACGCCAACGTCCTTTGTCTGGGTTCGCGCTTCATAGCCCCCGAATACGGGGCGGAAATTGTTCAAACTTGGCTCAACACGCCCTTTAGCGGTGACCCCCGTCATCAAGCCCGCATCGATAAAATCACACAACTAGAAAAGGTTTAAAGATGTCGCATCAAGAGTTTAATCGCAACTTAAGTGTCGCGGATCCAGCCATTTTTACAGCTATTGAACGAGAAAGTGTTCGAGAAGAGGAGGGCTTAGAGCTGATCGCTTCTGAAAATTATGTCAGCCAAGCGGTGCTCGAGGCACAAGGCTCGAAGCTCACCAACAAATATGCCGAAGGCTATCCAGGCAAACGCTACTATGGGGGATGCGAGTTTGTTGACCAAGTCGAAACCCTGGCCATCGACCGAGTTTGTCGGCTTTTTGGGTCCCCAGCGGCGAATGTCCAGCCCCATTCGGGTTCGCAAGCCAATATGGCCGCCTATTTGGCGCTCATGCAACCGGGAGATACGATGGTGGGCATGAGCCTTTCGCATGGTGGACATCTCACCCACGGAAGTCCCGTCAACTTTTCAGGCCGACTGTTCAGGGTCGCAGCCTACGGACTCAATCCCGAAACCCATCGTCTCGATTACGACCTGATTCGAGATCTGGTCAAAAAAGAAAAACCCAAAGTTCTGGTGGCTGGCGCCAGCGCCTATCCACGTACGATCGACTTTGAGACCATGGGGAAAATCGCGGCTGAAAACGGCGCCTATTTTGTGGTCGATATGGCCCATATTGCAGGGCTGGTGGCGGCAGGGCTTCATCCCAGCCCCATTCCCCATTCAACCTACACCACCTCGACTACCCACAAAACACTGCGCGGCCCTCGCGGGGGACTGATCCTCACGGGCCAAGGCCCCGCGATCGGTAGCACGTTGGCTACAGCGGCCGACCGAATCAAAGCCGTCAACTCACAGATTTTTCCAGGAATTCAAGGCGGCCCCCTCATGCACGTGATCGCTGCCAAGGCCGTGGCCTTTGGTGAAGCGCTCAGTCCAGGCTTCATCGGCTACCAAAAGCAAGTCATTGCGAACGCCAAGGCTCTTGCTGACTCCTTGATTCATCAGGGTTTTAAGCTCGTCACCGATGGCACTGACAACCACCTCATGTTGGTCGACCTTACGCAAACTCTCGATGGTTCGATTTCGGGCAAAGATGCCGAAACCTGGCTGGACCTGGCTGGGATCACGGTCAATAAGAACACGATTCCCAATGAAAAACGCAGTCCTTTTGTGACGAGCGGCATTCGGATCGGGGTGCCGGCCATTACCACTCGCGGGATGGGCGCCTCTGAAATGAAGCAAATAGCTGTCTGGATTCATGAAGTTCTGAAGGCCAAGGGGGACACTCCGGCCCTCGCCAGGGTTCGAGGGGCCGTTCGGGAACTCTGTGGGAGTTTTCCGGTCTATTTTCACCCTTGAAGCACCAGGTCAAATCGGGTAGTAGACCTAGCAGTGAAATGTCCATTTTGCTCTGAACTCGAAACTAAGGTGATTGACTCTCGGCTCAACCAGCCCGGGGACATGATCCGCCGACGGCGCGCTTGCGAGCGCTGCGAGGGGCGCTTTACAACCTATGAGCGGGTTGAAGAAGTCATGCCTGCCGTGATCAAGAAAGATGGACGTCGAGAAAGCTTTGATCGCTCGAAAATCGTCGAGGGAATCCAAAAGGCCTGTGAAAAACGGTCGATTCCCTTGCAGAAGATCGAGGAACTGGTTCGCGGCATGGAACGGCGAATTCAAAGCTACGGACTGAAGGAGATCCCCAGTAAAACGATCGGTCAAATGGTGATGATTGAGCTATCTAAACTCGATAAAGTCGCTTATGTCCGATTTGCCTCCGTTTATCGCGAATTTCGCGACGTTGAAGAATTTGTTGCCGAACTCCAAATTCCGCAAGCCAATCAAGACGACCCCAATAGTTTGACTTTTTCTTTTAAGGACGTATGAAACCTTCTCGCCACCAGGCTCGCGAAACTGCCCTCCAAATTCTTTATCGTTATGACTCAGGTTCAACGGTCAAAACGCTTCTAACCCCTACGACCATTCTTGAGGAGATCAACAAACACTTTGATCATTTTCGGGTCGCCGACGAGCTTCGCGGCTTTACGGCTGAACTGGTTGCCGGTACTTTGCGAGAACTCCCTACGTTGGATGCTTTACTAGAAAAACATGCTGCTAACTGGAAGATTTCCAGAATGAGCAGCATTGATCGCAACTTGTTGCGGATGGCGACTTTCGAGCTGCAAAATTTTCCCGACACCCCTCCCTCGGTGGTGATCGACGAAGCCATTGAACTGGCTAAACAGTTTGGCTCGGCGGATAGTCCTTCATTCGTCAATGGGATTTTAGACGCGATTAAGAATGGCCTCAAAGCGGCGGTCTGAATACCGTCAAAAAGCCCACGCTTTCCACAAAACCCTGGTATTTTAATTCACTATCCTCCGACCCTCGTTTTCGGTAAAATCTTCTCTAGCCATGGTCGCTCAAAACAAAAAAGTCACCGCCGCAGCTCCTTCTGAATCTGACGATGGCCTTGAATCCCTCAATCCCGATCAAGCCCTGTTCGAGGGAAAAATTGGCGCCCTCATTTCGACTTTGTCGAGTGATGAGCGCCCGCTTCAAGGATTAGCCGGTCTACTCGACTGGCGCTTTGAAGGAGCCATTTCGCGACTCCTTAAAAGCGGATTTTTAACCGGAAATCCGGGCGAGTGCGCTTACCTTCCCCTGCAAAGAGCAGGAGTGACCTATCATCTATTGCTCATAGGCATGGGCAAACACGATGACACCCCGCCGGGCATCCCCCAAGAAACCGCGCGGGCGCTCAAAAAAAATCTCACCACTCTTAAACTGGAGCGGGTCGGGGCATCCCGATCGGACCTTGGCAACAATCTCTCTGCCTTGAAAGGGCTTTCAGTATGGCCGCTCCGCTAGGCAAAAATCTCAATCCCGAGCTTAAGTTAGTCGCGGCACTCGCTAAGCACTTACTTTCACCTTCCCAGCGGTTTGAAAACCCTCGCGCGCTCGCGCGTGAAGCCACTCAGGATGGCTTTCGCTGTCTGGCTTCGCTCGATAAAGCGACGCGACTCAGTCTTCCTATTATTCCGGCGGAACCCGCGATCCCTCCGCAACCCGCTCAACCCGCAGGCAAGACCACCTACGGCTCGGACAACACCGAATACCAGCCCGCCTTGGATAATCCAACGGTGGTGCAGGCGCTGCTCCACCTGCAAAAAAAGCCGCGAGTTCATCCGCCGTCCCCTGCTCTTGCCCCCACGACACCGGGAGGCACCCGGATTTTTCGCTCCCGAGGTCCTTTGTGACCCTGTCTTTAGGCCCCGACAACCCCGAAAAAGATTTTCAGAATGTCATTGAACGCTACAACGAACGATGGCGTCACGCTGAAGGCTTGCCTGAAGGTACCCTCTTAAGACTGGCTATTCTTCGCGAAATTTGCCGCCTCCTTCACGCAGAAAAATCCCGCTACCTGGCGGTAGGTCGCAAAGACGCCACCCAATCCCTTCGGAAATGGGAAAATCGCCTTTACGATTTACGCTGTGCATTCAAACTCGAAGACACTCTTCTGAACTTAATTTTCAGCACAGAACCCGTGCGCAAACGAACCCGGCTGCTTCCCGAAGCGCTTTTTTCTTTCATTGAACGCGCAAAACTTGAGCGCTTTGATCGACACTGGGAAAACGCCATTGCTGCCGAGGCCGTCGCGCAAGGTTGGAGCTTTTGGGCCCTTGAAACCTGGGTCGAAATCACGCTAGCCGAGGAATGGGACAAGAAATTGGGCGAACAGCTTTGGCCCTCTGGCCTGGTGCTTTTTGCCGAAAGCAGCCCCCTGTCCCCCTCGGGCGGGGCTACGGACTCGCTTTGGAAGGGCCGGTGGATCACCGTCATTCATCCGCACTTTAAAACGCCCACCGAGATTGCGCTCAATCTCGAGCAATGGCCAGGCACTCCTTCTGAACCGCCCTCACCCCCCATTTGGAAATTCCTGTTTTCGGGCAGAATGAGGTAGACTTCGAAGGGTGCGCCTCGTCGAATTTCTTATTCTCATGCTCCAAGCCCACGCTCACACCCTGCAGCGCTTGGCCGCGCTTTTTGGTGAAGAAATCCTTTTGCACATGCTCGAGGAAAGCGGCGAAGAGCTGGCGAAAAAACTCCCGCCCCCCCGCTTTCAGCTTGTCTGGTTCGAGGCCCCAAAAAACACCGGTTTTTCGTCCCCCTATGCTGAACTCGAGGGGGCCGTACATGACTTCACGCTCCCTGCCATGCTGGAGTTTCATCTGTGGGCCTATCCCCATTATCGATCACTCATTGAAAGCACGCTTGATCTCAATGCGCGAATCCCTGGTCCCCACAGCGATACCTGCCTTTGCTTGATCGAAGAGGCGCTCGAGCAGGCCAACGCCTGGATCCGCGCCCTTCCGATCGCGACCGAATTTCAACTTCAGGCACAAAGCGCGGCCCAAATACCGTGGTTACGATTTAGAACTCAAACGCTCAAACAAATGGGCAGACGCCCCTTTGGCGCGGTGATCTTGTGAATTTAACGTTGGGTTCGTGCTTCTTCGGATTGAACATGATGGCCGCCCTCACCTCCTGCGCGAGTGTCGCGCAATTGCCACCCCCGAGTTTTTCAAGCCCTCCCCACCCCCAGCAACTCACGGTCGAACTTCATGCCCATTTATTCATGAAGGAAGGCATGGAATGGTTATTTCGAGGGAATTTCGAGGGCCCCCTCCGCGCCACGGACTGGCAATCTCGTTTGAGCTCGCAAACGAATCCAGAAACGGTGGATCGTTCCGAAATCGGGATTCTGGTCGCCACCCTTTACGCCCATCCCCTTTTGACGAATTCGCGTCGCAATTCCATTCGCAGGCAGATCGCGTTGGCTGAAAAATTTGTTGCCGGTCACCCCAATTGGATCATTGCTCGCACCCCGGCCGAAGCCCGTACTGCGCTTGGAGCCGGAAAGCGCGTGATGATTCTCGCGCTCGAGGGCGCCGACGGCATATTAGAAACCGAAAAAGACCTGCAAGAATTTATCGATCAAAAAGGAATCCGAATCGTCACGTTGTTACACCTCACGGATGACCAATATGGAGGCGTGGCTTTTTTGCGAGGAATTCGTGGCCTTTCGTCGCCCTGGGCTTG
The DNA here is from genome assembly GCA_051382295.1 of Bdellovibrionota bacterium FG-1. Taxonomy (GTDB): domain Bacteria; phylum Bdellovibrionota; class UBA1018; order UBA1018; family UBA1018; genus JBBCAW01. The sequence goes on along the minus strand of JBBCAW010000002.1, from coordinate 20,827 downwards.
GCTGAGCCAGCTTTTTCACCCGCTCTATGAAGACCCTAACAAGCGCGTCCGCCTCAACCGAAACGGCCTGACCGACGAAGGCAAGCGCATCATGACTGAGCTGATCACCCGTCACGTCTGGGTCGATCTTTCACATGCTTCGGACGAGTCCACTCATGCAATGATCGCGTTGCAGGAACAACATCATTTGCCCCTCCTGTATACCCACACCACGTTGCGCAAATACCTCGGTGCGGAACGAGGGATCGCGCCTTGGGAAATTCAGGCCATGAAGAAAAACGGTGGCATGATTGGCCTTGTGCCGAGCGAAGACATGCTCGAAGGGACCCCGGTTTCCCAGCCCTGCGAAGGCGGCATTCAGGCGCTCGGGCAACAGTATTCGGAACTCACCGCCGAGCTTCCAGCCGACACCGTCGTCCTGGGTTCGGATTACAATGGTGCGATCCATCACCTTCGTCCCGCCTGTGCGCTCGGCACTGAGCTGGATCGCGAGGGTCTATGGAATATTGGGCAAGTACCCGCAGTTTGGGATTCGCTCGAAAAAATGAGACTTCCTGTTCCTACGCCGCGAGCAAAAATGGTGGAGCGGTTTTTGGAGCTTTGGGAGAAGGTCTAAAGCTCCATCCAATTTTCACCACTCTCCGCATTCACTCGAAGCGGTACGTCAAGCTTCATCGCGTTTTCCATGATATCGCACACCAACTTCTTCACTTCCGGGACTTCACTCCTAGGACAATCCAAAACGACTTCGTCGTGCACCTGAATCGTGAGCTTCGCTTTAAATCCCCGCTTAACGAGTTGTTGATCCAGTTCAATCATCGCGAGCTTCATTAAATCCGAGGCGGTCCCTTGAATCGGGGTGTTCATCGCCATTCGTTCAGCAGAACCCCGGACGGCGTGGTTTTTAGACTGAAGATCCGGCAAAAACCGCTTACGCCCCATCAAGGTCATCGCATAGCCTTTTTCGCGCGCGTCCTGAATCGATTGATCCAAATAGCGTTTCACGCCGTTGTATTTTTCAAAATACTTGGCGATGATTTCACCGGCTTCTTTACGCGAAATTCCCAGTTCCTGTGCTAAGGCAAAAGCACTCTTGCCATACATCAGACCAAAGTTGATGGCCTTGGCAATGCCGCGACTCCGATCATCGACCTGGTCCGTTGGGACTCCAAAGATCTCGCTTGCCGTACGGCGATGAACATCCTCATCGGCCAAAAAGGAGCGACTCAGCTCCCGATCGCCACTCATATGAGCCAAAATTCGCAGTTCAATTTGGCTATAATCTGCGGAAATCAATAAATTTCCTTCACTCGGAATAAAAGCCCGCCGGATTTTTCGACCCCGCTCAGACTTGATGGGGATGTTCTGTAAATTGGGATCCGAACTCGACAACCGGCCCGTGGCCGTCACCGTCTGATGAAAACTTGCGTGAATTTTGCCGTCTTTAGGGTCCCGGAGTTCCGGCAGCGGATCCACATAGGTCCCCTTCAGTTTGGAGATTTCGCGGTATTCCAGAAGTAAACGAGGGACTTCATGAAGCGGGGCCAAGGCCTCGAGAACGGAGGCGTCCGTCGAATACCCCGTTTTAGTTTTGGTTTGCGTCGGAAGTTTGAGTTCTTCAAACAAAAGTTGCGCGAGTTGCTTAGGCGAATTCAAATTCACCGGGCCCACGGTAAAAGCACTGATTCGTTCTTCAATTCGTTTCAGCTCGACGCCAAATTCGTGGGATATTTTTTTCAACCACGGCACATCGATACAAACTCCGTGGCGTTCCATTTTTGCGAGCACCTCCACCAGAGGCAAATCCACTCGCGTAAATATTTCCATCAAACCCTCGGCCTTGAGCTTCGCCTCGAGCTCATGCCAAAGTTTAACCGCCACCCAGGCATCCTCCGCTGAATATCGGGTCGCCACCTCAATCGAAAGTTCATCAAAACAAAGCTGGTCTTTGCCTTTTCCGCAGACTTCTTCATAGGTTTGTACGGGATAACTCAAATAGTGCGCCGCCAAAGTCTCGAGATTATGACGACCCGTGGGATCAATCACATAAGCCGCCACCATCGTGTCGGCCCCGATTCCGGAGGGCTTCAAGCCCATTTCGAACAAAACACTCCAATCGTATTTGAGATTTTGCCCAATTTTCTTGTAACGAGGATCTTCAATGAAAGGCTTCAGCCGTTTCAAAACAGGGTCGAGCTGCAACTGATGAGGTTCGCCCGCGGATAAACTCGCGCGGTGCCCGACCGGGATATAACAACCGTACTCGGGTTCGCCAACGAACGGACAAATGGCGATCCCCACAAGCTCTGCCTGCCGAGGATTCAACGAAGTGGTTTCGAGATCAAAACCGAACTGTTTGACTTGCTCCATTTGCTCCAAGAGTTTTTGAAAATCCTTTTCGGTGCAAATGGACCTAAACCGATTTTCCGCAGACGGAGCTTCAACCACCGGAAGGGTGACATTTGCGGTCACATGGGGGGTGACTTGGCTGGCCCATTTTTTAACGAGTGTATGAAAATCCAAATCAGTCAGCAGCTGAATACATGCGGGCGTGAGCTGAAACCGATAATCAAAATCCCCCAAATCCACTTTGACATTCAGATCATCATGCAAGGTCGCGAGCTGCGCCGAAAGCCGTGCGGAGTGGGCATGAGATTTGAGAGTCTCGCCCTTTTTGCCCGGGATTTCTCCCTTTTCAGCCGCCTGTAAGATCGCGTCGATAGAACCAAATTGCTTCAGTAGCTCTTGTGCGGTCTTGGGCCCTACTCCGGGAACACCCGGAATATTGTCCGAACTATCCCCCACCAAACCCAAGTAATCACGCACAGACTCGGGGGGTACCCCGAGTTTTTCCTGCACTTCGGCTGAATGATACACTTTGCCCGACATCGTATCCCATTCGACCACGCGGTCCTCCACGAGCTGCATGAGGTCTTTGTCACTCGAAACAATAACGACGCGATTTTTAGGGGAGAGCGCACACCAACGTTTGGCGAGCGTGGCAATCAAGTCGTCAGCCTCCATGCCGGAATGGTAAAAGGAGTGCATCTTAAAACCTTGAATCAACTGTTCAATCCGTGCGAATTGCGGGATTAAATCCTCCGGCGTGGCGCTGCGGTTGGCCTTGTACTCTGGATAAATTTCTTTGCGAAAAGAGGGCTCCTTGGAGTCATAAACAACGGCAAGATGCTGGGGCTCGGCTTCCTCCACCAAACGAGCCAACATCGTCGCCACCCCGTAAACCGCGTTGGTCGGCTCACCCGCCCGATTCGAAAGGGCGCGAATCGCGAAAAAAGCACGAAAGATAAACGAACTGATATCGATCAAATAAAGGGTATGAGCAGGGTCGCCTAGGCGCTTTTTGTCAACCATGGGGCGGTATTTAACTTAGCGCGACGTCAGCCGCAATCAAAACGTTTTATAGTTTGAGGTGAACGAGCTTTTAACGATGTGCTTTCAGCGCTCAGGGGTCAGCTTTTAAAGAAAAGAAAAAAGCAGCCACCCGAAAGTTGAGCGCTGAAAGCTGAAAGCACTGCGCATCAGCACGGACATTTTAAAAAAATATTTTCTATAAAATAAGAAATTCGACGTTAGTAAACCGCCACAACCTCAGTATCACCCATGACGTCGCCTAAGCGATGCCCCGAGGCCACGGTCATCATCAAATAGACTTCGATCACCATGAGCGGAATTCCGATGATGCCTAAAATAATCCAACCCCAAATCGGGATAATTCCAAAAAAAGTGGCCACTCCAATCGGCGCATTGCGCAAGCAGGAGGCCTTAAACGTCGCAGGAATCCGACTTTTGATCACGGATTCATGCTCAGCGAAGCTCCCGCTGCCGGCATCATTGACATTTTCAGAGACAATTTGAACTACTTTGAGTCCAAAAAGTTTTTTTCCGACGCTTTGTCCCGAGGTTTTTCCAAGCTTCAACCCATCCGCGAGCAAGCTATAAAGAAAGCCAGCCACCGGCCCCAGGGGATACGGAAGAATCGCCGCCAAGGCAAAAACCAGTACTAAATCGACGACTTTTGCCAAAACTCGATGAAAAACGCTCACGCGACTAAGCGCCCCATTTCCGGATTTGACTACTAAATGAGAGGATTGATTCACAGCGTTAGTTTACCTTGAGTTACCTTAAGACTTGCGTTTTATCCTAGAGTTTATATTCATTTAGGACTTTGTGCAATTCGACGATGACCTTTTAACCTACCCCACTTAAAGGAGCCCCCAAATGGCTGGAGATCACACCTTGTCTGCAACTGATGCCAATTTTGATTCGGATGTCATGAAAAATCCCGGTGTTTCGCTGGTCGACTTTTGGGCTGAATGGTGCGGCCCCTGCCGCCAACTTGGGCCCACTCTCGACGCCATCGCGGCCGAATACACGGGCCGAATCAAAATTTTTAAAATGAATGTCGACGAAAACCCTGAAACCCCCACCCGGTTTCACGTTCGTGGAATCCCCACCGTACTCTTAATCAAAGACGGTCAATTAGTTGACCAACTGGTCGGCAACCATCCCAGAAACGTGATCATTGACGCAATTCAGAAACACCTTTAAGAGCCCCTTGACCCCCAGCCAGATTCCGGTGATCATTGAAGAAGATCACGAAACGGAAAGGGCGGGTTCATGGAATCACCAGGATTTTTACAAGGCGTAGTGTCCATGTTTCAAACAGGCGGCTTTTGGATGATGCCCATTGCCGTCGCGCTTACGGTCTCGATAGCGCTGACCCTCGAACGATCGATTCGCCTCTTTCAACTCAATATTGATGGCGCATCGTTCATGTTTGAGGTTCAAAAGTATATCTTGGCCAACGACCTCGATGGCGCGATTCGAGTATGCAATGGCGCGGGCCGCGCCGCTCTTCCACGGGTCATTAAGGCGGGGCTTCAACGAGCCTCCCGCGATGACAACCAAATTCAAAATGCCTTGGATGCCACCAGCCTTGAGATGATTCCAAAACTTGAACGCCGACTCGGATATCTGGCCTTGATTGCCAATATCTCCACTCTTTTGGGACTCCTCGGAACCATTAACGGGTTGATTCGAGCTTTTGCGGCTATCGCTCAAGCGGATCCTGCCCAACGCCAAGCGATTCTTTCCGCCGGGATTTCAGAAGCGATGAATGCCACGGCCTTTGGCTTGATCACGGCGATTTTCACGATGATTGTTCATAGTATCCTGAGCAATAAAGCAAACAAGATCCTCGAGGAAATGGACGAATTTGGCGTCAAACTCATGGACTTGCTTTCAGCCCGTAAATATCGCCACTCTAGCCAAAAAGCAGAGTAAAAGGAGCATTCACTCGTGCTCAAACGGCCGTCCTCCCGCAGAAAAGGCCATAGTGAACAGATCGCACTGAATCTGGTGCCGGTCCTGGACACCCTAGTGACGCTCATTGCCTTTTTGCTGTTTACGATGTCCTTTTTGAATCTCGTTACGATTGAATCTCCGGTTCCCCGCTCCAGTTCCGAAGAGCTCGAACAAAAGCTTCTTGAAAAGCCATTACAACTGACCCTGACCCTTCGAGACAATGAAGCGGAGATTTGGAGCCCGTTTGAAAAGATTCCAACGAGCAAGATTCCGAACGCGAGCCCAGGGCAGCCCGACCTCAGGAACATTCACGAGACTTTAGTTCAGATCAAAAAACGCTTCCCGACCGAAACTCATATTGTCATCGTACCTTCAGCCTCGCTCAACTACGACACTCTGATCGCCGTGATGGACAATATGCGAGGGTTTGAGCCGACCGACAGTCCGGTCTTTGCCAAAAACCCGAAAACCGGAATTGAAGAGCAAACGAAAACTTTGTTTCCGGACGTGATTTTTGGCAATCTTTTGGGAGAGAGCTAAGCCATGCCCTTTTATCGCTCCATCCGTGCTCGCCGAAAACGCAAAAAAGTGAATAGCGCTTTTGAGCTCCAACTCACGAGCATGATGGACGTCTTGGTCATTATCGTGGTTTTTTTGCTCAAGACCTACGCCACCAGCCAGAATAACTTTGCCACGGTACCGGGCCTGAAAATGCCGATTTCGGCCTCGCAAGACAACCCTGCGGATAGTCTGCAAGTGATTGTCACGCCCGAGTCGATTACTTTTGATGGGGCACGGGTGCTGGACTTTAGGCAAACTGCGGCGAATTTAGGCAGCTCAGAAGCCACTTATACTTTTGACGAAAAAGACCTGGACGCCAAAGAACGCTATTTGCGAATCATTCCGCTCTATGAGGCCTTGCTCAAAGCAAAAGAAAAGTCAGAAGTCCTAAGGCAAAAATCCAAGGCCCGCGACCTCGAAGGGAAACCCCTACCCTTTGACGGAATTTTAGCCATTCAGGCCGACAAACGGGTTCGCTACGACACGATTCGCCGAATCATGTACACGGCGGCGGCGGCGGGTTATAAGACGTTTCGATTCCTCGCGATGCGCCGCGAGACTTAGGGAGCGTGAGGGGCCTCGGACTTACCGACCACTCACATTGCAACTGATGGGTCTCAGCTCGATTTCGCCCGATTGCGTTTCAAGCTTGATCCAGCTTTCAAAATTTGACTTAAGTCCCAGGCCTAATTCACTCACTCGGATCTCGCCCCATGCCAGCAAACCATGCTGATTCGATTTCGCTTTAAAGACCACGCGTTCTGGATCGCCAAATCCGGGTCGCAAAGTCTCGCGTTTGGACTCACCGAGTTCGGCGTCAAAGTTTCCATGGGTCACGGCCAGCGAGGAGAACTTTCGGATCTTGGCCTGCCCCGATACGGAGGCGAGAAACAAAGCCTGTTTTGAAGAGACGCCTGGGTCCTCTGAAGTGAGCATACCCTTGAGATCGAGGGTGACCTCGATTGCGGAATCAACCTGCATCATCTCATGGCATTCGAATGAAAGATCCGTGGGTGCTGCCCAAGCTGTTGGAATGCTCATCATAGTGAGGGTTGCGAGGAGCCAAGGATTCAATGATGTGGGGGTATCCAGTTTCATGAGGAAAGTTATATATTAGTGGACTAATTTTGTCAAATATTTGGTAAGTGTTCGAATTTATTTGCGAATATTTGAGTTGGTTGACTGACGTCAGGGTTAGTTGGGGGGTGGATTGCTTGGTGCCACGAACTGCCTCTGCGCGGCAGTAAACCGGGTTCACTCGCTAAGCTCGAAGCCCGTCTTACGAATCTCCAATAAAAGTTTGTGAGCCGGCCCCAACCGGATTCCATCTGCATCCTCAAAATCCTTGGTCCCTTTGAGATAGATCTGAAAGGCAGGGACCTTGGGAAACTTGCGCTTTAAATAGCTCAGGCTCTTGCTCACGGGAACATCGGATAATTTTGTCTCAACAAAGCAGATCGGCTTGCGATCTTCAGTGACGACAAAATCCACTTCTCGCTGCTCAAGATCACGATAAAAACACAGCGCCAAATCTCGACCCTGGGTATCCTCGAAGTAATTACACCATTTCAAAAGATGGGAGGCCACCAAATTTTCGAACCGCACACCTTCATCCTTCACCAAATTCCAATCAAAATGATAGTGCTTTCTCTCTTTTTTTACGGCATTCAGACGGGAATGCCCAAAAGGCGAAAGTCGAAAAATGGCATAGAAGCGCTCCAAAATATCCAGCCACCGACTCACACTTTTGAAACTGATTTGAAGATCTTCGCGTAGCGCATTAATCGAAAGTGGGTTACCCGCTAACTCCGGTAGCCGGAGCAACAAGAGCTCAAGGTTTCCAAGGTCGTGGAGATTTTCAACTGAAGTGATATCCTCACGAATCAAGCGAGTTCGATACTCCCTCGACCAACGATCCGCTTCAAACCGCTCCCCGCTAAGAAACGGCTCTGGAAATCCTCCCAGCCTAAAAAGCTCGTTGAGATCGCCACTCGTCGTTGAGTTCAATTCATCTAAGGATAGGGGGTGAAGCCGCAAAAAATGATATCTTCCCTGCAGGGAATCCCCGGCGTAGCGATAGTAATCCAGACGAGCGCTCCCCGTAACGAGGATTTTTTTTGAATCTCGCTGCTTATCAAAAAGACCTTTAAGATAATTGCGCCAAAGTCGATACTTATGAATTTCATCAAAGATCCAAATGGGACTCTGAGGTAACTCACGCTTCAGAATTTTCTCGCGATCCTCGCTATCATCCCAATTCAAATAACCGAGTTCCCCGCCCATTGCCTGCGCGATGGATTTGGCAAGCGTGGTTTTTCCGGCCTGCCGAGGGCCTCCAATGAACACCATCTTTTTTTGAAGATCTTTTTGAATCTGCGACTGAAGATACCTATTCATAACAGAATAAAGTATATCCTAAATTTTTACCCCTAGGTTAAAAATTAGTCCGACTTTTTCTCCTGTGGGTAAATCTTTAGGAATAAACTGAAAACTAGAACAAAATCAGCTACTTAATGACCACCTTGTTCCCCGAGGGTTGCACCCCTTGCTTGACGAGTTCGTCATAGAGGTTGTTGTAGAGTTGGGTAATCACGGCGCTAGTGATGGAAAGTGTCCCGCCAAGCGGAGAAACATGCCATTCCAACCTATTCTGCACCACTGCTGCTGTATAATTCCCCGCACTTAAGTCGCTCCCCAAGTACCTCTGAAGGGCATAAAGGATAGAAAGAGCGATCCCAAACTGTCGAAAACAGCCCCAAGAGTGCCGTGAAGGCTCTAATCCAGTGGAAAAACAAAACCCCTTTCCTGGAGGTAAAGAAACGTCTCGAAATGGAAGTGATCCACCTGCGCCAAGATGAGTCAGATTAGAAAAGAGCGCTTGATCCATCGCTTCCAAATCAGGGGTGGGGTCCCCCGCTAACTTTTGCACCAACCCCACACTCCAATTTTTTTCAACAAGCACCCCTTTTTTGGCACCCAAAATCAGGCCCATGACAAAGTTGGCCGGCGCCATTTGAATTTTTGCCTCAACCGGCGCACTTTCCTGAGGGGCCTGCTTTTTACCGGGCCGACCTGGATTGGGATTTTGAGTCGGCTCATTTTGTCCGAACTCCGCCGCACGAGGAACCCCACCCTTTTGATGAGGGACAAGCTCAGACCGCCCTTTCACGAGCGATTGCCTGGACTGCTCGCGAGCAACTGGTTCTCCAAAAACCTCATCCGTCGTGTGTGAAATTTGCTCGACCTCGTTCACTTCTTTTCTGGGAACCTGTAATTTCTGCGCCTCCCTTGAATCAACATCATCTCCCAACGCCCTCGGTTTTTGCTGAGCCAAAAACACTCCTCCTTTTCGAGGCAAGACCCCTGAGGGAGGGCTATTCATCCCCACTTGTTTGGGATCCGAGAAAAGGGAAAGAACAGCCTTCCAATCTTGGTCTATCGACAGATCCGGGCCAACCTCTGGTGCTAGATTAGAATTTCGCATTTCATCGGCTAAATCATCTAAATCTTTCATTTCTCCCACTGAAACGCCACCTAGAGCTTGCACAAAGGCCTCTGGATGGGTATGTACTTTTTGTTTAAATTGAGAAATCGCAACCATCATCTGATCCCATCGGGCCTCGAGATCCGGAAAATCCCTCAACTTTAAATCAGCGGGCGAACCGCTTCGATTAGGTTTATCTTTTAAATCCTGACAACATAAAAGCTGGGACGCTGGAAATCTCGAACAGTAATTTTTGCAATCTATAAAAACGGCTTCACGTGCATTCTCGAGATTTCGAACCGTGTCTGCAGCTCCAGATCCAATACGGGAGGGATCCCGCAGAGCTTCGAGAGCGCGATCCGACTCAATCCTATTGTGCTCTAAAGGATGATTTCGATAGCCGTCGATGATGATTTGTTTCATCACCGAGTCCAGCGCCACCTGTCCTTTTTCGGAGGCCTTTTCAAAAGCTACTAGTGACTCAGGATCCAAGCCTAGGATGACCGGAAAATTCCCCCGTATGTCACTTTGCCATGAATGAGTCTTTTTTGAACTCCATCTAAAGAATGGATCTGTCATAATCGCAAAATTCATCTTGGGTGCAATCGCAACCGAGCCAACTCTGCCTCTATAAATCGTCGTTTTGTCACCGCCGTCCTTGTCTGCATCCGGGAGGCCGTTCGCTTGCGCCGTCCCAGGAATACCAGAAGCAATAGGTCCTGGTTTTAAACCGGACGTCAGCGAAGTCTCACCCGACGCTGCTGCGAGTTCATCGGCAGACGGCAAAGAAGGAATTCCGTACTTGATCGCGAGCGAGATCGCTTGGAACGGCGAAACATCGTATTTTTTCAACAATCCAACGAGATCGGTATTCAGGAGTTTAAAGAGATCCGAAATTCCAACTGATTTTCCCTTCCCTTTTCTTTGTTCTACGAGCTCTTGGTACCTCTTTTCAACTTGCTCTTTATCCTTGAGAAATTCTTTCACTTGATCAGGTTTGAGATTTTTTTCAGCGTCAGCCAGGACGTTTGCCAATTCCTTAGACTCGGGGATGGCCGACGAAGCAGCTTGATGAGCCAGAGAAAGTTTGGGTTGCCTTTGAACCACCGCCTTTGGTTTTTTCTTGGGCATCACCGTTACCCCATCGGGCCAGCGGATCTCATCCCCATGAAACTGGGACGGCTTCGGAAATCCATAGGTCAAAAGCTTTTGCAAGGACTCAGACGGAGTCACCTGATATTGCTTTAAAACAGTGGCCAATTCATTTCGTAAAAAATACTCGAGCTCTCGCGCACTCACCGCGTCTGCGCGACTCAAATCCCGTTCTAAGCGAGTGAGCTTTTGCACTAATTCCAGCCGCGCTAAATCGCTTTCTAACGTCACACCCTCTTTTGTCTTTTGGAGCGTCTCGGTGAGTTTCTCAAAATGATCCTCAAACACCCAAGTGGCAAAGCGAAGCTGAGGCCCGGTGATGGGAGTCCTGAGTAGCGCCGAAGGATGAGCGTGCAAGCTCGGCGTGCGGTGCTTCTTGTGCAAAGGATCCGCTGGATCGGCCAAGACCGCTTGAGCTTGCGCCAAGAGCTTTTCCTTTTCCTTCTTTTGCCATTCTTCCTCAGCCTTTCGATCCGCGGTCGCTTGAGGATCGATGATCCGCTGGACTTCAACCACATCACCGGATTCGCCTGAAGGGATTTCTTCACCAGGGAGTGGTTTGGGCGCCTCGGCTTTTTCACCTAGCGCTATCGCCTTCCCGTCAGTAAGATCTACCTTCTTCAGTGCTTCCCTTAGGGCCTGCGTCCAGTCCTTTTCGATCGTTTCCAGAATTCCATTTTTATCAGCAGCCTTTTGCTCGGCTTGTTTCGAAAGCACCTGTTCATTTTTTGCTAGGAATTTTTCATCGTGACGGCGTTGCTCCAGCCAGTGCCGCTGCCGAGCTGAAAGCTTGGCACCCCCTCGTGAGGCTCCTGCTAATAACTTTTTGAAGGCCTGATCCATCGCCTTGCGAATCCCGGAAGATTTCTCATCTCGGTCCTCAGTTTCTTCGCTCAGAGCGGCGACCTGAAACGCGCTCATCATGCCCTCTTGCCCCGGTTGGGACATCGGAGACATCGGTGGCTTGGAGCATGCACTCGGCTGGGGAGGTTGGACATACTTTTTGTGGCGCTCCTGTTTCTTCCCGCACGAGTTCACCACAAAAAAGTAGTCCGGCACCCGGATCGGCTCAAACCCGGGCTGCAGCGTGAGCACCCGATCCACGTTGTTTTGGAGCCAATCCAAGTCGGTGATGACCGAATTCCATTTCAAAAGCTCATCGCGACGGCAATGATCGGGCTTTAGGATACTCTGCTCACAGCTTTGATGTAAAAGCCGCATCTCTTGAGCCAGTCGCCCAAGCTCTTCAAAGCTTCTCTGCACAGGATGAACTAAAGAAAGGCCGGTTTGCTTGGAAAGACACGCAAAGAACTCCCCTGGCTTTTTTGGATCACAGGAGGTTGCCGACTTTTTCCATAGTTCTGCAATCTGCTCGGCCTTCATCCCATCCGTACACGCGGCTAGCAGTAAATTGCGTAACTCATACTTCATGGCCTCGCGAATCCCAAAAAACACGCACGACCAATGCGCCGTCTGGAGGGGCGCACTCTCCTTCATGTCCTGACAAACGGATGGGGGCGCCTCAAACGCCCCGTAAAAGGTCGGATCCACCCCCTCCGGTTTATAGAGCAAATCGAAAGTCACTGTAAGCTTATGCTTGAGTTGATCGCAGGCTTCGTCCGTCTCGGAGCAGTTCACGTACTTCAGATCGATCGGAGGGCGTGCCTGATAAAATAGCACTAGATCGGAAAAGAGCTCCTTACTCTGGGCGGACTGAGCGCCAAGGAAAAATCCCAGGGAACACAAAAAAATCCCTCTTTTGAATGGCGGAAACAACCGCAAACGCATGATTAACTGTTCGGTTAAAAACGCTAAAATCTGGACGAAATCGCGTAAGTGAAAAAATCGCGTAAGTGAATTGGATCCAAAGGGGTTTCGTCAACATAATGACGCAAGCCTCTACCAAAAGGTGCGGAGCACCTCTAGCCGTCTAACGCCTGTCCGATATCCCAAATGAGGTCATCGGAGTTTTCAATCCCGATCGAAAGGCGAACCAGACTGCCGGTAATTTCCCCGACTTTTTTGAGTTCGGGCGAAACCGCTGAATGCGTCATCGTATCGGGATGTTCCGCTAACGACTCCGTGGACCCCAAAGAGACCGCCAGTTTGACTAAACGCAGACGATCCAAGAATCGGAAAGCCTCGGCCTCTCCGCCACGAATATCAAAAGACATGAGCGAACCCGTGCCCGTATATTGTTTTTTAAATAATGCGTATTCAGCATCTCCCTCTTTGAGGAGACCGAGAAAATAGACTTTTTTGACCTTCGGATGGGTTTCAAGAAAACGGGCGACGCGCAATGCATTTTCCTGCATCGCCTCCATTCGGATTTTCAAGGTCTCTAAAGATCGCGTCAACAACCAAGCGGTATAAGCGTTGGGCATTCCACCCAAGGCCGCGCGATGGCCGAGAATTTTTGTAAGAATCTCGGGATCATTCATCAGAACGGCCCCGGCAACGAGGTCAGAGTGCCCTCCGATATATTTAGTCGCTGAATAGATCACAATATCCGCGCCAAATTTTCCGGGGCGGGAAAAGACAGGACCCGCGACGGTATTATCCACGGCAACGAGAATTCGCCCCTTGCCGTACTGAACCGCGAGCTTTTTCATGCCCTCAATATCGGTAAGCCGGAGGTTGGGATTGGCCGGTGACTCAATAAAAATGAGGCGCGTCTTAGGCGTAATCACCTTTTCGACTGCCGCGACCGCACCAGGCCCAGCGGAAATATTCTTAGAAGTGATTCCAAAACGAGGGAGAAAATCCGCTAAAAAACCTTCGGTGCCGCCATATAATGGTTGAAGAGCAATGACTTCATCGCCAGGCTCCAAAAGCGCCAGCAACGTCGTGCTGATGGCCGCCATGCCACTCGAAAAACTAACGGCGCGATTCATCCCCTCCCACATCGCCAAACGATCCTCGAAAATTTCCAAATTGGGATTATTGATGCGGGAGTACACCAACCCCATATGCTCTTTGTCAGGCGGCGTCCCATGACCATGAAGCCACGCAAAAAACTGCTTACCATCGGACGCTTTTTTAAATGCAAAGGTGGAGGTTAAAAAAGCAGGCGGTTTCACCGAGCCTTCGCTGAGACAGGGATCAAAACCAAGACTTAATGCGAGGGTTTCAGGATGAAGGCGGGCCAGCTCTTCTTTTGTGAATTTTTCCATACCCTGGATTCTGCACCTTCGGCCGGGTATTGACAAGATCTCAAATCCCGTCAGAATCTGACACGCATCCCTACCATTGGCCCTACGAGCAACTCCACACTCGCCTTTTTCTTACCTCCGAGCGAACTGGCAAAGTTTTCTTCTTCGGATTTGGAAAAACCAAAACTCAGCGCGGCGAGAGTATTGATCCCGCCCAAAAAAAGATGAGCAATCTTGAGATTTTGATCGGAAGAGGTCGTTCCATCCAGGAGACTCAGGCCTGCGGCTAAAGAATGGGTAATGACGCGAATAGTCCTCACTTGCCGGGCTCTTTGCGCGTTTTCCTCAAGAAACTGCTCCGCAAGGTGATCCAGCTGAGCAAGTGAAAGCTCGGGGACGCCCTTAATGATGCGTTGAAAACGACTAAAATCGTCCTCAATCAATACCAAATAGGACCCATATCCCACGGCGGCAATTCCAAGCGTTTCGCCCACCGTGTAAACCGCTTTGGCAAAAATATCATCGGAAAGGTAGTAGGCCGGGATGGAGACGCCTAACGCCACGCCGCCCACTCAGGAGTTGAAGGTCGAAGAAGGTTCGAAAGGTTCGAAAGAAGAACCTCACAAAAGTGCGCCGGCTCAATGAGCTATTTTTGATCGCCACGCCAATAATCCCCGAGCTTGGCTTGGGCTTGCTGCAGATTATGACATTTGCACAATAGCCTAAAATTCTCTCTCTCATTGGCCCCGCCCAAGGCAAGAGGGCGAATATGATCCAGTTCAAGTGCAAAACGGGAAGTGCATCGCCGACCTTGGTAGATATACTCGCACCGTCCCTGCGCACGCAAAAAGACTTCGCGCCGAACCGAAACCGAAAGGTAGACTCGTTGCCCCGCAGGAAGCGCTTTCGCTGGCGCAGCGACGGCCGGCACTTTCGCAGCGGCGGTGGTTTCTGTCGCGATGCCCTTCTTTTTTTCAAGGCGCGGCAAGGTTTCGTTCACCAAGTATTCGAGTAGTTCGCTCATAGTGGCATTGGGTTTGGCATGGGCAAGCAGGCCTTTGATTTGCTGGAGCTTTTGATAGACTTCATCAGAGATCACCATTTTGAGTTCATGGTCTCGCTGAGCTGAAACAATTCGTTCCCGCTCCGGCGGCAACGCCTCGGGCGAAATTTCATGAAGTTTAGCTTCACACTCCCGTTGGGACATGGATTCAACTTGTCGGATGAGTTCTTGCGCCGGCATGGGGCTTTTACCCTGTTTTTTTTGATTTTGCCTAAACGAATGGATTTTTGCGGCATTACTGAGCGAAAGCGCACCTGATTCGAGCGCGGCCTTCGCCTCCGGCGCGTCGTGCGCGAGCCTCATCGCCGCAAGTCGGCGTTGCGAGGCTCCTTCGCTTAGGCCCAAGAAGCGAGTGCAAAATTCCCACATCGAGCTAAAGCCTTGCGCGGCATAAAGTCTGCGCGTCTGGATTTCTTCGAGGTGCGAAATGAGCAAAACCGTGAGCCTGCGTTCTTCGGCGACGATATTCTTGGTTCGACGGAGGAGTTCATCGGAGGAAATGTTTTTGAGTTCTGAATGAATCATTTTCATAAAACTCCGTATAACACGGCATTTTTCGAGGCATTTTGTGCCGCTGGATTCGATTTTCACCAAGTCGGGAGGGCTTTCATTTAAAGACAATGTCACTTGATTGATTTTTGGCCAATTTGCGGCCGTTTTATGGGGTTTTAAAAACCAAGGCTACCTATCCCAAAATCTACGACAAAAATCGTGTCAAATGAAAATTCAGTAAAAATAGCACCGCCGCTGCGGCGGCGATGGCGAAACGAGCAATATCGTTGGGATGACGGTTGGCGCGGCGTTTTAACTTTTTGCGAACTAGCTTCCCATCGTGAAAAACGCTACACTCGATCAAGAATGACAAACACCACCCTTCTCGATAAAGATCCAATCCTCGCTGAAATCGTACAAAGATTAGTGAAGGAATTTAACCCTACTCGCGTCTTTCTTTTTGGTTCGCGAGCTCGTGGCGATGCCGGAGAAGGAAGCGATTATGATCTCCTCGTGGTGATGGCGCAGATTAAGGTTCCTGGCTATCAACTTGCGCAGAAAGCCCATCGCTCTACGCTGCAAGGGATTCCCGCCCCAGTGGATATTGTGATTATTACTACAATAGAATTTGAGGAAAATAAGACGATCATTGGCACACTTCCTGAGTTGGTCCTTCATGAAGGAAAAGAACTTTATGCCGCTTGATATGACTTCATACGCCCCTTTAGGAAGAAGATTTTTAGCCCTCCTCCTCGACTTGATGATTTTATTCATCCCCTGTGCGCTCGCGGGCCACATCATCCCCGTCATCGGCAGCCTGGTCGTTCTGTTTTTCTATGCGCCGATACTAGAATCCTCTGAACTCCGCGCGACTCTCGGCAAACATTTGGTCGGCATTCAAGTAACCGATCCCATGGGGCGGCGAATTTCGCTTCGGGCCGCCACGATTCGTAACGTTCTCAAATTTGTTTCGTCGATGTTGCTGTTTATTGGTTTTTTCTTCGCCCTTTTCAACCCCAAGAAACAGACTCTGCACGACCTGCTCGCAGATACTTTGGTCGTGTATGGCAGAAGCGAGCGCCCGATTGCGGACGCCTGGATGGCGCAGATTCGGGAGCTGTTTCAATCGAGCCCCGCGCCAACTGAGCCCACTGAAACGCCTTCGGTTCTTTCGCAGCTGGAACGCCTTCAAGCACTTCGGGACAAAGCGGCTCTGACCGAGGATGAGTTTCAGGAACAAAAACGGGCACTTCTGAAAACGGTCCGATAAAAAACAGCATCCTCGCTTGACACGGTGCACCGCCACTGATATCGACGCACCATGTTAAAATTCTCACCTGTCGGTATCCCTCTTTCCATTTTACTCCTGTCCGGCTGCATCGGCGGTGGGACGCCTCAAACAATAGACACCTCCAGCGGACTAGAAATCTCAGAAATTTCGCTTGCGGCCCATTCAACCGGAGCGACTCTTTACTGGCAGGCCAATTGGTGGAGCCAACAAATAACCAACACGATCGTGCGTGGAATATCGATCCCGAGGGACGGAAAAGCATCGCTTTTTAAGGTCGACGATTTGCCAGAAAACGATGGCCTTTCGTTGAGCGGTTCGGCCAGTTATGATTCACCACTCGGAGCGGGTGCATCGCAAGACATCAAGCAATTCCTTTTTCGTAGCTCGCCAGAAAAATCTGATGGCGGAAGATCTGGAACCAAATACAGCCTCCTGAATGCCGCCCAAGATAAACCCATCACCCACGTGAGTGGTGACCCGCACGTTGAACAGATCGACGGGACCACTGTTTTTGTGAGTGCTCTGGCCGACCAAATTCATGTCCAAACCGAAGCCGAAGATGGCAGCCTGGTGGATCAAACCACCTATAAGACCGGTCCAATCGCTCGCATCGCCAGTGCAAGCGCGAAAGGGAAGCTTGCGATCGCGTTTGCTCCCAAGACAGCCACCTGTGACGGCATCACCCTCTTTGACGGCTGCGCGGTCAAACTCCTGTTCTCGGGTTCGCCGTATGATCTCCGGATGTCCGGAGTGCCGCTCGCAGTTTGGACCGATGGAGCGATTTTTCGTGTCCTAGGCGCCAACGCATCGGGAAAACTTTGGGTTACCGACAGCAAAACTCTCGTCAATGGCCCCACCCTGAAAGCAGGGGTTCGCCGTGATTTTACTTTTTCGAGCAAAGGCAAAGCGCTCATCTTTCAGGTCAGCGAAAGCTCCATCACCCTGTTGGCCGAGGGCGGTGCCGCAGGATTTGTCACGCAGACTCTCGTAGCGAATATGCCGGCCTCTGCCTTAATCCCGTTTGCGGGGGGTGCCCTGAGTAAAGCCCCTGACAGCAAGATCGCGGTCAACGGAGAGACCATTCACATTGCCTGGCTTGAACGCGCCGAGGATGGAAGGGCTTCGGTCATCCAATACCATGTAGCGAATGGTTCAACGCTAGGCTCAGGTTTGGCTTTTGACATCCCACCGGACCCTACGACGCCGCCGTGCGAGCAATGCGGCGAGCCCGCAGAGCCCCGCCCTCTCGGGGGCGAGGCCCAACCTCTTTAAAACGGGTCCCCCAATATACCTGGGACGGGACAGGCTTGGTCGAAAGCCGAAAGCGTATCGGTCCCGCCGAGTTGGATAAAAAGGCATAAAATCCAAACAGTTATAAACCCTGAATTTTGCGGTACAAGTTTCATATAGATTTCAATTGCTTAGGTTAATTCACAGTAATATAATCAGGTATACAGAGGTTTGGATGAATTGTGAATTAGAAATCCAAGAACTAAAACAGGCCCTTTTGATGGACCGCAATCTTGGAGTCCCTGATTCTCAATGTCTTGCTAAAATAGTTCAATGGCTTTCCGATTTTGCCTCCAATAAAGAAGAGTTTCTGCTTACTGCCTCTGCTCAATTGGACGACTATTTCGAAAAGAGATCATCTTTAAGTGACCCAGTCCTTTTCTCCAAAGTATTTGGTATTCCCTGGAGTGATGAAATTCAATGTATCCTGACAGCGGAATCAAAACGACGCTACCCTACCAGGATTCAGATCCAAATGGCTGCATCGAGATTTATTTTTTGTCTAAGAAAGACTGGTGTTTTGTTGGATTTTGCAGCCGACAAAATCGGATCAAAAATAGAAAGTGCCATTTCGCAAGTATTGTCATCAGAGGACATCTCAGAGCCAGATGACGAAATGGTCCAAAACGTTCTTCGAAGAATCACAGCTTCTTATTTCGATTGTGATCCCCGCATGTCATCGGCACTAAGATGTAACATGAGTAAAATACTTGGAACTTTCTGTGATTCTGAAAATCATGAATTCGACCCAAAGATCGACAAGCAAGACATAGAATCTAAGGCCGAAACGGTTTTGATCCTTGCCAGGAAATTCAATTAGGGTTTTTGAGATAAAGCTTCTCTATTTATTCACGCCACAATACGTCTTCAGTTTTGAATTTGCCATTCATAAGTTCAGGGTAAGTGACTAACATGAGTTTAAATTTCTTAGACTCCGATCTAACCTTTTCTTTACTCCTTCGTACTATTGGATCGAATTTAATCACTTCCCTCAATGCGGAATCAATGACGGCGTCTCTTTTAAGAAGAAAACGAGCATAAAATCTGGCAACCGTTTTTATGTTTTCCGCCATAGTTATTCCATCCGGATAGCCAAGAGTCCCCATTCGTCTTAGAAATTTTTCGATATTTCTCCCGTCCGACTGAGAAGACACCCCGTTTGAATCAAACTCGAATCCAGTAAGTATCCTCGTATTAATGTCATGAACGTCCTGAAAATTAAGCGACTTGAGATGATTAAACTCAAGAGATGCTTCATCGGTTTGCAAGTCCTTTGCTGTTAACTTAATTCCCGCGAGGAATTTTCCTATTTCTCTCTCTATATCCAGCTTTGTCTCTAAATCTATCGCCATTTTAAAGAGGCTATTCAAGATTCGGTCCGAATTTGACCACTCAATGGATATAGTTTTCCCTAAAAAAATAGGGGCTAGGTCGTCTATAGCTGGTGCGTTGATGTCGGTTTTGAAACAAGCGGGCTGAATTTCGGACTTAAATTCCTGTGTCGGGCATCTGAACTTGATGAGCAAAAGTCAAAAGGCTGACGAATCCGCCTTTTGCCTCAAGCGCGGCGGTTCCATAGACGATAAGTAAAATTAGGTGACCCACAAGATCAGCAGCCCTTTTCGCGGCAGTCCTTTCAGGCTTTTCGTTTTCCTCCTACTGATCTGGAGTACGACCGGAATTGCTCACGCCACCGACCCAGGGCCGGCTTCAAAGCCAGGGCATTGCCTCGATTCAATCGCCAGCAACCTACCGATACCGATCAATCGAGATGCCGCCACCGTACGCAAACCCGGCCTCCCCATACGGTCTCTAAATCCATCGCCTCCAGAAATACTGCCGCCAGCCGTAAAGACCTTTGCCTCCGACGGACGTAAGATCTATCAGGTCCGAGCCAGCGAGCACATTTTGAAAGACGGATCCAAGATTCAACTTCCGGGAAACCACTTTGAAGGGCTTAAACCAGGCGAAACCATGCAAAGCCGACTCGAAGGAGTTCTTCAAGGTCAAGGGATCCTCCAGCCCGGGCAAACACTAGAACCCTTGATGGTCAAAAATTCGTTAGGTGATTGGAAGCAAGCCGGCGCGGGCAACCGAATCGTATTTAAACACCCCACGTTAAAAGGAAAATGGATCAAGCTGTTCTATCATGGGGGCGAAGAACCAGCACAAGTCGCGGCCCTCATTCAAAGACATATAGGATTTAAGGAATATGCCGCCCATTTTTTTAAAGAGGAAGGAGTCGTCTTCGAGCCTGAGGACTACTCTTTGACCGCCTTCGGGGCAACGGTCGAAGATGACGCTCCTTCTCGGACCACCCTGGGAGACTACCTCGCTGCGAAGAAAAAGGCTGGAAAACGTACCGAAGTTGCCGCATTAAAAGAACGTATTCAAGCGATTCAACTAAAACTGGATCAAATCAAACCGGAAATTACTCAGATCCACCTGAACGAATATGGCATAGCACTCCACAAGGGAAACGAAGAAATAGGTTTTGATTTGGGAAAAACAAAGTTCAGCATCAAGGAAAGATACAACCCTCTTGACAGCTGCTGGGTTCTTGAAATCCCCGGCCAACCGCCCCAGATCCGTTGCCACGATATTTAGAGTTTATTGGGCCAGCATCGCCCGCAAGCACTTAGCCGCGTGAACCGAGGCGGCTTCCAGACAAGTCCGAAAATCATTTTCGATCGAGCCATCCGGATTCAAGCAATCCGCCACCGTCTTAGCAACCACAAAAGGAAGCTTCAAACGACTCGCCACCTGGGCCACGCCCGCCGCCTCCATATCGACTAGCAAAGCCTGCTCGTGCAAGGCCGCCAAAGCGCGCTTGCGTTCAACTGTGCCCACAAATTCATTGCCCGATAAAACCGTCCCGATCCGCACCTTTCCAGAGGTTCCACAGCGACTCACCCACTCCACCAACTGGGGATCGGCATCAACCAAGGCGACATGCGCTTGCGCTTCCGCGGAGGTAAAAATCAAGTGACCCGGTAACACTCGCGGATAGCCAAAAT
>JBBCAW010000001.1:0-49450 GCA_051382295.1 Bdellovibrionota bacterium FG-1 | reverse complement strand
CCCCCGCCCCCATCGCTGGAACCACCACCCGCCCAAGCGATACTTTGGGTAGCTAAAATCAGCATCAAAAAGAATTGTTTCATGACGACTGCTCCTCTGCGGGGGTGGTGAGCGGAAAAAATTGAACATTCATCTGATAGACTTCGCTGCAATCGGACTCCGTTAGAAACGCGGCCATTTCTTTTTTAAACTGCGCGATTCGGGCTCGCGCCTCGGACACTTTGCCCGGATCAATGGCAAAGGTGATACCTGTGACTTCGCGACGTTTAAAGTCGCGCTCTGAGTGCAGTTCCAACTGATCGAGTCCTTTTTGGATCATCTGCCGATGGAGTGAGCGAATACATTCTTCAGAGCGTTCCGTCGGAATCACGAAGTGCTTGAGCGTCTTTCGGTAAGTACCCTTTGTGGCTTCGAGCAAGCGGAGCCGCAAGAGTCGCTCAATCGCGTCGCGCACCTCGAGCTCCGTGATCCCTAGCCTACGCGCGATACTCTTATGTGACGGGTCAAACCCATCCGTCGTGGAAAGGTCCAAGATCGCAACGTGATACCATTGACCGAGAGCTTTGAAGCGCTCGACCTGCAACTCGAGCTGCTGAACGCTCTCCGATTTTTCAGCCGTCCCGAGTCGAGATTGCAAAAACGCGCGACTCTTCGTATCGCCTTGTGAGTACAGAGATACGGATACGAGAAAACCCTCGCGTTCCTCATCGCTGAACTGCAGACCGATGCTGAGCTTAAGCGCCGTATCGAGGGCAAGTTTGCGTTTGTCCGCCATGAGCAGACTCAAATACGGCTGGCTCACGCCCAAATGCCGGGCAAACGCCCTCGCCGAGTAGGCGGGGTTGTTGGCTCGGCGCTTGAGATAGGCCTCACGCAAATAGTCAGAAGGAACTCTCGCGGTTTGCACCTTGGAACTCTCAATCACTTTTTAGGCATGATGCCGCGTGCGGTGGCGGTAGATTGGATCGCGGTTGCAGAGTGGAAGCAGTGCCAGTTCTTTAATACGATAGCATCTTCGGAATGGTCTTCTCTGTAGCTTTCGTTAGTTGTCGGGCCGGTGGATACCAACACACAGTCCGTAGCTCCCGCTATGCGGCAGCTATTTAAGGCCGATTCTTGGGCCAATCGTTGATTTGTTGACTTCTGGTCGCTATCAATAGTTCCTCTCCCGTCGCAATAGTATTGATAATAAGGGTCAGAAAAGTACGAGTATTGAATATTAGCGCGATCCTCGATTTTCGAGAGATTGCCTAACGCCTCCATAAAAGCAGTGCGATCCGACTTCGTCAATTTACCAAGGTCGACTGAGCCCAAAGCATCCACCGATTTCTTGGCAAGCTCGGAAATTCCAGCCGTAGGATCGGTAGGCTTGTCCTCTGCGTGGGCGGGAAGGGCGGCTAGGCCAAGTTGAAGTGTCAAAAACGGGAAAAAGATCAATTGTTTCAAGTTCATAAAATTCTCTCACACAGTTATAAGTTTATTAACGCAATGCGTTACATGAAGGGTTTATAAATGCTTGATGGGTTTAAGTCAACAGCCTAGTAATAATTCTGATTACAAGCTGTAATCATGGATTTCATTGCATAAAGTTATCGGCGGTCGAGAGCCGGTCCTTGCTCTCGGAGGTATGGCTACCTCGCGCACGGCGGCCCTTTTCTCCTTGAATTGTCCCAGGATCCTGGGCAAGCAGGCACCCCGATCTACCCCTCGAACATCAGAACGTTCGTATTTTAATGCTCATATTCACTTTACAACCCATTGCCCCGATGTTATTTTGGGAGAGTGAGACTAAAAAAAGAATCTTACCTACCCGGGTTCAATTCGAAGACCGCCTCCATTTCCCATGGCGGCGAGCACTCCTTGGGTAAACGGAAGACGGTACGCCCCATCGACCCCAAGCAAGCTCTTCATGTTGTCCTGCGCTCCTCACAGGCGCGCGGGGAGTTCTCGATGCTTCATCCCAGGCATTGCAATCTACTTGAAGAATTTGCCCGCAAATTGGCCAAACGCTGGGGCGTGCGCCTTTATCGCTATGCCAACGTCGGTAATCACATCCATTTGCTCATCC
Organism: Bdellovibrionota bacterium FG-1; assembly: GCA_051382295.1. Classification (GTDB taxonomy): domain Bacteria; phylum Bdellovibrionota; class UBA1018; order UBA1018; family UBA1018; genus JBBCAW01. The sequence goes on along the minus strand of JBBCAW010000001.1, from coordinate 47,382 downwards.
GAGTGCCGTCACGGGCCGTCTGGAAACGCTTCTTGCGCGAGCTTGCCGGCGGCATCGCGATCATCGTCACGGGTGCCAAAAAGGGCGCCGCATTAGCCCGCAACAAAACCGGACGCGGCTTTTGGGATCACCTGGCCTTCTCTCGGATCGTTCAATTTGGGCGCGATTTCGAAGGTATGGGCCGCTATCTCATCAAAAATCTATTTGAGGCGGCCGGCATTCCGATGAAAAAGCTCTTGGCTCGTGGCTACCGTGTTTGCACCACCAGTAAAGATGGCGTGATCTGGGGTATGCCCTAGCGCGAGAATATTTCATAACCATTGGATTCTAAGCGATATTTTCAATCGCATATTAGTTGACTTTTTCTCTCTAGATTAACCCGACCCACCATGTCATACTGTTTCCAAGGGGAAATTCATTATGTGGCAAGGCCAAAACTCATCAAAATCAGGAGGCCGCAGAGGTAGAAATCGCCCCATCCATATCAGCCGAATCCAGGGCGCCCTGACCTATGAAATCCCAGCAGAATCCGCGGGATCAGACGGATCGCAGCCGGCGGCCAATGACCCGGTCTCCGTGCGACTTTTGCTCAACGATATTTCATCCAAAGGCGTAGAAGTCATGGCCGAACACGAAATCCCCGCCAGTGTAAAGGTCAGCCTCATTCTCAATGACCCGGCCCCCATTATGATTCAAGGCAAAGTGGCGTACTGCCAAAACCTAGCGGCCGAGACCAAAATCATCTCGGATCGGCCTCACGTTTTTCGGGTGGGCTTGCTTTTCATCTACGACTCGCCAGCCGACCAAGAGCAAATAAAACAATTCTGCGCTCAAATCGCCCAAATCACGCTCACCCCTTCTCGCGCGGCTTAGCATGAAGGATGTTATTTAGCCGAACAAAGTCACAAACTCATCCCAATGATTGCGGAGCTTAGCCTTGAGCTTCAAAATCGCCTGGGTATGGAGTTGGCTGACGCGCGACTCCGTGACATCTAAAACTCGGCCAATCTCTTTGAGATTTAAATCCTCATAATAATAAAGCGAAAGTACGAGTCGCTGCTTTTCCGGCAAATCATGAATAGCCTGTGAAATCACCTTTTTGACCGAGGCGACATTCACCTCGCTAAAAGGCGTGGGCGACTTGGGACTCGCCTCGCTATAACCATGTAAGGATCTTTTGTCCGCCTTCGAGAAACTCGACAAATCATCGTACGAAAGCAGCGAAACGCTTCGCACCTGGTTGAGTAGGTCGTGATACTCTTCTTGCGAGATCTTAAGCTCTTCGCAGACTTCCTCGTCGGTGGCATGCCGCCCTTTCACTTGCTCGATTTTAGAGTAGCATCGTTCCAAAACCTTGGCCTTTTCACGCACCGAGCGAGGCACCCAATCTTGGGCGCGGAGTTCGTCCAAAATTGCGCCGCGAATCCGAAACTCAGCGTAGGTTTTAAATTTATTATCCCGGCTGGAGTCGTACTTTTCAATCGCGTCCATTAAGCCAATCACGCCGGAACTAATCAGATCGTCCAACTCAATATTCGCCGGCAAGCGCGCTGCGATTTTTTGCGCAATGTATTTGATCAGCGGGGCATACTCGTTGACCAGTCTTTCGCGCGTGCTATTGACCGGCGAAAAATCTGCCTTGACCAACTTATCCGTCTGCGCGGCTTCGGCCACCAACTCCGCAGCGATCTCGAGCTGAAGGGCCTCTTCTTCTAGTTTGGCGGCCTCCGCAGCGGCGGCTTCTTCGACCGCAGCCTGAAGCACTGGATCGTCGGCCTCAGTGCCCGTTTTATTTTTTTCGCCCTTTTCCGCCTTTTTCACTTTACCGGGCAAGGGTTTTGAACTCTTCGCTATCGTACCGGGAGATGTCTTCGACTCCTTCGCTGCCTTGGAGTTCTCGCGATACTTTTGAATTCCGGGATTCAACCTCATGTCTCCACCTCGCCAAAACGGTTTTCGAAACACTCTCGTCAATCGAAAGTGTCCTCTTTTTAGTTTAACAGATTTTAGATTTTCCTCACGACCCGTTCATTCTTTTTTTGTACAACCCCATCGGTTTTTCTGTCACAAAATTGACGTCAAAGATCCATGATCAAGGCCGCCACCCGCTCCCGTGTCGCGTTTTCGATGTCTTCAGGAACCCGCTGGCCGGTCGTGAAATAGAGCAACGGTAATTTTGCCTTTTGCGACACATTGTATATCGCTCCAAAAAGAGTCGCCTCATCTAGCTTTGAAAAAATTAACCCTTGGGGTTTAAATACTGAAAAACGATTAGCCTGATCATAAAGCTCATGGTCTCGAGTGGTTACAGACAAAACCAACTGAGTTCTCATCTCTGGCAACGTCTGTAATAGCGTCTGAGTCTGTTTGAGCGCTTCAGGATCGCGCTGAGAACGTCCCGCAGTATCAATCAAGATCAGATCCATGCCCGCAAAATCTCGCACCGCGGCCCGCAGCTCCTCGGCGTTTTCAGCGGACCTAAAAGGCACGTTCAGAATTTTGGCATAGGTTCCGAGCTGGTCGAAAGCCGCGACCTTATAGCTATCCAAGTTGATCAAGCCCACTTTAAGATTTCGCTTGAGCAGTGCCTCGCTCGCCAGCTTAGCCACGGTCGTGGTCTTGCCCACGCCCGTGGGTCCTACTAACGCCAAAATCATAGGCCCTAACTCACCCCGAGACTCCGGCTTCAGATCGCCGAGCGGTGACAAAATTTCTGTGCTTTGCATCACCTCGACCGCAAGTTGCTCCAGTACATACTCTGGGTTTTGGCCACGTGCTTCGCCAATTTCAAAAACAGATTTCTTGATCAAGCCTAAAGCGTAGCGCCGATCCATCCCATTTAACACGAGCTGTTCAAAAGCGTCATGCAAAGCAGGTGACGAAATACCGGCCCCCGCCCCGGAGCCCGCAAAAGCGGAACTCGGCAATCCCTCGGAACTTTCCTGCGTTGTCTTCATTTCCTCAATCATCCGCTTGAGGTAACGCACTTCTTCTTCAACGCTCCGGCCGGCACCGGGTTGCCCCATCACGGCTCCAGCCGCATCCCGCGAAACCCTTCCCTGGGCTATGGCTTCTAGGGTTTCAGCCTGATAGGCGTTGGCCGCAACCCCTCGCTCTCGCACTGTAGCCTGAACTCGTGCCGCCGCCGCCGCCTGAGCGGGTGCCGAAGGACCATCACTGATGTCCGCATAGCGAGTGGCCGTCAGCCGTTTGGGACGAATCTCAATCTGGTCACGGGTGGCCTCCGCCCGGCGATCAACCGTGAGCTCTTCATGGCTCGCGCGGGGTGCCACTCTGCTCGGAGGTTTCTTTTCAGAATACCTATCGTAAAGATCGCCCTGCCGGTTTGCTGGCATCTTTTTAATGGCATCGCGGTCCGAATCCCGCACGCGCGCCTCCGTGAAAGTCTTTTTTTGAATCGAACGTTCAGAGACCGCTGCCGTCACCTCGACAGATTCCTTTGACATCAGCCCAAAACCTTTTTTCATTTTTCGGGTCTGCAAGATAATCGCCTCGGGCCCGAGTTCCCGTTTAATGACTTCAAGGGCTTCTTGAATGGTGGGTGCCTCAAATTTCTTAACTTGCATGTGATAACCTCACGGTTCCAAAGGACTTCACGTTAACGTTAGGAGTAATCTCATTATGCGAAAGCACAATGATATTGGGAATAAAGCGATCCAGCAATTGCTTGAGCTGCGAACGAATCAGCGGAGAACACAAAACCACCGCGTGGCTTGCCGCCGCAGAAAGCTCCAGCGCCTGAGTGTTGAGTTGCGCGACGAAGGACCGCACAAACTCGGGATCCAGCGAGAGTTGTTGACCCTGGTCCGTCTGAATAATGCCACCCGCGATCGTCTCTTCGATCTGGCGATCCAGCGTAATCAGATTGAGCTGACCATCGGACGAAACTAATTTTTTGGTGATCGTCCGCGCCAAAGACTGTCGTACATGTTCGGTTAAAAAGAGGGGATCTTTTTGGTGAGGCGCCATATCAGCCAAACCTTCGAGAATCGTACGAAGATCCCTCACGGACACGCCCTCTTTGAGTAGATTTTTGACTACTTTGAGGATCGTGCCGGTTGAAAGGCCGGTCTGCGGCGCCAGAAGATCTTCCACCACCTTAGGGGAATTTTGCTTGAAGCCATCCAAGAGCGTTTGAAGCTCCTGACGACCAATCAACTCACTGGCGTGACTCCGTATCAGCTCAGTCAAGTGGGTGGCAATGACCGTTGAAAGATCGACCACGGTGTATCCCGCATAGGTGGCTTCGTCTTTTTGGCGTTGGCTGATCCAAATTGCATCTAATCCAAAAGCGGGCTCCTTGGTGGGAACTCCGGCGGCGGGCTCGCTGACATTGCCGGGGTCCATGGCAAGCAAATGGCCAACCATGAGCTGCCCTTCGCCGATCACGACCCCTTTGAGTAATACCTGGTAATCTCCAGGCTTGAGTTCCAGATTGTCGCGAATCCGAAGCGGCGGCACAATGATGCCCAAATCCAGGGCGAACTGTTTGCGGATATTTGAAATTCGCTCGAGCAAATCGCCGTTTTGTTCGGCATCCACGATATTGATCAAACCATACCCAACCTCAAGTTCAAGCAGATCTACAGGGAGGAGGTTTTCGAGTTTCTCGGGCACAGGTTTGAGTTTTTCAGTTTGTTCGATCTTACTGAGAATCGCAGCCGCCTTGCGCTCCTTTTGTGTCAACGTGCGAGCAATCATTCCCAACACCAGGGCAATCAAGATAAAGGGCATTTTTGGCAGCCCTGGAATGATAGCCATGAACCCCATTAACCCGGCTGCGGCCCCGATGGCTTTGGGTTTTTGGAGGAGCTGCTTGCTCACCTCCGCGCTAAAATTGGTGCCGCTCGAAGTACGAGTCACAATAATACCAGCGGCGGTCGAAATAATCAGAGCGGGAATTTGGGAAACCAGACCATCCCCAATCGTCAATAAGGTAAAGACTTGGGCGGCCTGCGCAATGTCCATGTTTTTTTGCAGAGTGCCGATCACGATTCCGCCAATCAAGTTGACGAACACAATCATGATGCCGGCAATGGCATCTCCGCGAACGAATTTAGACGCACCGTCCATGGCTCCGTAAAAGTCAGCCTCGCGCGTGATCTCAGAGCGGCGTGTACGCGCCTGCTCCTCATTAATAGTGCCGGCGTTCAAGTCAGCATCGATCGCCATCTGTTTACCGGGCATGGCGTCCAAGGTGAATCGCGCCGCCACTTCAGCCACGCGGCCGGCACCCTTCGTGATGACCATAAAATTAATAATCACCAAAATAACAAAGACGACTATGCCGACGGCGTAATTTCCGCCGACCACGAAGTTACCGAACGATTGAATCACGTCGCCAGCCGCGGCGGTCCCGCTTTCAGCGCCATGAAGCAAAATGACCCGCGTAGTAGCCACATTCAAGGACAGCCGAAACAGGGTCATGATCAAGAGCATGGATGGAAAAATACTGAAATCCAGCGCCCGTGTGGCATAAACGGACGTCAACATGATGACCATGGATCCTGCGATACTCATCGAAAGCATGATATCGATGAAAAATGGCGGCATCGGAATAACCATGACCGCCAGGATCAGTACGAGCCCTAGGGCCATCAACAGATCGGAATTTTTCGAGATCTTTTCCAAAAAATTCTTCATCCGTTAGAGTCCCCTATTTTTCAGCCGATAAACATAAGCCAACACTTCGGCGACCGCCTGATAAAGTGCCCGCGGCACAAACTGATTCACCTTGACGGTCTTGTATAAAGTCCGGGCCAATGGGACATTTTCAACCATAGGTATCCCCGCATCGGCGGCAATTTTTTTGATCTTCTGAGCGAGAAAATCAGCCCCTTTGGCGACCACTTTGGGCGCAGCCATCGAGTTTCGCTCATAAACCAACGCAATTGCAATGTGCGTCGGATTCGTAATAATCACGTCCGCCTTTTTCACCGCTTGCATCATCCGACGACGGGCCATTTCACGCTGAACCGCACGAATGCGGGCCTTGATTTGGGGATCCCCTTCGCGCTCCTTATGCTCTTGCTTGGCTTCCTGTTTGGTTAAACGGAGACTGGTGTCGTATTCGCGTTTAGTCAAAAACCAGTCAATAATCGCAAAGACAGTCAACACCCCCATGAGACTCAAAAAAATCACTTTGGCCGCGTGTCCGTATGAATTAAAAAGATTCACAGGATCAGCCGCCATTTGCAAAGGAGCATTGACAATTTCGGTTTTGACGAGGGAATAGGCCACCAGCAACACCGTGATCATTTTAAAAATCAGGCGAAGACCGTCAATCGCCGTGCGGCGCGAAACCAGCCTTTTGAGGCCAGAAAAAGGGTCAATCTTGCTGAGATCCGGCGTGATCGGATCAGTCGAAAAGATCGACCCCACCTGGGCAAGACTGCCAATAATCCCAAAAATAAAGCCGGCGAGGCAAATGGGAAAAGCCAAGATCGCGGTGAGTCGCAGAGCCTTGCTGAAAACCCCGCCCAAAACGTGGGCCCCACCCAAATCAAGACGCGCTGAAAGATCCGTGCGAAACGTTTCACGCATGAATTCCGCAAGATCCGCGCCCATTTTTGGGCTCATGACATAGGTCACGGCGGCAGCCGCCATCAGGGCAATCAGGCCGGTAAGCTCACGGCTTTGAGAAACCTGTCCCTTGCGCCGCATTTCCTCCAGGCGATAGGGGGAGGCATCTTCGGATAAATCATCTCTAGAGCGGTCTTCTTTCTGGTCTTCGGCCATGACTTACCGAACCCCCCGCATAGTTTGACCCAACTCTTCAATCCAGTCGCCGACTCTTCCCAAGATGCCACTGGCGGCACTCTGAAACTCAGGCACGCTCATCAACATCACCGTCAGGCCCACCAGCGCGGTAACCGCAAAAGAAAGAATCAAAACATTCAGTTGCGGCATGGCCTTGGCTATGACGCCAAAAGTAACGTTTACAGCAAAAATCGAAACCGCTACTGGTGCGGCCAACTGAATACCAAAACGCAGGGTCTGAGCTGAAAACTCAATCAACTTTTGTCCCGTGAGGCCAGTAATAGTCGCCTTCCCAAGGCCGACGACCCGGTAACTGTCTAACGAGGCCTGAAGCATGAGGTGATGCCCATCCACCGATAAAAATATGAGCATCGCAACTGCCATTTGAAGCTGCGCAACCACCTGACTCTGAGACTCTTGATGAGGATCGTAAGTACTCGCTGCCGAGAAACCCATGAAATTACCGACTAAGTTGGCGCCAAACGAAATGGACTCAAAAAGGATTCGTGCAGTATATCCCATCACCAAACCGAACAGCACTTCACAAGCAATCGTTCCGGCAATACCTCCCGTGGTGGCCCCCCAAACGGCGGCATCTCCAGGCCTGACTGTCCCGCCCGACACCAAGGCGGGAAATAACGCCAAGGAAGTGGCAAGAGCCAAAAGGACCTTCACTGGCACTGGCACAACCCGATCCCCGGTAAACGGCAGTACGGCAATCAGGACACTATATCTCATTAAGACCGCAAAAAAGGTCAGAATTTCCTCTTGAGTGATTTGAGATAAGTTAAATAAATTCATCTATCGAACCATTTCTCCCGCACTTCCCAATACCTGGGTTGCATAATTCTGCAAAATCTCAAGCATCCAAGGAGCCATCACCACTAAAACAAGAATCACGGCAACCATTTTTGGAATGAAGGTCAGAGTCGATTCATTGATTTGGGTAACGGCCTGAAGCACGCTCACGATAATCCCAATTCCCATCGCCGCGAGCAAAAGAGGACCAGCAAGATAGATCGTCGTCTTGATCGCTTCGGCGGCTATGCCCATTACCATTTCTTCCGTCATAAAACCCCCTTAACCAAAACTTTTGACAAGACTTCCCACCACGAGCTCCCAGCCATCAATCAAAACGAAAAGCAAAAGTTTGAACGGCAGCGAAATAACCGCAGGCGGCAACATCATCATCCCCATCGCCATGAGGACGCTGGCCACGACCATATCGAGCACCAAAAATGGCAAATACAGCATAAACCCAATTTGAAACGCCGTCTTGAGTTCGCTAATCACAAAAGACGGTACCAACACATAGGTAGGAACATCGGCGCGATTCTTCGGTTTGACTTCTTTAGAAAGTGCCAAAAACAGTTCTAGATCCTTTTCCCGCGTTTGATTGAACATGAACTCACGAAGCGGCGCCTCAGCTTTTTCATAGGCCATCTTTTGATCGATCTTTTCGTTCAAATAGGGCTCAATCGAATTGCTCGAAATGGCCCTAAAGGTCGGGGCCATGACAAAAAACGACAAAAATAAAGCCAAACCAACAATCACCTGATTCGGCGGCATCTGCTGGGTTCCGAGTGCTTGCCGAATAAAGCTGAGGACTACCACGATGCGGGTAAAAGACGTCATCATGATCAAAATCGCCGGCGCGACCGAAAGCACCGTGAGCATCATGATAATCCGGATGACAGAAACCACGTCCTGAGGTTTTTGTTGCCCACTCCCAAAAGAAAGACTCAGAGAAGGCAAAGAAACTCCGGAAGTGCCGGGCACAAAACTCGCAATACCCTTGCCCTCAGCATAGGCGCACGTGGCCCAGGCCAGCAGGCCAAGAAACGCACCCAGGATAAAGCAAATTTTTGGCCGTACGTGGTTCATAATTGTTTTAACCCCTCCAAACGACTGCGAATCTGCGCGCGTACACTCGAAAGACTTTCTTGAGAAGCGCCTGGAATAACTCGCGAGGAAGGAGTAACTGCAGGCTTAACTGCCTCTTTTTGAAGCATCGACGCAAACACTGGCTCCCGAGGAGGTGCCTTCCCCAAAAAGCTCCCTAAATCTACGTCCTCGGCACTTGCCGAGGGATCAAACTCCTCGCCGGAAAGCTGAGTAATGAGATTGATGGCATCCGGAGTGACTCCAATGACCAGCATTCGCCCAGCTACTCTCACCACGGCAATGCTCTTTTTTGGACCCAAATAGTGCGTTGAAAGAACTTCGATCATTTTCGCTTGACGGCCGAGATTTTTTTTCGCAAACCGTCCTACTGCGGAGACAATCTGCCCACCCGCACGTTTCTGCAAGACGCGACGTAAAACAAGGGCTAGCAACCCAAAAACGCCCAAAACGGTCGCCGTTTTCGACAACGCCTTTATGGGACTCGGAAGCGGCTTTCCGCTAGTCAACCTGCCGGCCGGCGTACCGGTCAAATGAACGGAAGGGACCACCGTCTCCGCCTGCTTAAGAACTGGAGCTGCCGCACTCACGGTAACGGAATCATGGGATTCATGTTTACTGGCCGAGGGAATAGAAATCTGGGGAGCTTGCGGCACAGGCGCCGACTCGGCGGCGAGCACTCTCGCTAAGAGAGCCTTTTCTTCCGGATCCGGACCCTTTGGATCTTTTTCAGCGATATCATTTTCACCCTCGAGGAAAACCGAAAGCATTTTTCCGTTGCCGTTAGTTTTTAAAACCAGCTTGTGCTTGTAACTCTCAGCCTTGCCCTTCACGGTAAAACGGCACCGCACGAGCTTAGGGGCATACTGATAGGCAAAAATCTTAGTCAAACTAGCGCCATTGACCGACGAAATTTTCGCAGGATACACGGCAACGTCAGAAATCGAGAGTTGCACGATATCATTCAGATACTCGGTCTTAATCTGACTTTTTTGCACCTTCCCATCAAAAAGCAGACTAATCTGAGAGCCGTTACTGACCTGAACCTGTTTGAGCGAAGTCACCGCGAAAGCGGTGGAACTCGCCACCCACATTCCGAAAACCAACGCCGCTAATATTTCTTTTCTAAGCCTTTGATCTCGCACGCTACGACCTCCTGTCTACGCGTGTTAGGGGCCAACTACGTACTATTTCAACTGCTCAATTCGTTCAACAGGTGAAAGAATATCCGTCAGCCGAACTCCGAACTTCTCATTAACGACGACCACCTCGCCTCTTGCGATGAGTTTTTCGTTTACGAGTACCTCCAAGGGTTCACCGGCAAATTTAGAAAGTTCTACGACTGAACCCTGGGCGAGCTGCAATATTTCACGAATCGCCATCCGTGAACGCCCCAGTTCTACTGTCACTTTGAGCGGAATATCCAAAATAAAGTCCAACGACTGAACGGCAGGCCCGCTCTTCTGAGCCGCAGCTCCTGCGGGAGCACCTCCTGGATCACCCAGACCGCCCCCTCCCCCTCCTAGATCCCCTAAGTTGATGTCGCCCAGTGCACCGGCTGATTCGCTCATGTTCATACCACTCTCTCCTTATTGCTCACCTATTACTCATCATCCAAAAGTCGGGTCACTTGAACGGCTCGATTGCCCCGAGAAATCCCAAAAAAACATTTAAATTTAGGAACGCCTTCAACCAAAATATCGAGCTCGCCATCCACATCCTGCGATAAGGGAATAATATCACCGATATTGAGATTAACTAAGTCTCCCACCGTAATCGCAGCGGCCCCGAGATTGACTCGAACATTGGCAGGAGCCTGCCGAAGATGCTCCTCCATCTTATTGGTCCACTCAGTATCCACTCGATCGGTTTCAGTCTGAAACGAAGCATTGAGCTTGTGTTTGATGGGCTCAATCGTCGAGTAAGGGATGACTAATGCAATCGTGCCGCTGGCATTTTCGAGTTCGACTTCAAAAGTAGTCGAGATGATCACGTCTGACGGCGGTACTACGCCTACAAACTGCGGATTCACTTCGGTGCGACCAAATGAAATATCAGTTTTGTGAACCGGAGCCCAGGCGTCCTCGAGATCCTTGATCGCAAGGTCCATGACCTTGCGCATAATCGAAAGCTCGATGCGCGTGAATTCCTTACCCTCAATCTTAGTATAGGGCCGGTCAGTGCCGCCAAAAAAACTATCCACAAGCGCGTAGGCCAGCTTACTTTCAAACACGAGTAGCGCGGGACCGCGTAAGCTTTCAAAGCGCATGATACACATGCAACTCGGAATAGGCAGCGTATTAACGAATTCACCGAACTTCAGTAAATCGGTAGAAATAATCGAAATCGTCGCAATCTTTCGAAGCGCATTGGACAATGACATCCGGTAAAGTCGGATAAAACGCTCATAGATAATATCAAGCGTCGGCATTCTTCCGCGAATAACCCGGTCTTGATTGGTGAGATCATAAGGGGCAACCTCGGGATCGTTCGGCTCAGCTCCGCCGCCGGCATTCCAATCACCGCCACCACCTGCGTTGCCGCCGCCGCCAGCAGACGCACCTGAGGCCGACCCGGCCGCGGCCACGTCCACTGCCCCGTCGGATACGGCATTCAGAAGAGCATCGACTTCGGACTGGGTAAGAACCTGATTCATATTTCGGTCATCCTAACCATTTTACATTCCATCCTGATGGCGCTTCCTGCGCCAGCGATACAACAAGTCAGTTACTGCGCCAACGCAAAGTTTGTGAAAAACACCCCTTTAACCCTTCCGGTTACTAAAAAACTGTTAATGGCATTTCGAATTTCTTCTTTGAGATAGTCGCGCCCCTCAGCCGTTGCCAGATCCGTAGGCCGTTTACTATTAAACAGGTCAATAATCACATTGCGAACTTGCGGCATCTTGGCGACGACTTCGCTCTCAGCCTCGGGATGGGGGAGTTCGAGCGACACATTGACTCGAACAAACTTAGGGTTTGTGCTCCCTGGGGTAGAGAGATTTACGGTGAATTGGTCGAGCGTGACCATTTTTCCAAACTCAACCTGTTTCTTTTCTTCCTTTTTGTCATGACCACCACCGTGGGCGTCACCCTCTTTTTTTCCGTCACCATGGTCAGCGCCTTTGACGGCAATATCTTCGATCGAGGTGGTTTTTCTTTCCTTCTGCAAGGAGAGAAATAGGATTCCGATCATTCCCAGAGTCGCGACAATATTCAATCCGGTGAGAACAAGAACCAGCTTGCTCCCGCCGCCCCCGGAAGGGGCCGCAGCGGACTCGGTACTTTCGCTTTTATCTTCTTCTTCAGCCATTCGGCGTAGGTCTCCTCGCTTCACTATTTTGCAACGCGGAACACCTAATAGGCAAGAGGTTGCCTAGCCAAATCAGCTTCTTTTGATCTCTATTTCATTGAATTTAGGGTTTTGTTTTTGACCGCCAAAATGCTGGCAGGAAAAACCCAACAATAATCAAACCGGGAAATTGGGTCCGTCAAAACGCCCGCGCCCCCCTCAATAGAGCGCGCGGGCTAACTCGGACGGAACTCAAAATTAAGTGCGTTTCAAGCTTAAGACCTCTTGCATCATTTCATCGGCGGTCGAGATGACCTTGGAGTTGGCCTGGAAGTTTCGTTGCGAGGTCATCAGATTGATGAACTCGTTGGCGATATCGGTCGTCGACGACTCCAGTGACTTCGAGGCAATGCGCCCACGACCACCGGATTGAGGTGCGCCGATCGTCGCCTGCCCTGAAAGACGCGACTCGCGATAACGATTCTGACCCATTTTGAAAAGCCCTTCCGGATTTTCAAACTTACCCACCGCGATTTGGGCCAAGTTGATATTCTGACCATTACTGTACACTGCGGTCAGATTGCCATCGTCATTGAAAGTCAGGCCGGATAGAGTGCCCGCCGTAAAACCGTCTTGCAACGTCTTAAAGGCCTCTGAATTCGTTCCATACTGCGTGACTGATAAGCCAGTTCCGCCGCTCTTTTTATCGTCCCCAAAGTTGAACTTGATGATCTGGTCAGACAACGCACCCTTATTAAATTGGAAGCTCGACTTATCAATGACTTGCTCTTTCAGGTGACCATCACTATCGAAAATCAATCGACCACGAGCCTGTTCGACCATCGCGTCTTTGCTGCCGCCCTGGATTTCATCACCCTTGGCCATCCCGCGCCACGTCCAAACACCATCATCGGTCTTATTAAAGTAGACCGTAATCACATGCGCAGTGCCTGCCGTATCGTAAATCGTGACACCGGTCGCGAAATGCGCGGTTTGCTCGGGATGCTGAGGATCGAATTCCAAACTCTTATCCGCACGCAAGTCGAGGTTGGCGAACAATTTAACCTCGGTCGTCTTTTTCGCATCGACCACGGTTCGATCGACCGAAATATCTCCCAATTTAGAGGTCACTTTTCCATTTTCGTCCGATTGAAACCCCTGCACGCGATAGTTATCCGAGTTAATCAGCTTACCTTCTTTGTCGAAGTGAAAGGAACCGTTACGCGTAAAACTCTGGCCATCGGCACCGTTCACGACGAAGAATCCATCGCCAGTCAACGCCAAGTCAGTCGCCGAATCGGTCTGAACCACTGATCCCTGCGCAAAAATCGGGTTAACCCCAGCCAAACGCGTACCCCGACCGATTTGATTTCCTCCCAAAACGCCTTTGAGAGATTTAGCCACCACATCCTGAAACTCAGGACGGCTGGTTTTGAAACCGTTGGTTTGGGCATTGGCAATATTGTCGCCGTAAATCGACAACGCTTCACCTTGCCCCTGCAGGCCCGTAATACCAGTATACATTGAGGATAGAATACTCATAGCGGAAGCGCCTCCTGCGCTTGGGTTTTAAGGAAATCCGACCCGTCAATCAATCGGGGTCGGCTAGGCTTCCTCTATGAGGTCCAGCCTAGAAGTCAGTACTCCGGCCTGGGCGACAACATCGCTCCAGACTGGTTTATATAATCACTGCGCCATCGATGTTCGTAAACACATTGCCCGCCATTTGGGCTCGGTCCATCGCCGTAATCACGGTGCGGTTCTTGACGTTGACGATCAAGGCCGCATCCTTGGTCAGCACCAAGGTATCATCGATTCCTTTAGCGCCGGCCTTATCTACAGCCTCACTGACCTTAGTCAGGGTAGCTGCATCAAGATTGATCTTGCGGTCACGCAATCGTTGCGAAGCATGCGCCGAGAACTTGAGTGGAGCCTTGATTTGCTCCAGACTCGATGCACTCGACTCAGCCGGACCCGCGGTCTTGCCTGCCTTGTCAATGGCCTGTTCGAAAACTTGATCGAACTCGCCTTTCGCTCCCTCTTGTTTCTTCGCTTGCCGTTCAGAGGGAGAAACTCCGCTCTGAGCTGGCAACGAAGTCACATTGGGATAGAGAAACGTTCCATTACTCATTTGTCATCACCTCCTTTCACATTTTGCCTGGTTTCAATTGTCATGTAAACCATTCGGAAAACCTTTCTCCTCGACGGGCTGCGCTCGAGGCGGTCCCGATTTTGGCCCTAACTGGGCCGGATTCGCAGGAACGCCCTGCGCATGATACTGGGCCAAAGCCTTCTGCATCTCTGGCGGCACCGAAGAAGGGTCCAAATTGCTTGAGCCCACACCTTTTTGAAACGAGAAGAAAGCCGGTGAACTCTTCGCTGGCGGTGCGACGTTGACCGGGGCCCCAGAAGGAGAAGCTCCCAAGGCTGGGCCGTTGCCACCTGGCGACTCGCCATCGATTCGGACAATATTTTTCATGGTCACTTTTTCTTGGTGTTTATTATCTCCCACCAAGAAAACAGGCTCAGCCCCCTCAAAGCTGATGCCAATCACGCGCGCGGTGGTCTGCGAATTAGTTTCCAGTTTTTGGCCATTTTCATCCTGCGCGTCCACCCGAATCATATAGGTTCCGGTCTTGGCCGCCAGCGTATTGGAACGTTTTCCATCCCAGGTAAAGCTCCCCTCGCCCGCCTTCATCTTTCCAAGATCTTTTTGTAAAATGGTTTCGCCCTGATCGTTGATGAGCGAAATACTGACCTGCGTGGCATCCTTAGGCAAGCCAAACCCCAACTGTTCGTTCTGTCCTTCGGTATGCGGAAACCTTCCACGATCTACGGTCAGCGTCTTACCAATCATATTAGTCATCGCCAAGCGCTCGAGGGGCTGGTTGGCGGTGGTGAGTTTGGCCATTGAATCGCTCATATTTTTCAGCTGCTCAACGGTCGAAAATTGGGCCATTTGGGAGGCCATTTGATCCGCTTTAAACGGATTGGTTGGATCTTGATTTTTCATCTGCGTGATCATGATCCGTAAAAAATCGTCCTTACCGAGGGTCTTTTTGATCTCCCGCTGCTTTTCCGGCTTGGCACCGTACTTAGCTTGGATATTTTGGATAATCTCACCGAACTGGGGGGCCGTTTCCGCTTCGGTACGGTCTTTTTCACGAGCCGGCGCGCCGTTGGTCACCCCGGCATTCGTGCCGGCACTACTCACGGACTGAGTCATCGCCGCTACTGCATTTTGGGCCGTGCCTAAAGACATTCGAATTCACCGCTCCTACACAGAAATTATTTCATATTCTACGTTCGAAACAACCGGCTTTTTTTGCCCGGGCGGGGAATCAGCGATTCCACCGCCCAGCAAAATATTGATCTCAACTTAGGCTTGCACATCGAGGCGATGCGCAGCCAAAGCGGCAGACGATCGAGCCGCAGCAGCCGCTGCTGCTGGACGACCCAACGGACGCGAGATGTCATTTTCGGTACCACTCCAACCATCACGATTGGTTTGTCCGCCGAAATTTCCTCCCCTGTTCTGCTGGCCCATCAGATCCTGCATGCCTTGCCCAAACTGCCCCGCAGAGTGCTGCTCGCCAGATCCCTGGCGTTGGTCACCCATCGAGCTCCCCGCCCCCGCCTGCGCCACGGTCAAATCGACCGCGCCCAGACTGAGATTTTGAGTCGCTAGCGTTTCCTTAAGGTGGCTAATGCTTTCTTCAAGGATGCGCTTGGATCGTTCGTCAGAGGCCTGAATGTGAAGGCCGACATTATGTCCGTCCGTCATCACACGCACATGCAGCTCTCCGAGATTTTCGGGTTTCAGATGAATTCGCATTTCACCACCCCCTTGAGCGGTAAAATTACGAATGCTGTTGGTGATTCCAAACAAAGACTCCGAGGAAAAACGATCCTCGGCGTTTGCTCCTTTGATCACGTGCCCGGTCACCTCAGTCGGCATGGGGCCCATCGCTCCACGCCCTTGCTCTGCTGCTACGCCTGCGGTTACTAAGCCATGGCTCTCCATCAGGCGATCCATGGCAGACCGTTGTTCCAAGGTCTCGCCTGTCTCGCCAAATGGAGACTTTGACCTAGCCTTCATACCACCCTCGATCACCCGCAAATTCGGCTTTTCTTCTCCCTGTTGTCCTGAGAGAAAATCATCCGCTTTGGCCCCGCCTCCCAGAGACGGTACCACTGCAGAACGAGCCGCATTTAAGGTACTCAAGAAGTCGCCCCCCGAAGAAAGAGCCGAATTCAACCTCATGCGATCTCTCGCGCTAGGTTGTTGGCCTTTATTCAACGGAATCACACCCCCTTGACCACCTACTACCGGTTGCCCGACCGATGGCCCTTGAAGCAGTGCCGCAACTCCCCTTAAATCATTGGTTCCAGCTTCTGGATTTCCCTGATTCAAAGGCAGTCCGACGCGTTCACCGGCTTGACTGCCCGAAAGCAGCTCAAGCACCAATGAAAGCGCCGAGTCCTCCTCACCTCTCTTCGTCGTAGGCAACATGCCCTGCGCTGGCGGGGCCTTATCGCTGCGAACGGCCTGAAGCTCCGATGCATTTAGAGTTTTTGAATCTTCGACAAAATTGCCGAGCTCATTTCCAAACACCCATTCTTTGCTCCAAGGCTTGAGTCCAGTTAAAGCGGACACAGTATTCGAACTGGCGGCGGTCTTCAAGGTCAGTGGCGACTGTTCAGTTCGGCTCAAGAGATGAGACACCTCGCCTCTCTCACCCTGAACATTCATTGGCACCTGTGCCATTAGTACAGGTGCCATTGGTACAGGTGCCAGACTCACTTGCGTATCCCCCTGAGCGCCTAATTCCGAATTCGATTTTAAGTTCGATTTCGGGTCAAGCGTTTGGGGCATGACAAATTCACCCCGACTAGGAATCGGAGCTGGCACTGTACCCGCCAACTGCTGCTGTGCTAACAAACCCGCCTGAGTCAGCTGCGCATCAAAGGCCGCATCATCACTATTTAGCGGTCCCTTTTTCGCTGGCTGCCCCAGACTCTGTTGATCCTGCGGGCTGTCGGTGCGCGGAGAGTGCATCCCCGCCAACGCCATTTGACTTGTTACTTGCCTGTTCATGACTTTTTCCATCATCTTCATCACCTCCCTTCCGTGGACTGAGCGCACGCTCAGCTGTGACCGCTGCCACGCCATCATTCGACGTGGATTTTACTCGTTTGGCCCGGGTCACTCCGGCCAAAAGTTCAGAGAGTTTAGTGGATCGTTGGGGATCCATGACATTCATCATTTTTGCAAGCTTGGGGGTAGAAAGCCGGCTCATCGCCTGAACGGCTAACCCCTCATCGATAGCAGAAACCAAAGCAGAGGCTGCTTTCGGATTCATGCTTTCAATCGTCTCGACCAGTTTGGCTACTTTACCTTCATTCTCTTTTTTTCGATCTCCATCCATCTTGGAGAACTCGTCACGAGCCTCAACCAGTTTTTTCATTTCATCGGCCAAAGCCGTCTCGCGGGCTCTTAACTCCGATTCTCTCGACGAAAGATCCCTAGTGCGCGCCTCGAGCTCTCTCTTTTGACGCCGCAAATCCTCCAAGGTAGCGGCATCGGCTAAACATCCATCCGAAGTCTTATGAATAGACGATTCATCGCTATCATCATTGTTACCATCAGCTGCCGCTTCGGTCACTAATGGCGAGGGACTACCTTTGGGCGTCGCTGTTTCGTCTCCCGCAAAAACCGATACGACGGCCCCGCCAAAAATCGCAAGCACGGCCACCGACCAAAGAGCCTTCCAGCGATCGATTCTCATTTGACGGCCTCCCTTGCCGTTAACCTGGCTCGCATTACGATGAGTTCTTCCATTTCCTTTTGCTCTTTTCTAGCCTGACGGAGCCGATACTCACGCCGATCTTTTTCTTCAAGAACCTCAATCATGCGGGTCTGCTTGCGGGCAAAAATATACACGCGAAGAGCCTTTTCGACCCCCCGGTTAGCGCGAATGATCCCTTGTTCAGCCCGAATAATTCGCTGTTTAGTGCCCGTAATAAAGTCCTGCTCGACACGAAACAAAAGTGCCGGAACCGCATCAGTACCGAGTTTTTCGCGACGAATCAGGGCTAATTCGAGCTCTTTTTCGATAGAAATTTTATCGGCAATCGATTGTTGATAAGCGCGTTGCGCGGCCCCTAAGGCGATGAGAGTGTCCTGCTCACGCCGCTTACGAACCTCTAATACAGTTGCCAGACGAAAGTGAAATTTAGCCATTCCTACTAACCATTGTCAGCAATGATCAGCGAAACCGCCAGACTGAATGTTTTGCCGCGTTAAGGGCGACTGAGTTGGGCAGAAACTACCGGACTACCGTCCACACTGCCGACTGAGGGTAGTGAAAATACGCACTAAATCACCCTCGTACATTAAATAAGGAACCAAAGGCGTGCCCGAACCGGCCAAAGAGAGACTCCGATCCCCAAATTGATATCGAATCTCTTGGGTGGAGTGTGGGTCATTGCTGTCAATCACCTGAATGGTGTACCCTTCAGGGGTCTGCTCCGAACCGATCAAAAGCCAAGCGTGCGCCGCAATTCCGGGAATTTGAAGTTTCTCAAATACGATACGATGCTGGACCGCGACCATATCGTGAATGCGCTCCATGATATATTGCAAAGAACTTGGAGCCACCTGAGTGTGCCCGGTTAAGCCACTGATCCAACGAAATTTAAGAATGCCATCCTCGCGCTGCCAAGCCTCAAGCCGTGCTTGCACCAGATCATAAAAATCAGCCGTAAACGATTGAAAATCAAAATAACCGGGAATGACGACAATCCACTTCATCGCGCTCAGCGACTTAAGTAGCCTAGCGGCTTGCTGCGCGGTAGGCTTAGGCAAATCAGGTCGAAACTCAGTCAGATAGATCGCGGCGCGCTGGAGCCTTGAATGCCACCAACAGACTCCCCCTTGAAACATCCCACCCCGATTGGATTCAGCCATCCGCATCGAGCGATCAAAAGCGAGCTTCTGAAAATCGCCAGGCCCGCGATCACAGACATGAGGCGAAATCCCCTCTAATTCGGCTTGCGCCGTTGAACCCATGGGCCCAATCGCCATCAGGGCCACAATGCTTGTAACCAAAAAACCCTTTGAACTCTCCATCGCACCTACCCCCTTGTAAGCGGGACCACTATTCCCACAAACAGACAGGCTGCGTCAATTGTTTTTTATTATTTAATTATATAAATCCACATTAGCGGCGCTGCGCCTGAAGGGTGGCCTGCTGTAACGCAGCCAAAAACCCTTCGCCAGACCGGCAGATCCCGTTCATCGCGACGAGAGTGTCCGCCATGGTCGCGGGTTCGTCGATTCCCTGCCGTAAAAAGTCCATAATTTTATCATGAACATGGACCGCTTGGTCGATCTTGGGGCTACTGCCCCTGGCATACGCACCAATATTGATCAACTCTTCGGCTTGCGCATAGGTCGCCATCCACTCCCGAATTTTTCCAGCCCACCCAGAATGGGCGTCATCAATCACGGATCGCATCACGCGGCTCGCGCTCTGCGTGACGTCGATCGCCGGAAACTGATTGTGCGCAGCCAGGCGACGTGAGAGCACAATATGGCCGTCCAAGATAGAGCGGGCACTATCCACGATCGGATCATCCATATCGTCGCCGTCAGCCAAAACCGTATAAATGCCGGTGATACTGCCATTCTTAGGCGCCATCCCCGAGCGCTCTAATAACCGAGGCAAGAGAGCAAAGACACTCGGGGTGTAACCCTTGGACGCCGGGGGCTCGCCCATTGAGAGTCCAATCTCTCTTTGCGCCATACAAAACCGCGTGACCGAATCCATCATCAACAAAACGTCCTTAGCCTGATCCCTAAAATACTCGGCAATGGTCGTGGCCAAAAAAGCTCCCCGCATACGCTGAAGCGGTGACTTATCAGAAGTCGATACGACCACCACGCTTCGAGCCATGCCTTCAGGCCCCAGATCGCGCTCAATAAACTCGCGCACCTCACGACCACGCTCACCAATCAACGCGATCACGTTCACATCGGCCGTGGTATGCCGGGCCATCATGCCGAGCAAGACTGACTTACCTACTCCTGAGCCGGCCATAATGCCCATGCGCTGGCCCTTGCCGATGGTGAGCATTCCATTGATCGCGCGCACCCCTAAATCCAGGGGTTCCGTGATCATCTCCCGTTCCAACGGATGCGATGGTTTTTGATAAAGACTTCGTTCTTGACCTTGTTCTGACCCAAAATTCAAAGCGCCTTTTCCATCAATCGGGTTTCCGAGGCCATCCAACACTCGACCTAAAAGAGCCTGCCCTACCGGCACGGTTGAGGCTTGCTTGCGCAAAACCACCCAGCTGCCATTGTTGACCCCCTCAGGCTCATCGAAGGTCATCAACATCACCCGACGATCTCGAAACCCGATTACTTCGGCATCCACGCCACGGTCAGAATAAGGATCGTCCGTGGTCAAAATTCGACAAAGACTCCCGACCGCCGCTCCGGGAAGATGCGCCTCATAGACCAGACCTACCGATTGAATAATACGCCCGACCGTACGGTAAAGAAGTGCGCGGTTCACATGATCACTATGAATGCCGTGATTCAGTAATGGACCACTCATGCCTCGGGCGCTCCCATGAGCGCTTCGCGAATCCCCTGAAATTGAATTTCAAGACTCGCGTCAATCGTGGCCCACTCGGTTTCAACGATGCAACCCCCGCTTTGCACCGCCTCCGACTTTTCCACCGTGAGATTTTTCAACTCGCCGATCGCCTGCTCCAACTCAGGCTTAAGCATTTCCGCCGTGATGGCATCGTCAGGATGAATCCGTATGCGGACGTTTTCGCGAAGACCAATCTTTTCAATGAGTTCTTTACAAAGCCTGGCGATAAAAGTCCGGTCGGTCCGAATCTCTTTAAGAGTCACCATTTTGGCCATGCGAAATAGAAGGTCCATCAAAAACCGTTCATTAGCCTTGAAGATCTCCACTTTTGCCGTTTCAAAGCCATTCAACAAAGCTTCGAATTTCTCGCGTCGTTCCCCGGCCTCTTCCCTAAAATTCTTGATCGCCTCTTGGCGCCCGACCTCAAGTCCATCCGTGAAGCCATCGCCATATCCCCGAGCCCTACCTTCTTCGGCAAGTATGGCTACACGAGCGCTTACCATTTCCTCAAGCACGCGCAACTCTTCCGCTTCGATCGAAAGAGGCTTCTTCGTTAACGGATTAATAGCAAAACGCCGATCCCGCTGCGTCCGATCACCCCGCTCAACGTCCGTAACGGCCAAAGGCCCAAACTTTGCCTTAATAGCCCCATAATTACCGTCGGTCGACCGATAAAGTTGATTCATCTCAAAACTCTGAGCGACGGTTCTTTCGGTTTCGGCCATTTTGACCACCCGAATATCGCGAGGCGACTTACCAGGCTCTTCAGTGATCTTCATCCTTTGAAAAGGTTCTTTACCCATTTTCGACATTTAGACCTCAAGCTACGCGGAGGAGGCTAGGCTTGGAGTTAAACCAAGGCATCGCCTTCGCCACCACGGCTGATGATGATTTTGCCTTCGGCCTCAAGCCGCTTGGCCACATTGACAATTTCCTGCTGCGCGGTTTCGACGTCGGACAGGCGCACCGGCCCCTGGGATTCGAGATCCTCACGCAACAGATCGGCCGCGCGTTTTGAAATATTGCGGAAGATCTTGTTCCGAATTTCCTCTGGAGCGGTCTTGAGGGCAACCACGAGCTTGCCGTTGTCGACCTCTTTGAGCAGCGATTGCATCCCACGGTCGTCGATAAAGGTAATATCCTCGAACACGAACATGAGTTTGCGGATTTCTTCGGCAAGTTGAGGATCCTTTTCCTCGACCCGGGCCATGATATTTTGCTCGCTGGTTTTGTCGATAACATTGAGCATTTCGGCAATCGGAGGGACGCCGCCCAATTGTTGAGTGTCGATTGAACCCAACGTTGCCAATTCTTGTTTGAGCACCTCGTCGACCTGAGCAATAAGATTGGGCGAGATAAAGTCCAAATTGGCGATACGAAGCACGACTTCGGTTTGAATCGCCTCCGGAAGACGTTTGAGAACCTCGCATTTTTTGTTTGGCTCCAAATGGGCCAAAATCAAAGCAACAGTTTGAGGATGTTCGTTGACCAGGAAGTTGGCCAAGGTACGAGGATCGACCAGCTCGAGCGCCTCGAGCGTTCTGGACCCCTCGAGGACGGAAAGCTGACCGAGGACCGTTTTGGCGCGCTCTTCGCCCAAGGTGGAAAGCACGAAATCCCGGCCCGCGGCATGGCCAAAGATCAAAGTATCCTCTTCAGCGATCTCGGTATAAAAGGACTCAAGGACCTGCTTAACGACTGGAATCGGTACCTTGGTCACATTACCCATCGCGTTCACGAGACGTTTCACGTCGTTATCTTTCATCTTCTTAAAAATTTGCGAAGTAACCTGGTTACCCAGCACATTCAAAAGAAGCGCTGATTTTTCCAACCCCGTCATGTCTTCGTAGGTTTCGAACCCCATGGTGTTGCCTTCTCCCTAGATTTAGCTGACTTACGCGGACTTTCCGCCCTCTTCCTTCGCTGATTTTTCCTTGGCGTGCAGCCAATCCTTGAGGATCAGTGCCGCTTTGTGCGGGCTGGCGTCGACCAAAGTCACAATCTTTTCTTTGATCATTTCGCCCTCGACCTTTTCTGGGTCGATCCGGTCCGGCAGCACCGGGACCGCCTCCTCGAGACCAGGCAACGTCGCGTTCTTCTGCAAACGTTCCAGTTCTTCGATCGTCTGCGGCAGGAAGGTATCGACGCTGTCGATGGTATTTTCGGTGATCCACTTGATGAACGGACGCACCACGAACATAAAGAACAAACCAATCAACAGACCGATCACGCCATAGACCACGACGTTTTGAACATAGGTACGACGCTCTTTTTCGACCACCAGACGGGTGGCTTCGTCGAAATCTTCATGCGTAAATTCCATGTTCTTAATCTCGAGCATATCGCCGCGTTTCTTATCAAGCCCGACAGCGCCAGCAGCGATTTCTTCGAACTTCTTTAACTCTTCAACGGGCCAAGCTTCGATCTTGGTCTGGACGATTCCATCTTTCCCCGTCGTTTTAACCGTCTTTCCATCCACGACAACCGAGACTGAAAGTTTCTTTACGCTCCCGGATTGCTTGGTCGTGCGACGAATCGTTTGAGGGACCTCATAATTGGTCACCTCATTGTTTTTGTTGGTTTCGTTCCGAACTTCCCCATTCGCAGCCGGAGGTTGTCCTGGCGTATTTGAGGCCGCGCCGGCCAAGCCACCAGGCCCCGGACGCACCCCTTTCATGTCTTCGGCGCGTTTTTCCACGGATCTCACGGCCGAGCCCTCTTGGTCATAAGTCGTTTGGGTCTCGTTCACCTGCGCAAAGTCGAGTTCCGCGTTCACTTTGGCTACGACGCGACCATCGCCCACAATTCTCGAAAGCATGCTTTCAATCCGTTTTTCAAATTCACTTTCGACTCTTTGCTGAAACTCAAGCTGCGTAGCCGTCGCCTGCGCCAAGGGATCGCTTGCGTTTTTCGATAGCACTTTACCGTTGCCATCGACGATCACAACGTCAGCGACATCCATCCCCTCCACACCTTTTGCGATGAGATTACCGATGCCGTAGATTTGCTTGTCATTCAAGACAACCCCGGGTTCCAATTCGATAGCCACGGAGGCCGTGGGTTTTCTTTGATCTTCCACAAACGTGCTCTTTTGCGGGGTCGCCAGGTGCACCCGTGCACGCTTGACTCCTTTAATGGAGGAGATCGTACGAGTCAGTTCGCCTTCTAAGGCACGCTTTTGATTCACCTTTTGCACAAAACTTGTGGTTCCTAAGGTGGTCTTATCAAACACCTCATAACCTACAATGCTCGTCTGCGGTAATCCGATTGAGGCTAATTCGAGACGAAGCTGGTCCATGTCTTCTGGCGGCACGGTAATATTCTTGCCGCTCGGATCGACTTTAAACGGAATATGTTTGTCCCGTAAAATATGGATGATGTTGGCCGCATCCTCGGGATTGAGATTGGTCATCAACGGTGCATAGGTCGTATTAGCGGCCCAAATAAATAGGGCAATCACCCCCACGACAATCACGACCGAGGTTCCGGCGAGAGCTGCCTTTTTTCCGGGGGTCAGCCCTTTAAAAAAGCCGATGACCTGTTCAAGAACTTTCTGCGCAAATTCACCCATGGTTCTAACTAGCCCTTTCTATCCGCTAAACTTGCATTCTCATGACTTCTTTATAGGCATCGAGAATTTTATTTCGTACCTGAGTCATGAGCTTCAAAGACATGTCGGCGCGTTCAATCGTCAACATCGTTTCATGAATATTTTTCGAGCGTCCGGCAACCAATTCTTTGATCGCATGATCTGCTTGCTGCTGCTGCTCATTAACCTGATCGACGGAGGTTCGGAGCAGATCCGAAAAGCTGTTCGCTCCCGCAGGGCCGGGAGCGGCCGGCGCGGCCATCCCCTGTTTTTGCATTTCTTGCGCTACCCGGCCGCCCGACATCATTCCTTCAATATCGCCGGTCTGGACGATACGGCTCAGGTTTTCTATGCTGAGATTAGACATTTATCTACTCCTCCGAATGAATAA
Source organism: Bdellovibrionota bacterium FG-1 (assembly GCA_051382295.1). Lineage (GTDB taxonomy): Bacteria > Bdellovibrionota > UBA1018 > UBA1018 > UBA1018 > JBBCAW01. Next base: position 22,763 of record JBBCAW010000001.1, on the reverse strand, counting down.
CTGCTCAATTGGGCTCATCGTCCGATCTCCAAGCCCTTTTGGGCCATCTGCTTAGCGGCGTTCATGGCGGTGACATTGGCCTCATACGAGCGTTGCGCGCTGATCATATTCGCCATTTCTTCAACTGTATTGACATTGGGCATGGCAACATAGCCCTCACCGTTGGCATCGGGGTGCGAGGGGTTGTACACCATGCGAGGCGGCCGCTGATCCTCGACGATTTCCTGAACGCGCACGCCTTGCACATTTTCGTCGAGTTCGTTTTGCAGGATCTCGCCAAAATTTTCGCGATCGGTTTCGGCGGCCACCAAGGGATCTCTCTTCTTGTAGGGGCCGCTGCCAGGGCCGTTGACCCGCGTGGTTTCGGCATTGGCGATATTGCTCGAAATCGTATTCATGCGCTTGGTTTGCGCATCCAGACCGGTCGCGCTCACGCGCATTGACGAGAAAAAATCCATTACCTATTCCCTCCGCCTTCAGTAATCGCGTACCGGATCATGCCGAGTTTGCGTTTAATCATCTCCGCCGAAGCGTCATAAAGAAGTTGATTTTCGGCCATTTTGGCCATTTCAGCAGAACGATCCACGGTATTTCCGTCGAGCGACTCAATACCATTGGAGTCGTCATAAATCGCCGGCTCGGTCGAATCCGTATCTCGATGGACGAGATGCTTGGGGCTCGTTTCAGTCGGAGCGAGGGTTCCCCCTACCCCTAGGGCGTCACGTAACGCCCCCTCAAACTCCATGGTCTTGGCTTTATAGCCCGGGGTATCGGCATTAGCGATATTCGAGCTGATGAGATTTTGGTTCATCAGTCTCAGATTCATCGAAGTATTCAGGGCCCCCAGGGTTGAGTCAAAAACACGATCAATGGCCATTCCCCCCTCCTTTCCCGTTATTGTGTTCAAGTCTTGTGCCGGTATTGCCGATAAGCGTCACCCAGGCGCCGCGCCCGAGCCGACGGGGCAATCTCCTTTGATTCACTCGACTTGAATCCTTCACGGACGGGTTCCTTCGCATGAGTTCCTTTGGGACGCAGTCCCCGGGCGGTTTCGTGCCGGCAGGATTTTCCCTCGGAAAACCCAAAGCCGGCAGAAACTTCCACGTGGCAATTTAGGCGTTGATGCCCAATAAACGATAATCGGCCAATTTGTTGCGCAAAGTTCGGATCGAGATTCCCAGCGCCTTCGCGGTATGCGTACGATTGCCGTGATGGTATTTGAGCGCTTCCAGAATAACGTTGCGCTCGATATCGTTAAGGGTTTGTCCCGGCATCCAACTGTAATCACCCATATCGTCATCCGCACCTTGAAGGGAGGCGGCACTTTCGCGCCGTTGGATCGCGATATCATTTCCAGCAATCAGACCGTCCTGGGTGGTCAGGACCGCACGTTCCACCACATTTTCCAGTTCCCGCAAATTTCCTGGCCAAGGATGAGATTCCAGAAGACCCATCGCCTCCGGGCTGAAGCCTGTGAGGACTTTTTCGCTCTTAGCCGCGTAGATCCCCATAAAATGATGGGACACAATCCGCACATCGCCGATGCGCTCGCGAAGCGGCGGCAAAGTCAGATTGACGACATTGAGTCGATAAAAGAGGTCTTCCCGAAAGCTACCTTCTTTCACACACTCGGCAAGATTGCGATTGGTCGTCGCGATGATGCGAACATCGACGGGAACAGGCTTACGGCCACCGATTCGATCGACTTCGCATTCTTGAATGACTCGCAGAAGTTTGGCCTGAAGTCGGATATCCATTTCTGAAATTTCGTCCAGAAGTAAAGTACCCCCATTGGCGAACTCAAATTTTCCAGCCTTGCTTGAAACTGCGCCAGTAAAAGCGCCACGTTCGTAGCCAAACAGCTCGCTTTCCAAGAGATTTTCCGGAATCGCCGCACAATTAATCGCGACGAAAGGCCGCGAGGTCCTAGTGGAGTTCTCGTGGATCAAGCTAGCCATCAGCTCTTTGCCGGTACCACTTTCTCCCTGAATCAAGACTGTGGCCTTACTGCTGGCCACGGTCTTGGCAAGTTGAATCAGTTCATGCATCCTGCGATCATTAGTGATGATTTCGGTTGTCATTACCTAATGCCCTCCTTGGCATTGTCTTTGGTCTTTTCGTTGGCTAGCGTTTCACTTGCCAATCTTCTCCAAAACTTTTCTCGTTCTTTTTCGTGACCAGGCGGTCGAGGCTTACCCTCTCCGTCTTGTGGCTGCACCAGAGCGGGCGGAGCCCCCTTAGCCGTCTTCTCTTCTTGAGTGAGCAGCTCTAGCGCACTCAACGCCTTGGTTCGGTTTTCAACATCCCCCATCCTGAGGAGCGCCCGGGCGTAACCATACTTTGCCTGTGCACCCCCTAAGCCCTTTTCTACCGCATGAGAATACTCGGCTGCAGCCTCGCCCCAACGGCCTTGTTTTTCCAAGATCTCACACTGCGAAAGGATCACCGTTTCCCGACTGGGCAATGGCGCAACCCCGAGTAGTTCCGAGATACCCTTTTTTTGGTACCCTTCCTCACCCAGCCGCGCTTCAAGCGTACGAAAAGCCTCCAAAGCCGCATTAATATCGCCCACCTTGGATTCAAGCGCCGCCACCCACGCCTCGACACGTGGACTTTTTGCGCCCAAAACCTGAGCCTGGGCAGCGTGCTGAAGCGCGGACTGATAGTGTCCAGCACGTTCATCCAGCAAGCCCAAAATAATTTCACGCTCATCCGAATACTCTGATTCGGGAGCCACTTGCCCCAAGAGCCTTCTAATCTTCGTCTCCACCTCTTCGATTTTCATTGTTTTGGATGAAAAGACCCGATTAGCAAGACCACTTTCAATCCAAATCGCCTTGGCTTCGGCATAGCCGCGCTCGGAGGCTTGAAGATGATCTTCCAAATCCTCGAGTTCGGGTTTGGTCGCCGACGCCAAAATGCGATTTTTGCCAACCAACATTTTATGCGTTTTTTCGTAATCGTTATTCAAATCCTGGGCTACTTTACCCAATCCAAGGTCAGAAGCCGCCTGGGAAAGCTTCAACAAATAATCCGGATCGACGCGAATTTCGGTCCTAGGGACCGAGCCTTCGTTATCCTGGTAGAAGGTCAGGGCCTCAATTTTTTTTTCATCTTGGAGGAGGGCTAAAATCGTTTTCCTAAAATTTTGAGCCAGAAGACTACCCAGCCATCGTCGCGCTTCAGGACGCGGAATTCGCTGCAATTCATCAATTGCGGTAGCAACCGCCTCATCGTCCAACCCTAGGGTCATCAACGTCCGAACGTGCGCCAAAGCTCTAAAATCTTTATAACGATCCATGACAATTTCAGCCGAAGAGTTAAAATTTTCGGCTTCTTCGCTCAAAAACTTGCGAGCGGAATCTGGGGAAAACCCCCCGTGATCACCACAAGTCATCAATTGTAAGCGTGCGATGGTTGCGCCCGGACTGAACGGATAATGGTTGACCGTATCAAAATACCACTTCCGTGCGGCCATGGAGTCACGAGTAGCTCCAACTTTTCGACCCTCAGTCTCTGCCAATCGGTAAGTTGCCCGCCAGCCTGCCGGATGGGCCGGAAAACGGGTTAGAAAATCCCTAAATGCCTCCGAAGCACGATCGAGCTGCCCCAGCCCATAAAGAGCCTCGGCGCGATTAATGAAAACAGCCGGAAAAGTTTCGGCTTCGGCCTTGAAGTGACGCAAACCCTGCGCATAGGTCGCCAAGCCCTGATCGTATTGAAAGCGTTCCATAAAAAGGTCGCCCGCACGAAGCCCGCCCTCGGCGCGAGAGGCAGCATCCGGAGCGTGCTCGGCCACCCACTCATATTCTTTAACGGCACGATCCGTTTGTTTCAGGGCTCGCGCGCACTCAGCCGCCCCCAAATGAAATACCCACGCGATTCGGCTTTCAGCGTGATGGGACGAAAGCCACATAAAGGTCTCAAGCGCGCCCAGGTAATTGTTCACGTCGAGTTCACGACCGGCAATAAACATCGCCGACTGCAGCGTCACCGAAGACCCTTTGGGCTCATGCAAAATCTCCTTAAGTTCGCGAACGGCTTGATCGACCATTCCCAGCTTAAAGAGCGCATTGGAACGCAAAAATCTCATTTCTGAACGGAACGAAGAATTCGGGAAATCTTTTTCAAAAAAATCGAGCGTCCGATTGACCAGTCCGAAATTGTTCTGCCGATAAAGCCGGAGCGCCAGGCGCACATACTGAGCCTCTTGGCTTTTTCCCTTGGGGTCATAGTAAGCAAAATTGGTATCTGGAGCGCGGGAAGATATCCAACGCGAAAAATCGACCTTTTCATGAAACGGTTGAAACTGCAAAAACACGTCACCATCTTCATTGAGCGGCGTGCGACAGAACAGGAAAGGATCTTCTTCCTGGGCTCTGACTTTCGCGCGTGCCGCCCGCCTGACCGCGCGCGCGCGCTCCATTTCTTCGCGTTTACGAGTCGCTTCGAGCTGGCGTTCCGCCTCCCTCCGAGCATCCAGCTGGGCGAGCGTAGGGCCGTCTTTTACCCAAAAATCAATAACCAAATCGGATGATTCTTTGTCACGGTAGTCAAAAGACTCCATTTGCGGCTGGGCGGGCGCTTGAGGTCCAGTCGGATACTTCCACCGCCCTCGGACCTTAACCCCCCCCTCCACCTCTGCCACTTCAATATTGGTCAAACGGGAGTCGTTCAGGGTTTTCAGCTTTTTGGCCCATTTCCCTTCTTCGCCCAAGGGAATTCCCAGATCAGCGAGATCGGCACCCTTTAAGAAAAGGTCAAACCCCTGGGGCGTGGACTTCCATTCCGTCGGGACGTTTCCATCTACGCGAAAATCGAGGCGACTATGGGTTTTAAAGGTTTCAAGGCGAACCGTCTCCGCCGCAAAGGCGTGCCCCCCCAGAGAAACCGCTAGCGTCAAAAACGCCATCCGGCGGGCAGAAAGAAAGAAAGTATTTCGAAACCTTTTGGTCATGTCCCTGAGCATCCAGCTCGCAATGAACTTTACCAGGACCTCACATCATATGAGGCCATTTGCTATCCGAGGGTAGAGCAAGCCGAGTGCCAATTTCTGCCTCGGTGCAAAAAATGACCTCAAGCCATCGGAATGAGTTGCCGACAGGCTAAAAAGAGATAGGAAGCTTTGGATCGCACTGGGTAATTTGAACCCGGGTATCTTGAGCGGTCCCCCGTGTGAATTCACTCTTTTTCTCTCCCTGAGTTTGGGGAGCCCGTCTGAAAGAGAGGCTTTTTTGACCCTCCGTCAGAAAACACGACGGTTTACGCCGAGGCCTTGACGGTTTATCGTGTACTCAATGACAAGTTTACAGATAAATATAAAGATGAGTTCAAACCTGGTTTTTAGCATCAAGTTGGCTTTGCTTGGGATGGCCGCAGCCCCCATTCTTTCGGGATGCGGCCTGTTAATTGGTAATGTCAGGCCCGTAGACGAAAAATCGGACCAATACGGCGTCATTGATTTGGCCAAGGAAAAACCACCGATCTGGGACCGGCTGGATCCGGCCCAGGCGGATGCCGAACACCGCGATCACGAAAACACTTCAACGGAGGTCTCAGACGTCGCCTTTCAGGCCAAGCATGCCCCCTCTATTATAGCCCTCAACTCAGCCTGTCGCCCCACCGTCGAAACCCAGGACAAAAGCCTCCAAGAGCTCACCCATGAGCTACTCCTGGGGATTTCGGATATTTCGGAACGAAACGAGCAAAATTTGACGGTCCAGGCGACGCCCGCCTTGAAAACGACCCTGGAAGGCAAAATGAACAGCAAACCCATTAAGGTCAGCTGCGTCGTTTTGCGACGCAAGGCCTGCGTCTATGACTTGCTGTATATGAGCCCCCCGGAATATTTTACCGAGACGGAATCGGATTTCGATCATTTCGTCGCTTCTCTCCGGCTCAAATAAGCGGTACTTTTAAGAGATGTCTTCCTCGAGCCCAACGGCTGCTCCGGCGGCCACCTTTTATGTGTATCGAACCGGTCGCAAAGTGGTTCATTTTTTGCGTTTTACCGGAAGCTTTGGGCAGCTTTGCGGACAAACCTTGGTGGAGCTTTTTCAGAGCCCCTTTTATTTCCGGCTGGTGCTCGATCAGCTTTATCAGATTGGCATTAAGTCTTTTCTTCTCGTGGTCGTCACCGCGCTAGCCACCGGCTCAGTCATGGCCCTTCAATTTGGCTATGGCTTGGCTAAATTTGGCGGAAAACTGTACGTTCCAAAAATTGTCGCCTTAACGATTCTCCGAGAAATGGGCCCTGTTTTTACCAGTCTTTTGGTGGCCGGACGAATCGGCTCTGGCATCGCCTCCGAAGTGGCCTCGATGAAGGTCACGCAACAGATCGATGCGATCCGCGCCCTCGGCACAAGCCCGATTAAGCGCATTGTCATCCCCCGGCTTCTTGCTAGCATGATTGCGCTTCCGATTCTTACGCTTTTTGCCGACTACATCGGATTGTTTGGCGCGATGGTCATTTGCGCCAAGGAACTTTCAATCAATGCCGAGTATTTTACGTCCAAAGTGATCGAAACCCTGCGCATGTATGACTTTTACACCGGTATGGCAAAAACGATTGTTTTTGCCTTCTTTATCTCTCTGGTCGCCTGCTGGAAAGGCCTCAATACCGAAGGAGGCACTCGAGGCGTCGGCGAAACCACCACCTGGGTGGTCGTCACTTCGAGCATCTTCATCATGATCAGTGACTTCTTTTTAACTAAATTTTTTATTTTAACCGTGTTCCCGAAATACTGAGACCCTTTCACCATGACCGAATCGATCGTCCTCGAAGTCAAAGACATCCACAAAGCCTTCGGTGAAAAAATCGTGCACCGGGGTGTCTCGTTTGCGCTCCGTAAAGGGGAAATTTTGGGGCTTTTTGGCGGCTCCGGTACCGGTAAAAGCGTCATCCTCCGGTCGATCATCGGCCTCGAGAAGCCGGATCAGGGACAGATTATTTTTGAAGGCCAGAACATCATCCGCCTGACCGAGCGCCAGCTCATTCCTGTTCGCAACAAAATCGCCTATGTTTTTCAAAATGGCGCCCTTTTTGACTCGCTGACCGTCGAAGAAAATCTGGCCTACCCCCTTCAAGAACACACGAAACTTTCGGCGAGCAAAATCCATGAACGAGTGGAACAAATGCTCACGCTGATCGACATGCCCGGAAGCAACCTTTTGCTGCCGGCCGAGTTGTCCGGAGGCATGCAAAAACGCGCGGGCCTCGCTCGGGCGATCATTCTGGAGCCCGCAGTGGTCCTTTTTGACGAACCGACTGCAGGCTTGGATCCGGTCAATACCAAGCGGCTGCTGGATAATATCAAAAAACTCAAAGCCCACGGTTTAACCGGAATTTTTGTCACTCACGACATCCCCAGTGCCCTGGAAATTTCAGACCGGATCGCGATCCTGGCCGATGGAAAAATTCAGGTCATCGATAGCATCGAAAACATCCAAAAATCCAAGGACCCCATCGTGCTCTCTTTTATCAGCGGCACGGCGGCACACCCGACCTAAGCTGATGCAGAAAAAGGAAACCAGCCCCATGCGAAAAGGCATAGAAATTGAACTTAAAGTAGGGTTTTTCGTGACCCTCGGGCTTGCCCTGATCATGCTTTCCATCCTGGTATTGGGCAATACAGAGGGCCTGCTGATCCGAAAAAATCACTACTCCGCGCGCTTTCCCTCAGTGGAGGGCCTGATTCAGGGCGCGAAAGTGGTGATTGGAGGCGTTCAGGTCGGAACGGTCGAAAAACTCGACTTTGATCCGGAACATCGGGATATTCGCGCGACCTTTCAAATTGCCCGCGCCCAGGCAGATTGGATTCGGGGCGACTCGGTGGTCGAAATTCAAACTCAAGGGGTCTTGGGCGACAAGTATCTCATGGTATCCCGCGGTGCTGACGACCAACCTGAAATCAAACCCGACTCTGAACTCCCGACTCGCATCGGTGAGAGTCTCACCCAGTTTATTTCCAAAAGCGACCAGCTCATGGCCACCCTCCAAAGCCTCGCCAGCGGCATGGATCGAATGATTAAGACCTTTGAGTCGGGTCGACGAAGCGAAATCTTTTTTCAAGGAATGGCAACGACTGCTAAAAATCTGGCGGATACTTCGACCAAGCTCAATCAAGAAGTAACGGATCTTCAGCTCAAAACGGTTTCTAAAAACCTGAATCGGATTTTGGAAAAAGTGAATAACGGCACGGGAACTTTGGGCTCACTCGTCAATGATCCTAGCCTTTACGATGACATGAAATCGCTGATGGGTGGTGCCAACCGCAATCGCGTCGTACGCAACCTCGTCCGGCAAACGATTCGGAAGAATGACCAAGCCGAGGCGGATGCGGAAGCGGCAGAAAAGAAAAAGAAGAAATGAAAAAATTCGCGCTTTTAGCCCTATTTTTACTCCTGTTCCTTTCGGCGGCCACCCGAGCCGAGGAAGCCGGAGTCCCGATCCTTATCGACGAATACCTGGACAAGGTCCTTCATTTGCGCTTGTCACCCAATGCGTCCAGCCCCCGGAGCGGCAACGATCCCGACCTCCTCCCTTATTCGAAGGTCCGGAAGATCGACTGCGGTGCGCCTTTTGAAATAGAGTCTTTTTGCCGGAAAACAAGCAGGCTATGCAAGTCAAACATTTGCTGGTCGCCCAATGCTGTCGAATGGCAAGCCGAAAACCAACATCAAAGCCCTACTTGGAAACGCGCCTTTCGCACCGCCAAAGTCTCCTTTGATCAAATGATTTCGGCCCCGGACATGCAAGCCATGTGTTGTGGCCCAGATAAATCCTGCCGTGATTATTTTTCCAAAACTCAGCTAAAAATCCTGCAGGGTCTCGGATATGGGAATCTCACTTCTCATTTCGCCTATAACGATCATGCAGTGTATGTTTCCGAGGAAGTTCTTTTATCCTGCGAAAACCGGGAATGCATCGAGCGGATCTTCCTTCATGAGCTTGGCCACGCCTGCCAGACGTCGAGAAATGGCGCCCTTCCCATGATGGCTCTTGTTTCTGCCTGTCCCTTTTCAGGAACCAGTATTGCCGATTTTGACAACACGGTAGGCGTGCAAACCCGCGAATGCGTCCTTCAAGCCCTGAAAGACCACCAAACGGCCGAACGGGCGAAAAACAAACCTATTTGTGCCTCGTACCAGGGCACCGAAGCTTTTGCCGACATCATCTTTTCAGCTTGGAGAAAAAGACCTGCCCATTGGGCCTGGGATTGCAACGCGGACCCCGATGAAAGGCACCCGGATCCCAAAGGCTATCTCCAATGCATTTTCGCGCGCGCGCTGCCGAAGCACTCGGTGTGTAAGTGAGATAAGGCGACTATGGGGTACGGCGAGAGTAGAGGCGGTTACCGCTCCAGGCTCCCTGTTCACCCTTCACAATCTGGAGGTTCCCATGGGCGGTCGGAATCTGCAAATAACTGAAACGACAGTGTTTGATGTTGGAGATAACATACAATGTGACACGTTATCGATTCCGTGTCACATTGTATTTATGGCAAAAAGGCCCGTATTTCCGCAAAAGCTCCGGACTCGCCTTTTCACCTGGGCAGAGGCCAAGCAGCTTGATGTTTCGTGGAATGAGATTCAACGCCAGCTTAAAACGGGCGGCCTTGAACGTATGAGCCGTGGTGTCTACCGCGTTCCGGCGGAGGATATCAACGACGAGGAGCAGTTTCGCATAGCGACGCTTCGCTTGGGTGGGGATTCAGCCGTGTGCCTTTTGTCGGCCCTGGCATTCTATGGCCTAACTGACATCATCCCGCGTGCGGTATGGCTCCTCGTGCCAGTGGAAAAGCATACGCGGTTCACGGGCGTGCGGCTGTTCCGGAAACGAGAGCCCCGGTTCAATGTCGGCGTTGTTCGGGAGAAAGGCTATTCGATCACCTCCGTGGAGCGAACCCTTGCCGAATGCTTGATTGAGCGGAAACGAATTGGCACCAACGTCGCGGTGGAAGCCATCCGCACCGCCATTGCGCAGAAAAAAACCACGCTTTCCAAGGTCTTGGACATGGCGAACCAGTTGAGCGCCGCCGATAAGATTCGTCCCTACATTGAGGCACTGGCTTGATATGAAACCGAAGAACGATCCTATCGGTCTCGTGGAGCAAATCAAGCGCCTCGCCGCCGAACCGAAATCACGCCTAAAATTCAGCCAGATTCGGGTCATTGTAGCGATTGAACGGGTCATAGCGCGGCTTGAAGCCGAGCCCAGAGTGCGCGCTTTACGCGCGACCTTGATGCCCTTGCGTTTGACATCGACCAGAAAAAATCGATGGAGCTGATCAAAAACGCTCTTGAGCACAATCTTCATGACGAGCTGTGGTTTGTAGATACCCGCGTGGAACCCGTGCCGAATCAAGGTGAATACGGAGGACTACGGGCCAACTGTGGTTTTCATATCGGAAAGGAGCCGCCGGAAAAAGCAAAAATCGAGAAGCTTTCCCGGCTCCACATTGACATCGGCATTGGCGATGAGGTCCCGGCCCAAGCCAAAAGGTCATTCGCACGAATGCCGACCGTGCTGGGGGCGGCGCCGCTTTCGTGGCGAGTCTACCCGCTTGAGTTTATTTTCGCCGAGAAGCTTCAAACGCTGCTGGCCCGTGGGTCAGCCAACTCGCGCGCCAAAGATGTCTATGACCTGGTGGAAATTTTTCCGAGGTGCAAGAGCAGCGCTGACATCGCCCGCGCGGTGCGCGTCGTCTGTCAAAAGCGGAATACCAGACTTCCAAAAAATCTCGTTGAAGCCGTGGGCCGCATAGATCGCGGTGTACTCACGGCGGCATGGGGCAGCGTTGACGTGGCCGGGAAAGCGCCAGCGTTCAAGGATTGCTGGGACCAACTCATGGCGCTTCTGACCAAGCTCGCCAAGGAACTGGTGGAGTGAACCCATGATCCGTGCGCGATCACAGCAGCATTGCCGGACATTTCTTGACGTTTCGCGAGTGATCGCAAATCAACTGCACCTCAAGCGGTTTTCGTGCTTGCATGACGCAGGCATGTTTCCTACAATAGGAAAAAACGCGGCGCAAGTCGGCGGAATGACTGTGAACGGGTCTGTCACCCCACTGAAATCAAAAAAGGTGGTTTGAACCGCCTAAACTCGCTTCAGGGTCAGTACTCAAATGCCGCGGTACCCCGTTTTGCTGCTGAATAGCCGCAAACATTCGGCAGACATCTTCACCAGTCAAAGCGCCACGAGTGACAGCGAAGACGAGCCGATCCGACACAACGAAGTCATTTGAGCTGTGGGTTTAGTGACAGCTCACATCAATGGCTGCGCGGTCTTTCTTGGATTGAATCGATTCGGCATTCAGAGTTGTACTCATAGTACTTTTAACTAGTTGCGTCAATAACAACTTTATCCTCTTGCAATCGATCGATCTTCGAAAGCTAATCCCTAGTTTCAACTTGGGATGAAATCCTAATACCCCACCCCCCTTTCCGTGTTACCTTCAAGGAAGGGCACGGGAGGGAGCAAGTGATGCAATACGGCCATCGACGCGCGAAATGGGTTATCGCCGGCGTCTCACTTTTTGTCTTTTCCGCGACAACTCTCGTACTGTTCGCCGCCCGTGTGCAGGGGGACGCCAGGGCAAAGTTGGTGCGTTCCGCCTACCTCCAGGATATCAGCAAAGACCATCTCACCCTCCTATGGGAAACCAGCAAGGCCGAGAACTCGGGCATTCAGATCGGCGAGCTCATTGGCGGAAAATACGTCTTCGCTGCGCCGCGATGGCTGTCGGACAAGGTCACCCGCCACGAGTTCCGCTTGGAGCACCTGAAACCCGGCACACATTACGCCTATCGCGTGGTCAAACCCCAAGGCCTCGGACTCTACCAGGAAGGCAACTTTGTGACGGCGCCTACGTCCGATCAGACCCCTTTCCATTTCGTCGTTTGGGGCGACAACCAGCATAACCCTTCGATCTTCACGCAGGTCTCTGAAGCCATGTTAGCGACGCAGCCGGATTTCGGGGTCGGCGTTGGAGATTTCAGCGACAATGGGTTCAACCGCTCCCAGTGGGCGACTGAGTTCTTTCAGCCAGGAGCGCACTTCCTGGCGAACGTCCCGGTCTTCCTTGCCGCTGGAAATCATGACTATGGCTTCGCACAAGGCGTTCACTGGAATTTTTCTCCGAGCAGCCCCGGGCGACGGGAATATCGAGCCTTGTTCCGGAATCCCTCCGGCAACCGGATGTACTATTCATTTAATTATGGCAATAGTCACTTCATCGTGCTCGACACGAATGAGAACCGCGATTACGGTAAATTTGACCTCCCTCCCAGCGGCGAACAATACCGCTGGCTGATTCAGGACCTTGAGTCCCCGCTATCCCGCCAAGCGACCTTTCGTTTTATTTTCTTCCACGAGCCGCCTTTCACGACGAGCTGGGATGACGAGTATTACGACGGCGAACCGCTCTTGCGGGAACACCTAGTCCCGCTATTCGAGAAGTACCACATTACGCTGGTGTTCAACGGGCACGCGCACGTTTACGAGCGCGGAATTCTCAACGGCGTCGCTTATGTGATCACGGGAGGTGGCGGCGGCGACGTCGATACCAAGCGCCACAAATTGTGGCCACATGTGACGGTCGTCGTTCCGAAGCATCATTATGTGAACGTCTCGGTTTCTGGCAATCACCTCGAATGCGCGGCCAAATCCCCCGAGGGCGAGGTTCTTGACTCGTTCAGCTTGACGCCACAGTAGAGGGGTGACCCTCCCCTAAAGATGCGTGACAAGGAGTCGATCAAATTAAAAGGAGAAATAAAATGGAAATGAAAAGAGTAATGAGATTTACAATGATATTTATAATGGCTTTTTGTTTGAACTTAGCGCGAGGCGCAGAAAAAAAAGGGGAAAAAACTATGCAGACAGCTGGGACCGCGACTGGAACCTTCACCCTCAATCCCAAAGCAACATTCGAGCAAGGCGAGGATAAAGTCAAAACCATCAAACTAAGCTATGTCCGCGCCCAGAAAAGGATAGATCCAATCGATGAGGCGACTCGCAATATTCCATTCAACAAGAAGAAACGCGAGATTCGGATCGTCCTCAGCGATCAGCCTATCTCTGACGAGGCCATGGAGGATGAAGTTGGTGTGACCATGCTGGTGCAAACGGGCAAGCTCCAAGCTCTTGACCTATCTCTCACCGAGAAGGGGGAACCTTCAGGGGGCACGATGCTGTACCAAATGATGTCAAGGTCTCTCAACGAGGAATCTTTCAGGTTTGAGAAAAAGACTTTCAACAACAAAACGGTGGCCGGAAAGATATCGATGGATGGGTTAACTGCGACTTTCAGCGCCCCAATTCAGCCCGAACCCAAGCCTACGGCCCAGGGAGCGGCAGCGGCGAACAGCGAGCCGGGCAAGGTTGTTGCTGAGTATATGCGGGCGATGCACGCTAAGGATGTGGCAGCGCTGAAGCAAGTCTGCCAGGAAAGTGTGATTCAGAGAATTGAAGGGCCCGACGGAAAGGGCTACATGCAGAGCATAAACGACTGGTTGAAACCGGGCCTTCAGATAGTGCGCGTTTATGAGCACTCCAACTGGGCCAAAATAGACATGGAGACGCCGGATGGCAGCTATACTACGAGTACCAAGACCATCCGCATCAACGGTGCATGGAAGAAATAATAATAAGATCACCGTACCGGGGGTTCTTGGTCTTGATCTCGACACTGAGTTTGATCAACTCCTGGCTCCGTGGGTAAAACCCCCACTGAGATCAAAAAAGATAGTTTGAACGTCCTAACTCAAAAAGCACGCTCTCAGCGTTTTTTAAGAATGACCCGCCGAAGACGAGCGCTTGTTTTGGCTGTTAATCGCAGCTTGAAGCGAAGTTTTTGTTCGATGCCTTGAATCTCAGTCCGAACTTGAGCTTGACTCGATTTTTGAATCTCCGCAAGAAGCAGCGAAAGCGGTCGAGGCGCATAGGTGTTTGCTCGCGAATGGAACACTTCAGCACGAGGTCTCTTTGTTTGAGTCTCAAGCAGGTCCGCAGGTTGTTGCTCGCGGATTAGCCCAGAAGCCCGAAGAGTCGATGCCCGTGAGGTCATCCACCGTGGCGGCGGCATCGGCGGCTCAGATTTCACGTTAACTGCCTGTGATACTTCAAAGATGAGGATGGCTACAGCCTAATTCAAAAGATTAGGAAACTAAGTCACAAAAAGGGCGGAAATACACCCGCTGTGGCGTTGACCGCATATGCAGATTCAGAGACACGGCAGAAGGCTTTGGCTGCGGGCTTTCAGGAACATATTTCCAAACCCGTGAATTCGGACGAGCTGGTGCGGGCGATCCTGAAGGCAAAGAAGACTTCCTAAGACAATAGGGCCAGTACGAAAAGTGCCCGCCGCCTGCGATGGCGCCGAACGGTCAAGAATTCGTGTTGGATGGGGTAGTCCTAAAGCTTGAACAAAATCCTTTCAGTTTGTCAAATCGTCGTTTCTCTGAGAGAAAAAGAACCATGAAGAAGGCCCACTGCCCTCCAGGCAGCCTGTTTGTCGCGATCCTATTGATCGGCGACTCGCACACTTACCAGAGCTTTGGTCGCAAGCTCGACGGCCTGCTTCGCACCCGACCTGAGGCTTCGGTCGCCACTTTTGCGAGCTGGGGCTCAAACCCTGAAAGCTGGCTTTTGGGGGACGCTCCCGGTCATGCCGTTTTTGAACACCTGCCCGACGGACGCCTGATCGATACCGAAAAAGGCGCGACCCCGGTTTTTGCGGACCTCCTGGAGAGGTACCATCCGCAACTAACGATCATCGCGCTGGGAGCCAATCTTTACTCGGCGCCCATGGACTACAGTGCTTCGGTCGTCAAACGCCTGGCCGAGATGACCGCGAGGGCCGGCAGCCAGTGTCTTTGGGTCGGGCCGCCAGACTCGCGCACGCGTACCGGTCCGGCCATGAACGAGCTTTACGGCGTCCTGCGTGGCGCAAGCACGCCCGAATGCGCGTTTACGGACTCCCGTGCATTGACCCATTATCCAGCCTCCGGCGGGGACGGCCTGCACTACGATTATCTGGGTCCCGAAGGGCTCAGGCAAACCGACGCCTGGGCCACCGCGATCTATGAGCGCGCGCGGGCTATTGTATCGTCGGGCTTTGGCGGAGTTTAGGCGGCTCAAACCTTTTTTGATTGCAGTGAGGATTTTGGCCCGGATCCAGGGCTAATTGAGATTATCCAAAGTTGATCTCCCCGCCCAATTCATACCCCAATGACCGGCGACTTGCGGCAAGATTCCGCTCGGGATGGGTAGAAAAGGCGCGATCGGCCAGATCGATCTCAAGAATTACGCCTGGAAATCCTACTGCGGTGCCCGCTTTTCAATCCCGGTTGCTGCCTGGTTTTGAATTTGAAGGATCCCAGGTTTGTTCCGAAAGTGGATAAGTCTTTCTGCAAACCTTAACGTTTTAGGTGGATGAACTACTTCAGCTCGGAAATCACCTGATCGGGCGGGACTTTCTTACCTCGAATCTCCTTGACCCGATCAACGGGAAAGGCCGTGCTGCTCATGCTAACGAGCCTTTCAAAGGCGGCGTAGAGGTCAGCCTGAACCTCGATTCTGTCGGACTCATTGAGCACTGCGGACAGGCGCATGATGTCCGCCGCGTGACGGGCGGCGTGGTGTTTCATCGCATCGTTTGCGATGAGATTTACATAGGCCAGGGCCTTCATCAATATGATGGAGCTGGCGCGGGCGACATTAACCGGAGCGCCTCCAGTGCCGGAGAGCACCTTTGCCTCCGAATGCGATTTCAGGTGCTCGATGTAGACGGGATCGCAGACGATTGCTGAAATGTCGAATTCCGTTAGCCGTTGAGCCTCTCCTTTGAGCTTCAACCCTTCCATCAAACGGGTCGCGATCTCGATCTTGTGGGGAGCGATACCAGCCTTTGGATTCATAAAGCGATACGCGTGGGCCTTCTCGGTCTTGCCGGTGAAAACATCATACTGCATTTCATCGACGTATCGAGTGAAGCGCGTAAGAAACGTCGAGGTCTTTCCATCGGCGCTCAGATCAAGTACGGCGATGTCAAGATCCTTGGTGGCTTTCGTGTGCGTTCCGGCCGCCCGCTCGTCGAGGTGGATGAGGGTCGCGGCTCCGCCGATGATGGAGTAGTCCTTGAGGTGATTCTTGAAGTAGGCACCGAACTCCGTTACCTGATGGGATTGCAGTTTAGTCATGCGATGTCCTTCCTGCTTCGAGCGACGCTGGGTCGAGTCCGTGGTGTTCAAGAATCTGGTCGAGAGCTATTTGCACTCGCTCGTCGTGGTGCCAACGAAGTGATAGCACTAGCTCGACGGCGTTGATACAGCCCTTCTCCTGCAAGAAATGCGGATCTTCTTTCCAGAGTTCAATTATGCAGGGAGGCGCGCCCCAATCGGTCACGGGCTGATCCCTTTTCCCCCAAGTGTCGCCGGCGTTTTCTTTCCATTTGCGGTAGGAGGATACCGACATGGCAACCGTCGGAGAGGTGGGGTCCGTCAGGTCGGAAAGTTTTCCGAGAGCGGAATCGCCCGAAAGAACGTACATGCTGTCGTCGTGAGGTAGATAGCGGGTTTCCACTCGACGGACGATGGTTTCCACGGGAACACGGAGGAGTTGTACCCAGGTTTGCGGACCTTCCAGGAAGTGCATGCGCTTATTTGGTCCCTGGCCTTTAACCTCGACGAGTTCTAGTTCTTGAAGCTGTTGAAAGGCGCGCGACAGGGTCGCAACCGAAACGGAGTACGGTCCTTGCTTTTCAAGGCGCTCCTGAAGTTCAGAAAGTGCAGGAGGGCCTTCAAAAAGTTTTGGATTGAGAAGATAGGCCGCCGTGAGCTTGAGGCCGACGGACGAAAGCGTCTGAGCGGTCACTCGTTCGGCAGGCGGCTCCCTGATTTTTCCATAGGCTAGTCCGAGCTGTGGCGCATAGATCGAGCCGTCGCTCACCACATGAGGGATGCCCATGCGGACGAGAACGCCTCGGGCCTTAGGCGGCAGATCGTCGGCCAGGATCAGGGCCGGTCCCGATCCCATCCTCGTGAAGACTCGATAGAGGTTGGCGACGTGCTCAAAGGGAAGTCCTTTTTCGGGGACGATCAGCGTCACTTGCAGGTCGCCTTGGGCGGACCCACATCTGAAGCGGCCGTATCGAGCAGCCCCCCTCATCCAAACCGGCAGGTTCGGCGGCTCGTAAAGTTCAGCGCCTGCCCAGCCGCCCGAATGGAGTCCCTGAAAAAAATCCTGTACGAGGGCTGCGGTCTGGTTGAGCTTTCTGGCTAGATCCATGTCCCTAGTATAGCACGTTATTGCAGATATCAAATGTATTTTGCAGGTATGTGAAATATCATAAAACCGATGTAATATATTGCAACTGCTGGCTTTAATAAGAGGCACCAAAAATGAGAAATGTTCGAAGAAGTGTTGCGACTGATTTTGGACGTTTTTGTGCTGACGGCAAAAATCTCTAGGCCTGGTGGCAAGAGTCTGTTGGTCGCCGAGACCCTTTTGCTCAGACAGCAGCTCTTGCTCGTCCGAAGAAAAAATTCGAGAGCGCCAAGACTCACGCTCTTGGATCGACTCGCGACTGCCGAAACTCTCCGTTGTCGTCGCCCATTCAACTTTACTTCGGCTTCACAGAGCGTTGGTGAGCAGCTGGTCAGAAGAATTCTTCGTAAGCATTACTTCACGCCTTTGGGCCCAGGTCCGTCGTGGCTGTCCAAAATCGGCATCGAGAAACTGGTGAAGATGTCTGCCGAATGTTTGTAGCTATTCGGCTACAAAACGGTTTACCGCGGCATTTGAGTACGGATGACGATCCCTTTGTTGAGCGACTTATCGGTACGGTGCGCAGGGAGTATTTGGACAACACGCTTTTCAATCTCGGTTGCTGCCTGATTTTGAATTTGAAGCAGGACAGGCTGCCCGTCCTTGTTCGCCGGGCGCAGCGCCTGCTCAAGCTACAATTCCGCCCGGTATCGATGACTCAGCACTTGATGCGACACATGACTACTGCATCATTTCCTCGGTTTTCTACTGCTGCCGGGGCGCGGTGGCTTCGCCAGCTTCTTCCGGACCGCTCAAAGATACTCCAGCTTCGATGCTGTCTTTGGTAACCGGTTTTTCTTAAAAGCTTCGCAATAATCCGCTTTCGCGCGGGGCGGGTTCTTGCACCTGGCCACAATAGTCTCAAATCCAGCTCGCGCGCTTTCTAAATGTTCCTCAATCAGCTTTTCTAAAAACTCGTCGGGGTGCATCACCGCGACGCCACGAGCTGATCCGTAGGCAATATCAAAGTCCTTGAGATTCGACGTAACCAGATGGGTACATGCGCCGTCGATCGCGGCGGCCAAAATCTCGACATCCTTTGGATCGGTGGAAGACTGCGAGACAAGGCCAACAGTGTTCTGGGTTGGTTCCGACCGGAAGTCTGGTACTGCGCGCTCCATCAACCCAAACGTGCGTACGAGTCTTCCGGAGATGGCTGGATTGTTCCCTTCAACGTTCTTGATCACCTCGGCTTGAACTTTGGCAGACCATTTGGCCTGAAACATCCCCTCAACCGAGAACTGAATCAGCACATCTCTCAATGAAAAAGGATAGAGGACACATGCGTCTAAAAACGCGATCATTCGACTCATTTGAATTCGAGACCCAGGCTTTCGGTCTCTTTTGCAAGAGCATCAAGTGCGTCATTCTTTTCATTTCTCATTTTCTGCCGAAAAGCGAGGGCGTCTACCTCTAGAACTCTGCGATGAGAACCGACGTTGAAAGATTTAAGCTGATGCTTTTCGATCAGCTTGACGACAAATGGACGCGAAACATTGAGAAGATCGGCAACTTCTTGGGTCGATAGGACAGAGCCACTCTTCTGTGCTTCCTTGAGATCAATCGTTTCCAAGACGGCTTCGATAAAAAGTTTTTGCTCACTTTTTAGCATTTGAATTTCGTCATTACCTAAGAAAATGGAAACGCGCTTTCCTGTCCGGGCTATGAGCTTTTTTAACTCTAAATAATTGAGCACCTTAATGCTCCTCTTTGCTGGACGGGGAGCTGACCTGGCGCGGGGCATTTTCTGCTTCATTTTTGGAAGTGCCATAATTTCTCCTCAGGTGCTTCTGTTTACCATTGTATCGGCACAATCCATTAAACGCAACATACGAAATAAACGAAACATTCGAAACGACACGAAAAAGAAAGCAATGATATCCTTCTGTTACACGAGAGCCTGCCCTTACAGCTCTTGGTGGCGCGCCCAGCGCTCGATGACCTCGCGCCACCGAGCATCCTTGACCTCAATATTTGTTAGCTCTTCAGTGAGGTCGCGTAGGAGCCGCTTTTCAAAGCGGTTTATTCTGTGGTCGCAAGACGCGAATGTAACAGCCCATGCGAGGATTCCTTTCGGTGATGGACTCGAGGAGAGCCCTTCGATTCCATTGTGGTTAAACAATGTATCGGTCGTCTCCCTCGTCTTATTTAGACGAGGGTTGTATTTGTAAGTATTTGAAATTTAAGTAAGTATGGGGTCCCAATCCACAGAACAGACAAAAAATCGCTCACCTGGGACGTACCTCGTTGATACGTTTAACCATTCCCTTTGTCGAGAGCTAGATTTTGAAGTCCAAATCCCTGCGCTCTATGTGCAGGAACGCCTTTCTTTGAAGCAAATTTCCGCTCGCCTCGGGGTTTCGCGGGATCTCGTGCGCGAGACACTCAAGCGCGCCAAGGTCAAAGTGCAGTCGACGCGGCGGGCGCTCGACATGACGGGACAGACGCCCTTCGGCTGGAAGCGAGAGAAGGGTCGGCTCGTTCCACACGTCGCCGAGCAAAAGCTAATCGCCAGGATGGTCGAGGGCAGGCGCTCGAAGTTGTCGCTTCATGCGATTGCGCGGGCCTTCAGTGCCGAAAATGTTCAAACCAAAAACGGCGGACGTTGGCACGCCAAGTCCATCAGCCAAATTTTGGAGTGCAACGCCAGGCTCATGGGCGTTTATTTGACTCAAAGCAATAACGAAAAGAGGGACTGAATTATGCCGTCATTTTCTGAAGCCATGGGAGTTATCGTTACGGTCATCGTTCTCGCTACCGCATCAGGTCATGGGGACTGGGTTTGGCGCGGGATCACGGAGATCCGGCGGGTGGCGATTACGAACGCGCAACAGGACTTCGGTTGCCCGTCCTTGTTCGCCGGACATAGCGCCTGCACGAGCTATAATTCGGCCCGGTATCGGTAACGCTTAAAATTCAGTTGACCACGTGATTCGGGCTGTAGCCCATCCCAGGAACGACAGCGGACAGCCTCTAATTATGGCGCAATGGCTTACCTTTCATTTGAACATCCCGCATTTTAATTGTAAGGCAAACTAAATGAAAAAGACAATTCGGCGGGCGGGCCTCGCTGTGGTTTTGGGATCAATCGCCTTAACTGGCGCGTTGACAGCTCATTCAGCGTTTTCAAGAGGGTTATCCCCTGTGGCCCTGATTGGACTAGGTGACAGCGGGCAAAACGGCTTTCGCTCAATTTCACCCGGTTCTTATCGCGATCAAATGGAAGTGGCGGTGCAATCCGTGCATGAGTCGGTGTTTCCGGAGTTGGCCTGCACCAGAAATCCGGATGGACCCCTTCGGCTCAATACCGTGGTCGTCGGTTTTGCCATCAACACACAGGTGGGCCTGGGGCCGATTTTTTCGATTTCGGGCAAACCCCGAATCCGGCTGCTTTACTCTCGCGCTCGGATTCCAACCTTTCCGTTTCAATGAGACCGTCTTATGAATCATTTTATTCGTGGTTTTAGTTTTTGCGTTTTATCAGTCCTTTTATTAATCCTGGGGCTGGGAGCCGGCGGATGCCGACCGATAGCTCCCTCCACGGGATTTCCATCAGACTGGTTGACCACTACGGATCGACAGTCTCCTGAGCTGAGTCCATTATCCAGGGAAACCGAAAGTCGGCTGGGCTCTTCCTTTGGGCAAATCGTCGATACTCATCAAGAGGTCCTTGAGGGTTTGCGTTCAGAGCCAGTCGACTTTTTTCGCGACACTATTCACTGTGCGCAACCGTGGCACCTCAGTGGCTACATCGCTGATTTTGGCGTCACCCTCAGCGGGATCATCGGAGTTTTGGTCGGGGCTGGGACAGCGGCGGGTCAGGTGGTTTGGCGAAATCGGGATTCAAACCCAGCAGCGCCTCCCAGCGAACCAGGGATTTTATCGCAACAGATCGAACCTGCGATTCGCGCGGCTTTAGCGACGGGGATCATTCGGGATGAACCCAGCTTGCGGACGCACTTGACTGAATCTGCACGGAATTTTCAGATTTTAGCACGCTCCTTGGATTCGCTTTCTCTTCGCCACTCGCAATGGCGAGCTAATAGTTTTCGACTTGAGCTTCAGTTTGACGCTAGCGGGAGGCCCCTTCCGTGGGTCCAGGTGGGGGCCACTGTGACTTTTCGTTTTGACTGGAAAAAGTCGGAGAAACCCTCATCTGAATTTCTGGGATCTCGAATGGGTTCAGCCCCCCTCTCCCCCCCTCAGGACCGAATGAGCGAAAGACTCCAAGGTTTTGTGACCGCTCTTTCTCGGGATCTCGATGTCCTTGAAAACGATGCCTATGGGATGGAACTCAACGGCTTCACTCTGAATGCCATTCGCACGGCGGTGGGGATCACCACCGGTGGAGATTTTGGATTTGCTCAAGCCTCTACTCATATGAAGGGCAGTTTACTTTTTGAAAAGGTCCCTGACTCGCACGAGACTCTGGGATTTACGGGAGCGGACTCGACGACAGATGCAGACAAAATAGATCAAGAGGAAACCGTCGATCTAATCACCGATGCCGCTCTAGAATTACGGCCAGAAATCAAAGAAGCGGGTATTGTGTTTCACCCCTTGCGAGCTCTTGAACCTTTTCGAAGGATCGTTAAGATTCGACGATCAGCCCTGCGTGCGGGTTTAAGACGAGCGCAACGAATATCAACGTTTTTTGTAAGACATACTCCGCGAGGCGGAACAGGACGTTGGGAGCTTCATGAAGTTTCTAATGAATTTGACATGTCCTTGAATGGTATTTTCGGGATTGTGACGATTGGTAACGTCGGTGAACTGGAGTTGATCTATGCAAAAGCATCTCGCTAAGGCCCCATACTGGCTGCCCCTGGTTGGGTTGGTTTGTGCCACCGCAAATGCCGCTCCTATTCCAGCTTTATCGCAATGGATGAGGCAAGAACTCTTGGTTGTTCCTGCGGCAGCGCAAACTTGTGCGCTTGAAAATGCGGTGGGCAGCAACGGTTGGGAATTTGATGCTTTTTACTTAGATATCAACCCTTATTTGGGTTTTGGAGTTTCAGGCTTTTTTCAAATCCAGGTGATGCCCGAAGTTCAATTTATCTGGACGACGTCGGATGAATGATTAGGCCCTAATATTTCGGAAGTTCCTCAAGCAAAAAGCTTTGCCAAGGAACGACCAAGACCTGTTCCACGTCACTTGCCCAATAAGGATGCTCTGCCGTGCAAACGAGATACAGAGGAAGTTTTGGATATTGCTCACGGAGCACTCTGAGCCCGTCAAGGTGTTCGGTGGTGGGTTGGCTAAAGCTTTTGATTTCAGCTCCAAAAAGAGGGGTTTTTCCACGGACAGCAAAAAGATCCACTTCAATCGTGTTGGATAGATTTCTCCAGGCGTAATACTGGATATCTCTTTCATCATAGTCCGTGCGCGCCCTTGCATTATTGATGATCCATTGCTCAAAGAGCCGCCCTCTCA